>NZ_JBIVXC010000001.1:0-684932 GCF_044769005.1 Pseudomonas sp. NPDC090755 | reverse complement strand
CCCCACCCCCCCCCCCACGGCCCCACGACTGAACACACCCCGTAGACCACCTACCGCCCAAAGACCCGCCACCCCCACCCCCCCTCCCACAGGGTTCTTGTGGGAGCCGGCATCGCCGGCGATGGGCTGCATGGCAGCCCCCGAAGCGTTTACTTCAAGGTAACAGTGCCTTTCATCATCGAGATGTGGCCCGGGAACGAGCAGAAGAAGCCGTACTTCTCACCGGCAGCCAGCTTGGCCACGTCGAAGGTGACCGAGTCTTTCTCGCCTGCGCCAATCACTTTGGTGTGAGCGATCACACGTGCGTCGCCTTCCTTCAGGTAATCCTTGTCGATGCCAGCGCTCAGGCCATCAGTGGCGATCGGCTGCATGTCCGCTTCCTTGCTGATCACCAGGTTGTGGCCCATGACGTTCTTCGGCAGGCTGCCGGAGTGAGTCAGCTCGACGGTGAAGGTCTTGCAGCTCTTGTCGATTTCAATGGCCTTGGTGTTGAAGGACATCTGGTCGGTGGAATCGACCGTGACCTTGCACTCGGCAGCGAAAACCTGGGTGCTGGCGAGGGTCAGCAAGGATACTGCGACAACTTTGGCAAACATCGTGAATCTCCTTGGCAGGGGTATTATCAGTTCGCATCTTGCCTGAATCCGCCCGGCGCCTCCCTGATATGCATCAAGGGGGATGGCCCGCGGCCAGACAGTTAAATTGTTCTATGGATTGTATACATACAATCAAAGTGCACATCATGCGCTATTCCGGAACGATGAGACAACCTCTCATTTAGGAGCAACGAACATGTCCCTTGGTAGCCTGCTGAACAGTGTACTGGCCGCCTATGCCTGCGGCAGCACCGGTGCCAACTGCGAATTCTTGCGTCCGGAATGAATCCGGCCTTGGAAGTAGCTGGCCTGCACCTTACCCTGTCCGCGCTTGTAACCGGAGAGAAGCAATGCCAGTACGTTCCGTTTGTGTATTCTGTGGCGCCAGCACCGGCGTCAACCCGGCCTACCGCGAAGCGGCCATCGCCCTCGGCCAGGCCCTCGCCCACCGTGGCCTGACCCTGGTTTATGGCGGCGGCGCGGTCGGCCTGATGGGCATCGTCGCCGATGCGGCCATGGCCGCAGGGGGTGAAGTGATCGGCATTATTCCCCAGGCGCTGATGGACGCCGAGGTTGGCCACACAGGCCTGAGCCGCCTGGAGGTGGTCGACGGCATGCACGCCCGCAAGGCGCGCATGGCTGAACTGAGCGATGCGTTCGTCGCCCTGCCTGGCGGCCTGGGCACCCTGGAAGAGTTGTTTGAAGTCTGGACCTGGGGCCAACTGGGCTACCACGCCAAGCCACTGGGCCTGCTCGACGTCAACGGCTTCTACAGCAAGCTGGGCAGCTTTCTTGACCATGTGGTGGAAGAAGGCTTCGTGCGCCCGCAGCACCGCGCCATGCTGAAGCTGGCCGATGCACCTGATGCGCTGCTCGATGCCATGGACAGCTTCCAGGCACCGGTATTGCCCAAGTGGGTCGATAAAAAACCCGACTGAAGCGCCCGCACAATGCAAAACGCCAGCCCGAAGGCTGGCGTTTTTATTTAGCGCGGCAGCACCGGCTGGCGTGCTGGCTTCTTCTTGCCCTTGCCGCCCTTGGCTGCATCCTTGCGCGCCTTGGCCACTTCCTGGTTGCGGGCAAAGGCAGCCGCCTTGGCCTGTTCGCGCTTGTCCCACGGCTTGGCGCCGTCGCTGGCACGTGGTGGCAAACCGGTGTGCTGGGTGAGGATCTTCTGATCCTTGCCCACCTTGTGGCTGCCGGACGGCGTCGAGTTCTTGCGCCGGGCGCTCTGGTAGCTGTCGGTCGCCGGCTGGTGCAGCGGGATCAGCTGGTGCTTGCCCGGACCGATCAGGTCGGCACGGCCCATGCGCTCCAGGGCTTCACGCAGCATCGGCCAGCCCTTCGGATCGTGGTAGCGCAGGAAGGCCTTGTGCAGGCGACGCTGCTGCTCGCTCTTGACGATGGTCACCCCTTCGCTCTTGTAGGTGACCTTGCGCAGCGGGTTCTTGCCCGAATGGTACATGGCCGTGGCCGAAGCCATTGGCGACGGATAGAACGCCTGCACCTGGTCGGCGCGGAAGCCATTGGCCTTGAGCCACAGCGCCAGGTTCATCATGTCTTCGTCGGTGGTGCCCGGGTGGGCGGCGATGAAGTACGGGATCAGGTACTGCTCCTTGCCCGCCTCTTTCGAGAACTTCTCGAACATGCGCTTGAAGCGGTCGTAGGTGCCGATGCCCGGCTTCATCATCTGGTTGAGCGGACCTTCCTCGGTATGTTCCGGGGCGATCTTCAGGTAACCACCGACGTGGTGGGTCACCAGCTCGCGCACATACTCCGGCGACTCGACCGCCAGGTCGTAGCGCAGGCCCGAGGCGATCAGGATCTTCTTCACGCCCGGCAAGGCACGGGCACTGCGGTACAGCTTGATCAGCGAGGAGTGGTCGGTGTTCAGGTTCGGGCAGATGCCCGGGAACACGCACGACGGCTTGCGGCAGTGGGTCTCGATCTCCGGGCTCTTGCAGGCGATGCGGTACATGTTCGCCGTAGGGCCGCCGAGGTCGGAAATAACGCCGGTAAAACCGGGAACCTTGTCGCGAATTTCCTCGATTTCACGAATGATCGAGTCGTGGGAGCGGTTCTGGATGATGCGTCCCTCATGCTCGGTGATCGAGCAGAAGGTGCAGCCGCCGAAACAGCCGCGCATGATGTTCACCGAGAAACGGATCATGTCGTAGGCCGGGATTTTCTCCTTGCCGTACGCCGGGTGCGGAATGCGCGCATAGGGCATGCCGAACACGTAGTCCATTTCTTCGGTGGTCATCGGAATGGGTGGTGGGTTGAACCAGACATCCACCTCACCGTGCTTCTGCACCAGGGCACGGGCGTTACCCGGGTTGGTCTCCAGGTGCAGCACGCGGTTGGCGTGGGCATAGAGCACCGGGTCGTTACGGACCTTCTCGAACGAGGGCAGGCGGATGACCGTCTTGTCCCGGGTCATGCGCGGGCTGTCGAGGATCTGCACCACCTTGGCTTCGTTCGGGTCTTCGACCTCGCCCTTCTCCTGCTCGATGGCGCAGGCCTGGGTGTCCTGGGTGTTGACGTAGGGGTTGATGATCTTGTCGACCTTGCCCGGCCGGTCGATACGGGTGGAATCGACTTCATACCAGCCCTGCGGGGTGTCGCGGCGGATAAAGGCCGAGCCGCGGATATCGGTGATGTCTTCGATCTTCTCGCCGGCGGCCAGGCGCTGGGCGACATCGACGATGGCCCGCTCGGCGTTGCCGTACAGCAGGATATCGGCGCAGGCGTCGATCAGGATCGAATGACGGACCTTGTCCTGCCAGTAGTCATAGTGGGCGATGCGGCGCAGCGACGCCTCGATGCCGCCAAGGACGATCGGTACGTGCTTGTAGGCTTCCTTGCAGCGCTGGCTGTAGACCAGGCTGGCGCGGTCCGGACGCTTGCCGGCCAGGCCGCCCGGCGTGTAGGCGTCGTCCGAGCGGATTTTCTTGTCGGCGGTGTAGCGGTTGATCATCGAGTCCATGTTGCCGGCCGCGACGCCGAAGAACAGGTTCGGCTCGCCGAGCTTCATGAAGTCGTCCTTGGACTGCCAGTTGGGCTGGGCAATGATGCCCACCCGGAAGCCCTGGGCTTCCAGCAGCCGGCCGATGATCGCCATGCCGAACGACGGATGGTCGACGTAGGCATCACCGGTCACGATGATGATGTCGCAGGAGTCCCAGCCGAGCTGATCCATCTCCTCCCTGCTCATCGGCAGGAACGGTGCTGGCCCGAAGCATTCGGCCCAGTACTTGGGATAGTCGAAAAGTGGTTTGGCTGCTTGCATGTCAGTGACCGGTGGCTAATCGATGAAAAATCGCGGGCGCGGAATATAGCACAAATTTTGACCAAGTCCGACGGTAATGGTCGGATTCCCCAGACATATCTATCACCTGCCTGCATCGCTGCTGCGTTCTGATCGGCTCTCACCTTCAATGAGACACCGACACCATGTCAGATATACACAGCAACGACTCCTCCGCCCGTAGCGAAGACTTCATTCAGTCCGGCGAAGCCAGCCAGGACAGCAAGACGCTGCAATGGATAATCGAGCAAACCCAGAATGCCTTGAAAGCCCTGCCCCCGGCCGACAAGAAACGCTTCGCCCAGCTCTGCGTCGAGTTGCCCACGCAAGAAGCCCAGTTGAGCCGGGGTTTACAGGCATTCACCGAGGCCGTCGAGGCCGATGGCAAGCAGCGCCTGACCGATGCGCTCGCGGCTCATTTGGGCCGTCCGGTGGATATCTTGCAGACTCGTTTGACCACCCGTTACTCGTCACGGCCACGACGCGAGGCCCAAGTAACCGAAACCGAAATCACCGACAACCTGTGGAGCGTTGCCCGCACCAACTTCGGTTTCCATCTAGGGCACCGCTGGCGCCTGGCGGCTGGCCAGAAATTTCACGACGCCAGCCGGATCATCGAACCTGGTGCCCCCGAAGACGGCAGGCCGTTGACCAGCGAAGACCTGGTCGAAGTCGCACGCGCCCTGGACCTGGGCAAGCACTTTCAACATTACTTCGACCAGCACTACAACTCCCGGATCAAACCCCTGCTGACCGCCTGCATGACCGTAAAACTTGAGCTGGCGCTACTCGAAGCGCTGCGCCAGGGTGAAATCAACCTGCAGGAAAAAAACACGCTGCAAGCGACCTTGAACGACCGCAGGCACGACTGGACGGTCTACGCCTTGAGCTTTGCCGACACCCGTGCGGCCATGGGGTTGTTCATCCGTCGGTTCGAGACGCTGCCCTCCACACCGACCTTCAGCTATTTTCCCGGGCGTCCGCAAGGGGAGCTGTTGCGTCACGTCTCACTCGAGGGTGCGCTGATCTCGATTCGCCAGGCCTTGCGCCAAGCCGCGCAAAGCAGCACCACGCCCTGGTTCCTGGATCATTTGAGCATCACCGACCAGCTCAAACTGCACCAGCATCTCACCACCCCGCCCACCAACCCCAGCGAGCTGAACTGGCTGGCCAGCCAGCTGTATGCCTGGTTCGGGGAGGATTCCGCGCCGAGCCAGCGCCTGCAACTGGAACCCGCCGGCCAGGGCGATGCACTGCTGACAGGTCTGTGCAATCGCCAGTCGCTCAAATTCCACGGCGACTTGATCAAGGACTACCGGACCGTCACCGATATCGACCATCAAACCTGGCTTGATGGCCTCAAGTTCATCATCAGTGAGACCGTGGAGTTGCTGACCATCGCGGTACCCGGCGGAGTGCTGGGGGTCAACCGGCTGATGTTGCTGGCGTCCTTCGGCACACTGGGCTACCAGAGCATCAGTGCTGTCCAGGCGCTTCGGCAAGGGGAGCGAACCGAGTTCATCCAGGCGATGGCCGATATTATCGACCTGGCAGTCAGTGCCGCCTTGCAGGGCACAGGCGCGCGCTTGTCGGCACGGCGCAAACGCGACCTGATCCGGGGCTTGCGCAACCCCACGCAGTACACCACCCAAAACCAAGGCACAGCGCTGCGCTGGGCAACGGATGGCGCACCACAAAATACCCCGTCAGTGGCCGACCTCAGCGATACGCAATTGCTGAACAAGATGTTGTCGCCCGAGCTCCCGGCGTTCAGCGATGCTGCTTTGGGCCGCGTGCTGCAACACAGCGCAACCCAACGCGGTACCCTGGAGGCCATCTGGGCAGGTGCCCGTGACACGACCTGGGCCCTGCGCGACATACTCGATGGATTCCAGTTGCGCCAACGCCTCGATGGCTTGGCCATTGCCTTGGCGAGCACGGTCGAGAACCTGCCGAGCATCGCCGATCGGGTGCTTCCTCGCCTGTTGGCACACAGGGCCAAAGCCAGGGTGCGACTTTATGATACCGACAAAAAATCGCTACTCGGCCAGTACGAACCGACAACGCCGCTAGCTGAACGTACTCCCGACCTGGTGCTGATCCGAAACAGCACCAATCGCTATGCCCCTTACTTTCACCCCACCGAAGCGGGAGTGTCCCTGGTGTCGGCCGCGTTGAAGGAACATGAACGTCTGAACCCTGGCAGCACGCTGGGAAAACGCAACGACCATGCGCTTGACAGTCATTTCCAGCACCGCCTGGATCATTTGCGCAGCCAACTGCTCGACGACTTCAAGGATCAGCAAGAGGCGATTTATGCGGTGATCCAGGACGACCGTCCACGCACCGAACTGGACATCGGGCAAACCGGCTACTCCCTGGCCCGTACCGCCCCACCCACCAGTGCAGCCAGGGAGCCCCTGAATGAACTGCTGCAACGTTTCCCCGACCTCTCGGAAACCGCGGCAACGCAGCTCCTCCATGAATTCCCGAGGCAACCGGTCCGTCCTGGCATTAGCCTGCCCGCAGCCCAGTCATCGAGAATCAATGACATCCGCACCCAGAGCCGTATGTACCGTGCCTTCGCCGCCCTGGAAGACCCCTCGGGTCGCGACCTGAACAGAGACGCCGAGTCGCTGTTCGGCCATCTGCTCACCTGTTTTCCCGACTGGCCAGAGACACTCGGGATACGCATTTACGAAGGCGTCAGTATCAATAACGAGCTGGGCAAAGGGGATCATCTGCTAGCCCAGTACGGCGACGACACCGCCCCCCAGTTCATTACCCTGGTCCGGCACAACGGACGTTACACGGGCTACAAACCCTCCGATGGCACGCTGTTCACCGCCTTCCCTGGCCAGAACAACCTGGTTTCGGCATTTTTGCGCACCCTCGACGATGACCAGCGCAAGGCGCTGGAATTCGGACTTCACGACAGCTCGGGCCTGGCCAGGAGCATTGTCGACAGCGCACTTGCACACCCCGACACCTGGGTCGATCTGCTGACCGAAGAGCCGACCTACAGCTTGACCAGCACCCGGCTGGCCGCCTTTGCTACCACCGTGGAGCTCAGCCCCAACAGCCTGGCAGTCGACGGTGTCTACAAGCGTGATGGAAAACGCTACATCCGCCATGCCGGACAGACCTACCAGGTGCTCAAGGACGAGGATGCCTCATCACCAACCCGTGCAGTGTGGCGCATCGTGCGCCCACAAGACCCCGTCGCGCAGGACAGCGCCAATCGCTATGTGGCCACCCGGATCGGACGCAGCGAGCCGGTTACCCGCGACAGCCAGGGAACCTGGCGCGGCATCGCCACGGGAGGCCGCGGGGGCGGCAAACTCGCAGAGGCCAAGGCGGCACATAAGGCCGACTCGCTGCTCAAGAAAATGCAGAAAAATGATAAAGCCCTGGAAGACGGCCTGAAAAAGATCGATGTCTTGGCCGAGCAATTGGATAAGAGCCCAGCTGAGCGCCACGACTTCCGCCGATTACTGCACGATCGCTATACCTCCGAGAGTGACCGGGTAATCGCCTTGTTGCATGAGAATCTGAAAAACTTCAATAAACACGAGAAAGCACTGAGTCAGATCCAGGACAAACGGGTCAAGCTGTTCAGCCGCTGGGCAGACGAACTGATCATCCTGGCTGAACTTCATGCCAAGACCATCGGTGTCCACGGCTTTCTCCTGAATGCTCAGGTCAAGCCGCTCGGCCCCATCGACCCCATCGGGAACTCGGAGAACTTCATTGCCCTCAACCATGCCCACCTCAAGACGCTCCAGAAGCAGTTGCCCCACTGCATAAAGGTCGAGCAAGCCATTGCCGAGTTTTCCAAGGTACTGGCAAAACTTGAACAGTACCAGCACGAGGAAGGGGGGCAAACGGCACTGGCGACTACCCGCGGCCTGTACGCGAAACAACAGCGCCATACCCCCCCATCATCGCATAACATAAGAATTGGT
This sequence comes from Pseudomonas sp. NPDC090755, assembly GCF_044769005.1. Lineage (NCBI taxonomy): Bacteria > Pseudomonadati > Pseudomonadota > Gammaproteobacteria > Pseudomonadales > Pseudomonadaceae > Pseudomonas > Pseudomonas sp. NPDC090755. Next base: position 677,064 of record NZ_JBIVXC010000001.1, on the reverse strand, counting down.
CTGATTTACTTCCACTGCAATTTGCTCAGCGTCGGGGACAATCTGGAGGCGCTTGCACCCTTGGAGTTTCGCCCCGCGTTCGCCGAGATGGCCTCCCAAGCCAGGATACTCGTGACTATGCTGGACGACGTTCGACAAGTACCCACCCGACTTCAATTGAGTGTTCTGGAGAACATTCAGATGCGACTCGCAGCCTGTCGGCAACAGGCCCAGGCGCTAAACGAAAGCCTTACCGCTGTGCTCGACATCGAACATGGACAAACGGTCATCGAGCACCTCGACTACTTTCTGCGAACCGTCGACGAACAAGCACATGCGGGCTTTACCGCCTCGACCGCGAACGACCGCCCCGAGCGGGACGGCGACTTTATCGACTTCGATTTCATTCCACCTCAAGCCCCGAGCACCAGCACGGCCCCATCCCCAAAACGCAAGAAGATCATTCGCGCCCACGGCCGTTTCGGTGACACCTTCATTACGGGGGAAGTGGACGCACAAAACGACAACACGGTGCATGTGATTTCTGAGACGACTCAACAAACTATCGCCACTTACGAAAAAGTGAACAATCGCTGGACCCGTAAAAAAACGGCGCTTAAAGCGCAGGCCGACTACGACAAACTGGAAACTGAAGCCCAGGCGCTTCTAGACCATGTTCAGACCAGGCTGGATCAAGCCAACGCACGCGCCGCGAGCAAGGACCATCCGGCTAATATCAGCGAGTTTCTCGAACGCGAGGCCGATACGCTCAAGGAGAGCGCGCAGTACCTGCAGCACGAGCCCAGTGGCCGTTACAAGGATCTCGTCGCCTTGCTTGAGCAGCAGGCGGGGTCATTGCTGGACCACGGCAAAGCCCTGATGATCAAGGCCTACAAAGACAAACAGCACCTGAGCATTCCCCGCCTGAGTTACTTGATCGAGCAGGGCGAAGTCATGGTCAAGCAAACCCAGACACGGGTAAAACTCAAAGACCACTATCTGGATGCCTACCATATCCATGACCGGCACGGTGCAGGGGAGGCGCTCTGGGCTGCGCATTTCCACTACCCTGCCGCCGACACTGCGGCCCTTGGCTTCGAGGTCAAGGCCGGGCACCTCAAGCGTCTGGACCAGGAGATGTTCGGGCAATCCGCCCAGGCCAGCCAGGAGCATACAGGTGAAGCCATCACGCCGATCTGGCGCGTGGCCATTGACTTGAAAACCGCTGCCAAACTGTTCGCGCTTTCCAGCTGACTTCACCCCCCTCAGGTTTCGGCGGCCAGCGCCACTGGCCGTCGCGACTGAGCTACATATCTATCACACGTACGCACCCACTCTGCGCTTTGATCAGGCGCTCACCCCAACAAGGACGCCTGATCCATGAACTCTCCCGAAAACACCCCCAGCGTCGCCAGCAATGGCCAACAGCGCTGGACCGATCGCCTGACCCTGGAGCTGATCGAAGCGCAGTTCGACAGCACCTTCGAACAACTGGACCAAGCCGAACGCGAGCAGTACCTGGCACTGTCACGTCAGGTTCCGCAACACCGGCTCGCCCTGGCCCAGGCCCTGGCGAGCTGGCGCCAGGACTTCGAGCAGCAGGCAATCAGCGACCTGCGTGCACGCCTTGCGCTGCGCACCGGCCAGGCGATAGACCCGCTCACCACCTATTTGCACACCTACTCCCTGGAAGTCGGGCGCGAATGGCCGCACAGGGAAGTGGAGCACCTGCAGACCCGCACCTTGTGGCAGGCCGCCCTGGACAACGTTGGCTTCAACATCAGTTGGCAGACAGGTTCCGGGGAGGACTTCCTCAACGCAAGCAGCATCAACACCCAGGCTGGCGGAGGTCGGCATAACCTCCTGGCGGTGAGCACCTTCGTCGATATCGTGCGCGACCTCGACCTGGGTGCGCGCCTTCAGCAACAACTGCGCGAGACCCTGCCGAAACAATTGAGCGCAGTTTCCCGCGATTACCACCGCTCGCTGTTGCGGCTTGCGCTGCTGGATGCCTATCGACAAACAGACGACCATCAATTCAATCGTGAACAGCTGCAACAACTGGCCCAGACCCTGGAGCATCCAGGTGCAGTGCAATGGAAGTACTTCAACCTGAAGCTACCCGACGGCCTGGTTGAGCGCGCTCTGCGATTGCTCCCTGATTCAGGTGTTCTCAGCCAACTTCATCGACAGCTTGCCAACTTGCCCTTCGACCGCCTGAATCGAACCTTGCTGGACAATCAACTGCCCCTGCCTTTCTATGTGATAAAGCTCAATGAAGCCATTTTCAGCTACTTCCCCGAACGTCCGGGCGGCGCCTGGCGTCCCCATGTATCGGTGAGCGAAGCCAGAACATCGTTGCTCGAACAATTGCATCGAGCCCAAAGCAGCCAGCAACTCGACTGGCTACAACGTTGGCTGGCAGTGGCCCTGCAACAGAAACTTGGCGTATTTCTACAACCCACCGACGTTGATCGCGAACAATTGAACTGGCTGGCCCGCTGGCTCTACGACAGCTTCGCCAGTGCGTCGTCCACCTCGCAGCTGGGGCTAATTGAAAGCCCGGACAGCCCCTGGCGCCAGCTATCGCTATTGGACATTCTGCAGCGTGAGCAGCAACTGACGATTGCTGCGGACCTATCGCTGATGGCCAGCACCAATAACAGCGTCGACTTCGACACCTTCAGCCGCGGCTTTCTTTACGTCGTCAGTGAAGTGTTGCAACTGCTCACCCTGCCCGCCCCGGGCGGTGTAACAGGCCTGTCCCGGGTGATGCTGGCCGCCACCTTGGGTAGCCTGGGCCTGCAGAGTGTTTCGGCGCTCCAGGCGCTATCGACCGGGCACAGCGAGCAAGCCGTGCAAGCGCTGGCGGATATCGCCGACCTGCTGATCGGAGCAAAGATACAAGGCATTGGCGTACGGCTTTCAGCCCAGCGCAGCCGGCAACTGGTCGCCGCGCTGGGCCGGTCGCCCACCCTGCAGCAGCGTGTGGCAGCACAACTGCAAACCGCGACCTGGAGCGATACCAGGTTGCTGGAACACCTGCTGCCCTGGGACCGCGAGATGTCCACCCGGGAAATCGATCAGATCACCCGTCTGGCGGGTGCATCACGCCAGCAATTGGACAGCGCCTGGCGCGAAGGCAGTGAGCTGCCCTGGCAAGTGCAAACGCTGCTGGCCTGGCAACGTGACCAGGCCGAGCCGCCGCTGACCGGCGAGCTGGCCCGGCGCTTCCCCGGCCTCGCACCTGCGCCGGCGCGCCAGCTTGTCGAGCGCTATCCACAGCTGCGCGACCTGCACGCTGACACGCTGATCGATCCGCAACCTGTTGCAGCGTTGCTCGATCACCAGGCACAAAGCCGTGTCCTGCGCACGCTCTGGCTGCTCGATAGCGATAACGACGCGGCAACCCCGGACACCCAGGCCATCATCTGCCACCTGATCACCTGCCTGGACAGCTGGCCAGAAGGCCTGGGCATCCGCATCGAGGAAAACCTGACGGCCCCAGCCGACGATGGGTTTTACCCGGCCAATGCATCAGCGTACTTTGGCCCCCAAGACAATAGCGCGACACTCGTGCTGACCCGCACCGGCCACACCTACCACGGCCCGAATGGTTCGAAACCCACAACCCTGATTGACTGCCTTCGCGACCAGGTGCCGAAGGTCGCCGGGGACTTCACCAACAATGCACAGCTGAGCGAGCACTTGCTGAACATGGCACTGCGCGAGCGGGATATCCTTGATGACCTGCTGGCCTCGCCGCCCTTGCAAGCAGTTTCAGCCCAACGTCTGTCGTTGCCTGCCCGCCCCGTTCCCGCAGCCCAACAGGTTGTCGATGGGCAGTTGCTTATCGACGGCCAGGCTCATGCCCTCATCCAGGGAGCGGCCTATCCCATCAGCCTCGATCCACACGCCTCAACACCTCAGCAAAGCGTGTGGCACCTGATCGACCGGCGGCATCCGCACAGTCCTGGCGCCGCCATACTCTGCTACCGCGACAAGTGGTATTACGCGCCGCTGCCGGGCGCTGCAGGCATGCCCCGTGGGCGGCTGGACGCCCTTCGCCGCAAGAACCAGGAGGCAGCCAGCGCAGCGGCACAACTCGAACACACCCAGCGACAGGAACAACAGCGTCGTCTGGAAGGCATCAATCATCGCATGAACGCGGCAGCAGAGCAGATGGGCGATGCCCAGAATCGGGTCACCGCTGCCGAGGAAGGTAGTGAGCAACAGCAAGTAGCGGTGGAGCAACTGGTGACCCTCTACTGGAAAATCATCTCGCTGACCTCGGAAAAGATCAGTTTGTTCGAAACCCAAAGGGCCGACCAGGTGCGTGAACAACTGATACAAATGCATCTGTATCGCCTGCAATGCCTGGAAAAAATCATCCTCAGCCGGGACTTGGGCATCAATCAGATCCCGGCAGACGTACTGCTCGATCCTTACCAAGGCGAACAGGCGCGTTACCGATCTGAGCACCTGAGGCTGATCAAACAACTCGAAGACAAGCGCCCCTTCCTCGACAGACATGAACGCTTCATCGAGGAGTTTCACAACAAGCTACCCGGCACTGACAGTGAGACCGCCGTCAGCCAACACCGCGAGCAGTTTCCCAACACCCCGGGCCTGCTGAACAGCGCTGTGGTCATGTTCAAACTGGAGCTGTTGGCGATCGGCGATCCGGTCGACGCCACGGCACCGGTAGTTCTCAACACCGACATCGCTGACTGCCAGACTAACCTTCACGATATTTTCGTGGCCCTGAACGAAGCCGATAGCGTTCCGGCTGCCTACCGCATGGCGTTGCTCGCTGACCTGCACCGTCAACTGGAACGCCAACATGGCACCCTGGCACCTTTACTTGAAGACCTTCCACCGCGAGAAAAAGCGCACTTGAAGGATGCGCTGGAGCTGTTGGACAAGTTCGAGCAACAGCTGCAGGAAGACATCGGCAAGCTGTATCAGTCGTTACCCGCCAATGACCAACTTAGCCTTGATCCACACGCACCGGACTACGACTTTCTGCCCCCCCAGCCAGGCGCAAGGCCGCAGCCCCAGTACAAACGCCTGATCAGGGTCAGGCAATCCGGCACATCCGTGCTCAAGCTCGGCGCGACTCGGGTGGACGACAGCGGTCAGGTGCTGGTCGATATCGCCGCCGCCAACGACAGCGCCCGGATACAGACCTATAGCAAAAGCGGCGGCAGCTGGCAGCGCGTCAGCGTACGACCGCGTCCGGTACAAGCCGACGTCGGTGAGCAGGCACGCAGGCTTCTGGCCGGTGTCGACGAACATCTCGACAAGGCCCGGCGCGACACTGAGCGCAAAGACAACCCGACCAGCATCATCGAACGGCTGGAGCGGCGGGCGGAGGAGCTGGATGAGCTGGTCGGGCACCTCGACCGGCGCAATGCCACCCTGCTCGAACAGGTGCGCGAGGCGGTACAGCGCCTGCGCCAGCAGGGCGAAACCCTGCGCATCGAGCAATACAAGGACAAGGACAATCTGGACATCAATCGCCTGCTATACCTGCTGGAACACCATCAGGTGAAGGTCCACAAGACCCTCTCCCGCGCACCGCGGGGCAAGGGCCAGAACAAACACTTTCTCGACGTGTATAAAATCAGGGATGCCCAGGGCCAACACTCACCCTTGTGGGAAGCGCACTTTCATTACGATACCAAGACGACCCAGGACGACCAATTCAAGACCAGAGGGGGACACTTGAAGACCCTGGCGCAAAGCCACCTAGGGGCGCAGAGCCAGGCACAGGCCGAACGTGAAGGCCTTGCGCACAAACCGATCTGGCGGGCCGCCTTCAGCCCGCAAGCCGCCCGCCTGCTCTTCGCGGCGGTGCAGCCAGACTGACGCTACAACGCCGGTCGTTAATGGCCGGCGTTTACTCGTCGTCGTCGAAGTTGTAGCTGCCCGGGGCGAGGTTCTCGAAGCGCGTGTACTTGCCGATGAAAGCCAGGCGGATAAAGCCGATCGGGCCGTTCCGCTGCTTGCCGATGATGATTTCGGCGATGCCCTTGTGCTCGGTCTCCGGGTGATACACCTCGTCGCGGTAGACGAACATGATCACGTCGGCGTCCTGCTCGATCGCACCCGATTCACGCAAGTCGGAGTTCACCGGACGCTTGTTCGGGCGCTGCTCGAGGGAGCGGTTGAGCTGCGACAGGGCCACCACCGGGCAGTTGAACTCTTTGGCCAGGGCCTTGAGCGAGCGGGAGATCTCGGAGATCTCGTTGGTGCGGTTGTCGCCGCTGGAGCCGGGGATCTGCATCAGCTGCAGGTAGTCGATCATGATCAGGCCGATGTCGCCGTGCTCGCGCACCAGGCGCCGGGTACGCGCACGCATCTCCGACGGGCTGATGCCGGCGGTATCGTCGATGAACAGCTTGCGATCATTGAGCAAGTTGACCGCCGAGGTCAGGCGTGGCCAGTCATCGTCTTCCAGTTGGCCGGAACGCACCTTGGTCTGGTCGATACGGCCAAGCGAGGACAGCATACGCATGATCAACGATTCGCCTGGCATCTCCAGGGAGTACACCAGCACCGCCTTGTCGCTGCGCAGTACGGCGTTTTCCACCAGGTTCATGGCAAAGGTGGTCTTACCCATGGACGGACGGCCGGCGACGATGATCAGGTCGGCCGGTTGCAGGCCGCTGGTCTTCTCGTCGAGGTCGGTGTAGCCAGTGGACAGGCCGGTGATCGCGTCGGCGGTGTTGAACAGGGTGTCGATGCGATCGATGGCCTTGGTCAACAGCTCGTTGACGCCCACCGGGCCGCCGGTCTTGGGCCGGGCCTCGGCGATCTGGAAGATCTGCCGTTCGGCCTCGTCGAGGATCTCTTCGGCGTTGCGGCCCTGGGGGTTGAAGGCGCTGTCGGCGATCTCGTTGCTGATGCTGATCAGCTGGCGCAGGGTCGCCCGCTCGCGGATGATCGCGGCGTACGCCTTGATGTTGGCCACCGACGGGGTGTTCTTGGCCAGTTCGCCCAGGTAGCCCAGACCGCCGACCTGGGAACTGAGACCTTCCTTGTCCAGCTGCTCGTGCAGGGTCACCACGTCGAACGGGGCCATCTGGTCGGCAAGCTTGTGGATGGCGCGGAAGATCAGGCGGTGGTCATGGCGGTAGAAGTCGCCGTCGGAGACTTGATCAAGCACCCGCTCCCAGGCGTTGTTGTCCAGCATCAAGCCACCGAGCACGGCCTGTTCGGCCTCGATGGAATGTGGCGGCACCTTCAGGGCAGCGGTTTGCAGATCATATTGCTCGGGGGCGGTTATCTCGTTCATGGCCACGCAGGAATCAGGGTGATGAAAAAGACAAAGGGCACGACCTGCAAAGCAGGATCGTGCCCGATGTTAACCGGCTGGCACTCAAGGTGCCAACCGATCGGTACAGCTTAGGCTGCGACAACAACCACGCGAACGGTGGCTTCAACGTCGCTGTGCAGGTGCACGGCAACGTCGTATTCGCCGACGTTACGGATGGTGCCGTTCGGCAGACGAACTTCAGCTTTAGCCACTTCAACGCCGGAGGCGGTCAGGGCGTCAGCGATGTCGTGGGTGCCGATCGAACCGAACAGCTTGCCTTCGTCACCGGCGGTGGCAGTGATGGTCACTTCCAGCTCAGCCAGTTGGGCAGCGCGAGTTTCAGCCGAAGCTTTTTTCTCTGCGGCGATTTTTTCCAGCTCAGCGCGACGCTCTTCGAACGCAGCCAGGTTGGCAGCGGTAGCAGCGGTGGCTTTGCCGAATGGCAGCAGGAAGTTACGGCCGTAACCAGCCTTAACATTTACCTTGTCGCCCAGGTTGCCCAGGTTGGCGACTTTTTCCAGCAGGATCAGTTCCATTTGGTAATAACCTCTTAACTTTTAACCTTCACCGTTCGCGGAATCGTTATCGGCACCTTTCGGGGGTGCCTTGCGACCGCGAAAATCAATCAGGCTGTCGACAATGGCCAGAACCACGAGCAACGGATAAGTCAGCTGCATGAACAGCAGCAGTGTCACGTACATCCCGACCAGCCAGAATTTGCCCAGTCGTCCTTGCGCCACCAGCCCATGCATCAGGGCAAGCCCTGCGAACATCAGCGGAACGCTGCACAGCGGCGTCAACATCGCCAGTTCAGGACCGAAATTCGGCCCCACCAGCATGAGCACCACCAGTACCAGCGTCGGCACCAGGGGGAGCCTGACCGCTTGAAACTCGCGACCAAAACCTCCCGGGTTATACAACACTGCCTGCCAGTAACGACCCAACATCAGGGCCAGCACACTGACGGCTTGCAACAAGGCCGCTATCAGGCCGTTGAGCACCGGTGCGATCAGGCCGCCCAGGCGGGCCCGCTCCTCTACCGACAACTGCTGGTAGAGACCGTCGAGCATCTGCGGCAGGGCTTTTTCAAGCGCTCCAGCCAGAGCTTCGATCGGTTCGCGGAACACCGAACCCAGGACCACGCCATACACCAGGCCCATGGCGATGCTGAACAACAGCACCCGGTTCCAGGACTGCCCGGCGCGCAACAGCGCAGCCAGCCCCAGCGTACCCAGCAGCACCAACAAGGTGCGCGGCTCGCCGAAGAACCACCAGGCCAACGCCGGCAACAATGCCCAGGCGAGGACTCCGGAGGCGTCCTTGAAACCACGCCGCAGGAACACCAGGCTCCCGGCGGCGGCACTCAACCAGAACAACAGCGGCAACGCCGCACAACCCACCACCACGAGGGTGGCCTGCACGCGACCGCGCATGATGAAATCAGCCAAGGCGCGCATGCATTCTATCCTTTGCTACTTGTCGAGAACCCGGTCTCAGCGGCCGTGGCTGTCGGTGTAGGGCAGCAGGGCCAGGAAGCGGGCGCGCTTGATAGCGGTAGCCAGCTGACGCTGATAACGAGCTTTGGTACCAGTGATACGGCTCGGAACGATCTTGCCGGTTTCGGATACGTAAGCTTTCAGGGTGTTGAGATCTTTGAAATCGATCTCTTTCACGTCTTCAGCAGTGAAGCGGCAGAATTTACGACGACGGAAGAAACGTGCCATGTAATAGGCTCCTCAAAAGGTCCGTGGATTACTCGTCAGCGTTATCGCTGTTGTCGCTGTCATTGCTGTCGTCGCCTTCGGCGCTGTCAGCATGCTCAGGACGGTCGCGACGCTCACGGCGCTCGCTGCGGTTCTCTTCGGCCTTGAGCATCTCGGACTGACCGGTGACGGCTTCGTCGCGACGGATGACCAGGTTACGGATCACGGCATCGTTGTAGCGGAAGTTGTCTTCCAGCTCGGCCAGGGCCTTGCCGGAGCACTCAACGTTCAGCATCACGTAGTGAGCCTTGTGAACATTGTTGATTGCGTAGGCCAGTTGACGACGGCCCCAGTCTTCCAGACGGTGGATCTTGCCGCCGTCTTCTTCGATCAGCTTGGTGTAACGCTCGACCATGCCGCCGACTTGCTCGCTCTGGTCAGGGTGGACCAGAAAAATGATTTCGTAATGACGCATGAATGCTCCTTACGGGTTGTAGTCTGCCACCAGAGTGGTCAGACAAGGAGTGAATGACACTTATAGGTCTTGCCCTGGGAAAAGGCGCGTGAGCGCCTGCCAACACGGCAAGGGGCGCAATTGTAGAGAAGCGCCAGGGGACAAGCAAGGGAATTGGTGAATAATTGAACAACAGCGCATTGAAGCTATCGCCGGCGCTGCCGGCTCCCACACGGTCAGGCTTGAACAACACCCGTGGGAGCCGGCAACGCCGGCGATGGGCCGCAAAGCGGCCCTACAGACCTCAGCCCTTGGCTTTGGCCTGCCGCTGACGAACGGCCTCGAACAGGCAGATACCGGTCGCCACCGACACGTTCAGGCTGCTCACGCTACCGGCCATCGGCAGCTTGACCAGGAAATCGCAGTGCTCGCGAGTCAGACGACGCATGCCCTTGCCTTCGGCACCCATGATCAGGATGGTCGGCCCGGTCAGGTCCTGCTGGTACAGCTCCTGCTCGGCCTCGCCGGCGGTGCCGACAATCCACAGGCCGCGCTGCTGGAGCTTCTCCAGGGTGCGCGCGAGATTAGTCACGGCTACCAGCGGGATCACTTCGGCAGCGCCGCAGGCCACCTTGCGCACGGCAGGGGTCAGGGTCGCCGACTTGTCCTTGGGTACGACCACCGCCAGGGCACCGGCAGCATCGGCGGTGCGCAGGCAAGCGCCAAGGTTGTGCGGGTCGGTGACGCCGTCGAGCACCAGAATCAGCGGCGTGACTTCGGTGCGATCGAGCAGCTCTTCGAGCATTGCCTCGCCCCAGACCTGGCTCGGACTGACCTCGGCCACCACGCCCTGGTGAACGCCTTCGACCCAGGCATCCAGCTCGCGACGCTCGGCTTGGCCGACGGCCACCCGGTTCTGTGCGGCCAGTTCCAGCAGCGCCTGGAGCCGAGGCTCGCTACGCCCCTCGGACAACCAGATCTGCTTGACCCGCTTGGGGTGATGACGCAACAGCGCTTCCACGGCGTGGACACCGTAGATCTTTTCCAACTGACTCATGACTTGGCCTTGGGTTTACGTGATCCGGAGCCCGCTTTCGGCGGCCCCTTGCGATGCTTGCTCGGTTTTTCCGACGACTTGCCGCCCTTGGAGGACGACTTGCCGCTGGCATGCTTGGCATCGGCCATCAGCGCCTTCTTCATCTCCCGGCTTTTACGCACTTCGGCGTTCTTGGCCGCCGCGTGCGAAGGGAAATAAGCTTCGGCGGTTTCGTTCTTCTTGCTCCGGCGCGCAGGCTCTGCCTTGATCGCCTCAGCCTTGTCGAGGATCGGCACAGCCTTGCCGTCTTGCGGACGCACGCCTTCGGAACGCGGCTTGCGGCCAATCGGCGCCTTCAGGGTGTTCTCGGCCATCTCGAAGTCGATCTTGCGCTGCTCGAGGTCGACGCGCATCACCCGCACTTCAACGGTGTCGCCCAGGCGGAAGCTGCGACCGGTACGTTCACCAGCCAGGCGATGGTGCACCGGGTCGAAGTGGTAGTAGTCGCCCGGCAAGGCACTGACGTGAACCATGCCTTCGACGTAGATGTCGGTCAGCTCAACGAACAGGCCAAAGCCGGTCACCGCGGTGATCACACCCGGGAAGCTCTCGCCCACGCGGTCTTTCATGTACTCGCACTTGAGCCAGTTGACCACGTCGCGGGTGGCCTCGTCGGCACGTCGCTCGCTCATCGAGCACTGCTCGCCGAGCTGCTCCAGGGTCGGCTCGTCGTACGGATAGATGCGCGCCTTGGGAATGCTCATGGCGCCGGCACGCTTGACGTGCGGGGTTTCCTGGCGCGAACGGATCACGCTGCGGATAGCCCGGTGGGTCAGCAGGTCCGGATAGCGACGGATCGGCGAGGTGAAATGGGTGTAGGCCTCGTAGTTCAGGCCGAAGTGGCCATTGTTGTCGGCGCTGTACACCGCCTGGCTCAACGAGCGCAGCATCACGGTCTGGATCAGGTGGAAGTCCGGACGATCGGCGATGTTCGCCAGCAACGCCTGGTAATCCTTGGGCGACGGACCGTCCTTGCCCTTGTGCAGGGACAGACCCAGCTCACCGAGGAAGGCACGCAGCTTTTCCAGACGCTCCGGCGGCGGACCGTCGTGCACCCGGTACAGGGCTGGAATCTCATGCTTCTTGAGGAACTCGGCAGTGGCGACGTTGGCCGCCAGCATGCATTCTTCGATCAGCTTGTGCGCGTCGTTGCGCACGGTCGGCCGGATTTCGGCGATCTTGCGCTCGGCACCGAAGATGATCCGGGTTTCCTGGGTCTCGAAGTCGATCGCGCCACGGGTGTGACGGGCCGCCAGCAGCACCTTGTACAGTGCATAGAGCTGCTTGAGGTGCGGCACCACCTCGCTGTATTCCTCACGCAGGGCCTTGCCTTCGCGGGTACGGGCGTGCTCGAGCATGCTGCTGACCTTGTTGTAGGTCAGGCGTGCATGGGAATGGATCACCGCTTCGTAGAACTGGTAATCGACCATCTGCCCGGACTTGTTGATGGTCATTTCACAGACCATCGCCAAGCGGTCGACGTGCGGGTTCAGCGAACACAGGCCATTGGACAGCTCTTCAGGCAGCATCGGCACCACCCGCTCAGGGAAGTAGACCGAGTTACCGCGCACCTGGGCTTCGGTATCCAGGGCCGAGCCCAGGCGCACGTAGCTGGAGACGTCGGCGATGGCCACATACAGGCGCCAGCCGCCGGAGAACAAGCGTAGCTTGCCCAGGCTCTCGCAGTAGACCGCATCGTCGAAGTCGCGCGCATCTTCACCGTCGATGGTGACGAACGGCAGATGCCGCAGGTCGACACGGTGTTCCTTGTCCTTCTCCTCGACCTCCGGCTTGAGCTTGCGCGCTTCCTTGATCACGGCTTCCGGCCAGACATGGGGAATGTCGTAGCTGCGCAGCGCCACGTCGATTTCCATACCCGGCGCCATGTAGTTGCCGATCACCTCAGTGATGTCGCCTTGGGGCTGGAAGCGCGGGGTCGGCCAGTGGGTGATCTTCACCTCGACGAACTGACCGATCCTGGCACCGCCATTGCGCCCCGGGGTGACCAGCACTTCCTGCTGGACCTTGGGGTTGTCCGGGGTGACGAAGCCGATACCGCCTTCTTCGAAATAACGACCAACGATGCTTTCGTGGGCGCGGGAAATCACTTCGACGATCACGCCTTCGCGACGACCGCGGCGGTCGAGGCCGGAGACCCGGGCCAGGGCACGGTCACCGTCGAACACCAGGCGCATCTGCGCCGGGCTCAGGAACAGGTCATCGCTGCCATCGTCAGGCACCAGAAAACCGAAACCGTCACGGTGGCCGGAAATGCGGCCCAGGATCAGGTCCAGCTTGTCTACCGGGGCATAGGTGCCGCGCCGGGTATAGATCAGCTGACCGTCACGCTCCATGGCACGCAGGCGGCGGCGCAGGGCTTCGATCTGGTCTTCGGTGGTCAGGCCGAATTCTTCTACCAACTGCTCGCGCGCCGCTGGCGAGCCACGCTCGTCAAGGCGCTGCAGGATCAGTTCACGGCTAGGAATAGGGTTTTCGTATTTTTCCGCTTCACGAGCGGCCTCGGGATCGAGGGACTGCCAATCGGCCATTAGGAGGGGTTCACCTTGTCTATATAAGGGTTAGTTTGGCATAGGCGTATTGAAACCGGAAATTTCAGGCTTGGACAGCCCCGCCACAGCCTCCGTGAAGCAGCAATTACGCCCACAGAATCAACAAGTTGAATTTTTTGAAATTTTTTTTGATCCGGGGCTTTACAGCCCTCGAGGTCATCCGTATAGTGCGCACCACAACGACGGACAGCCGGCGTTGAGTTGAGACAAATCACGCTACCAAGCATATGTGACCTCAACGAATGTGTGCCCAGGTGGCGGAATTGGTAGACGCGCTGGTTTCAGGTATCAGTGACTTAACGGTCGTGGAAGTTCGAGTCTTCTCCTGGGCACCAAGTATTCTAGAGCGATAGATAGCAAATTTGTCTGTCACTCAGCAACACGATTCATGCTGTAGATGTAAAAGCTTTGCCCAGGTGGCGGAATTGGTAGACGCGCTGGTTTCAGGTATCAGTGACTTAACGGTCGTGGAAGTTCGAGTCTTCTCCTGGGCACCATTCAAGATTAAACCCGCGAAAGCGGGTTTTTTCGTTTCTGGCGTTTGAGTTTTCCACGCCAGCCAATCCAAGAAGCGACTGATCTCGACCAGGTCCGCCTCGCTCAGCGTGCCAACCGCCGCTTTTTTGAAGTGCTGACCGCTCGATAGCCGGAAAAGACCCGACTATTTCAGACCTTCCTTAAATCACAGGCTCAGAACGCCTCCAGCACTTCACTCGCTCGAGGCGACTGGCGTTTTCCTGCTCAAGCAAATCAGCTCATTGGAAAAGCACAGTCCGACGATGATCAGTGCCGCCCCCGCGTACAGGCTTTCTGGCGGCACTTCATTGAGCACCATGAATGCCAGCAACGCGGCGAACAATGGCTCGGTCAGCTCCAACGCCTGCACCTGAGATGGCTTGAGATACTCGATTGCCTTCGTAGTGCAAAAGAAGCCGAGGATGGTCGGCAGCGCTGCCAGTGCCAATAGCGCAGCAATTGCCATCAGCGACAGCTCACCAATCACGAAACCATCGGCCGCTGCCGGCATCAGCAAATATAGGCTTCCGAAGAACAGTAGCTGGCGGGTGAAGTGTAGCCCCCCGGACACCCCCATCCGCTTCATCGCGACTGAAAATGCCCCGTAGCCGCATCCGGCAATGGAAGCGAGCGTAGCGCCTTGCAGGGTGAACCCCTGCTGCAAATCTGCGCCGAAGATCACCGCAATCCCGGCAATGGCCAGTGCCGCACCCACGGTTGCATTCGCGGTGATGGCATCCTTAAGGAATATTCGCCCAAGCAGGATTGACGAGATGGCAGCACTGGCCATCAGCACCACCACTACACCCGCAGCCGCATAATGCCGATAGGCTGAGGTCTCGAAATGGAACAATACAAAAATGCCGAGGAACGCGCAGATCGCCGCCTGGGTCCATTTGGCCGCCGTCGCTTGACGCTTGAGAAACAGCAACAAGACCGAAAGTAGCAGGCAACCCAGGATAGTCTTGATAACGGCAACACTACTGGCTGTAAATCCATTGCTCATGAGTACCTTACTGAGCACACCGATTGTTGCGTTCAGCGCAGCAGCAGAGAGTGCAAAGAGGATTCCTTTCCTGAAGTTAGCTTGCATTTATAACGCCCCCCCGTCGCTGCTTTGTCGTTCGATAAATCCCAGCCCACATCGACGGTACAAAATTCGAGGATACAAAAATTCCGCCAAATCCCGCATTCGCTGCAACATAGGCTGTATCGTTCAACAGGATCCAGTGGGCTTTCTTGAGGTTCCAATACGGAATGGCAGGAAATAGATGGTGAATCAGGTGAAAGTTCTCTCCATGCATGGCTGTGAAGAAGTGCTCAAGCGGATGACTGAAGCGGTTGCGGGTGGCCTGTAGATCGGTCTTGGCCTTCGCGATCATCGGATAATGCTCTGCAAGCTCGATAAACCAAGTTAAAGCTTGGAAGGTGGTGAGGTACGGCAACAGCCAATAGACGAAGTAACCTTTTACCCCTAACACTAGCGTCAAGCACAACGCGAGCAGGCCCTGACAAACCAGCACTGAAAGTAACTCTCCTTTGTTGGGGCTGAGCATCAATCGGTTAACCAACAGATACCTCAGGCTCTCCGGTGCGGTCAAGAAAAACATCGGCTTTATCAGGTATGCGAGCATGAATCTGAGTGTCGAACGCGCCTCGAATACCCCAGACTGTCGATAGTACCGGTAGTCAGGATCGCGATCTTGGTCACCCAACTTGTGGTGGTGATCCACAGTATGTGAGCGCTTGTAGCTAACCCAACTCTGGAAGATAAGGTAGCCGGAGCACCAAGTGCCGAGAAACTTTCCAAATCGTTTATTCCGACACAGAGCCCCATGTGCCGCCTCATGTAGCAACGTGGCCAACGCCCGCTGCCGTGAACCGATCAGCAGGATGGCCAGAGGCATTAGCCAGGGACTGGCCTCTCCAAGATAAATTGCCAGACTGATCCAGAACAAGTTCTGCAGCAAAGCGAGCGGGCCATGGTAGTTATCATACAGGTACAGTTTCTTGATTTGATCCTTGATTTCTTTTGAAAACGGGTGCCTTAGCAACATAGATACTCCTTTTAATGCATCATTCCATGGAAGTTTTGGCCCTACGAATACCTACCCCACAGACTCCGAGCAGACGCAAAAAAATGATGAGTTATAGCGACTACAACAGTTCCCTCCGAAAATTACCAGCACTAGAACACCTGACCCAAGAGACAGACCATCATTACTTGTAAAGTCGACATGGCGCCATCCAGGCTATTTCTACCTTATCGAAAACAAAGAAAATAGAAACAATATAGAAACACTGCCACAGAGACTCTCAGCGCACTATCCAACAAGATGAAATTTTGACAGGACAACTTCGCCTTGCAATTAAATACCCCTCGCCCCGCTCCATCCCGAGACAACTACCAGCGTCGTACCGAAACCACAGAATAAATAGGCTCAGACACCAACACATATAAACGCCGCGCACCTTGATCAATATCCGCCCGCAATAAAACTCCTGACTGCAAAGGCTATTCTGAACACCAAGTAAGGCTGTTACTCGATGGTAGAACTCTGAAGATGGCGCAACAATCCCGATCGCGCTGACAACGTGGTGGGGTAGTTCTGAGGACGCATAAGGACTTTTCGTAAGACCGACTACTTTGCCTCGCCCCACGCCAAATTCTTGATAGGGATACACAGCGTAGTGGATCACCTGCAACGACCTACCGACCAACCTATTTTTGCTCAACAAGCGCAATATTCCTGTCGGTATCGAATAGCACCGTTCGATGTTTTAGCAGCATCTCCTCTCTTTGTACGCTCAGCTCGGAGCGTTCACGATTTAGGCTGTTTCAGCATGTTGAATTAGCCGGTGCTGGCCCTTGATCGAGAGGTGTCCGCTTCAACCTTCTCCAGCCGGGCAATTGAAAGGCTGTCGCCTCTGAAGAGCCAGCCATTAGAACGAGCCTCCTGTAGAGGACAAAAAGATAGCCTGCTCATTAATTTTTGGGCGCAAGCGCATTTGAGAAACGACATCGTTTATCATTGTTTCCAGATATGTAGCCGCAAGCGAGGAAGTACCCGCATGACGTTCCGCAATAACCCCCTGTTGCGCGGCCTGGCCGTCTCTGTTTTTGCCATGCTGCTGGGCACCCCAGCCGCCATGGCCGCCGACGCCGTCGCGCTGACCCTGTACAACGGCCAGCACAAGGAAATCGGCGAAGCCATCGCCAAGGCCTACGAGGCCAAGACCGGCATCCATATCAATATCCGCAAGGGCAGCAGCAACCAGCTGGCCAGCCAGGTCATCGAAGAAGGCGAGCGCTCGCCTGCCGATGTCATCTATACCGAAGAATCGCCGCCGCTGAACAACCTCGGCGAGTTGGGCCTGCTGGCAAAAATCGACGACTCGACCCTGCAAATGCTGCCCAAGGAGTTCGTCGCCAGTAATGGCTCCTGGATGGGCGTAACGGCTCGCACCCGGGTGGTTGCCTTCAATCCCAAGGTGATCGACGAGAAGGAACTGCCACCCTCGGTCATGGACTTCGCCAACCCGGAGTGGGAAGGCAAGGTCGGCTTCGTGCCCACCAGCGGCGCCTTCCAGGAGCAGGCCGTGGCCATCCTCAAACTGCATGGTCGCGAGGCAGCCGAAGAATGGCTGACCGGCCTTAAAGCATTCGGCAAGACCTACACCAATAACATGGTTGCGCTCAAGGCGGTGGAAAACGGCGAAGTCGCCGCTGTGCTGGTAAACAACTACTACTGGTATGCCCTGAAAAAAGAGCGCGGCCAGCTCGACTCCAAGCTCTATTACCTGGCCGATGGCGACGTCGGCGGCCTGATGACCATCTCTGGCGCGGCCGCCGTCAAGGCCAGCAAGCATCCCAAGGAAGCCCAGGCCCTGCTGGCCTGGATGGCCAGCGAAGAAGGCCAGCGGGTGATCACCCAGACCACCGCCGAGTACCCGCTGCACAAAGGCATGGTCTCGGACCAGGGGCTCAAGCCATTCGAGGACCTGCGTCCGCCGAAGATCACCCCGGCCGACCTGGGTAACGCCGAAGAAGCCCTGGAGCTTGAACGCGAAGTCGGCCTGCTCTGATGAGTGCCGCACTGCCTGAACAGGCACTGACCGGTTTCGTGCCACGCCGCAAACGTCCTTCGATCTGGGTGGTATTGCCCGTACTGCTGTTGGTGGGCCTGAGCCTGCTGCCCCTGCTGTATGTCGGCCTCAAGGCCTGGCAGGCCGGCTGGCACGAAGCGTTGCGCCTGCTCTGGCGCCCGTTCGTCTGGGGCCTGATGCGCAACACCCTGATGCTGATGGTCGGGGTGACGGTGGCGTGCGCCGTTCTCGGCCTGGCCCTGGCCTGGCTGCTGGAGCGCAGCGACCTGCCGGGACGGCGCCTGTGGGGCGTGATCCTGTGCCTGCCGTTTGCCGTGCCGGCCTTTGTCAGCGGCTTTACCTGGGTATCGTTGAGCCCGCGCTTCGAAGGCCTGGGCGGGGCGATCCTGGTGATGAGCCTGTCCAAGTACCCGCTGGTGTTCTTGCCAGTGGCCGCCACCTTGCGCAATCTCGACACGTCCCTGGAGGAGTCGGCCCGCACCCTGGGGCAAAACCGCTGGGGCGTGTTCTTCAGGATCACCCTGCCGCTGCTCTGGCCCTCGATCCTCGGCGGCAGCCTGCTGATCGCCCTGCACATGCTGGTGGAGTTCGGCGCCCTGTCGATCCTCGGCCTGCAAACCTTCACCACGGCCATCTACCAGCAGTTCGAACTGGAATTCAGCAACGCCAACGCTGCCATGCTGTCTGCAGTGCTGCTGCTCATGTGCCTGTTGATGCTCTGGCTGGAGCTTCGGGTGCGCGGCAAGGCGCGGCATGTGCGTATCGGCCAGGGCGTAGCCCGGCGTGGCGCCCCCATTCGCCTGCGTGGCTGGATGCCACTGGGCCAGCTGTTCTGCCTGGTACTGGCGCTGCTGGGTAGCGGCATTCCGCTGGGAATGCTCGGCTACTGGTTGAGCGTCGGCTCGTCTGCCGCCTTCCCGGTTGCCGACATCAGCCGCGCGCTGTTCTCGTCGCTGTCGCTGTCACTGGGCGGCGCCGGCCTGAGCCTGCTGCTGGCCTTGCCGGTGAGCTTCCTGGTGGTGCGCTACAAGGGCCGCCTTGCCATCTGGGCCGAGCGCCTGCCGTACCTGCTGCACGCCCTGCCGGGCCTGGTGATTGCCCTGACACTGGTGTATTTCGCCTTGCACTACGTACCAGCGCTCTACCAGACCACGGGGTTGCTGCTGCTGGCCTACGCCCTGCTCTTCCTGCCCCTGGCCCAGGCGCCGGTGCGCACGGCGCTGAACAAGGCCGCCCCGCAGCTCGAAGAGGCCGCACGCACCCTTGGCGCCACACCGTTCAAGGCGTTTTGCCGGGTGACCCTGCCCATTATCTTCCCGGCCCTGGCAGCGGCCTTTGCCCTGGTGTTTCTCGATGCCATGAAGGAGCTGACGGCCACCTTGCTGCTCAGCCCGACCGGCATGACCACGCTGGCCACCGAGGTCTGGGCACACACCGCCAACGTCGAGTTCGCGGCGGCGGCGCCCTATGCGGCGTTGTTGATTGTGGTGTCCGGCTTGCCGGTGTATCTGCTGACGACGCGGATGTACCTCAACCGCGCTTGAGGCGTTGACAGTATCGCGGGGCAAGCCCGCTCCCACAGTGCAGTGTGGGAGCGGGCTTGCCCCGCGATTGTCCTCAGGCCCTGAACTGCCCGAGGCTTGCCTTGAGCTGCGCCGCCAGGTCGTCCAGCACCTTGCTGCTGGCCGTGGTTTGCATCACCACCTCGGCAGCGCGCTCGGCCTGGGCATGGATGGTTTGCACCCGGCCACGCACAGCCTGAGCCCCATGGGCCTGCTGCTCAGCCGCACGGGTAGCCAGGCCGATGGCTGCATGTACCTGCTCCACCGATGCCTGTACCGACTGCTGCACCCGCGCGTTGTCACGCAACACCAGCAAGCCCTCGCTGGCTTGGCGCCCGGCCAGGCTGATCGCCGCCACCGCCTCCTTCGCCCCTTGCTGCAGGGCACCGATATGCGCCTGGATATCGCCGGTCGAGCTTTGGGTCTTGCTGGCCAGCGCCCGCACCTCATCGGCGACCACAGCAAAGCCACGCCCGGTTTCACCTGCCCGCGCCGCTTCGATTGCGGCATTGAGCGCCAGCAGGTTGGTCTGCTCGGCAATGCCGTGGATAACCGTCAGCACCACCTCGATCTGCTCGCTCTGCCGGGCCAGGCGCTCGATGACTTGCGAACCGGTTTCCACCTGGCCGGCCAGTTCCTCGATCAGCTTGGCCACCTGGGTCGAAGTACGGCTGTTCTCGTCGGTGGCCTGGCGAATATCCACCACCTGTTGCAAGGCCGACTGCATGGCCTGGCTTTCCGCCTGAGCCTCGTCGGCCATGGTCGACAGGTCACGCAGGCTTGCCGCCACTTCATCACGCTGCAGTTCGGCGGCGGCATCGGCGCCAGCGTTGCGCTTGGCCATGGCACCGATTTCGATGCCGGTGCGCTGGGCCACCTCGCCGGCTTCACGCACGATGGGCTGGAGCTTGTCGACGAACTGGTTGACGGCGGCGGCCATGTCGCCGATCTCGTCACGACTGTCGATCGCCACGCGCTTGGTCAGGTCCCCCTCACCGGCCGCCAGGTCATTCAAGGCGGCAATCAGCAGGCGCAGCTTGCTGACCACCCGCCGCCCCAGCACCACGGCCACTACCAGCAGCACGCCAAGGCCCACCAGGGCCAGACCCACGCCGATGTTCCAGCGCAAGGTCGCGGCGGCGTCCTGAACGCTGCGAGAAGTATTGGCCTGCATGCCGGCCGCACTGGCCTGCGCCGCCTCAAGACGCGCACGCAAGGCCTTGTTGCTGTCAGCGGCAGCGCCTACCAGACTCTCGCCGACCAGTTGATCACCGCTGGCGATCAACGCCGAGAAGCGCTGGTCGAGGGCCTTGAGCTCTGCATCCACCGCTGCCGTGGAAACCCCCATCAGCACCTTGCCGATTTCCACGCCATTGGGGTTGATCGAGGCTTCGACGAAGTACACCGAAGGGTCGTTGCGCGCAGCATCCAGCACCTTGTCCAGGGCCCGCTCGCCCTGGCCTTTTTCCAGCAGGGTCTGGTTCACCGGGTGCTGGCGGTTCAGGTAACGGGTCAGGTGCTGGCCCTGGGCATCGTCATACACCACAAACAGCACGTTGGGGTTGCGCTGGGCGCGGCGCGAGAACTCGGAGAGGGTCGGCACGTCGTTGTCCCACATGGCCCGTGGCGCCACCGAGGCCAGCAGTTCGGCCATGTCGTTGGCCGAGTCCTTGAGGTTTTTCTCCAGGGTCGCGCGCAACTGGGTCTGCTCACCCTGCAGGCGAGTCGACAGGCCGGCGGTCAACCGCTGGCGGGTGCTGGCAGACAGACTGTCGAGGCCCGAGCTGACTTCCCGCCCGGCTTGCTCAAGCTCTGTGGATAACGTCTGGCTGTCGGCCGACAGCCGCTTGCCCAGGTCCGCCTCAAGGGTGGTGACGGTGCTCCGGGTCAGCGCGACCGCGACCAGCACCTGCACCAGAAGAGCGATACCAAGAGCAACAAAGACAGGCCGCAACAGGCGGCTTCGTAACAGTGAGAGAACGGCTGACACGAAAGAACCCTCTACGACTGGGGCCATTAAAGTGATGGCAACCCTGGAGCGATTCTTACAGCAAAGGTTGTGCCGAACAGCAGGCAGAAACGACAAAGGCCCCTATGAAGGGGCCTTTGTCTTTACATCGATCGCCGATCAGGCAAACGGATGACGCAGCACGATGGTCTCGTTGCGGTCCGGGCCGGTGGAGACGATGTCGATCGGCGCGCCGATCAGCTCTTCAACGCGCTTGATGTAAGCACGCGCATTGGCTGGCAGCTCTTCCAGGGTTTTGGCACCCACAGTCGACTCGGTCCAACCCGGCACTTCTTCGTACACAGGCTGCAGTCCGACGTAGCTGTCAGCGTCAGTCGGGGCAACGTCCTTACCTTCTGCATCTTTGTAGCCGACGCAGATGTTGATGGTTTCCAGACCGTCGAGTACGTCCAGCTTGGTCAGGCAGATGCCCGAGATGCTGTTCACATCGATAGCGCGACGCAGGATAACGGCGTCGAACCAGCCACAACGACGAGCACGACCGGTAGTCGCGCCAAACTCGTGACCTTGTTTAGCCAGGTGCGCACCTACTTCGTCGAACAGTTCAGTCGGGAATGGACCCGAACCTACTCGCGTGGTGTAAGCCTTGGTGATGCCCAGGATGTAGTCCAGGAACATAGGACCAACACCCGAACCGGTAGCAACGCCGCCAGCGGTGGTGTTGGAACTGGTCACGTAGGGGTAGGTACCGTGGTCGATGTCCAGCAGCGAACCTTGGGCGCCTTCGAACATGATGTCCTTGCCAGCGCGACGCAGGTCGTGCAGCTCGGCGGTCACGTCCAGCATGAGCGGCTTGAGCAGCTCAGCGTATTCTTTGCATTCGGCCAGGGTCTTGTCGAAATCGATGGCTGGCTCTTTGTAGTAACCAACCAGCATGAAGTTGTGGTACTCCACCAGTTCACGCAGCTTGTCTTCAAAGCGCGGCATGTTGAGCAGGTCGCCAACACGCAGACCACGACGCGCGACCTTGTCTTCGTAGGCTGGGCCAATGCCGCGGCCGGTGGTGCCGATCTTCAGCTCGCCACGGGCCTTTTCACGGGCCTGGTCCAGCGCAACGTGGAAGGACAGGATCAGCGGGCAGGACGGGCTGATGCGCAGGCGCTCGCGCACCGGTACGCCCTTCTCTTCCAGCTTGGTGATCTCACGCAGCAGGGCGTCCGGTGCAACCACCACGCCGTTGCCGATCAGGCACTGTACGCCTTCGCGCAGCACGCCCGACGGAATCAGGTGCAGCACGGTCTTCTCACCGTCGATCACCAGGGTGTGGCCAGCGTTGTGACCGCCCTGGTAGCGCACTACGGCGGCAGCATGTTCGGTCAGCAGATCGACGATCTTGCCTTTGCCCTCATCACCCCACTGGGTGCCCAGGACTACGACATTCTTACCCATAACACTTGTCCTCATTCGCGCAAACTTGGCGCCGGCTCATACCGGCGGGAAAACTCAAATGGCCAGCGGCAGAACCTGCCAAAGCCCGTTTTGCTGAATCAATTGCCGATCGCAATCCGCCTCGAGGGCGGCAGTCAGTGGCTGCCCAGGCAAGGCCTGGACCACCCGCTGACCGTCACTGCGCAATTGGCAGACCATCTGCCAAAGTGCCGCATCGCTGCTGTCGGGCATCCAGATCCCGCCAGACGGCAACACCACCTCGGCTCGCCCCAGTGTGACCAGGGTCTTCAAATCCGTGGAGAAACCGGTAGCCGGGCGTGCCCGGCCGAAGTCCGCTCCGATGTCGTCGTAACGACCGCCCTGGGCGATCGACTGACCGACACCTGGGACGAAAGCGGCAAACACCACACCGGTGTGGTAGTGGTAGCCGCGCAGCTCGCCCAGGTCGAAATACAGGGGCAGCTGTGGATAACGTGCCGCCAGCCGCTCGGCGATGGCCAGCAGGTCGTCCAGGGCCGCCAGCACCGCGGCCGGCGCACGGCCCAGGCGCACACGCGCCTCGGTCAGCACTTCACGGCCACCGCACAGTTCGGTGAGCGAGCGCAGCATGCCAGCAAGATCCGCCGGCAGGTTGGCGGTCAGCTCGATCACTTCGTCGATCGCCTTGCGCTGCAGGGCATCGAACAGCTGTTGCTCGACCGCGCCCGACAGGCCGGCCGCACGGGCCAGGCCGCGGTAGATACCGACATGACCGAGGTCCATGTGCACATCCGGCACATCGGCCAGTTGCAGCATGGCCAGCATCAGGCTGATCACCTCGACATCGCTGACCGGGCTGGCATCGCCGTACAGCTCGGCGCCGAGCTGGATCGGGCTGCGCGAGTTCGACAGTGCCCGTGGCTGGGCATGCAGCACGCTGCCGGCATAGCACAGGCGGCTCGGCCCTTCACGACGCAGGGTGTGCGCATCGATGCGCGCTACCTGCGGGGTGATGTCGGCACGAAAGCCCATCTGCCGTCCCGATTGTGGATCGATGACCTTGAAGGTGCGCAGATCCAGGTCCTGGCCGGCACCGGTAAGCAGCGATTCCAGGTACTCGATATGCGGGGTCACGACGAACTCGTAACCCCAGCTCTGGAACAGATCCAACACCTGGCGACGCGCGATCTCGATGCGCGTCGCCTCAGGTGGCAGTACTTCTTCGATGCCATCTGGCAGCAGCCAGCGGTCTACCGTTGCCATTACGCCATTTCCCCTATGGTCCGGGCGGCCTGCCCACGGGCGAAGCCTTGAGTGAAGCAGGTATCGACAAACAACGCGCGCAGCACTGATTCCAGCGCGACCGCCGTGCCAATACCCTCGAATACCTTGGGCTGCTCTGTAGACCGGAGCCAGGTTACGGCCGTTCGATCTTGCAGACGCAAAAAAGCCGGGAATTTCCCGGCTGCCGCATCATACACCCGTTTTCTCGCAGGATCACCCCGCCAGGCGTTTTAACCGCCCGGCGGGTGCAACCTTGCTTACGGCTTGGTCTTGTCCATGAAGCGGAAGAACTCGTTGCTCGGGTCGAGCACCAGTACGTCGCTCTTGTTGGCAAAGCTTTCGCGGTAGGCCTTGAGGCTACGGTAGAAGGCGTAGAACTCCTGGTCCTGGCCGTAGGCCTTGGCATAGATTGCCGCCGCCTGGGCATCGCCGTCACCGCGGGTCTCTTCCGATTCGCGATAGGCTTCAGCCAGCAGGACACGGCGCTGACGGTCGGCGTCGGCACGAATACCTTCGGCCAGCTCGTTACCCTTGGCGCGGTGTTCGCGGGCTTCACGCTCACGCTCGGTGCTCATGCGCTCGAACACGCTGCGGTTCACTTCCTTGGGCAGGTCGATGGCCTTGACGCGAACGTCGACCACTTCGATACCCAGTTCCTTGCTGGCCATGCGGTTCAGCGAGGCCGTGATGTCAGCCATCAGCGCGTCGCGCTCACCGGAGACCACTTCGTGCAGGGTACGCTTACCGAACTGGTCACGCAGGCCGCTTTCCAGACGACGCGACAGACGCTCATCGGCAATCTGCTTGAGGCCCGAGGTCGCGGTGTAGAAGCGCTCGGCATCCTTGACCCGCCACTTGGCGTAGGCATCGACCATCACCGCTTTCTTTTCCAGGGTCAGGAAGCGCTGGGTCGGGGCATCCAGGGTCATCAGGCGGGCGTCGAACTTGCGCACCTGGTTGACGTAGGGAACCTTCACATGCAGGCCAGGCTGGACATCGGCCTGGACCACGCGACCGAATTGCAGCAATACCGCGCGTTCGGTCTGGGCCACGATGTAGAAGCTGTTCCAGGCCACGATCGCCAGCACGACGCCAACGATCAGGGCGATCAGCGATTTATTGCTCATCAGCGGCTCTCCCTAGAACGCAACTGCTGTTGCTGCTGTTGCAGGTCCGCCGCCGCGCGATTGGCCGCATCGTTGACCGAGGCCGGCACGCTGCTGACCGGGGCGCTGCTGGTGCGGCTGCCTTCGACCATCTTGTCCAGCGGCAGGTAAAGCAGATTGCTCTGGCCATCCTTGCCGGAAACCAGGACCTTGCTGGTGTTGCTGTAGACTTCCTGCATGGTGTCCAGGTACAGGCGCTGACGGGTAACTTCAGGCGCCTTGCGGTACTCGGCGACCAGCTTGGTGAAGCGGTCGGCCTCACCCTTGGCACGGGAGACGACCTCGTCGCGGTAACCGTTGGCGTCCTCGATGATCCGCTGGGCCTGACCACGGGCTTCCGGCACCACGCCATTGGCGTAGGACTCGGCCTGGTTGCGGGCGCGCTGCTCGTCTTCGCGGGCACGGATCACGTCGTCGAAGGCTTCCTGCACTTCACGCGGGGCTGCCGCGCTCTGTACGTTGACCTGGGTGACGGTGATACCGGTACGGTAGGTATCGAGGAAACGCTGCAGGCGCTCCTTGATTTCCACGGCCATCTGTTCACGGCCTTCGGTCAGCACCTTGTCCATGGCGGTAGAACCCACCACGTGGCGCAGGGCACTGTCGGTCGCGTGCTGCAGGCTGACTTCAGGCTGATCGACGTTCAGCACGAAATCCTGCAGGTTGGTGATCTTGTACTGCACGGTCAGCGGTACCTCGACGATGTTTTCGTCTTCGGTGAGCATCTGCCCCTGCTTGGTGTAGGCACGCTCGCGCGTGACGTTTTCCATGTACTTGCGATCGATCGGCGGGAAGTAGATGTTCAGGCCCGGCCCTACGGTTTCGTAGTATTTGCCAAAGCGCAGCACCACTGCCTGCTCCTGTTCGTCGACCACATACACGGCGCTGTACAGCCAGATAGCTGCCAGCACGGCCAGCCCGACGCCGAGCAGGCCGAAGCCACCGCCCTTGCCGATGCTGTCTCCACCGCGTTTCTTGCCACTACCGAACATGCCGTTCAGGCTGTCCTGCAGCTTGCGGAAGGCCTCGTCGAGATCCGGTGGCCCTTTCTTGTCGCCACCACGGCGCCCGCCCCAGGGATCTTGATTGTTCGAGTTGCCACCCGGCTCATTCCAAGCCATAGCGCTCTCCATCTGATAAAGCAAAGACGCACCCACGGCGCGCCGTCCAATGCTACAGAATGCCTGTCACGGCTGCCCGGCCGCGTCGCCGGGCTTTTATTGCAAAGTGTGTTGCTCGATGAATTCCAGTGGCTTCAGACCTTCGCGACTGACCAGGCGATTGAACTCGACCCGGGACAAGCGCACGGCCAGAAGACTGCCGCCTTCATCGTCATGCTCTTCGCCCTGCACCGCACCTGCGGCAAAGAACTGCGCGCGCAAACGTGCGAAACGCTGTCCAAGGCGCAAGGTTCCAATAAACAGGTCATCCCCCAGCAACTCGGCGATCGCCTGCCCCACCAGCTCCAGGCCACGCCCATCACGCGCCGAGACCCAGACCCGCTGCGGCTTGCCGTCGGCATCGCGCTGGATCTGCGGCTCGACACCTTCGAGCAGGTCGAGTTTGTTATAGACCTCGAGGATCGGCAAGCCTTCTGCACCAATCTCCCCCAGCACCGCCATGACCTGCTCGATCTGCTCCATGCGATCGGGCTCATGGGCATCGATCACGTGCAACAGCAGGTCGGAGTTGCTCGACTCTTCGAGCGTAGCTCGAAACGCCTCCACCAGCTTGTGCGGCAGATGACGAATGAAGCCCACCGTGTCGGCCAGGACGATCGGCCCGACATCGTCGAGCTCGAGCCGGCGCAAGGTCGGGTCGAGGGTGGCGAACAGCTGGTCGGCGGCGTAGACCTCCGATTCGGTCAGGGCGTTGAACAGCGTCGATTTGCCGGCGTTGGTGTAGCCCACCAGGGACACCGACGGGATGTCCGCCCGCTTGCGGCCCCGACGGGCCTGCTCACGCTGGCTGCGTACCTTCTCCAGCCGCGACTTGATCTGGCGCAGGCGTACCCGCAGCAGGCGCCGGTCGGTTTCCAGCTGGGTTTCACCCGGGCCGCGCAGGCCGATACCGCCTTTCTGCCGCTCAAGGTGCGTCCAACCGCGGACCAGCCGCGTGCTCATGTATTCGAGCTGGGCCAGTTCGACCTGCAGCTTGCCTTCATGGGTACGCGCCCGCTGGGCGAAGATGTCGAGGATCAGACCGGTGCGGTCAAGCACGCGACACTCGAAGACTCGCTCGAGGTTACGTTCCTGACTGGGTGTGAGGGTGTGATTGAAAATCACCAAATCAACCTGCTCGGCGTTGACCAGGTCGCGCAATTCCTCGACCTTGCCGCTGCCAATCAGGTATTTGGCGGTGGGCTGATGTCGCGCCACATTGGCGAACGCGACAATATCGGCCCCAGCCGACAGTGCCAGCTCCTGAAACTCCTGCGGATCTTCGCGCGCCTCAGGGTTCTGACCTTCCAAGTGAACGAGGACCGCCCGTTCACCACCACCGTGGCGCTCAAAGAACAAAGCAGACTCCTATCAGGCGTTACCTGGCTCAGCGTCGCCATGCTCGGATTCGGATGCGCTTGGCAGACGGATCGGACGCACTGGAACAACGGTCGAGATGGCGTGCTTGTAAACCATCTGGCTGACGGTGTTTTTCAGCAGGATCACGAACTGGTCGAAAGATTCGATCGTGCCTTGCAGCTTGATGCCGTTGACCAGATAGATCGAAACCCCAACTTTTTCTTTTCTCAAAGTATTCAAGTAAGGGTCTTGTAGCGAATGCCCTTTTGACATATGCCGCACTCCTGTAAGGATCAATAGTAAAAAAAATTCAAAGAAAAACTGATGGCTCAAGCCGCCCCACCCCCAAGGATAGACGGCAATTACAAGGACTCAGCCCAATATGGAGACCGATCCGAGGTATTTCAAGGTGCGAGACAGATTGTCGCAAGCCAGGCTGTCCAACCAGTGCAGGTCAGCCCAACTACGCAACCAGGTGAATTGCCGTTTCGCCAATTGGCGAGTGGCAATAATGCCGCGCTCCTGCATCTCCACCGATGTTAACTTGCCATCAAGGTGATCCCAGACCTGGCGATAACCAACCGCCCGTATAGACGGCAGTCCCGCGTGCAAGTCACTTCTGGCTCGCAGCAATCGGACCTCGTCAACGAAGCCCTGTTCCAGCATTTGCCCAAATCGTAGCGCAATCCGCTCATGCAGTACGTGACGATCGTTTGGCGCTATGGCCAGGCTGGCGACAGTATAGGGCAAATGAGAGGCTCCCGAAGCGCCTGCGGCGCTACTTTCAGCCGATTGACGCTGGCGATGTGCCGTCATGCTCATGCCGCTGACCCGATAAACCTCCAGCGCACGAATCAGGCGCTGGGGGTCATTGGGATGAATACGCGCCGCCGATTCCGGGTCAACCGCCGCCAATTGCTGGTGCAGCGCCTGCAAGCCGAGGCGCGCAGCCTCCTCCTCCAGCTGGGCGCGCACCTGCGCATCAGCGGCGGGCATGTCGGCCAGGCCTTCAAGCAACGCCTTGTAATACAACATGGTGCCACCGACCAGCAGCGGAATATTGCCGCGGGCGGTGATGTCGGCCATCGCTTCCAGGGCATCACGGCGAAATTCGGCGGCCGAATAGCTCTGGGCCGGATCGAGGATGTCGATCAGGCGGTGCGGATGGGTGGCCAGCACTTCTTTCGAAGGCTTGGCGGTGCCGATATCCATGCCCCGGTAGACCAGCGCCGAATCGACGCTGATCAGTTCGCACGGCAGCACCTTGGTCAGTTCGATGGCCAGGTCGGTCTTGCCCGCCGCGGTCGGGCCCATCAGGAATATCGCGGGAGGCTTGCCACTCATCTTATCGACCGCGCAGGAACAGTTTGTCCAGATCGTCCAGACCCAGTTGGGTCCAGGTCGGCCGGCCATGGTTGCATTGACCGCTGCGCTCGGTGTTTTCCATGTCGCGCAGCAGGCCGTTCATTTCTGCCAGCGCCAGGCGCCGGTTGGCGCGAACGGCCCCGTGGCAGGCCATGGTGCCGAGCAGTTCGTTCAGGTGCGCCTGGATGCGGTCGCTGGTGCCGTACTCCATCAGGTCGGCCAGCACGTCCTGGACCAGGCGATTGGCCTCGGCCTGCTTGAGCAATGCCGGGATCTGGCGGATCGCCAGGCTTTCCGGGCCCAGGCGCTGCAATTCGAAGCCCAGGCGCTGGAACCACTCGGCGTGTTCTTCGGCGCAGTCGGCCTCGCGCTGGCTCAGGGCCAGGGACTCGGGCACCAGCAGTGGCTGGCCGCTGAGACCTTCGCTGGCCATGGCCACTTTCAGGCGCTCGTACATGATGCGCTCGTGAGCCGCATGCATGTCTACCAGCACCAGACCCACGGCATTCTCGGCGAGGATATAGATGCCCTTGAGCTGCGCGAGGGCGTAACCCAGCGGCGGGATGTCGCCCTGGCTGTCGGGCAGCGCGGCAGGCGCGGTGTCGTTCAACGGCGCGAAGAACTCGCGATAGACGCTCTGCGCCTCGGCGGCCGGCACCGGCTGCGCCGGGCGCGGGGTGTACTGGTATTGATAGCTGCCACCCCCTCCACCGCCATTGCTGCCGGCCATAGGCCGGCCCCCCGGCTCGGCCACAGGCTGCTCGAGCACGTTGGCGGCCAGGCGCATTTCGCCCTGGGGCCCGAATTCGCCCGCCTGCAGGCCGCTGGGACGGACAATCTCGCTGCTGGCTGCCGGTGCGGCCAGCTGATCTTCAGGACGGACATCGGCCAGCGCCCGGTGCAGGGTGCCATACAGGAAGTCATGGACCATGCGCCCGTCGCGAAAGCGTACTTCATGCTTGGTCGGGTGAACGTTGACGTCGACACCGGTAGGGTCGACCTCGAAGAACAGCACGAAGGTCGGGTGCCGACCATTGAACAGCACGTCGCGATAGGCCTGGCGTACGGCATGGGCGACCAGCTTGTCACGCACCGCCCGGCCATTGACGAAGAAGTACTGCAGGTCGGCCTGGCTGCGCGAGAACGTCGGCAGGCCGACCCAGCCCCACAGGTGCAGGCCGTTGCGCTCGACCTCGATCGGCAGCGCCTGCTCGAGAAATCCGGGGCCGCAAATCGCCGCCACACGGCGGGCGCGGGCGGTATCGTCATGGGCTTCGTGCAGGCTGAGCACGCTCTTGCCGTTGTGGCGCAGGTGAAAGCCCACATCGAAGCGTGCCAGCGCCAGGCGCCGGATGACTTCCTGCAGGTGATCGAATTCGGTTTTCTCGGTCTTGAGGAACTTGCGTCGGGCCGGGGTGTTGAAGAACAGGTCGCGCACTTCCACCGAGGTACCGACCGGATGCGCCGCCGGCTGTACCCGTGGCGCCATGTCGCGTCCTTCGGTTTCCACCTGCCAGGCCTGGTCGGCGTCGCGGGTGCGGGACGTCAGGGTCAGGCGCGCCACCGAGCTGATCGATGCCAGGGCCTCACCGCGGAAACCCAGGCTCATGACCCGTTCCAGATCTTCAAGATCGCGGATCTTGCTAGTGGCGTGACGGGCCAGGGCCAGGGGCAGGTCGTCGGCGGAGATACCACCGCCATCGTCGCGCACCCGCAGCAGCTTGACGCCCCCCTGCTCGACCTCCACGTCGATGCGCCGGGCACCGGAGTCCAGGCTGTTTTCCAACAGTTCCTTGATCACCGATGCCGGGCGCTCGACCACCTCGCCGGCGGCGATCTGGTTCGCCAGCCGCGGGCTGAGCAGCTCGATCCGTGCGCTACCGGTCATTGCTGGGCCGCCAGGGCAGTGCCGGGGATGCTCAGGCTCTGGCCGACCTTCAACTCATCGGTCTTGAGGTTGTTGGCCGAGCGCAGGTTGGCAATGTTGACCTGGTAGCGCACCGCGATCATGGCCAGGGTCTCACCCGGACGCACGCTGTGCTCGCGAGGCCCCTGGGCGATCTTGCCGCTGTCACGCAGGAAGGCGATGTAGGTGCCCGGCGGCGGGTTCTGCTGGAAGAACTGGCGCACGCCACTGTGAATCGAGCGCGCCAGGGACTGCTGGTGGCTCGGGGTGGCCAGCTTGGCCGCCTCGTTGGCATTGGAAATAAAGCCTGTTTCCACCAGGATCGACGGAATATCCGGGGATTTCAGCACCATGAAGCCCGCCTGTTCGACCCGGCGCTTGTGCAGCGGCGTGACCCGGCCCATGTTGCCCAGGACCTTCTGCCCGACGTTCAGGCTCGAACTCAGCGATGCAGTCATCGACAGGTCGAGCAACACCCCTGCGAGCATACGGTCCTTGTCATCGAGGCTGACGTTGCCGGCACCACCGATCAGGTCCGAACGGTTTTCGCTGTCGGCCAGCCAGCGTGCGGTCTCGGACGTTGCGCCGCGATCGGACAGGGCGAACACCGAGGCGCCGAAGGCGGCCTTGGACGGCGCCGCGTCGGCGTGGATCGAGATGAACAGGTCGGCGCCCTTCTTGCGGGCAATCTCGGTACGTTTGCGCAGCGGAATGAAGTAGTCGCCGGTACGCGTCAGCTCGGCGCGGAAACCTTTCTCGCTGTTGATCTGGCGCTGCAGTTCCTTGGCGATCGACAGCACGATGTCTTTCTCATGCTGGCCCTTGGAGCCGGACGCGCCCGGGTCCTCGCCGCCATGGCCGGCGTCGATGGCGATGACGATGTCACGCTTGCCGCTGGGCACCGGGGTCAGTTTGATCGCAGGCTGCGTCGGGGTCACCGGCACGGCTGGTGCGGTGGCGACCGGCGGGGTCGGTGGCGGCGGCGCGGCATCGGCGGCCTGGTCATACAGGTCGACCACCAGGCGGTTGCCGTACTGGGCGTTCGGCGCCAGGGTAAAGCTCTTGGGGGTGACCGACTTGGTCAGGTCAACCACCACGCGCAGGTCGGTAGGCGTGCGCTGGGCCGAGCGCACGCTGGTAATCGGGGTGTTGGAGGTCGATACCGTCAACGGGGCGGCCAGGGTCGCGCCATTGATGTCGATGACCAGGCGATCCGGGGCGCTTAGGGTAAACACGCTGTGCTGCACCGGCCCCGAGAGGTCGAACACCAGCCGTGTGTTATCCGGCGCTCGCCACAAACGCATGCTTTTGACTTGCGTGACGGCGGCCAGAGCATCAACAGTTACCGCCGTAAGCAGCAATCCTACGACCGCAACCACTGCGCGAATGCGCATACCTATCCCCATTTTCTATTTGAATTCCAAGGCCAGAGCGGCACACCAGGCTTCGCCGCGAGCCCCCTGCGGCGACAGGTTCAGCGAACGACCGCTCGCCTGGGGGCTTATGGTAATGGTCAGGTCGGGCTTTGGCAAAACACCCGCCCCTTTTTGGGGCCATTCGAACAGGCACAGGGCGTCGCCCTCGAAATAGTCGCGGATCCCGAGATACTCCAGCTCCTCCGGATCGACCAGACGGTAGAGGTCGAAGTGGAAGGCACGGATGTCGCCGATCTCGTAAGGCTCCACCACGGTGAAGGTCGGGCTCTTGACCGCGCCGGTGTGCCCCAGGCCCCGGATGATGCCGCGTGACAGGGTGGTCTTGCCCGCCCCCAGGTCGCCTTCAAGAAAAATCACGCCGTGGCCGTTGGTCACTTTGGCGATACGCTTGCCGAAGTCGACTGTGGCCTCCTCGTCGGCCAAAAACAGGGTTACACCTGACACGCTGAATGCTCCTCCAATAAATGACGAATGACCGGCACCAGATCACTGGCCGCCAGTCCACGACCCTGCTCACCCAGGCGCTCACCGGCGCAGGCGTGCAGCCAGACACCCAGGCAGGCTGCATCCCAGCTCGACATCCCCTGGGCCAACAAGGCCCCGAGCACGCCACTGAGCACATCCCCAAGGCCGGCCCCGGCCATGGCCGGATGCCCGCGCTCGCACAACGCCAGTTGCCCGCTCGGATCGGCCACCAGGGTACCTGCCCCCTTGAGCACACAGACCACCGCGTACTTGCGCGCCAGTTTACGCGCCGCGCCCGGTCGATCCGCCTGCACCGCCTCGGTGGAAATGCCCAGCAGCCGCGCGGCTTCGCCCGGGTGCGGGGTGATCATGCTGGCAGCGTGCAACGGCAAGGGTGCGCGCGCCAGCAGGTTGAGGGCGTCGGCGTCCCACACCTGGGGTATCTGCACACCGGCCGCCGCCGACAGCAGGCTGCGCCCCCAGGCCGCCTGCCCGAGCCCGGGCCCGACCACCAGCACTGACGCACGCTCCAGCGGCGTTACCAACTGATTGGCCGAGTGCACACCCAGGCTCATCACCTCGGGCAAGCGCGCCAGGGCCGCGGGCACATGTTCGCTACGGGTGGCCAGCGACACCAGGCCGGCACCACAGCGCAACGCCGCCTCTGCACCGAGCAGAACCGCGCCGCCGGTGCCGCGGTCGCCACCGATCACCAGCACATGGCCGAAGTCGCCTTTCTGCGCCGCTTGATGGCGCGGCGCGAGAGGGACCAGGGCAATACGGGTAAGGATCTTCGGCTGATTGGCCGGGTGTTTGGTCTGAGGCATGGGTCAAAGGCTCCGATGTCTGGCAGAATTATACGCACCTGAGTCTGTGTTGCCTTATTTCCCATGCCTGTTGCTCCCGATCTTCCCGCACTTGCCCTCGCCATCAAGCAATGGGGCAAAGAACTCGGCTTTGCCCACGTCGGCATCGCCGGGGTGGACCTGGCCGAGCACGAGCAGCACCTGGAGCGCTGGCTGGCAGCGGGTTATCACGGTGAAATGGACTACATGGGCGCCCACGGCAGCAAGCGTTCGCACCCGGATGAACTGGTGCCGGGCACCCTGCGCGTGGTCTCCCTGCGCATGGACTACCTGCCCGGCGACACCCGCATGGCCCAGCAACTGGCCCATCCGGAGAAAGCCTACATCTCCCGCTACGCCCTGGGTCGCGACTACCACAAGCTGATCCGCAAACGCGTGCAACACCTGGCCGAGCGCATCCAGAAGGAAATCGGCCCGTTCGGCTTTCGCGCCTTCGTCGACAGCGCACCGGTACTGGAAAAAGCCATCGCCGAGCAGGCGGGCCTGGGCTGGATCGGCAAGAATACCCTGCTGCTCAACCGCAAGGCCGGCAGTTACTTCTTTCTTGCCGAACTGTTCGTCGACCTGCCGCTACCGGTCGACCCTCCCCAGGCCAGCGAACATTGCGGCCGCTGCAGCGCCTGCCTGGACATCTGCCCGACCGGCGCCTTTGTCGGCCCGTACGTGCTGGATGCGCGGCGCTGCATCTCCTACCTGACCATCGAGCTGAAAAACGCCATTCCAGAAGAATTGCGCGCCTTGATCGGCAACCGGGTATTCGGCTGCGACGACTGCCAGATCGTCTGCCCGTGGAACCGTTTCGCCAGGCCCACCGGCGAGAGCGACTTTCAACCCCGGCACAACCTGGACAGCGCAGACCTTGCGCAGTTGTTTCTCTGGGATGAGGACACCTTCCTCGGCAACACCGAAGGCTCGCCGTTGCGGCGGGCCGGCTACGAGCGCTGGCTGCGCAACCTGGCGGTGGGGCTGGGCAACGCGCCTTCGACCATCCCGGTGCTGGAGGCGCTCAAAGCGCGGCAGGACTATCCGTCGGAACTGGTGCGCGAGCATGTGGAGTGGGCGCTGAAGCAACATGCCGAGCGTCAGTCTTCGCTGGCTGCGCCAGCTCCCACAGGGTCATCGCAGGCCGGTTGAAATTCTTGTGGGAGCCGGCATAGCCGGCGATGGGGTCAGAGCGCCGGTCAATGCTCGTCGTTGTAATGAAACTTCGGCATTTCCCAGTGAAAACGAATGGCCAACAAGCGCAGCAGGAAGCCGCCGAACAGGGTCAGCAGGATCGCCTGTTCACCGGGCACCTTGAAGTAGACACAGCCCAGGTAGAACCAGGCCGCAGCAAAGGACACGCTGGCATACAGCTCCCGGCGGAAGATCAGTGGAATATCGTTGCAGAAGATATCCCGCAGGATCCCGCCAAAGACCCCGGTGATCACCCCGCTGATGGACGCCACCAGCATCCCCTGGCCCATCTCCAGCGCAGTCATGCAGCCGATCAGGGTAAAGGCCACCAGCCCAAGCGCATCAAGCACCAGGAACAATGAGCGCAAGTGGCGCATCAACGGCGCGATGAAAATGGTCATCAAGGCGGCAAAGCTGGTCAGCACCAGGTATTCCGGGTGCTTGACCCAGGTCAGCGGGTAATGCCCCAGCAACACGTCGCGCACCGAACCGCCCCCCAGGGCAGTGATGCAGGCGATCAGCACCACGCCAAACCAGTCCATGCCGCGGCGCCCGGCAGACAACGCGCCAGTCATGGCTTCGGCGGTGATGGCAATGAGGTAGAGCATCAACAACATGGCGCAGATCCGTGCAAAAGGGCGCGCAGTCTAACCAGTTGCCTCAAGCACCAAAAGAGGGCGCCGCGTGGATTGTGCAGACAACCCCGCGGCGTCTGTATCAAGGCTTGGCGAAAGGCTTGATGAAGTGCTCGCGATAATGGCGAAGCTCGGCGATCGACTCGCGGATGTCATCCAGCGCCAGGTGGGTGTTGCCCTTCTTGAAGCTGTCGCGAACCTCGGGGGCCCAGCGTGCAGCCAGCTCCTTGAGGGTCGACACGTCAAGGTTGCGGTAGTGGAAATAGGTTTCCAGGCCGCGCATGTGACGGTACAGGAAACGGCGGTCCTGGCAGATGCTGTTGCCGCAGATCGGCGACTTGCCCTTGGGCACCCATTGCTCGAGGAAGGCGATGGTCTGCGCTTGCGCTTCGGCCATGCTCACCTTGCTGTCACGCACACGCTGGGTCAGGCCCGAAGCGCCATGGGTGCGGGTGTTCCACTCATCCATGCGCGCCAGCACTTCGTCGCTGTGGTGAATGGCAATCACCGGGCCTTCGGCCAGGGTGTTCAGGTCACTGTCGGTGACAATGGTGGCCATCTCGATGATGACGTCGTGGTCCGGATCCAGACCGGTCATTTCCAGGTCGATCCAGATCAGGTTCTGTGGATTCTGCATGATTCTGCTCCTCGGTAGGAGCGCAGTTTAGCCTAGTGGAGCGTGCTAAACTCTTCGCCGTTTAATAATGCTTGTCGAACACGGAACCTTCATGGCCAAACGCCAGCTCAATCGCCGCCAGAACTGGCGGATCGAAAAAATCCAGGGTGAACGCGCTGCCCGCGCCGCCAAACGCGAACAACAGGCCCTGAAGGAGCTCGAAGGCGGTGACCTCGGGCCGGAACAGCTTGGTCTGGTCATCGCTCACTTTGGCGTGCAGGTCGAGGTCGAAGCCCAGGACGGCGAAGCGGCTGGCCAGGTATTTCGCTGCCACTTGCGCGCCAACCTGCCAGCGCTGGTAACCGGCGACCGGGTGGTCTGGCGCGCCGGCAACCAGGGCATTGGCGTGATCGTCGCGCAAATGCCACGCAGCACCGAACTGTGCCGCCCCGACAGCCGAGGCCAGCTCAAGCCGGTGGCGGCCAACGTCGACCTGATCGTGATCGTCTTCGCCCCGGCGCCGGAGCCCCACGCCAACCTGATCGATCGCTACCTCGTTGCTGCCGAGCATGCCGGCATCCGCCCCTTGCTGCTACTCAACAAGGCCGACCTGATCGACGAACAGAACGCCCCGGCGCTCAACGCGCTGCTGGCGGTGTACCGGCAACTGGGTTATCCCGTGCTGGAGGTCTCCGCCCACCACGGCGATGGCATGCAGCAACTGCAGGCGCAACTGGATGGTCACATCAGCGTGTTCGTCGGCCAGTCCGGCGTCGGCAAGTCATCGTTGGTCAACAGCCTGCTGCCGGACGTGCAGACGCGGGTGGGCGACCTTTCCGAATGGTCCGGCCAGGGCACGCACACCACCACCACCGCCCGTCTTTATCACTTCCCGGGTGGCGGTGAGCTGATCGACTCGCCGGGGATTCGCGAGTTCGGCCTGGTCCACGTCAGCCGCGCCGATGTCGAGGCCGGCTTCATCGAGTTCAGCGACCTGCTCGGCACCTGCCGCTTCCGTGACTGCAAGCACGACCGCGAGCCGGGTTGCGCCCTGCTCAAGGCCCTGGAAGACGGTCGCGTCCAGCAGCAACGGATGAACAGCTACCGCTCGATCATCGCCAGCCTGCCTCAGGACACTTATTGAAGTAATCCCGGGAGGCTCGCAACGAGCCTCTTCGCGCCTGCCTGTAGGACGCATCCGCAGGACAAGTTACCGGCAATGGTAGGACCACTCCTGATTGCGGGTGGTCCCTTGCTGCCATCAATGCTTTCACTGATTGTCGCCTTTCAGGTTCGCCAGCACGAAGCGAACCATCACCCTGCCTTGTGCAAAGGAATCAACAATGACAATCACATCCTTGCCCATCACCCGCCTGGTCTATGCAGCAGGAGGTCACGCCTGATGCCTGTCTTTATCAGTTATCGACACCAGGAACGGCTCGATGCCTTCATCATCAACGAGCGCCTGAAGCTTGAAGGCATCCAGACACACCTGGACCTCTTCGACAGTGACGCCCAGCAGACCAACGACGATATCAGCGGTCAGGTCAGCCGCAACCTGGACAGCAGCACGCATTTGATCGCCGTGCTTTCACGGGACAACGCCGACATCTGGTGGGTGCCCTTTCAACTGGGCGCTGCCACCCAGGTCAATCGCCGGGTCACCCTGTTCCAATCTGCGGAGCACGCCTTGCCCGGCTACCTGGAAAAGTGGCCGATCATGAGCATGCGTGAGCACATCGACCTGTTCGTACGTGCCTATCACGACGAACAGACCTTCAAGCGCGCGATCGCCGAGGACGGCATCGAGGCCCACGCCACCAACCGGGCCAATGCCGACTTCTTCCATGCGGACCTGAAAGCCAAGATCCGCCGCGGCTTCTGACCACCCTGAAAGCACAACGCCCGTGAACATCACTGTTCACGGGCGTTGTCGTCCAGGCGCGGGATTATTCCTTGTTTTCATCCATCTTCAGCACACCATCCTCGAAGATGTTCAGCTTCTGGCGCAGTTCCCGTGGCTGCATCGGCTCAGGCTCGCTCGTTGCCGCGGTTGCCGGGGCTTGCGTGGCGCCCGGTGCCGGCGCACTGGCACCGGGCGGGCTGCCTGCCGGCGCCGCCGGCGGAGTCTGCTCGCCCTCGATACTACGCTGGGCCTTCTTGGTCAGGACGATGATATCGATGCGACGGTTGACCGGATTGAGCGGGTTGGCCCGGTCGAACAACGACGACGAGGCATAACCGACCACCCGGGCGACCTGGGCGTCCGGGTAGCCCCCGGCGACCAGCGCACGCCGTGCAGCATTGGCGCGGTTGGCCGACAGCTCCCAGTTGCCGAATTCACCGGTACCGGCGTACGGCTTGGCATCGGTGTGGCCGCTGATGCTGATCTTGTTCGGCACCGCCTTGATGGTGTCGGCCATGGCCAGCAGGATGTCTTCGAAGTACGGCTGCAAACGGGCGCTGCCCAGGTCGAACATCGGCCGGTTCTCGGCGTCCATGATCTGGATGCGCAGGCCGTCCTGGGTGATTTCAAAGAGGATCTGGTCCTTGAACTTTTGCAGCTGGGGATTTTCTTCCACCTTGTTCTGCAGCTCCTGCAGCAGCAGCTCCAGGCGCTCACGCTCGACCTGCTCGGCCATGGTCTCGACCTTGTCCTTGTCCAGCTGCAGGCTATTGTCGGGGGTCGGCTCGGATTTCACTTCCGGGTTGATGGTCTTTTCCGGCGCAAGCTGGGGTGAGCCGCCCAGGTCGATGACGTAGGGCGTGCCGCTTTCGGAGAAGCCGATCGGATCCTTGAAGTAGCCGGCAATGGCGATCTTCTGTTCCGGCGTGGCCGTGGACAGCAGCCAGAGCACCAGGAAGAACGCCATCATCGCCGTGGCGAAGTCGGCGAAGGCGATCTTCCAGGCACCACCGTGGTGGCCGTCGCCAAAGCGCTTGACGCGTTTGACGATAATGGGCTGATTGTTCTCCATGACTCAGCGTCCGCGGACTGCTTGTTCCAGCTCGGCGAAGCTCGGACGGTGGGCCGGGAACAGCACCTTGCGACCGAATTCCACTGCCAGCGACGGCGGCATGCCGGACGCCGAGGCGACCAGGGAAGCCTTGATGGCTTCATAGACGTTGAGCTCTTCCCGGGCGTCCTGGCGCAGGGCCGTGGCCAGCGGACCGAAGAAACCATAGGCGGCGAGAATACCGAAGAACGTACCTACCAGTGCCGCACCGACGTGCAGGCCGATGGATTTCTGGTCGCCGTCGCCCAGCGACGCCATGGTCACCACGATCCCCAGTACCGCGGCGACGATACCGAAGCCTGGCATGCCGTCGGCGATACCGGTCACGGCATGGGAGGGATGCTCGAGCTCTTCCTTCATGCTCAAAAGCTCCATGTCGAACAGGCCTTCGAGCTCATGAGGCGCCATGTTGCCGGTGGACATGATGCGCAAGTAATCGCAGATATACGCCGTCATGCGTTCATCGCCCAGCACGGCGGGGTATTTGGCAAAAATCGGACTGGCAGCAGCGTCTTCGATATCGGCTTCGATCGCCATCATGCCTTCACGCCGGCTCTTGTTGAGAATCTCGTAGACCAGCCCCAATACCTCGATATAGAAAGTATGGGTAAAGCGCGTACCGAACATCTTCAGCGACTTCTTGATGACATGCATCGTCATGTGACCAGGGTTCGCCTGCAGGAACGCACCGAAGGCCGCGCCGCCGATGATCAGCACTTCGAAAGGCTGGATGAGGGCGGCAATCTTGCCGTGGGAAAGCACATATCCGCCGAGCACACTCGCGAATACGACGATGATGCCGATAATTTTAGCCATAGATAGAAAGCACTTACTGTCGTGGTCAGGGTCGTGAGCGGAAGCTGATAAAACTCTTCTTCTACTTATCGGCAGAACTGCGCCAGACTATAGTCACTCAAGGCGAAAAACCAGTTCGGCCTCCTTCCAGCATGCCTATTGAAACCATCGTGCCACGTCAAACACCAAAAACACTCGATGCCTGGGTCAAGCTGCTCGATAGCGTTCGCCTCCCGGTTCCCCTGGTCAATTACGAGCGGGTCAAGGCGGCGATTGCCGACAGTCGCCGTTCGCTGCGCGACATCGCCGAATTGATGCAGGGCAGCCCGGCCCTGGTGCTCAGCGTGATGCGCGAAGCCAACCAGCACACCCAGGCCAGCATGGGCGAGCCCGCCGAAAGCCTGGAGATCGCCATCAATCGCCTGGGGTTGACCCGCACCGCCCAATTGCTGGAGCGCCTGCCGGCCCTGCCTGAAGGCGAAATCGCACCGACCTTGCGCCAACTGCAACTGATCAGCCAGCACGCCAGCCAGCAGGCCAATGGCCTGTTCGCCAGCCGCCTGGCGCGACTCTGGCAAGAGATCCACTGGGGCAGCCTGCTGTTTCTCTCACCGCTGTGGCCCCTGGCCCTGACCCACCCCAAGTTGCTCGATGACTGGGAGCTGCGGGTGGTGCACAAGGGTGAATCGGCCGCCCGGGTCGAGCTCGAGCTGTTCGGTGTCCGGGTGCTCAGCCTGTGCAAGGCCCTGGCCGAGCACTGGCGCCTGCCGGACTGGGTCACCCGCGGCTATCACTTGCTGCAGGAAGACCGTCGCCTGCTGGCCGAGGCCCTGCTCATCGCTCGCGAAGAGAACACCCTGCGCCAGCAGCAGCGCCTGGACGACCGACCGGCCGTGCGCCGCTGGTTCAATCAACCGGCCAACACCGTATTGCTGGCCAACGGCATGGCACTGGCGGCACAGGTGGGCTGGACCAATGCCCATGTACAGCGCTGGCAACTGCTGAGCAGCCTGTATCTGCAAACCCCGCTGGACGAAGTGCAACAACTGGTGCACCAGCAGGCTGCGATCAGCGCCCGCCATCATGCCGGCGACGATCTCTTCCATCCGGCGCAAGCGCTGATCTGGCCATGGCACCAGGTACGCCAGCATCCGGGCCTGATTGCCCCACCTCCGCCCACCGCGCAGGCCCTGGGCACCTGGCGCAAGCTGTGTGGCGAACTGCTGACCGAACCCAGCCCGTTCACCAACGCCCTGCACCTGAGCGGCCGGGCCCGCGATGCCCTGGTGGCCTGCGGCATGCAGCGGGTGATGCTGCTGATGACCGACAAGAGCCAGGGTCTGCTGCGCGCGCACCAGATCGCCGGACTGCCGACAGAGGCCACCAGCCTGGTGCTACCAGTGGAACAGAGCAAATTGCTGCAACGCCTGTTGAGCAAACCGGCACAGTTGCGCCTGACTCCGGAAAACCATGCCCAGTTCTCGCCCCTGCTGCCGCCCGGCCTGCGCGCCCTGTTTCGCAGTGACCAGCTGTTGCTGCGTTCGCTTGGGTGCAACGAGCGGGTGGTGATGCTGCTGGTCGCCGACCAAGGCGGCAAGCCCCTGGCCGACATCAGCCTGCAAGCCTTTGCCAGGACCGCGCAATGCATTGAACGCGCACTGGCCGCCTTCAGCCACCGCAGCGCCTGAGCCTTGCGCTACAATCGCCCCCTCTGTCCTGATCTGGAGATTCTGGATGACTGACTTTTCTGGCCTGCCCCTGGTGATCGAGCCAGCTGACCTGCTAGCGCGGCTTGATGTGCCGGAGTTGATCCTGGTCGACCTGACCAGCGCCAACCGTTATAGCAGCGGCCATATTCCCGGGGCACGCTTCATTGACCCCAAGCGCACCCAGTTGGGTCAACCACCGGCACCGGGTCTGCTGCCGGCCAAGGCCGACCTGGAAAAACTCTTCGGTGAGCTCGGGCACAATGCCAATGCCGTCTACGTGGTCTATGACGACGAAGGGGGCGGCTGGGCCGGTCGCTTCATCTGGCTGCTCGATGTGATCGGCCATGACAAGTACCACTACCTCAACGGTGGCATCCAGGCCTGGCCCGCCAGCAAGCTCAGCACCGAGGTCCCGGCACAGGTCAGCGGTACGGCCGCCCTGAGGCTGCACGCAGAACCCACCGCAACCCGCGAATACTTGCAAAGCCGTCTGGGCGCCGCTGATCTGGCGATCTGGGATGCCCGCAGCCCGGCCGAATACCGGGGCGAGAAAGTCCTCGCGGCGAAAGGTGGACATATCCCCGGCGCGGTCAACTTCGAGTGGACCGCCGGCATGGACATGAACGACCACCTGCGCATCCGCAAGG
This sequence comes from Pseudomonas sp. NPDC090755, assembly GCF_044769005.1. Taxonomy (NCBI): domain Bacteria; kingdom Pseudomonadati; phylum Pseudomonadota; class Gammaproteobacteria; order Pseudomonadales; family Pseudomonadaceae; genus Pseudomonas; species Pseudomonas sp. NPDC090755. Next base: position 634,757 of record NZ_JBIVXC010000001.1, on the reverse strand, counting down.
ATATGCGCGAAATCCTCGAACAGCTGGGCATCAGCAAAGACAAGGAAGTGGTCACCCACTGCCAGACCCATCACCGTTCCGGCTTTACCTACCTGGTGGCCAAGGCCCTGGGGTACCCACGGGTCAAGGCCTACGCCGGCTCCTGGGGCGAATGGGGCAACCATCCGGACACGCCTGTAGAAGTTTGAAGAATCAAGGAAACCCAATGAAATCCCGCTTGTTTATCATCAGCCAGTACCTGCTGCCGCATCACCTGCTGTCGCGCCTGGCCGGCTGCATCGCCGAGTGCCGCGTGCGCTGGTTCAAGAACGCCTTCACCAGCTGGTTCGCCAAGCGCTACCAGGTCGACATGTCCCAGGCGCTGGTTGAAGACGTCACGGCCTACGAGCATTTCAACGCCTTCTTCACCCGCGCCCTCAAGCCGGGCGCACGCCCCCTGGACGAAACCCCGGGTGCCATCCTGTGCCCAGCCGACGGCGCCGTCAGCCAGCTCGGCCCGATCGAGCACGGTCGTATCTTCCAGGCCAAGGGTCACAGCTTCAGCGCCCTGGAGTTGCTCGGTGGCGATCCGGCCAATGCCGCGCCGTTCATGGGCGGCGAGTTCGCCACCATCTACCTGTCGCCCAAGGACTACCACCGCGTGCACATGCCGCTGGCCGGCACCCTGCGCGAGATGATCTACGTGCCGGGCCGGCTGTTCTCGGTCAACCAGACCACCGCCGAAAACGTTCCGGAGCTGTTCGCCCGTAACGAACGCGTGGTCTGCCTGTTCGATACCGAGCGCGGGCCGATGGCGGTTGTGCTGGTCGGTGCCATGATCGTGGCGTCGATCGAAACCGTCTGGGCCGGCCTGGTGACGCCGCCCAAGCGCGAGCTGAAGACTTTCCGCTACGACGAAGCCAGCCGTGCGCCGATCCACCTGGAAAAGGGCGCGGAACTGGGTCGCTTCAAGCTCGGCTCCACCGCCGTGGTGCTGTTCGGACCCGAGCAGGTCAAATGGGCCGAAGAACTCGGTGCAGGCTCTGCAGTGAGCATGGGGCAGCGCCTGGCAGCGCCCGCCCAGGCCTGAACATGAAAAAGCCCGCAGCGATGCGGGCTTTTTTGTGCCTGGCCTTCATGAGCGTGCCAGCCCCCGTGGGAGCTGGCGCAGCCGGCGATGGGCCGCACAGCGGCCCTGGCATTCAGTTGCGACCTTCGCGATCCCGGAAGCCCAGCAAGTACAGCACACCATCCAGCCCCAGGGTCGAAATCGCCTGCTTGGCCGACTGCTTGACCAGAGGCTTGGCGCGGAAAGCCACGCCCAGGCCCGCGATCGCCAGCATCGGCAGGTCATTGGCGCCGTCACCGACAGCAATGGTCTGCTCCATCTGCAAGCCTTCCTTACGCGCCAGCTCACCGAGCAGGTCAGCCTTGCGCTGAGCGTCGACAATCGGCTCGACCGCAACGCCGGTCACCTTGCCATCGACCACTTCCAACTCGTTGGCAAAGACATAGTCGATGCCCAGCTTGGCCTGCAACTGCTTGGCAAAGTAGGTGAAGCCACCGGACAGGATCGCGGTCTTGTAACCCAGGCGCTTGAGCTCGGCAAACAACACTTCGGCCCCTTCGGTCAGGCGCAGCGAAGCACCGATCTCGTCGAGCACGCCAACATCCAGGCCCTTGAGCAAGGCCAGGCGTTCCTTGAAGCTGGCACGGAAATCCAGCTCGCCGCGCATGGCCCGCTCGGTGATTTCCGACACCTGCTCACCGACGCCGGCAGCCTTGGCCAGCTCATCGATCACTTCGGCCTCGATCAGGGTAGAGTCCATGTCGAACACCGCCAGGCGACGATTACGGCGGAACAGCGAATCCTGCTGGAAAGCGATATCGACATTCAGCTCCTGGGCCACGCTGAGGAACTCGGCGCGCAGGGCCTGCGGATCGGCTGGCTCGCCGCGCACGGAAAACTCGATGCAGCCCTTGCCTTGCTCGACCGGGGTATCGAGCGCCACGCGACCGGACAGGCGATCGATGTGGTCGATGTTCAGCCCGTACTTGGCGGTGATCGAACTGACCCGCTGCAACTGCTCGGCGGTGACCTTGCGGGTCAGCAGGGTAACGATATGACGGGCCTTGCCCTGGCCTTCTACCCAGCTCTGGTAATCGGCTTCGGAAACCGGGGTGAAGCGGACCTGCTGATCGAGTTCGTAGCCCGCAAACAGAATATTCTTGAGCACCGAGGAGGCTTTCTCGGTGTCCGGGATTTCCACCAGGATGCCGAAGGACAGGGTGTCATGGATCACCGCCTGACCGATGTCGAGGATGTTCACACCACCCTGGGCCAGAACGCCGGTGATGGCCGCAGTGAGACCCGGGCGGTCTTCACCGGTGATGTTAATCAGAACGATTTCGCGCAAGACGGGCTCCGACTCGTAGAAAAAAAGCGCATTCTACCGATTTTCGCGGACCATCGGGCGCAGTCGATACTTTGCCGGTCCATGAGCGCTCGCTATACTGCGCAGCAACTTCTCCGACATAAAGAGCCGCGCTCTGTGAACCGGCCCACGCCCGTTAAAACCGACAACTTCTTCCTGCTGATTTTCCGTGCCCTGCGCCATCGTCGTGTGCCGCTTGCGCTGCGTATCGCCTGCCATAACGTGTTCCTCGTGGCACTGGCCCTGGTGATCTACGCCGGCGTAATGGGTTTGCAGTTCAAGGAAGCCATGCATGAGCAGGCCGACGCCCTGGGGCAGAGCCTGACCACCCAGACCGCTACCTCGGCCACCGAGCTGCTGGTGTCCAACGACATCCTCAGTCTCAACGTGCTGCTGGGCAACCTGGTGAAGAACCCGCTGGTAGCCCATGCGGCGATCTACAGCGTCGACAACCGGATTCTCGCCGAAGCCGGCCAGCGTCCGAAAAACGGCCTGCTGGGCGAAGCCGAAGGCCTGTACCAGACCAAGATCACCTTCCAGGACGTGACCGCCGGACAGCTGCGCATCAGCCTGGACATGAGCCAGTTCCAGCAGCCGCTGACCATCAGCCTGCAGAGCATGGGCATCCTCGCCGGCATCCTGCTGGCCCTGGCCCTCGCCATGAGCCTGCGTCTGGGACGCTTCATCTCCACCCCCTTGCTGCAATTGCGGGTCTGGCTGCGCGACATCAACGAATTCACCCCGGCCACCGAACGCCAGGATGAGATCGGCGACCTCGCCCGCCAACTGCACACGCGCTTCGCCCCTCCTCCGCGGCCAGTCGAGCCCGAAGCAGAGGTTGAAGAGCCGCTTGAAGAGGACGAGCCGCAGTTCCAGGTCCGCAACCTGCGCGACCCGAGCTTCGACGAAGCCCCGGCAGTCGCCAAACCAGTCAAACCCGCTGTCGACGCTGACGACCATGACGAGGCCTTTGCCGACCTGATCGACGACGAAAGCAACAGCAGCCCGCGCCCTACCCCTCAGCCAGTCAATCGCCAGCCCCAGGCCTGCGCCGTGCTGGCCGTGCAACTGGGCTCCCAGGAGCAACTGCGGCGCCTGCCCCGCACCCGCCTGACCGAACTGCTGGATCGCTACCGCGACTGCCTCGAACAGGCTGCCTCGCTGTATGAAAGCGAAGTGCACACCCTCAACGACGGCAGCACCCTGCTGCTGTTCAACAGCGAAGACAGTGGCGAGGACTACCTCACCAACGCCATCTGCTGTGGCGAGTTGTTGCGCGCCCTGGGGCATGCGCTGCAGATCGAGGTGGCCGACAGTGGCATCACCCTGCAACTGCAGCTGGGCCTGGCCCTGGGCGAAGACTTGCACGGCCTGAGCCAGATCGACCTGCTGTTGACCGAAAAGGCCCAGGACGCCCTGGCCCTGTCTCAGCACAGCCGCAACCTGCTGCTGGTGGAGCGCAAGATCAGCGACGATGCCCTGATCCGCCAGCGCGCCCGCATCCGCCCGATCGCCAGCCCCGAGGGCGCCTGCTGCGTCGAGCGGCTGATGGAGCCCTACCCGTCGATGCTGGAACGCCAGCTGGCGCGGATGCATGAGCGTCGGGTCAAGAACTGATTGGCCCATGAGCTGCGACGGTTTCACGGTCGATCGCAGGCTTCGCCAGCCCCCACAGAAGCAGCATAATGCCAAGGACTGTGGGAGCCGGCGTAGCCGGCGATGAGGCCCGCACCCAAAGACGCCAGCCACAAAAAAGCCCGCATCGCTGCGGGCTTTTTTGTGGATGATCGCTTAGAAGCGGAACACTTCCATATCGGTTCGGATCGGCGTAGCCAGGGGAATCTTGGGTTTCTCCGGCTCTTTGCGCACCTGCACCGGCGCAGCTTTCTTCGGTGTTTCCTCGACAACCGGCGGCTGGTTGGCCAACGGCTTGACTGCCACGCTCAGCTGTTCGGCGAGCTTCTGCAGCAACTGTCCCTGGGCCTGGACCTGGGCCGCTTCGCTACCCAGATGCTGTTGCTCGAGGTGGACGATACGGTTGTCGCGCACCTGGCCGCGGCGATCCAGCAGGCGCCATTGGGCGTCCAGGACCGCTGGCTGGTGGGTACCGGAGTCCAGCCGGGTAATCGACAGCAGGATCTGTACATCCGGCGCGAAACCGGCCGTGGCCGGTGCCAGGACCACACGCTGGCTGTCCAGGCGCCAGGCCAGCTGACGAACCAGCAACTGGTCGATATCGCCCGACAGGCTACCGGCCCAACGACCATCGGTCGCTGCGGTCAGGCTGCCATCGGGTTGGCGCTGCAGCAGGGTCTCACGCTGCAGGTAGTCGGCGACCGACACCGGACCGAGCACCACGGCCATGCCCGTACTTTGCTTGGGTTGGCCAGGCTCGCCGCTGTCGAGCTGATACAGGGAAACCGGCTGCTGCATGCTGCAGCCAGCCAGTCCGAGTACGCCAGTCATCAGCAGAACAAATGGAAGGCGCAGAAATTTCATCATCCCATCCAGGCAGTCGCCACAAGGCAAACCGCAGTGATACTCATGTAGATTCATTCGGGCACACAGCCACGCTGGTACCGCAAGGGGCCTATCATCCGCGAAATAGCGGCACGACTCCAGTGTTTAAGCCTCGAACGGGCGCTAATTTACCCATTCGAGGCTACTGCACGGCTCAGTCGAGGCTTTCCACCATCAAGGCGTCGACCCGTTGGAAGCCACGTGGCAGCTTGTTGCCGCGACGACCACGCTCGCCCTTGTAATGCTCGAGGTCATCGGCCTTCAGAGACAGCGTACGCTTGCCAGCCTGCAATACAAGGGTCGCGCCGTCGGCAATGACCGCAAGATCGGTGACATATTCTTCACGGTTGGCCACCCGATCACCGGGGATACCGATGATCTTGTTGCCCTTGCCTTTGCCCAGCTGTGGCAGGTCGCTGATCTTGAAGATCAGCAGGCGACCTTCTGTCGTGACCGCCGCCAGCCAGTTCTGCTCACGGTCAGCCACCGGGCGCGGGGCCAGGACCTTGGCACCGTTGGGCAGGCTGAGCAAGGCCTTGCCGGCCTTGTTCTTGGCCTGCAGGTCTTCACCCTTGACCACGAAGCCGTAGCCGGCGTCGGACGCAATCACATAGAGCGCCTCGTCTTCGGGCAGCAGCACGCATTCGAAGGCCGCGCCCGGCGGCGGCGTCAGACGCCCGGTCAGCGGCTCGCCCTGGCCACGGGCCGAAGGCAAGGTATGGGCGGCTACCGAGTAGCTGCGTCCGGTGGAGTCGATGAACACCGCAAACTGGTTGGAACGCCCGGCAGCAGCGGTCTTGAAGCCATCACCCGCCTTGTAAGAGAGGCCGGTGGCATCGATGTCATGGCCCTTGGCGCAACGCACCCAGCCCTTTTCCGACAATACGACGGTTACAGGCTCGGTCGGCATCAGCTCGTTTTCCGACAGGGCCTTGGCTTCGGCACGCTCGATGATCGGCGAACGACGGTCGTCGCCGTAGGTTTCGGCATCCTTGATCAGCTCGGCACGTACCAGCTTGCGCAGCTTGCTTTCGCTGCCGAGCAGGGCGATCAGCTTGGCTTGTTCCTTGGCCAGTTCGTCCTGTTCGTTGCGGATCTTCATCTCTTCCAGCCGTGCCAGTTGGCGCAGGCGGGTCTCGAGGATGTACTCGGCCTGGGTTTCGGTCAGGTCGAAGCGGGCAATCAGGGCGGCCTTGGGCTGATCCTCGGTGCGGATGATGTGAATCACTTCATCCAGGTTGAGGAAGGCCACCAGCAAGCCTTCGAGCAGGTGCAGGCGACGCTCGACCTTGTCCAGGCGGAAACGCAGGCGACGGCGTACCGTCTGTACGCGGAACTCCAGCCACTCGACCAGCAGCGCCCGCAGGTTCTTCAACTGCGGGCGGCCATCGAGGCCGATGATGTTGACGTTGACCCGGTAGCTGGACTCAAGGTCGGTGGTGGCGAACAGGTGCTGCATCAGTTCGTCGAGGTCGACCCGGTTGGAACGGGCGATGATCACGATCCGGCACGGGTTCTCGTGGTCGGACTCGTCACGCAGGTCGGCCACCATCGGCAGCTTCTTGGCCTGCATCTGCGCGGCGATCTGCTCCAGCACCTTGGCCCCGGAAACCTGGTGAGGCAATGCGGTGACGATGATATCGCCGTCTTCGATGCGGTACACCGCACGCATGCGCACCGAGCCACGGCCGCTTTCGTAGATCTTCAACAGTTCTGCGCGCGGCGTGATGATCTCCGCCTCGGTCGGGTAGTCCGGGCCCTGGATGTGCTCGCACAGCTGCTCGACCGTGGCCTTGGGCTCGTCCAGCAGGCGCACGCAGGCGCTGGCGACTTCGCGCAGGTTATGCGGCGGCACGTCGGTAGCCATGCCCACGGCGATACCGGTGGTGCCGTTGAGCAGGATGTTCGGCAGGCGCGCCGGCAGCACCGCGGGCTCGTCCAGGGTACCGTCGAAGTTCGGCACCCAGTCGGCGGTGCCCTGGCCCAGCTCGCTGAGCAGCACTTCGGAATAACGCGACAGGCGTGCCTCGGTGTAACGCATGGCCGCGAACGACTTCGGATCGTCCGGCGCACCCCAGTTGCCCTGGCCGTCGACCAGGGTGTAGCGGTAGCTGAACGGCTGGGCCATCAGCACCATGGCTTCATAACAGGCCGAATCGCCATGGGGGTGGAACTTGCCGAGCACGTCACCGACGGTACGCGCCGACTTCTTGTGCTTGGCGTCGGCGTCCAGCCCCAGCTCGCTCATGGCGTAGACGATGCGTCGCTGCACCGGTTTGAGACCATCACCGATGTGCGGCAGGGCACGGTCCATGATCACGTACATGGAGTAGTTGAGGTAGGCCTGTTCGGTGAAGTCAGCCAGTGACCGGCGCTCTACGCCATCGAGGCTGAGATCAAGGGAGTCGCTCATGCGGGCCTCATCATTTCAGGTTCTGGCGCAACAGCAAGGTGCCGCCACGCTGGGTAAATTCGAGTTGTTTGAGGGCGCTCATGCCCAGTAGTACCTGTTCGCCATCCAGCCCTGGCACCACCAGGGCGCGTACATCGCGCAACTGGATGTCGCCCAGTTGCAGCGCATCCAGGCGCGTGCGGTAGCCCTGAGTGCGGCCATTGGCGGTACTGAGCATCACCGGGGCGCCGCGGACAAGGTCGAGCTTGCCGGCCAGCACCTCGGGAATGGCCACGTCGGTGGCACCGGTATCGAGCAGAAAATGTACCGCCTGGCCGTTGATCCGGCCATCGGCGACGAAATGCCCCTGGCCGTTGCCCGCCAGCTGCACCTCGATAAAGCCATCGCCATGCGTCGAGCGGACCTGGGCATTGGGATTGGCCTGGTGCTGCTCCCACTCGCCAAAGAAACGCGTGGCCAGGAACAGCCCGGCCGCCCAGGCCAGGATCAACATGACCCGGCCGGCACGCTTGCCCGGTGGCTGGCTCACGGCTTGGCACTCCAGCCACCCTCAGGGGCGGCAAAACGCCAGATCATCGGACGGATTTCGCCATCCTTGCGGGTGGCACCGTTGTTGTCGACGCCAATCCATGCGCCCTTGGCATCGATCACCAGAGCCTCGGCCAGGCCGAACGGTTGAGTGTACTGGCGCGGCTCGGCCAAGGCGTCGGCGGCGTACGACCAGCAACGCTCGACCTGTGCGCTAGCCGCGTCACGACGGCAGATCCGGTGGGCGTTGCGCTCCAGGGTGAACAGTTTGTTGTTGAACAGCGCCAGATCGGAAAAATCCCGCGGCAGCGCCCGTGCGCCGGGCATCTGTGGCGGTTGCATCTCGACTCCGGCCTCGCGGAGCAACACACAGCCTCCGGCACAGTTCCACACGGTCTGCTGGCGATTGATCAACAACAGGCCACGGCGCTCTCGCTCGGCCGCCAGCCAGATGCGATCACCGGCGGGGTTGACCGCCAGGCCTTCGAACAGGGCGTTGAAATGCAGCAGCATGCCGCTGGCCCGCGCCTGGCGAACCAGGCTCGGGTCAATCTTCAGCCAGTTGGGCTCACCCTTGACCGGCACCTGCAGCACAGCGGCATGGGCTTCGCTGACCAGGTAGCGGTTGCCGGCACCGTCACAGCTCAGGCCCTCGAAGTCCAGGTCGCCACCGCGCACAAGACCTGCCGCCCAGGTACGCGAGCGGATGCCCCAGGGCAAACCGCTCTCCGGCACCTGCGGCACGGCCATGGGCACGGCGACGGCCTGCCAGGTCGCGGCGGCGGTATCGAGTCGGTACAGCAGGTCATCGTCACGGTCGGACAATGCCCACAGCTCGTCCTTGCACAACGCCAGGCCCGACAGGTTGCCACCGCGCATGCCCTCGACCGGGTGCTCGCTGACCATCTTCAGCTCCGGCCAGGGTGCGGCCTGGGAGGACAGGGCAAACAGACCAACGACTGCAGCCAGCAGCAGACGAATCAAGCCAGGACCTCGGCCAGGTTGCCTTTGGACTCCAGCCAGTTCTTGCGATCGCCTGCGCGTTTCTTGGCCAGCAACATGTCCATGATCTCGCGGGTACCGTCCAGGTCGTCCAGGGTCAGTTGCACCAGGCGACGGGTGTTCGGGTCCATGGTGGTTTCACGCAGCTGTGGCGGGTTCATCTCACCCAGGCCCTTGAAGCGGGTGACCTGCGGTTTGCCGCGTTTCTTCTCGGCCACCAGGCGATCGAGAATGCCATCGCGCTCGGCTTCGTCCAGGGCGTAGTAGATTTCCTTGCCCAGGTCGATGCGGTACAGCGGCGGCATGGCCACGTAGACGTGTCCGGCCTCGACCAGCGGGCGGAAATGCTGGACGAACAGGGCGCAGAGCAAGGTGGCGATGTGCAGGCCGTCGGAGTCGGCGTCGGCGAGGATGCAGATCTTGCCGTAGCGCAGCTGGCTCATGTCCGCCGCCCCCGGGTCGACACCGATCGCCACGGCGATGTTGTGCACTTCCTGGCTGGCCAGGACTTCGCCGCCATCGACCTCCCAGGTGTTGAGGATCTTGCCGCGCAGGGGCAGGATCGCCTGGTATTCCTTGTCCCGCGCCTGCTTGGCCGAACCACCGGCCGAGTCACCCTCGACCAGGAACAGCTCGGCGCGCATCGGGTCCTGCCCGGCGCAGTCGGCCAATTTACCTGGCAGCGCCGGCCCTTGGGTCACGCGCTTGCGCTCGACCTTCTTGCTGGCCTTCAGGCGCCGCCCGGCGTTACTGATGGCCAGTTCCGCCAGTTGCATGCCCGTTTCCGGGTGGGCGTTGAGCCACAGGCTGAACGCGTCCTTGACCACACCGGAGACAAAGGCCGCCGCCTCGCGGGACGACAGGCGCTCCTTGGTCTGCCCGGAGAACTGCGGCTCCTGCATTTTCATCGACAGGACGAAGGTAATGCGCTCCCAGACGTCTTCCGGGGCCAGCTTGACCCCGCGCGGCAGCAGGTTGCGGAACTCGCAGAACTCGCGCATGGCATCGAGCAGGCCCTGGCGCAGGCCGTTGACGTGGGTGCCGCCCTGGGCCGTGGGGATCAGGTTGACGTAGCTTTCCTGGACGCTGTCGCCGCCTTCGGGCAGCCACAGCAGGGCCCAGTCGACAGCCTCCTTGTTACCGGCCAGGCTGCCGCAGAACGGTTCGTCCGGCAGACGCTGGAACTCGTTGACCGAGTCGACCAGGTAGGAGCGCAGGCCATCCTCGTAGTGCCACTCGACCTTCTCGCCGCTGGCCTTGTCCTCGAAGCTGACCAGCAGGCCCGGGCACAGTACCGCCTTGGCCTTGAGTACGTGCTTGAGGCGGCTGATGGAGAATTTCGGTGAATCGAAATACTTCGGGTCCGGCGAGAAATAAACGCTGGTACCGGTGTTGCGCTTGCCAACGCTCCCGATCACTTCCAGCTCGCTGGCCTTGTAGCCATCGGCGAAGGTCATCTGGTACTCGTTGCCGTCACGCTTGACCTTGACCCGCACCTGGCTGGACAAGGCGTTGACCACGGAAATACCGACCCCGTGCAGGCCACCGGAGAACTGGTAGTTCTTGTTGGAGAACTTGCCGCCGGCGTGCAGCTTGGTCAGGATCAGCTCGACCCCGGATACGCCCTCTTCAGGGTGGATATCCACAGGCATGCCGCGACCGTCGTCGGACACTTCCAGGGAGTGGTCGGCGTGAAGGATCACCTGCACCGATTTGGCATGCCCGGCCAGGGCTTCGTCGACACTGTTGTCGATCACTTCCTGGGCCAGGTGGTTCGGCCGGCTGGTGTCGGTGTACATGCCCGGGCGCTTGCGCACCGGGTCAAGGCCCGAGAGGACTTCGATGGCGTCTGCGTTATAGGCACTAGCGCTGGGAATGGCCATGGGTTCTCGTCGTCAGTCGTGGGTAAAAATAAGTCATCAAAATACAGAAAAATCGAGCATTTGATACTGCTGGGGGGCAATGCCGGCAAAGCTCAGCAGGGCCGGCAGGCGCTCGGCAAAGCCCTGGAAACTGTGGTCGCCACCGGCCTGGATGCGCAGGGCGCAGGCCCGGTAGAACTGCTCGGCCTGGCGGTAGTCCAGGGTCTCGTCGGCGGTTTGCAGCCAGACCTGGTAGCGCCCGGCATCGCTGGGCGGTGCAACCTCGAGCTCGGCCAGGGCCTGCACGTGATCCAGGGTCAGCTCCCAGGACTCACCGGTGTAGTGGTTCTGCTGGGTACCGAGATAGCCATCGAACAGGCGGTGCGGATTGACCGCCGGGTTGATCAGCAGCGCCTTGAGCCCGTGGCGTTCGGCCAGATGGGTGGCATAGTAGCCGCCGAGCGAGCTGCCGACCAGTAATGGCGATCCGAGCTCGGCGATGGCACTTTCCAGCTGGACCATGGCCTGGCGTGGGTGGTGATGCAGGGCCGGCACCCGCAGGCGCTCGCCCAGGCCAATCTGCTGCATCACCTCGACCAGCTGGCAGGCCTTTTTTGAAGACGGTGCGCTGTTGAACCCGTGAATATAGAGAATCGAACCCGACATGCCACCCTCGCTACACCTGACTCGCCCGGAACCCCAGGCAGGAAAGCGCGCATTTTAGCCTGTTCGGCGGTTCATTGAACGGTTTCAGCAATTTGGCAACACTTAATACCCGTCCGCATAGTCGATTTCGAAAGTAAAGTCGCTCACTCGCGAAACCCCGGTATCAATGCCGCCATCGGGTTGCAGGCGCAGCCAGCGGTAGCCGGGCGCCTGTTCACCGACCTTGAAGTCTGCGCTGCCCGGCTCGAACTGGATGCAGGTGGAAGGCGAAGCCAGCAACCGCACACCGTCGCGTACCTGGTCCCATTCCTGATGAATATGCCCCCAGAGCAAGGCGCGCACCTGTGGATAACCCTTGAGCCGGTCGAACAACTCGTCGGCATTGCGCAGGCCGATCGGCGCCATCCAGGCGCAGTCGATGGCGACGGGCTGGTGGTGGAAGCAGATCAGGTGATGACGCTCGGGCGCCTCGGTCAATGAATGCTCGAGCAGCTCGAACTGCCCCTGGTCGAGCACCCCGGGAACGGCGCCTGGCACCGCCGAATTGAGCATCAGGATACGCCAGTTGCCGATATCCACCTGCGGCGCCAGCAGGTCGGTGCCTTGCGCCGCACGCTCCATCGGTTGCGGCTCATCGTGATTGCCGGCAAGCCACCGGGCCGGCGCCCCGAGGCTGGCAGTCAGTTCACGAAAGCATTCATAGGATTGCTGGGTGCCATCCTGGGACAGGTCACCGGTGGCCAGCAGCAGGTCGATACGCGGCTGTTCTTCACGCACCCGCTCGATGACCCGCTGCAGGCTGTCGCGGGTGTTCATGCCCAGCAGCGTACGGTGCGACTCGGCAAACAGGTGGCTGTCGGTCAGTTGCACCAGGTAAACCGGTGCGTCGGCGGAATGGATCGATGGTTGCGGCAAGGGCCGACTCCTTGAACGGATTCAGCGCGATTATGGCGGCAAGCCTGGTTTGAGCAAATACGCGAAAACGACCGGCGTCACATTTCAGCGAACCACGGCCAACTCATGGCCACAAGCCAGGCAATGGCTCAGCCATTCGCCCAGGAACAGGTTGAGCTGGGCTTTTTCGTCCGGCTGGTGCATGGCCGCGTTCGGGTAGGGGTAGACACTGCGAAAACGCCGGGCATGCTCGGCGCTGACCACCTCGGCCATGCGCGCGTCGTGGTACACCTGCACTTCCAGTTGCGGCACCGGCAGCCAGGGCAGGCTGTGCTCCTGGCGCACGCGCAGGGTGGTGGTGTAGGGGCAGGCGAGCACCACGTCCAGCACCAGCACGCCCAGCATCTGGTCACCCTGGGTCATGCCGATCCGGCGCGAGCTCTTGGCCGTGCGCATGTCCGGCAGCAAGCGCATCAGACGCGCATAGTTGGCCTCGCAGGCAGCCTGCAACCCGACCAGATCGACCCGGTAGCGCTCGCGCAAGAGATTCACGACCATAGCCCCCTGACTTCATCCCGGTTCAAGGCCAGCCACTGCAAGGCAATGATGGTTGCCGCATTGGCGATCAGCCCGTCGCGTACGGCCTGTAGCGCGTCCTCGAACGCCCAGACCTTGACGCGTATATCTTCACCCTCTTCCTCCAGGCCATGCAGACCGCCCGCCCCAGCGCTGTCACAACGTCCCAGATAGAGGTGCACATATTCATCGCTGCCGCCGGGGGACGGGAAATACCGCGTCATGGGCCACAGCGTATGGATCTCCAGACCAGCTTCCTCCTGCGCCTCGCGGTGCGCAACTTCTTCCGGCGCTTCATCCTTGTCGATCAGACCGGCGACCAGCTCGATCATCCAGGGGTTGGCCACCTTGCCCAGGGCACCGACGCGAAACTGCTCGATCAGCACCACCTCGTCGCGCAGGGCATCGTAAGGCAGCACACAGACGGCATCGTGGCGCACGAACAGCTCGCGGCTGATCTCCCGGCCCATGCCACCGGCGAACAGCTCGTGGCGCAGGCGCACCCGGTCGAGCTTGTAAAAGCCCTGGAAACAGTTCAACCGCTCGACAATCTCGACATCCTTGGGCACAGCGTTCAGCACATCCGACATGGCAATCCTCACAACCTCATCTACTGCATCGCGCCATCCTAACCTGCGCATCGGCGCGTTTCACCCCTTTCAAGATACCGGCCGGGCTGCGAGGATAGACAGCCTGCTGTTATTGAGCTTAGTGGCGAACTGAAGGCCCTGCCGACGGTCCAAGCCCGATCAACTCTGCCTGACAAGGATCATCATGACGCTTGTGAAACTGACTTCCGTGGCTGTGCTGGCCCTGGCCCTGGGCGCCTGCCAAAGCCTGTTCCAGCCCAACATGCGCACGCCCCTGGAGGTCCAGCGCGACCGCTGGGAGCACATCAAGCCCGGTTGCACCACGGCCGATTGCCCGCTGGTGAACATCGACACCATTCATTTCCCGGCCAACCCGAAACTGGATGCAATCGTCGAGAAACGCCTGTTGCAGATGACCCAGGACAACGAGCGCAGTGCCCTGCCCGCCTCGCTCAAGGCCTACGAAGACCAGTTCATGGCCTCGGCCGAAAGCCGCCACAGCAGCTACCTGCAAGCCAAGGTACGCGAGCAGCATGACGGACTGGTGATCATCGAACTGTCCAGCTACCTGGACACCGGCGGCGCCCATGGCATGCCCGGACGCGGCTTCATCAACTACTCGCGCCAGCAGGACAAGGTGCTGACCCTGCAGGACATGCTGGTGCCGGGCCAGGAGGCGACCTTCTGGAAGACCGCCGAGGAAGCCCACAAGGGCTGGCTGATCAGCACCGGCATGGACAAGGACGCCGAGTTCGTCAAGACCTGGCCGTTCCGCCAGACCCCACACATCGCCCTGACCTACGGCGCGGTAGTGCTCAAGTACGAAGTGTATGCCATCGCCCCGTATTCCATGGGCCACATCGAACTGAAGATCCCCTACCCGCGCCTGAACGGCGTGATCAAGCCGGAGTTGTTTCCCGGTCGCGGCTGACCGACGGCGCTGCCGCCCAGTACACACACCCTGCCAGCAGCAAGGCCGGCAGGGTCGAGCCGACATCCGCCGCGTAATGGGCCAGCAGGTGATAGGTGGCCACACCGCAGGCCCAGGCCAGCAGCGCACGACCGTGCAGACTGTGGATGGGGCTGGCATCGCTGCGACGGCGACGCACGATGAAGTGATCGACCAGCACCACGCCGAACAGCGGGGCGAACACCGAGCCGATCAGCAGCAGGAAATTCTGGTACTGCGCCAGCGGCGCAAAGCAGGCGATCAGGGTGCACAGCACACCGATGGCCAGGGCCAGGTGCTCGACCTTCAGGCGCACCAGCAGGCCGGTGGATACCGCCGCCGAGTGAATGTCGGCAAAGGCCTTTTCCGACTCGTCGAGCAGGATCAGCAGCAGTGGGATACCCAGGCCGGCACCGGCCAGCGCCAACAGCAGGGTATTGACCTCGCCCGCCGGAGCGAAGGCCAAGGTATAGGCCACGCCCAGGCTCATCATCCACACGTTGCCGACGAAGTAGCCCAGTGCGGTGCCAATGAACACCCGGCTGGCGCGGCGGCTGAAGCGTGAGTAATCGGCGATCAGTGGCAGCCACGACAGCGGCATGGCAATGGCAATGTCGATCCCCACGGCCAGGGACATCGAGCCATCCCCGGCACGGGCCCACAGGGCGGCGAGATCCGCCTTGGCGAACAGGTTCCAGGTCAGCCACAGGCAGGCACCGAGCAACAGCCAGATGCCCCACTTGCGCAGGATCTTGCGCACGAAGGTCAACGGCCCGCTGACTGCCAGCAACGTGGCCAGGGCGCCGAAGCACAAGGTCCACAGCAGCGGATTGGTCAGCGCGCTGCCCTCGCCGAAGGCACGCGCGCCCAGCAGGCTCGCAGCATCGCGCATGACGATGATTTCGAACGAGCCCCAGCCGATCAGTTGCAGCAGGTTGAGCAGCGCCGGCAAACGTGCCCCGTCGCGGCCGAGGCTGCGACGCAGGGCGGCCATGGACGACAGCCCGGTGTCGCTGCCGATGACCCCCACCGCCGCCAGCAGCAGGACGCCCACGCTGGTGCCGACAATGATCGCCAGCACGGCATTGGCCAGGCCCAGGCCGGGGCCGAGCAAGGCGCCGGTCTGTAGCACCATCAGGCCGATGCCGAGGGAAAACCACAGGGAACAGAGGTCGCGGCCACTGAGGACGCGCTGCTGGGCGGTGACGGGGTGATCGGGGGAGAACTGGCTGGGTGTGCTCACAAGGGGTGGTCTCGACAGGGAGAAAATTGTTGTTCTTAAAGGCCCAATCGCGGGGCAAGTCGTCGCACCGACTTGCCCCGCGATATGTTCTTACACCTTTTTGTACAGCTGGCTGCCTTCCTGGCGGAACCGCTCGGCCTGCTCGCGCATGCCGTCCTCGACCGCCACGTCCACCGCGTCGATGCGCTGGTTGGCGGCGTACTCGCGCACTTCCTGGGTGATCTTCATGGAGCAGAACTTCGGCCCGCACATGGAGCAGAAGTGGGCGACCTTGGCCGAATCCTTGGGCAGGGTCTCATCATGGAACGAACGCGCGGTGTCCGGATCCAGGCCGAGGTTGAACTGGTCTTCCCAACGGAACTCGAAGCGCGCCTTGGACAAGGCGTTGTCACGAATCTGCGCGCCCGGGTGGCCCTTGGCAAGGTCCGCGGCATGGGCGGCGATCTTGTAGGTGATGATGCCGGTCTTGACGTCATCCTTGTTCGGCAGGCCCAGGTGCTCCTTGGGAGTCACGTAGCAGAGCATGGCGCAACCGAACCAGCCGATCATCGCCGCACCGATGCCGGAGGTGATGTGGTCGTAACCCGGGGCGATGTCGGTGGTCAGCGGGCCGAGGGTGTAGAACGGCGCTTCGTCGCAGCACTCGAGCTGCTTGTCCATGTTCTCCTTGATAAGCTGCATCGGCACGTGGCCCGGGCCTTCGATCATGCACTGGACATCGTGCTTCCAGGCGATCTTGGTCAGCTCGCCCAGGGTTTCCAGCTCACCGAACTGTGCTTCGTCGTTGGCATCGGCAATCGAGCCCGGACGCAGGCCGTCGCCCAGCGAGAAGCTGACGTCGTAGGCCTTCATGATTTCGCAGATTTCGTCGAAGTGGGTGTAGAGGAAGTTCTCTTTGTGGTGCGCCAGGCACCACTTGGCCATGATCGAACCACCACGGCTGACGATGCCGGTAACGCGCTTGGCGGTCAGCGGCACATAGCGCAGCAAGACGCCTGCGTGGATGGTGAAGTAGTCCACGCCCTGCTCGGCCTGTTCGATCAGGGTGTCGCGGAACAGCTCCCAGGTCAGGTCTTCGGCCACGCCATTGACCTTTTCCAGTGCCTGGTAGATCGGCACGGTACCGATCGGCACCGGCGAGTTGCGGATGATCCACTCGCGGGTTTCGTGGATGTGCTTGCCGGTGGACAGGTCCATGACCGTGTCCGAACCCCAGCGGATACCCCAGGTCAGCTTGGCCACTTCTTCTTCGATGGACGAGCCCAGGGCGCTGTTGCCGATGTTGCCGTTGATCTTCACCAGGAAGTTGCGGCCGATGATCATCGGCTCCAGCTCCACGTGGTTGATGTTGGCCGGGATGATCGCGCGGCCGCGGGCGATTTCCTCACGCACGAATTCGGCGGTGATTTCCTTCGGAATGCTGGCGCCGAAGCTGTGACCGGCGTGCTGCTGATCGAGCAGGCCGGCGGCGCGGGCTTCCTGCAGCTTCATGTTCTCGCGGATGGCGACGTATTCCATCTCGGCGGTGATGATGCCTTGGCGCGCGTAGTGCATCTGGCTGACGTTGGCGCCGGCCTTGGCCCGGCGCGGGTTGCGCACGTGGGCGAAGCGCAGCTTGGTCAGCTCGGCATCAGCCAGGCGCTGCTGGCCGAAGTCCGACGACAGGCCGGCCAGGCGCTCGGTGTCGCCACGGGCGTCGATCCAGGCCGAACGCACATCGCCCAGGCCCTTGCGCACATCGATGACGACATTGGGGTCGGTGTAGGGGCCTGAGGTGTCGTAGACCAGTACCGGTGCATTGGGCTCGCCGCCAAAATCGGTGGGGGTATCGTCCAGGCTGATTTCACGCATCGGCACGCGGATATCGGGGCGCGAGCCTTCGACATAGATTTTGCGCGAGCGGGTGAACGGCTGTACGGACTGTTGATCGACCTGGGCCGACTCACTCAGATTGGTATATTTTTCTTGTTTACTCATCACAGGCTCTCCAGACGGCTTCCGGCAGTGGAATGTCGGGGGAGAACCTGAAAGGCACGGACGCACCATGAGTGGTGCTGTGCCGGATACGCGGTGATGCCTGCAGCTGCAATGGCTGGCTCGACATTCCCGGACCTGGCACAAGAGACTCGCCGGGAAAGCGAGAAATCTTGTTCCCTACGCAGGCGCTAACCTGATCAGGTTCAACGGGATCCGGATTATCCGATCTCAGCCTCAACGCAAGGCACCCCGACAAGAACGTGCCCAGTCTAGACTGGACTTGCTCGCAAAGCCAACAGTACAAACACGGGCACGATAAATGGCGTAAATGGCAGATTGTTGCCAAGGGGCCGTCCATCTACACTCACCCGCTCAGAGACACTCAATTTGTTCAAGGATCGCCCTATGCTGCGCAAACTTTCACTGGCCATTGCCGTGTCTTGTGCTACCAACGGAATGGCCTGGGCAGCGGACGTGCCCATCTCGGCGAAGAACGACCTGGTCAGCGTCTACCAGGAGGCCGTGAACAACAACGCCGACCTGGCCGCGGCCCAAGCCAACTATGGCGCCCAGAAGGAAGTGGTACCCCAGGCCCGTGCCGGCCTGCTGCCGAACCTGTCCGGCGGCGGCACCATGCAGAACACCCGCACCAAGCTCGACAGCCCGTCGATTACCTCCAACCGCAGCGGCAACTCCTGGCAGGCCACCCTGGCCCAGCCGGTGTTCCGTGCCGATCGCTGGTTCCAGTTGCAGGCCGCCGAAGCCTTCAACGAACAGGCCGCCCTGGAACTGTCGGCCACCGAGCAGAACCTGATCCTGCAGTCGGCGGAGAACTACTTCGCGGTCCTGCGCGCCGAGGACACCCTGGCCTCGACCAAGGCCGAGGAAGCGGCTTTCAAGCGCCAGCTCGACCAGTCCGAAGAGCGCTTCGACGTGGGCCTGTCGGACAAGACCGACGTGCTGCAGTCCCAGGCCAGCTACGACACCGCGCGGGCCAACCGGATCGTCGCCCAGCGCCAGGTCGACGACGCCTACGAGGCCTTGATCACCTTCACCAACCGCTACTACAAATCGGTCCAGGGCATCGTCCATACCCTGCCGATCCAGGTGCCGGTGCCCAACGATGCCAAGCTGTGGGTCGAAACTGCCGGCAAACAGAACCTCAACCTGCTAGCGACCAACTTTGCCGTCAGCGCCGCCGAGGAAACCCTGCGCCAGCGCAAGGCCGGCCATGCGCCGACACTGGATGCCGTGGCGCAGTACCAGAAAGGCGACAACGACAACCTGGGCTTCTCCAACCCCAACCTCGGTGGGCCCATCAGCGGCGACGTCGAGCAGACCAGCGTCGGCCTGCAGTTGAACATCCCGATCTACAGTGGCGGCCTGATCAGTTCGCAAGTGCGCGAGGCGTACCAGCGCCTGAACCAGACCGAGCAGCAGCGTGAAAGCCTGCGCCGCCAGGTGGTGGAAAACACTCGCAACCTGCACCGGGCAGTGAACACCGATGTGGAGCAGGTACAGGCGCGCAAGCAGTCGATCATCTCCAACCAGAGTGCACTGGAAGCGACCGAGATCGGCTACCAGGTCGGTACCCGCAACATCGTCGACGTGCTCGATGCCCAGCGCCAGCTGTACACCTCGGTGCGCGACTACAACAACACCCGTTACGACTACATCCTCGACAACCTGCGCCTGAAGCAGGCCGCCGGCACGCTGAGCCCGCAGGACCTGACCGACCTGAGCCGCTACCTGAAACCGGACTACAACCCGGACAAGGACTTCCTGCCGCCAGACCTGGCAGCAGCGGCCAAGGCCAACTTCGACGCCCGCCCCTGAAAAGCATCGCGGGGCAAGCCCGCTCCTACACGCCTCTGTAGGAGCGAGCTTGCCCCGCGATCACGTCAAAACAGCCGCCCCAGCCCGTCGAGCAACCGCTGCAGCGCCCCCTGGTTGGCCTTCATCACTGCCCTGCCCGCCTCCCCCATGCGCCGCGCATCCTGCGGCAACTCGATCAGACGCCGGACCGCAACCGCCAGCCCCTGGGCATCATCCACTTCCTGCAAGGCACCGGCCTCGCGCAACATCGCCGCGATTTCCAGGAAGTTGAACAGGTGGGGGCCACTGAGCACTGGCAATGACAACGCCGCCGGTTCCAGCAGGTTATGCCCGCCGTTGGGCACCAGACTGCCGCCAACAAAGGCTATGTCGGCCAAGGCATAGAGAAACAGCAACTCGCCCATGGTGTCGCCAAGCAGCACCGAGGTCCCGGCAGCCACCGGTTCGGCACTGGAGCGGCGAATGGTCGGGAACTGCTGACAGCACAGGTCGAACACGCTGTTGAACCGTTCCGGATGTCGCGGCACCAGAATCAGCAAGGCATCGGCATGATGTTCGAGCAATTGGCGGTGTGCCGCCAGAATCACTTCATCCTCGCCTTCGTGGGTGCTGGCCGCGATCCACACCGGACGCTGGCCCGCCTGCCACTGCTCGCGCAAGGTGCGGGCCTTCGGCAGAAGCTGCTCGTCGATGCGCAGGTCGAATTTGATCGAGCCGGTCACCTGCACGCACGCCGGGTGCGCACCCAACTGGCGGAAGCGTTCGGCTTCGGTTTCGGTCTGCACCGCGATCAGGCTCATCTCGGCCAGCATCGGCCGGGTCAGGCCGGCGAAACGGGCATAGCCACGGGCCGAGCGCTCGGACAACCGGGCATTGGCCAGGGCCACCGGAATGCCGCGCCGGGCACACTGATGGATGTGGTTGGGCCACAGCTCGGTCTCCATGATCACCGCCAGCCGGGGCTTCACATGATCGAGGAAGCGCCCGGCGGCCCAAGGCAGGTCATAGGGCAGGTAGCAGTGCTGAATGCGCGGCTCGTCTGCAAACATCGCCCGTACCCGCTCGGAACCGGTCGGGGTCATGCAGGTGATGGTGATCGGCAGCTGTGGATAAGTCTTGAGCAAGGCACGGATCATCGGCGCGGCGGCAATGCTCTCGCCCACCGACACGGCATGCACCCAGATGCCGCCCGTGTGCATGGCCGGCAGCTTCATGGCAAAGCGCTCGCCGATGCGTTGGCCGTAGGCCGGGGCCTTGCGCGAGCGCAGGAACAGGCGCAGCGCAACCAGCGGCAGGCCCAGGTGAAACAGCAAGGTATAAAGGGTTCTGTTCATGGCGCCGAAGTGTACTAGCCAATGGCGCGCAAGTGCACTGCGAAGCGCTCGGCCAACCACTGGGCCGCCGGCCCCAGCGGCTCGTCACGCCGCCACACCAGCTCCACCACCAGCGCCGGCGGCGTCCATTCGCTGCTCAGTTCGACCATCTGCGCATGATAGGTCGGGTACTGCACCACGTGCCGGGGCAGCCAGGCCCAGCCCAGGCCGCGCATCAACAGTTCGGCCATGGCGTAGAAGCTGTCAGCTCGCCAGATCTGCGGGCTGATCGGCTCGCCGCCGGGGTAGCCGCTTTCCTGGGGCGCGATAAGCAGTTGTCGATGCCTGGCCAGTTGCTGGCGGTTGACCCGGGTCAACTGCGCCAGCGGGTGATTGACGGCGCAGACGGTGACCATCTCCACCCGCCCCAGGGCGCGACGCTCCAGTGACGCAGGCATGCGCTCGTGGTGGAAGAGGAGGCCAAGATCGGCGCGCCGCTCCACCAGCTTGCGCGCCACATCGCCCTGGGCGCCGCTGGCCAGTTGCACCTCCAGCAAGGGAAACTGCCGGGCCAGCTCATCGAGGCTGTCGATCACCGGCTGATAGGGCATGGCCTCGTCCTGCGCCACCCGCAGTTGCGCCTCCTGGCCGCGCATCAGTGCCAGTGCCCGACCGTCCAGGCGCTCGCACTGGCGCAACAGCTCGCGAGCGTCCTCGAGCAATGCCGTTCCGGCTTCGGTCAGGCGCGGCTGACGACCGCTGCTGCGCTCGAACAGGGTGACGCCAAGGTCGGCCTCAAGCAGTGCAATGGCACTGCTCACCGCCGACTGGGCCTTGCGCTGGGCACGGGCAACCGCAGAGAACGAGCGTTGCTCAGCCACCCGCACAAACAGGCGCAGTTGCTCCAGGTTCCACTGTTCGGCCATTCAACCTATCTCCATTAAAGATAGGTAATGACTTTACCCCATCCAGACATGCTCTAGAATGCCCAGCCAGAACAGAGGACCACCACCATGAACGCCTACACCTATCTGGCCATTGCCATCTGCGCCGAAGTCATTGCCACCGCCTCGATGAAGGCCGTGAAGGGCCTGAGCACGCCCCTGCCCTTGCTGCTGATGGTTTGTGGCTACGCCGTGGCGTTCTGGATGCTGACCCTGGTGGTACGCAGCATTCCGGTGGGTATCGCCTATGCCATCTGGTCGGGCCTGGGTATCGTCCTGATCAGTGTCGCGGCCCTGGTGATCTATGGGCAGAAACTGGATATCCCGGCCATGCTCGGCATGGCCATGATCGTCGGTGGCGTGGTGGTGATTCAGCTCTTCTCGAAAACCGTCGGGCATTGATTCTGCTCACAGGCTGTATACTGGGCGTCTGTCCAAGCTTGTGAGGTGTATGCATGCCATCCGTTATTTCCACCGACGTACTGATCGTCGGCGCAGGGGTCGCAGGCCTCTGGCTCAACGCCCGCCTGCGCCGCCTGGGTTATTCGACGGTGGTGGTGGAACGTGCCAGTCTCGGTGGCGAGCAGACCCTCAAATCCCAGGGCATCATCCACGGCGGTACCAAGTACGCCCTGCACGGCGCCCTGACCGGCGCCTCGGAAGCCATTGCCGACATGCCGCGGCGCTGGCGCGAGGCCCTGGCCGGCAACGGCGAGCTGGACCTGTCTGGCGTGCGCCTGCTGTCCGAAGCCCACTACCTGTGGTCGCCCGGTACCCTGACCGGCAACCTGACCAGCTTTTTCGCCAGCAAGGCGGTGCGAGGCCGGGTCGATCAGGTCAAGGGCGATCAACTGCCGCCCGCCCTGCAAGATCGCGCCTTCAAAGGTAAGGTCTACCGCCTGGCCGAACTGGTCGTCGACGTACCGAGCCTGCTGGGCCGACTCGCAGAACTGGCGGGCGACAGCCTGCTGGCCGGCGAGCGGATCGAGCCGCTGCATGAAGCCGGTGAACTGGCCGGCCTGCGCGTCGATGACCGCGAAATCCGCGCCCGGCGCATCGTTCTCAGCGCCGGTGCCGGCAATGCCGGCCTGCTCGAAACCCTGGGCCTGAGCCAACCGGCCATGCAGCGTCGACCGCTGCACATGGTCATGGCCAAGGGCGCCAGCCTCAAGCCGCTGTACGCCCACTGCCTGGGCGGCGGTCCCAAGCCTCGGATCACCGTCACCAGCCACCCGGCCAGCAACGGCCAGTGGGTCTGGTACCTGGGCGGCGACCTGGCCGAAGCCGACGGCGTGGCCCGCGAACCCGATGCGCAGATTGCCGCGGCGAAGAAAGAAGTCGCCAGCCTGCTACCCTGGATCGACCTGAGCCAGGTGCGCTGGGCCACCGTACGCATCGACCGCGCGGAACCGGCGCAATCGGGCCTGGTGCGCCCGGACAACGCCTTCCTCGCCGAACAGCAGCGCCTGCTGGTGGGCTGGCCGACCAAGCTGGCCCTGGCGCCGGACTTCGCCGACCGCGTGCTGGCCAACCTCGAACGCGATGGCATCCAGCCGAGCGGACAAGCCGCCCTGCCCGACCTGCCCAAACCGCCGCTGGCCGTGCCGGTCTGGGAGCAACTGTTGCCATGAGCCTGCCGAGCCTTCACCACCTGCACCGCCCCCTGGGCAGCACCGGCCTGCGCGTATCGCCCCTGGGCCTGGGCACGGTCAAGCTGGGCCGCGACCAGGGGGTCAAATACCCCAATGGCTTCACCATTCCCGATGACGACCAGGCCCGCGAACTGCTGGCCCAGGCCCGCGAGCTGGGCATCAACCTGATCGACACGGCACCGGCCTACGGTCGCAGCGAAGAACGCCTGGGCCCGCTGCTGCGCGGACAGCGCGAGGACTGGGTGATCGTCAGCAAGGTGGGTGAAGAGTTCGACAATGGCCAGTCACACTTCGACTTCAGCGCCGCACACACTCGCTTTTCCATCGAACGCAGCCTCAAACGCCTGGAAACCGAGCATATCGACCTGGTACTGGTGCATTCCGACGGCAACGACCTGCACATTCTTGAGCATGAGGAGGTCTACCAGACCCTCGAAGCCCTGAAACGCGAAGGCAAGATCGGCGGCTTCGGCTTGTCCGGCAAGACAGTGGCAGGTGGATTGAAGGCACTGGAACGCGGCGATTGCGCCATGGTCACCTACAATCTGAACGAACAGGCTGAACGCCCTGTGCTCGACTATGCCGCCGAGCATGGCAAGGCGATCCTGGTGAAAAAGGCCCTGGCCAGCGGACATGCCTGCCTGAACCCGGACGTTGACCCGGTGCGCGCCAGCTTCGAGCTGCTGTTCGCTCACCCTGGGGTCAGCAGTGCTATTGTCGGTACCATCAACCCCGTACACCTGGCCCAAAACGTGGCCACTGTAGCCGCCGTACTGGGTAGCTGACGCCCATGCCGCCGTTGCGGCCGCCCCCAACGCAAGTAGGAGCCGACATGCCGCGAACGCTGATCCGCAAGAATCCGAGCACCTTCAAGACCCTGCCCCTGCATGTCGAAGCCAGCCCCGAGGGGCTGTGCTACCAGAGCATCGGCATGCCGCAGAACTTCGCCCAGACCCAGCAGCGGCGCAAGCAGATCCACCTGAACGACAGCCAGCGCTTCGCCGTGGAGTTGGCGAACCTGGGCGTCTCGGTGCGCCTGACCCTGCACTGGCAGAATCGCGACTACTGGGTGCTGGTGCGCCAGCGCCGCCAGGACCGTGGCGACGTGGTGCTGAAACTGATTTCCGGTTATGTCCCCGCCCAGGAGCTCAACCTGCCGCTGCACACCGCCATCCAGGAAGTCGCCGAGGAGTGCCTGCTGGAGACGCCGGAAGGCTGGCTTGGGGGACGCTTCAATGACACCTGGCTACCGGCGCCCTACGCCGATGCCCTGCACTACCGCGAAGCCATGCCCTTCGTCCTGACCCCGCAGTCCGGCGCGGCAAGGCCGGTGCGCTGCGCCAACCTGCACCTGCTGGAACGGCCACGGGCCTATGTGCATTTGCCGACCGCCTCGCTGCAACTGATCTACGACCTGCGCCTGCACGTACCACGCGAAGCCAGGTCCCTGAGCCTGTTCCATGTCGATGAGCGACTGGAAGGCAATCAATTGGTGGCCCGCCTCAACCGTAGCCGTCCTGACCTCTACCTGATGCCGCTGGAGGACGGTCAGCCACGGGCTGAACTCTATACCTTGAAGAAAGGCCAGCTGCTGCCCGCCAGCACTCGTGGTCTGTACCTGGCCGAAAGCTTTGCCCGGCAAGAGGGCTGGCTGGTCAGGGATGAGCGGATTCGCTGGAAGGACTGGGTCCGCCAGCAGGGGCTGGCAGCGCCGAGGGCGGATTCGGGGTTGCAGCGGCTGACGGGCAAGGCACGGGAGTTGTTGCAAATGGCGCGGGGTGGGCTACGCAAGTAGGGGCGGCAGTACGATGGCGCGCCTTGCCCCGCGATTGGGATGTATCTGTTGCACCGCAATCGAGGGACAAGCCCGCTCCCACATCAGCGCTTGCGGATCTTCTCGACAATCGCCGTGGTCGAGCTGTTCTCCACCAGCCCCAGCACCTTCACGGTACCGCCGTAGGCCCTGACGATGTCCGCACCCACTACCTGGTCGATGCCATAGTCGCCGCCCTTGACCAGCACGTCCGGCTTGACCTGGCTGAGCAGGTTCTCCGGCGTACCTTCAGGGAAACTGATGACCCAGTCCACCGCACCCAGGCCGGCGAGCACCGCCATGCGCCGGTCGACGCTGTTGATCGGCCGACCCGGGCCTTTAAGGCGGCTGACCGAGGCATCGTCGTTGACCGCGACGATCAGGCGATCGCCCTGGGCCCGCGCCTGCTCCAGGTAGGTCACGTGACCTGCATGAAGGATGTCGAAGCACCCGTTGGTGAAGACGATCTTCTCGTTGTGGGCACGGGCGTCGTCGATCGCCAGCAGCAGCTGTTCCAGGCTCAGTACGCCACGTTCCGACCCTTCCTCGCGCTGGATGGCACGACGCAGTTCCGGCGCACTGATGGCCGCCGTACCGAGCTTGCCGACCACGATGCCGGCCGCGAGGTTGGCCAGGCCCACGGCGTGGGGCAGTTCTTCACCGGCGGCAATGGCCGCGGCCAGGGTCGAAATCACCGTGTCACCGGCACCGGTGACGTCGAAGACTTCGCGGGCCCGGGCCGGCAGGTGCAGGGCCGGGTGATCCGGACGCAGCAAGGTCATGCCGTGCTCGCCACGGGTCACCAGCAAGGCGCCCAGCTCCAGCTCGTTCATCAGCTGGCCGCCCTTGGCCACCAGCTCGGCTTCGTCGGCGCAACGACCGACAATGGTTTCGAACTCGCTGAGGTTCGGCGTGATCAGGCTGGCACCGCGGTAGATCGAGAAGTCCTTGCCCTTGGGGTCGGCAAGCACCGGAATGCCTTTTGCGCGCGCCGCCTGGATCAGGCTCTGGTGATTCTTCAGTGCGCCTTTGCCATAGTCCGACAGCACCAGCACCTTGACCCCTTCGAGCAGGGTGTCGACTTCAGCGCCCAGGGACAGCGGATCGGTGGCGAAGGGTTCTTCGAAATCAATACGCAGCAGTTGCTGGTGACGGCTCATGACCCGCAGCTTGACGATGGTCGGCTGATGGGCGATACGCTGGAAGATCGAGCGCACACCGGCGGCCTGCAGGCTGTTGGCCAGGCTGTCGGCGGCCTCGTCCTGGCCGGTGACCCCGACCAGTGCAGCCGAGGCCCCCAGGGCAGCGATGTTCAAGGCGACGTTGGCCGCACCGCCGGGACGGTCCTCGATCTGGTCGACCTTGACCACCGGCACCGGGGCTTCAGGCGAGATCCGTGAGGTACCGCCATGCCAGTAGCGGTCGAGCATGACATCGCCCACCACCAGTACCGGGGCTTGATCGAAACGCGGCATGGACAACTTCATGGGCAACCCATTTATACAAAATTAACAGGGGCAGGATATTAGCACAGGCCAGGCGAAGGCTTGGTTACCGCCTTGCCGGCAAGCGATTCAGAATGCAACCGGAGCCCTGGACGGGCCCCGGTGACAGGCTCAGGTGATGTCGGCCTTGGCCGGCTCGTCCAGGCCCATGGCGTGCAACCTGGCGTAGTAGCCATTGGCGGCCAGCAGCTCGGCATGGGTGCCGCGCTCGACCAGCTTGCCCTGGTCCATGACCAGGATCATGTCGGCCTTCTCGATGGTCGACAGGCGATGCGCGATCACCAGCGTGGTCCGACCCTTCATGACATGGTCGAGGGCCGCCTGGATATGCCGTTCGGACTCGGTGTCCAGGGCCGAGGTGGCCTCGTCGAGAATCAGCAGCGGCGCATTCTTGAGCAGGGCCCGGGCAATCGCCAGGCGCTGGCGCTGGCCGCCAGACAACAGCACGCCGTTTTCACCGACCTGGGTGTCGAAGCCCTGGGGCAACTGCTCGACGAAGTCCTTGGCATAGGCATCGGCAGCGGCGGCCTCGATTTCGGCACGCGGCGCGCCGGCCAGATCGCCATAGGCGATGTTGTTGGCCACGGTGTCATTGAACAAGGTGACGTGCTGAGTCACCTGGGACACATGGCGACGCAGGTTGCGCAGGCGATAGTTCTCGATCTCCACGCCATCGAGCAGGATTTGCCCCTGGTCATGGTGATAGAAACGCGGAATCAGGGCAGCCAGGGTCGACTTGCCACTGCCCGAACGGCCTACCAGGGCAATCATCTGCCCAGGCTCGGCGGTGAAGGAGATATCCGACAGCACCTGGCGCTCGGTTCCGGGGTAGGTGAAGCTCAGGTTGCGCACTTCCAGGCGCCCTTCCACACGGTCCAGCTCCACGGTGCCGGCGTCCACTTCCGGCGCTTCGTCCAGTTGATCGAAGATGCTCTCGGCACCGGCCAGGCCTTTCTGGATGGTCGAGCTGACTTCCGACAGCTGGCGGATGGGCTTGGGCAGCAAGCCTGCAGCGGTGATATAGGCCACCAGGTCACCGGCGGTGGCATCGCCGCGCAGGAACAGCACCAGGAACATCAGTGCCGCCATGGCGGTGTAGATCACCAATTGCAGCATCGGCGTGTACACCGCGCCGGTCTTGGTCATGCGCAGTTGCTTGTCAGTGTTGCTCTGGCTGGCGTTGGCGAAACGCTGCTGCTCGTAGTTTTCGCCACCGAAGCTGCGCACCACCCGGTAGCCCTGGATGGTTTCCGAGGCCACGTGGGTCACATCGCCCATCGCCACCTGGATCTTCTTGCTCTGCTTGCGGAATTTCTTGCTGGCACTGCCGACCATCACGGCGATGATCGGCAGGATCGCCAGCATGACCAGGGTCAGCTTCCAGTTCATCCACAGCAGGTAGACGAACAGGAACACCACCGTCAGGCCTTCACGGATCACCACCTTGATGGCATCGGTGGCGGCACCGGTGACCATGGTGACGTTGAAGGTGATCCGCGAGATCAGGTGACCGGAGTTGTGGTTGTCGAAGTAGCGGTTGGGCAGCACCAGCAGCTTGTTGAACAACTCAACGCGCAGGTCATGGACCAGCCCGAGGGAAACCTTGGCCAGGAAATAGTTACCCAGGAACGACCCCAGGCCTTGCCATGCCGCGATCAGCACGATCAGCAATGGCACCGCCTGCAACAGTTGCAGGTCGCGCAGGTAAGGGACATTGGGGAACAACACCGCCTGGGGATTGCTCAGGCCATCGACGAAATACTTGAGGATTCCGGCCAGCATGGGCTGGGTCGAGGCAAAGATCACGAAACCGACGATACTCAGCACGAAAATGCCGATGTACGGTTTCACATAGCTCAGTAGCCGGAAGTAGATTTTCAGGCTGGAGCTGCTCTGCTGCTCCGCCTTTAGCGGTGTTTCGGCCATGTCGAGCTCGCTGTTCAGATTGAACCGGAAATTTTATCACAGCCCGGTCGACGGGCATGCACACAGACCAACGCCAGGGCCAGGCCGATCGGCAACCAGCTGATGAACCACTCCGCCCGCGGGGTGCCGGTCAGGCTCGCGGCATCGAACTGCATGGCCAGGGTGGAAAACAGCCACAACCCCATCAGGCCTTGGCCCAGGGCCGTTGAACGGACGCGCCAGATTTCACGCAACACGCACAGCCAGACACTCAGCCAGAGCAACATGCCGGGGATGCCCAGCTCGATGGCGATGTGGGTGAACATGTTGTGGGTGTGGTCGAACAACTGCCCGGCCGCCGATATCTGGTAGAACGAGCCCAGGCCAAGGCCTGTCCAGGGGTGCAGTGCAATCATCTGCACGGCAGACTCGAAAATTTCAGGTCGGTAGGACGAACCACGGGAAATGACCAATGCATACATCGAGAGCATCCCGACCAACGCAGTAATGATTGCAGCGCCGGCGATAAGACGACTTCTGCGATCACGGCACCAGATGGGCATGGCGACCATGGAAATCAGCACGGCCAGGGCCGCCCCGCGGCTTTGGCAAAGCACCAGGAACGCGCCAAGGCATAACAGCGACAACGCCCACAGCAACTGCAACCAACGCTGTTGAGGCGGCCAGTGCAGCATCCAGACCATGGCAGCACCGATCACATAGGCACCCAGGATCGGGTGGGATATCTCGCCAATGCCACTGAGCCTGATCTCCAGTGGCACCCCCAGCACGCCATAGAAGTGAATGATCGAATACAGCGCCGCAACCCCCAGGCCAACGCCTCCGGCCTGCAGGAGCTGGATCAGGCGTTGCCCGCCGGCCCCGGCGAGCACCGGGAAAAACAGCAGGAACACGGTGATATACAACAGCCGCTTGAGCTCGCGCCCGGGCTCCTCGACCGCAGCCCAGACAAGACTCAGGGCCGACCAGGCGAGTAAAAGCAGCAAGGAAACGCACAAGGCCCGCTGGGAGCGCCAGGCATCGGCCAGTGCCGTACGCGCTGACCAGATCAGAACCAGGGTAGGCAACCAGAGAAACGCCACCAGCCCCTGCTGATAGACCTTGTTGCTCGGTGCCAGGGCGATCGCCACCAGAAACCACAAAAAGCCCACTGCCAGCCAGGTCTGCGCCCAACTCCTTGTGTACATCATGCGTATCCCCATCGATTGAACAACTCCGGCATGGTGCATCTGTAAACTTTTCGGCATTATGGCCGGTCCTTTCGCTTGCCCGTTGACAAGGCCCTCATCCATGCAATGTTCCAGGCTTTCCCAGGTCGACCTCAACCAGCTCATCCTTGGCGCCAGAATTCTGGAGGCCGACAGCTATGGCGCTAAAGTGTACCTGCTAAAGGATGGCAACATCCTCAAGCTCTTCAGGCGCAAGCGCTTAATTTCATCTGCGCTGCTGCGACCTTACTCGCAACGCTTCATCGATAACGTGGCGCAGCTGGAAAAAAAAGGAATTCCCACGCTTAAAGTCTTGAAGCACTACAAACTGGAAGCGCCCGGAATGACTGCAGTGTTGTATCGGCCACTGCCCGGCGAAACGTTGAGCCAATTGTCACGCAAGGAAGGCTTCAGCTGGCAGGAGCGACTGCCACAGCTTGTGGCACTGGTGCGCAGGCTGCATGGAGCGGGGATCTACTTTCGCTCGTTACATCTGGGCAACATTGTCGTCACCCCGGAACAGGAGATGGGCCTGATTGACGTGGCCGACATGCGTTTCATGCGCGCACCGCTTTCCCGGCGCATGGTTCGTCGCAACGTGCAGCACTTTGCCCGCTACATTGCTCGTGAGCGGCTCGAAGACCAGTTCCCGCTTGCCGAACTGGAACGCGCCTTGTTGACTTGAAACCCTCAGCGGCCGCTCAACAGGTCGCTCGAGGCCTGGCTGAAGCGCTGCCAGACCCGTTCTGGCGCCAGCGCCTGGTACTGCGCCCTGGCCACTTGGCTGGCGTCGCTGCCGACGCTGTCGACAATCGCCTGCCCCCAGGCCGCGACATCGCCTAAGGCGGCGTAGCGGCCCGCCTCGCCCAACTGCTCCTGAAACACCGACAGGTCACTGCACAAGACCGGCACATCGGCCATGACCGCTTCCTGCAGCACCAGGCCCAGCCCCTCCGACAGTGAAGGGATCAGTACCCAGTCGAATGCCCGGTAGAGTTGGGCCAGGCCATTGCAATGGCCTTGCAGGGAAACGACCTCTTCCAGCCCCAACGCGCTGATGCGGGACTCCAGCACAGTGCGCTGATTGCCTTCTCCCAGTATCACCAGACGCAGGTCCGGTCGTTGCTGACGCGCAACGGCAAAGGCATCGAGCAGGTAGTCGAATCCCTTGCTATCGACAAGGCGCCCCATGGCCCCCAGCACAGGCCCGCCCTGCAACGGCAAGCCGAGCGCTTGCCGAGCCTGGTCACGCTCCAGCAATGTCCGGCGGAAGCTTTCCGGCTCCAACGCCGAACGCAGCACCTGCACCGGCATGCCGAGATCTTGCTCCAGCGCCGCGGCCAGGGTCTGGGAGACCGCCACGAGCGTCACCTGCGAAGACTGGAAACCGCGCAACAGGGCAATGTCACCGCGGTGCAGGCGTGTCTTGCCATGAAAAACGATGGCCGCCCGCACATCCGGCAACTGCCGCAACACCGGCAGCACCAGCCGCGATACCCCCATGCCGTCGAGCAACACCATCTGGGTACCGGACTGCTTCAGCGCCTGCCGAAAGCGACCGCGCATCCACGGATGCAGGAGCTTCCATATATGCCGACCCTTGAGCAGGCGCTGGGACAGTTGCCATTCGCGGGTCGCTCCGTCGCTGCAACAGGAACCCTGACCTTGCAGCAGCCAACTGCTGATCGAGGTGCCAGGTTCAGCCTGGGAAAGGATCTGCTGGTGCACCTTGTGCACCGACACATACGGCGCACCACCCGCCCACATGATGTTGACGATGTTCACGGGGTAGCACCCCCTGTATCGAGCCGAATGAACAGCAAACAGGCCAAATCAATGCGCAAAGAAACCAACACCCGCCCCCAATACGACCCCGATCACCATAATCACAGCCAGCTTGACCCGATCGCGTTGACGGCGTCGAGCTTTGCGTTGTCGCTCTTCGGGCAAGCTTACATGTGAACCGAAGCCGGTGTGCAGCACCGCATCACCCTCGAGGGTGACCGCGGTGAGGTTCAACTCGGCATAGCGTTTTGACAGTGCCTTTTCACCAGCATAGGCGGCAAACGGGGCACATCGCTGATAATCGCTCAGCCGACGCAATCCCGGATTCAACGAAAAGCTCTGCCACTCCGGCTTGGCCGAAAGCAATGGATAACAAGGGACACCTGCGATGACCTGACGTTCCCCCAGATAGATGTAGGGGCTGTGGATCTTCAGGTCATGGGCATAACTGCGCAGCCAGACCTGGAGCAGATGCGGACTGACGTCGAGAATATTTCGGGAGTCCTCGACGAATCCTGGTCGATAGAACTCCCAGTCATCTTCGCAGTGGAAAACATAGGGCGTTTTCACCTGGCCATAGGCAAGGTCGATGGACGCCAGCTGCCCCAGCTTGGGACGATTGACGAACACCGTGCAATGCGGCTTCCAGTGCTCGGGGACGGCCTGATGGACGGCGTCATCCCCGGAATCCTCGGTAATGAACACCTCACGGATCGGCGCAGTATTGAAACGATCGAAACTCTCGAGCGTCAGCTTGAGCAGATCGAAACGTCCGCAACTGGTAACCACCAGGGTTACATCACTGTCATCACTGAATCGCACCGGATTCCCTCCCCATCTTCTGTATTCGGTTGTTCGAGACCACATCCCTTGTGGGACAGCCGGCTCATATGCCCAGTCTCAAACGCAAACGCTGCCAGCCGGTCAAGGCGGGACGGGGACGCAGAGGTGGCTGCATTTTTTCTACGATGCTACGACCTACCTGGGCAAAGCTGAATTGCGAGACCGCCAGGTCCCGTCCATTGCTGCCGATACGCTCAACCAGCGCAGGGTCGGCACGCAGCACCTTCAGCTTCTCTTGCAAGCGGGCAATGCTGTCATACAGCACGACGTTATGCATGTCTTTCAGACCCAGGGCGCGATTCTCCGCCTCGCCCTGGTCAAAAGCCAGCAATACGCAGCCACAGGCCATCGCCTCGAAATTCTTGATCATGTATTCGCCCATACCGACGTCGGCACTGACAAAGAAGCGAATACGGTTGAGCGTGTCACAGTATTCTTCACCGGACTTGGTCCGGGTCACCAGCAGGTTTTCCACCTGCGCCAGCTCATCGAGCAAGGCCTTGCGCCCACTGTAGGCAACGCTGTTGGTGCTGCCGACAAAGGCCAGCTCGATATCCCGCTCCCGGCCCTGGTCAGCCAACAACTGCTGGTCGTAGCCCTTGGGCACGAACTCGGCGTCGAAACCTTCCTGGCGCAACCGCTCGCTGACCATGTAGCCGGAGCTGATCACCCGCGCCCAGGGCAGCTGGCGATAATGCGCACTGAACTTGCCGGTGTACTTGCACGGGATGTAGTTCTGGTAGGCGTCGTGTTCGAGAATGACCAGGTTGGGCACTGTACGAATGAAGCCAACCTGGCGGATCTCTTGTTTGAAGCGCAGGAAAAACACGATCCGGTCGTACTTTTCGACGTCGACCTCGCGGCGGAAATAGCTGCGCAGGTTGCGCTGGTCGGCGCTGCTCAGCCAGCGCAGATCGCACTCGCAATGGGCGGCAACGCCGTCATAGAGACGATCGAGGATGGCCCGTTGTTCTTTCTGCACCAGAAATAGAACTTTCATTGTTTTCCTTGCGGCGCTTGCCTGGCCGCTTACAGTCTCGGCGCGGATCAGAGATCCCGGCGCCAGAACAATTCATGTCGACGCACAGCCTTGCGGAAGAACTCGTTCTCGCCATAGGGCGAAGCGCGCCGTCCGGCCAGCCAGCGTTGCAGCAGGCGGCGCACGCGCCGCTTGAACGGCGCCGGCGGCTGCAGGTCATGCATCATGCCCAGGGCCATGGCCTTGTCGCGCTGAGTCGGCAGGTCCAGCGTCAGGCTGTAGGGCGCCCAGCCCTGCCCGGCTTCCATCTGCGGCGGCAAGGCAACACCGGTGCCGCTATCGCCCATCGGCCAGCGGTCGTTGTCGTGCAGGTGATTGGCATACCCCAGCAAGGTCTGTGGCTGCCACTCCAGCCCCTGCAAGGCCTCGAGCACAGCGGCCTGGGCGCAGATATGGTCCGGGTGCGGATCGAGTGTCGGGTGAGGCATCACCAGCACCTGGGGACGCGCCTTGAGCAGCAATTCACGCAGGTCGGCCAGCAGGTTGCTCCAGGTCGGTGCGCCATCGGCATCGCCCGGCAGGCCGAACGGGTTGAACTGGCGGAACACGCGG
Source organism: Pseudomonas sp. NPDC090755 (assembly GCF_044769005.1). Taxonomy (NCBI): domain Bacteria; kingdom Pseudomonadati; phylum Pseudomonadota; class Gammaproteobacteria; order Pseudomonadales; family Pseudomonadaceae; genus Pseudomonas; species Pseudomonas sp. NPDC090755. Next base: position 600,707 of record NZ_JBIVXC010000001.1, on the reverse strand, counting down.
GTATCGGCCATGTCGGCCTCCCGGGAGCCGATCGCTTGATCCGGCGCGGCCTGCATGGCCGGCAACTGCAGGCAGAAATAGCCCAGTTGCACACAATGGACTTCTGGAACACCGGCCCAGCGTGGCACGGCAATACTGTCCCAGGCGCGCAGACGCCCCTTGAGACGAGCAGCCTCGGCTTTTTCCAGCCCCATTCGATGGTAGTGCTCGGCCTCGATTTCGCCGGCGGTCAGGGTAACCACCCAGGTTTCCCTGGCCTGGCTGTAGAGCCCGAAGGCGGCCAGCTCGGCATCGTCGGCATGGGGAGCAATCACCATCACCCGCTGCTGGCGCAGGTCGCTGCCAGGCACGACCCAGAGCTGCCCGTCACCGGCCAGGCGGCAGAAACGACCCCGCAGGCGCAGACGCCCGGCAGCGAGCGCTTGCGCCTGGCCTGTCAGGTTCAGATAGCGCACGCCTGCCACACCGCGCTCAAAGGTCTGGCAATCGTCGCCCAGCAGCACCGCTGGGTCGAGAAAGCGCCCCAGCCAGCCGCTTTTCAGGCGAAGTTGCAGGAGCAGGGTTTCGTCGCCGGCAAGCTGCAAGGGCGCCTGCACCTGCACCACACCATCGACCAGCTTTACCGGCTGCGCCTGGCAGTCGGCGGGAAAGCGGTACTGATAGTCTTCGCCAGGCGAATAGAACAGATGGTCGGCAAACCAGGCTTCATGGGCCACCCACAGCAGCGGCACGAGCACCAGCGGCAGCCACCACTGGACGAAAATACCCAGCCCCAGCAGCACGCCCAGGCCGAACAGCAGCCCCAGCCGCTTGTTGCGCCGGTGCCGCTTGAGCAACTGCTGCTTGCGGCTCACACCTGAAACACCGGCACAGGGTTGCACCACCGATCCTTGTACTCGCGATCGGCGCGACCGAAGGAGAAGCGCAGCGGCTTGTCCAGCGCCCGGGCATCCTCCCAGGCCGCCTGGGTATTGAGGAAGCTCAACACGCTACCGGGACTGAATGCCTTGGTTTGCGGATCGACGCCCCCATTGATGTACTCGACGCTGATCCACTGCGGGGCCTCGACCCGATACACCAGTTGAATGGCGATCGGCGCATCCTCGAGAAACAGCACCGAACCGATCAGCAGACTGCGCAGTCGCTCGAGCACTTCACCCATGCGTTCGGCACCAGTAGCCGGAAATTCCCAGCGGCGCTTGAACAGGTCACAGTAGATCGCCGCCAGTTCACCACTGGTGAAATCCGTAACTGGCCGCACCTGACCGCCTGCCTCTTCGAGCAGGCGCAGTTCACGGCGCTGGTTGTAGCGAAACTTCTTCGACAGGTCCTCAGGCGTGCGTGCCATGGCCAACGACTCTGTCTGCAGCTTGAGGTTGGCAAAGCGCCCCTGGTTAAGCTCCGACAGATAGCGACCTGCATGGCGCAACGGGGCCTGGGCATCGGCAGCGGCCGGCAGAATGAACTCGGCATTGCCCAGGTCATACAGGCCCTTCTTGCCCTGGCGCTTGAGCACTTCCTTGGACAGCGCCAGGTAGCGCCCCCAGGTCGGTATCGCGGCCTTGAGCTCACCGTTGTGCTCCCAGCCCAGGTAACGCACCGGGATCTGCGCCAGATCGGCCAGCTGTTCAATCACCAGGGGGTGTGTGGCGACACTGCCACCGAAACGCTGCCAGGCCTGGGCATAGGTAGCGGCATCGATCACAGTCCAGCCGCGCTCGCGCCAGCCTTGAAGATGATTGAGCATCAGGCCTCCGCTGTCAGGGCGCGAACGTGCGGCAGTTGCCAGAAGGCCTCGCGCACCGCGACATCGGAAAAACGCTCGTGCAGGCGCACGAGCATGCGCTCGGCACAGACCTCGCGTTGCCCCAGGTCCAGTGCGGCCAGGTGTTGCAGCCCCTGGCCCAGACGTTCGGCATCGCCCAGCGGGAACAGGATGCCAACACCCTCGACCACCTCGATGGCGCCGCCACAGGCCGTGGCCACCAGCGGTACGCCAGCAACCATGGCTTCGAGCAGGACCATGCCGAACGGCTCGTGATCGGAACTCAAGGCGAAGGCATCGAAGGCGCGAAAGTAGCGGCGGGCATCCGGCACCTGGCCGAGGAAATCCACCTGCCCGGCAATCCCGAGTTCGGTGGCCTGGGCCTTGAGCGTCTGCTCCAGGCGCCCCTTGCCGAGGATCGCCAGGCGGGCACCGGCCGGCAAATGCGGCAGCGCCTTGGCAAAGCCGCGCAGCAGGGTGGCCTGATCCTTGTCCGGGTGCAGGCGACCGACGTTGCCGACGATCCAGGCCTGCGGATCCAGACCCAGGGCTTGGCGCGCCTGGGCGGCGGGCACCTGGATGGCCTGCAGGGCCTCGATGTCGATACGGTTGTAGAGGGTCTGGATGCGCTCGGCCGGCCATTTGACCAGGCACTTGCGCATGTCGTCCCGCACCGCGTCGGACACGCCGAGCAGGCTCAGGCGCTGGCGAAACAGATTGGCGAACAGCTGACGGCTGCCGCGCTGGTAGTCACCGAAGGCATGATGCACACCAATCACCGGCAGGCGACTGCCGAGCAAGGCGATATAGATCGGCTTGAAGCGGTGAGCGATGCAGAAGCTGAAATTGCGCGTGGCGACGATCCGCCGCAACGCACGGATCGCCCCCAGCTTGAGACCACGAATGGCCTTGGAGCTGAATTCCAGGAACAGCACTTCATCAGAGGCGCAGCCCGCTGCCACCTGCGGGTCGGCAGCGCCGGTCAGGAACACCGTGGTGACCTTGTAGCCGCTGCCACTGAACAGGCTGGCGTACTGTCGCGCACAGTCCAGGAACGGACCGTCATAGCCGTGACAGAACTGCAGGACGCGTTTTTCAGCCCTGGACGTCATAGGTGTCCGCGCCATCCTTGACCACCAGGATGTCTTCCATGATCAGGTACTGCAGGTCCGAACCGAAGAACATGTTCAAGGCGTCGGTCGGCGAGCAGATCATCGGCTCACCACGACGGTTGAGCGAGGTGTTGAGCGACACACCGTTGCCGGTCAGCTCTTCCAGCGCCTTCATCATGTCGTAGTAACGCGGGTTGTACTCGCGCTTGAGCACCTGGGCCCGGGACGTACCGTCTTCGTGGACGACTTCCGGCACGCGGGTCTTCCACTCCTCGGCCACTTCGAAGGTGAAGGTCATGAACGGCGCCGGGTGATCGATCTTGATCATCTGCGGGGCGACGGTGTCGAGCATCGACGGGCAGAAAGGCCTCCAGCGCTCGCGGAACTTGATCTGGTGGTTGATGCGGTCGGCAACGCCTTCCACGCTCGGGCAACCGATGATCGAACGACCGCCCAGGGCGCGCGGACCGAACTCCATGCGCCCCTGGAACCAAGCCACCGGGTTGCCGTCGACCATGATCTTGGCGATCTGCTGCGGCATGTTCTCGAGCTTGCGCCATTTCGGCTGGCTCGGGTGACGGGCACAGGCGGCGATCACGTCTTCGTTGGAGTACGAAGGGCCAAGGTAGACATGTTCCATCTTCTCGACCGGCACGCCACGGGCGTGGGAGACATAGGCTGCTGCACCGACCGCGGTACCGGCGTCGCCGGAGGCCGGCTGGACGAACAGCTCCTTGAGGTCAGGGCGAGCGATGATCTTCTGGTTGAGCTTGACGTTCAGCGCACAACCGCCGGCGAAGGCCAGCTTGCCGGTTTCCTTGAGGACGTCGCCCAGATAGTGGTCGATCATCTGCAGGGCGATCTTCTCGAACAGCGCCTGCATGCTGGCGGCGTAGTGGATGTAAGGCTCGTCGGCGATATCGCCTTCGCGCTTGGGACCCAGCCACTCGATCAGCTTCGGCGAGAAGTAGAAACCCTTGCCCTTTTCCTTGTAGCGGCGCAGGCCGATGACGTTGGCGTATTCGGTGTTGATCACCAGCTCGCCGTTTTCGAAACTGGCCAGGCGCGAGAAGTCATATTTGCTGGCATCGCCGTAAGGCGCCATGCCCATGACCTTGAACTCGCCGTCGAGCATCTCGAAGCCGAGGAACTCGGTGATCGCGCCGTACAGGCCACCGAGGGAGTCCGGATCGAAGAATTCCTTGATCTTGTGGATCTTGCCGTTTTCGCCGTAGCCGAAGAAGGTCGTGGCGTACTCGCCCTTGCCATCGATGCCGAGGATCGCGGTTTTTTCCTTGAAGCCCGAGCAGTGATAGGCGCTGGACGCGTGGGCCAGGTGGTGCTCGACCGGTTCGATCTTGACCTTTTTCGGGTCGAAGCCCAGTTGCTCCAGGCACCAGACGATCTTCTTGCGGTAGCGCTTGTAGCGACGGTTGCCCATCAGGATCGCGTCGAGGGCGCGGTCCGGGGCGTACCAGTAGCGCTTGGCGTAGTGCCAGCGCGCCTTGCCGAACAGGCTGATCGGGGCGAACGGAATAGCCACCACGTCTACGTCGGACGGCTTGATGCCAGCCTGTTCCAGGCAGAACTTCGCCGATTCGTAGGGCATGCGGTTCTTTGCATGTTTATCGCGCACGAAACGCTCTTCTTCAGCGGCGGCAATCAGCTTGCCGTCGATGTACAGGGCTGCGGAAGGATCATGGCTAAGGGCGCCGGACAGGCCAAGAATCGTCAATGCCAAGGGTCTAGCCTCTTCAAACTGTAAATATGCGCCCTGGCCCCTTGGGGGCGAGCGATAAAGAAAGAGCGGGATTATAACGTAAAGTGTGGGAGCGGGCTTGCCCTGCGATTGGGCTATCGCGGGGCAAGCCCGCTCTCACTGACAATTGCGCACACCTTGTTACTCGGCGATCAGCCAGTCCATCCGCCAGCTGCCCTGAGTCTGCGCCAGCACCTGGGACAGCCACGGCAACAACTCACGCAGTTCTTCTTCCAATCCCCATGGTGGGTTGGCGATGGCCAGGCCCGAGCCATTGAGACCCTGCGGACTGTCCTGGGGATGCACATACAACTCCACCCGCAGCAATTTCGGCGCGCCGGTGCTGGTCAGGTCCTGGTAGAAACGCACCAGTTGGCGCTGATCCTTGATCGGGTACCAGATCGCCGCGACCGTCTGGCGCATGCGACCGATGGCCTCTTTCATTGCCAGGCTGCAGCGCTTGAGCTCATCGGCCTGTTCGAAGGGCGGGTCGATCAGCATCACCGCACGCTTCTCCTGCACCGGCAGCAGCGCCCGCGGCACGTGCCAGCCTTCGCCCAAGTGCACGGCGACCCGAGGATCCTTCTTCATGTTGTCCTTGAGCAGGCGACCGTCTTCGGGGTGCTTCTCGTTCAACAGCACGCGATCCTGCTGGCGAGCCAGGCGGCGCGCCAGTTCCGGTGAACCCGGGTAGTAGCGCAGCTCGCCATCGGGGTTCATCTTGCGCAGGATGCGCAGGTAGTCAGCGGTAACCTCTGGCAGGTCATCGCGCCCCCAGAGCCGCCCGACCCCTTCAAGCCATTCCCCGGTACGGGTTGCCTGGTCGCCCTGCAAATCGTACAGGCCGAGGCCGGCATGGGTATCGAGGTAGGCGAATGGCTGCTCCTTGCGCGACATCAGCGCAATGAGACGGGTCAACACGAGGTGTTTGAAGACGTCGGCGTGGTTGCCGGCGTGGAAGGCGTGACGATAGTTCATGGCAACTCCTGCAAGACCGTGCAGTTTACCTTGTCACACTCTTGCCGTCAGGAGCAGGCGACTGAAACGACAACGGCCCGACCTCTTGGGGAGGCCGGGCCGCTGTCAGGCGCTACGGAGCAGTCGATCAATGACCGGTTTTGAACGCCAGGTCTGCAGCTTCGAAGCGCGAAACCATTGCGCTCGACGGGCTGCCCGCCTTACTGACGAAGTAGATGGCCAGGGCACCGAGGAGGAAGCCCGGGATGATCTCGTACAGACCCCAGATGGCGAAGTGCTTCCACACCACCACGGTGATAGCACCGACCAGGATACCGGCCAGCGCGCCGTTGCGGGTCATGCCTTTCCACAGCACCGAAATCAGTACCACCGGACCGAAGGCGGCGCCGAAGCCGGCCCAGGCATAGCTGACCAGGCCCAGCACACGGTTTTCCGGATTGGAAGCGATCAGGATCGCGACCACGGCAACCAACAGCACCATGGCACGACCGACCCACACCAGCTCCAACTGCGAAGCACCTTTACGCAGGAAGGTCTTGTAGAAGTCTTCGGTCAGGGCGCTGGAGCACACCAGCAGCTGACAGCTCAGGGTACTCATGACGGCTGCCAGGATGGCGGACAGCAGGACACCGGCGATCCATGGGTTGAACAGGATCTTGGCCAGCTCGATGAACACACGCTCGTGGTTCTCGGTGACAGGGCCTGCGACATCAGGATGCGCCGAGAAGTAGGCGATGCCGAAGAAGCCGACGGCGCAGGTACCGACCAGGCACAGGATCATCCAGGTCATGGAGATGCGACGGGCGTTGGCGATCGACTTGACCGAGTCGGCAGCCATGAAGCGCGCCAGGATGTGCGGCTGGCCGAAGTAGCCCAGGCCCCAGCCCATCAGCGAGATGATGCCGATGAAGGTGGTGCCCTTGAGCATGTCGAAGTTGCCCGCATCCTTCAGCTCGATGGCGGCGAAGGTGGTATCGAAGCCACCCGTGGCGATCAGCACGATCACCGGCGTCAGGATCAGGGCGAAGATCATCAGGGTAGCCTGGACGGTATCGGTCCAGCTGACGGCCAGGAAGCCACCGACGAAGGTGTAGGCGATGGTCGCGGCCGCACCGGCCCACAGCGCCGTCTCATAGGACATGCCGAAGGTGCTTTCGAACAGGCGGGCCCCGGCGACGATGCCGGAGGCGCAATAGATGGTGAAGAACACCAGGATGACCACGGCGGAGATGATTCGCAGCAGACCGCTCTTGTCTTCGAAGCGGCTGGAGAAGTAGTCCGGCAGGGTCAAGGCATCGCCGTTGTGCTCGGTCTGCACGCGCAGACGGCCAGCGACGAACAGCCAGTTCAGGTAGGCACCGACGATCAGGCCGATGGCGATCCAGCTTTCCGACAGACCCGACATATAGATGGCGCCCGGCAGGCCCATCAGCAGCCAGCCGCTCATGTCCGAGGCACCGGCCGACAATGCGGTCACAACGCTGCCCAGGCTGCGGCCACCGAGGATGTAATCGGAAAGGTTGTTGGTGGAGCGATAGGCCATGAAGCCGATCAACACCATTGCCGCGATATAGATCACGAACGTGATCAAGGTTGGATTGCTTACACTCATTGTTGCGCCCTGGCGTTTGTTTTTATGTAGCGACAGCCTCAGAGGAGGTTGCACCCAGGCCGCGAATGCTATGCAACAACGCAAACTAGGTGCAACCTGTTTTTGCATTCAAGTTGCACCTCGTCGGTTTTTTTGCGTAACAGCCGGTTTTTGCTCCCTTTTGGAGCAAGAACCCCTGTTTTCAGAAGAAAACGCACCGTAAACAGCCATTTTTGCTGTGGGGTTCTACCCACCGGACGAGTTGCACTTTTTTCCTACATTTTTTGGGTTGCACTAGGTTGCACCCGAATTCGCGCACGGCTAATCTTGGCGCCAGCTTAAGCCACAGCCTGTGGCAATAATGAGGATAAGAAATGGCGACGACCACCCTTGGGGTCAAACTTGACGACCCGACCCGCGAGCGACTCAAGGCAGCTGCGCAGTCCATCGACCGCACGCCGCACTGGCTGATCAAGCAGGCAATCTTCAATTACCTGGAAAAGCTCGAGGGTGGTGCCACCCTGACCGAACTCAACGGTCAGCCTTTCATCAATGGCGACGAAGCCGGCGAAGTCCTGGGCGACCATGCCCACCAGTGCTTCCTCGAGTTCGCCGAAAGCATCCTGCCCCAGTCGGTCCTGCGCTCGGCGATCACTGCCGCCTACCGCCGTCCTGAGCAGGAAGTGGTGCCGATGCTGCTGGAGCAGGCCCGCCTGCCGGTCGCCATGGCCGAAGCCACCAACAAGCTGGCCGCCGGCATCGCCGAAAAACTGCGTAACCAGAAGAGTGCAGGCGGCCGCGCCGGCATTGTCCAGGGCCTGCTGCAAGAGTTCTCCCTGTCGTCCCAGGAAGGCGTGGCCCTGATGTGCCTGGCCGAAGCCCTGCTGCGTATTCCCGACAAGGGCACCCGCGATGCCCTGATCCGCGACAAGATCAGCACCGGCAATTGGCAGCCACACCTGGGCAACAGCCCGTCGCTGTTCGTCAACGCCGCGACCTGGGGCCTGCTGCTGACCGGCAAGCTGGTCTCGACCCACAACGAATCCGGCCTGACCTCCTCGCTCAGCCGCATCATCGGCAAGAGTGGCGAGCCGATGATCCGCAAGGGCGTCGACATGGCCATGCGCCTGATGGGCGAGCAGTTCGTTACCGGTGAGACCATTGCCGAAGCCCTGGCCAACGCCAGCAAGTTCGAAGCCAAGGGCTTCCGCTACTCCTATGACATGCTCGGCGAAGCCGCACTGACCGAGCACGACGCACAGAAATACCTGGCCTCCTACGAGCAGGCGATCCACTCGATCGGCAAGGCCTCCCACGGCCGCGGCATCTATGAAGGCCCGGGCATCTCGATCAAGCTGTCGGCCCTGCACCCACGCTACAGCCGCGCCCAGTACGAGCGCGTGATGACCGAGCTGTACCCGCGCCTGCTGTCGCTGACCCTGCTGGCCAAGCAATACGACATCGGCCTGAACATCGACGCCGAGGAAGCCGACCGTCTGGAGCTGTCGCTGGACCTGCTCGAGCGCCTGTGCTTCGAGCCACAGCTGACCGGCTGGAACGGCATCGGCTTCGTTATCCAGGCCTACCAGAAGCGCTGCCCGTACGTCATCGACTACGTCATCGACCTGGCCCGCCGCAGCCGCCATCGCCTGATGATCCGCCTGGTAAAAGGCGCCTACTGGGACAGCGAAATCAAGCGCGCCCAGGTCGAAGGCCTGGAAGGCTACCCGGTCTACACCCGCAAGGTGTACACCGACGTGTCCTACATCGCCTGCGCCCGCAAGCTGCTGTCGGTACCGGAAGTCATCTACCCGCAGTTCGCCACCCACAACGCCCACACCCTGTCGGCCATTTACCATATCGCCGGTCAGAACTACTACCCGGGCCAGTACGAGTTCCAGTGCCTGCACGGCATGGGCGAGCCGCTGTACGAGCAAGTGGTAGGCAAGGTTGCCGATGGCAAGCTGAACCGCCCGTGCCGCGTCTACGCCCCGGTCGGCACCCATGAAACCCTGCTGGCCTACCTGGTTCGCCGCCTGCTGGAAAACGGCGCCAACACCTCGTTCGTCAACCGCATCGCCGACCAGTCGATCTCGATCCAGGAACTGGTGGCCGACCCGGTCGCAACCATCGAGCGCATGGCCACCCAGGAAGGTAGCTGCGGCCTGCCGCATCCGCGCATTCCAATGCCACGCGACCTCTACGGTAGCGAACGCGCCAACTCGGCGGGCATCGACATGGCCAACGAACATCGCCTGGCGTCGCTGTCCTGCGCCCTGCTGGCCACCGCGCACAACGACTGGAAAGCCGCACCGATGCTCGGCTGCGCCTCCAGCAACGAAGCGGCCGCGCAGGTTCTGAACCCGGCCGATCACCGTGACGTGGTCGGTCACGTCCAGGAAGCCACCGTTGCCGACGTCGACAACGCCATCCAGTGCGCCCTGAAAGCCGCGCCGATCTGGCAGGCCACCCCGCCCGCCGAACGCGCCGCGATCCTGGAGCGTGCCGCCGACCTGATGGAAGCCGAGATCCAGCCGTTGATGGGCCTGCTGGCCCGCGAAGCCGGCAAGACCTACGCCAACGCCATCGCCGAAGTCCGCGAAGCGGTCGACTTCCTGCGCTACTACGCGGTGCAGGCGCGCAACGACTTCAGCAACGACGCCCACCGCCCACTGGGCCCGGTGGTTTGCATCAGCCCGTGGAACTTCCCGCTGGCGATCTTCAGCGGCCAGGTTGCCGCCGCCCTGGCCGCCGGCAACCCGGTACTGGCCAAGCCTGCCGAACAAACCCCACTGGTCGCGGCCCAGGCCGTACGCCTGCTGCTCGAAGCCGGTATCCCGGAAGGCGTGGTGCAACTGCTGCCAGGCCGCGGTGAAACCGTCGGTGCCCGCCTGGTCGGCGACGACCGGGTCAAAGGCGTGATGTTCACCGGCTCCACCGAAGTGGCGCGCCTGCTGCAACGCAACATCGCCGGTCGCCTGGACGCCCAGGGCCGTCCGATCCCGCTGATCGCCGAAACCGGCGGCCAGAACGCAATGATCGTCGACTCCTCGGCATTGACCGAACAAGTGGTCATCGACGTGGTGTCCTCGGCCTTCGACAGCGCCGGCCAGCGCTGCTCCGCCCTGCGCGTACTGTGCCTGCAGGAAGACTCCGCCGACCGCGTGATCGAAATGCTCAAGGGGGCCATGGCTGAAAGTCGCCTGGGTAACCCGGAGCGCCTGGCCGTGGACATCGGCCCGGTGATCGACGCCGAAGCCAAGGCCGGCATCGACAAGCACATCCAGGGCATGCGCGACAAAGGCCGCACCGTGTACCAGGTGGCTATCGCCGACGGCGAGGAGATCAAGCGTGGCACCTTCGTCATGCCGACCCTGATCGAACTGGAAAGCTTCGACGAGCTGCAACGCGAAATCTTCGGCCCGGTACTGCACGTCGTGCGCTACAACCGCAAGAACCTCGACCAGCTGATCGAGCAGATCAACGCCTCCGGCTATGGCCTGACCCTGGGTGTGCACACCCGGATCGACGAGACCATCGCCAAGGTCATCGACAGCGTCAACGCCGGTAACGTCTACGTCAACCGCAACATCGTCGGTGCTGTGGTCGGCGTCCAGCCGTTCGGTGGCGAAGGCCTGTCCGGCACTGGCCCGAAAGCCGGTGGCCCGCTGTACCTGTACCGCCTGCTGTCGACCCGCCCGGCCGATGCCATCGAGCAATCGTTCCAGCGTACCGACGGCGACAACGCACCGGACACCCGCCTGCGTGACAGCCTGACCAAGCCACTGCAAACCCTCAAGTCCTGGGCGGCGAGCAACCAGCTCAATGAGCTTGGCAGCCTGTGCGACCAGTTCGCCCGTCAGTCGCAGAGTGGTATCAGCCGCCAGCTGGCCGGCCCGACCGGCGAGCGCAACAGCTACACCATCCTGCCGCGCGAGCATGTGCTGTGCCTTGCCGAGGTCGAGTCTGACCTGCTGACCCAACTGGCTGCGGCCCTGGCCGTAGGCAGCACGGCGGTATGGCCGGAAGGCGAACTGACCCGCACCCTGCGCAGCCGCCTGCCAAAGGACGTGCAAGCGCGCATCCAGCTGGTGGCCGACTGGACCAAGGACGAGGTGGTCTTCGATGCAGTGCTGCATCACGGCCACTCCGACCAACTGCGCGCCGTGTGCGAGCAGGTGGCCAAGCGTGCAGGCGCCATCGTTGGCGTGCACGGCCTGTCCTCGGGCGACACCTCCATTGCCCTGGAGCGCCTGGTGATCGAGCGTGCGTTGAGCGTTAACACTGCTGCGGCAGGTGGTAACGCGAGCTTGATGACGATCGGCTAACGTCACTAGCGAATAAAAAAGGAGAGCCTAGGCTCTCCTTTTTTTATCCTGCGATTGATCCACCGACAAATTACCGATCAAGGCCACGAAGCACTTGTTCCACTCCTCTTGCGGCCCTTATCTTGGAATAACCACCACAAGCTCCAGCCTTTCACTATTTCTGAGCCGACTACCAACATGAACCAAGGGATAAGGTCTGCAATCAACTTGGGCAAAATCAATAGCGTGGAAATTGAAGGTATCAAAAATAGAACACGAAATGGAATCTGCACCATCGCCAAGTAGTAGCCCACTCTCCAGCCAGCAGCGAACAAAATACAAGTCACGATGACGGAGAAATGCGCGACCAAGCCCATTAACCCCATGACCATGGCAAAGTCGCTGTGGCTATACCCCAGCAAAACAATATTATCTATATCAGTGAGATACGGCACATTACCTCGCCGAAGGCTACCTTGCAGATAATACAAAATATAAAAACAATCCATGCCGGCCCAGCATAGTTGAAGTTGACGTTGCGGGCTCTTCTCTCTCCACCTCAAGGATGAACTTCCTTGTACTCGTACGCTACATTTGCGACCACAGGCCGCCAGTGCCAGGACTGCCCACTAATCTGCCAATTGTCATCCGCTTCTACGTAGATCTGCCTTATCTTACGTTGTTCACCGTATCCTTTAGTCACCGACTGACGGGCAACACCTCGCTCATGCTCACCTAAAGCTACCCACTGCTGGGGAGATAAGCGTTCCATTCGCAGTCCTTTTGGCTAAAGGAACTTGATTAATCTTTCACCCCGCTGCGAACAAGGCTAACTCTCCTGGATGTCTGCGTGAAATTTCCCAATGGCATGACATCCAAAGCCTCGACCTGTCCCTCGCTATCACCTGCATCAATCTTGCTGGTCACCTCGACATACCGTTCCTACACTCGACCGATCCCAACGACAGGACCGCCGCCATGCCCGAGACCCTGCTCAGCGCCCGCAACCTGGCCTTCGAACTCTACGAAGTGCTCGACGCCGAGGCCCTCACCCAACGCCCGCGCTTTGCCGAACACACTCGCGAGACCTTCGACGCGGCGCTCGGCACTGCCCGGACCATTGCTGAAAAGTACTTCGCGCCCCACAACCGCAAGAACGACGAACACGAGCCGCGTTATGAGAACGGCATGGCGATCCTGATCCCCGAGGTAAAGCCCGCCGTCGATGCCTTCCTCGAAGCCGGTTTTCTCAACGCCACTCGCGACTTCGACGTCGGCGGCATGCAATTGCCTACTCTGCTCTCCCAGGCCTGCTTCGCCCACTTCCAGGCCGCCAACGCCGGCACCACGGCCTATCCGTTCCTGACCATGGGCGCCGCCAACCTGATCGAGAGCTTCGGCAGCGACGAGCAAAAGCGCCTGTTCCTGCAGCCGATGATCGACGGCCGCTACTTCGGCACCATGGCCCTGACCGAGCCGCACGCCGGCTCGTCGCTGGCCGACATCCGCACCCGCGCGGAACCTGCGGGCGACGGCAGCTACCGCCTGCGCGGCAACAAGATTTTCATTTCCGGCGGCGACCACGAACTGTCGGAGAACATCGTGCACATGGTCCTGGCCAAGCTGCCGGACGCACCACCGGGGGTGAAGGGCATTTCGCTGTTCATCGTGCCCAAGTACCTGGTCAACGACGATGGCAGCCTCGGTCCGCGCAACGACGTGCTGTTGGCCGGCCTGTTCCACAAGATGGGCTGGCGTGGCACCACCTCGACCGCGCTGAACTTCGGCGACAACGGCCAGTGCGTCGGTTACCTGGTGGGCAAGCCGCACCAGGGCCTGGCCTGCATGTTCCAGATGATGAACGAGGCGCGTATCGGCGTCGGCATGGGCGCGGTGATGCTTGGCTACGCCGGCTACCTGTACTCGCTGGAGTACGCGCGGCAACGCCCGCAGGGACGCCTGCCGGACAACAAGGACCCGGCCACCGCCGCCGTGCCGATCATCAACCATAGCGATGTGAAGCGCATGCTGCTGGCGCAGAAAGCCTATGTCGAAGGCGCCTTCGACCTGGGCCTGTATGCGGCACGCCTGTTCGACGACACCCAGAGCGGCGAAACCGAGGCCCAGCGCCAGCAGGCCCACGAGCTGCTCGACCTGCTCACCCCGATCGTCAAGTCCTGGCCTTCGGAGTTCTGCCTCAAGGCCAATGAACTGGCGATCCAGATCCTCGGCGGCCACGGCTACACCCGCGAGTACCCGGTCGAGCAGTACTACCGCGACAACCGCCTGAATCCTATCCATGAAGGCACCCACGGCATCCAGTCACTCGACCTGCTCGGTCGCAAGCTGGCGCAGAATGGTGGTGCCGGGCTCAAGCAGCTGGTACGCCTGATCGCCGGCGCCTGCGAGCGCGCCTGCCAGTTCAGCAGCCTGGCCCCCCTGCGCATGCCGCTGGAGCAGTTGCAGGTTCGCCTGCAAAGCGTGACCCTGGAGCTGCTCGGTGACCTGGCCCAGGGCCGGGTCAACAGCGCCCTGGCCAACTCGGCGTTGTACCTCAAGGCCTTCGGTCATTGCGTGATCGGTTGGCGCTGGCTGGAACAGGCGATCCGCGCCGAGCAGGGCCTGGCCCGCGGCAATCCGGCGGACCAGGCCTTCTACCAGGGCAAGCTGCAGGCCGCGCGTTATTTCCTGACCTGGGAAGTGCCGGGCTGCCATAATGAGCTGGCATTGCTCGAGGCCCGCGACGACACCTGCCTGGGCATGCACGACGAGTGGTTCTGAGGGGGAACCACCGTACTCACGGAGGTTCCTGCATGTTCGAGTTGACCGCCTTGCTGCGCCAGCGCTTCGCCGCCCTGCGCAGCAATGCCGAATTCTATTCCCTGCGTCATGTGCAGCAGTCCCAGCAGCACCTGTCGGTACGCAAGAACGTCGCCGAGCCGCCGTTCTTCCAGCGTGACGAAGGTGTGATGCTGACGGTCCGGCTCAAGGGCGTTGAAGCCTATGCGGCCACCGCCGACCTGTCCCAGGCCGGCCTGCAGCGCGCACTGGAACACGCCGAGGCTCTGGCCCGGCAAATTGCCAGCTGCGCCCTGCTCGACCTGCGCGAACAGCCGGTGGCCAGCGGACGCATGGATTACTGCTCACCAAACCTCGAACACCCCGTGGCCTCCCTGGCCGACTGCTTCGACCTGCTGGCCCGCGAATCGGCCAGCGTGCCCACCGACAGCCGCCTGGTGAACTGGCAGGCAAGCCTGGGCATCAGCAATGTCGAGCAGATCTACCTGAACACCGCCGGCGCCGAACTGCGCCAGGCCCAGCGCTTCATCTACCCCGGTTTCACGGCCACGGCCTTCGATGGCCAGGACAGCCAGAGCCGCAGCCTGGGCCGGGAGAACTTCGGCCAGCAAGGCGGCATGGATGTAATCGAGCGCTGCGGCCTGGTGAACGCCGGGGCCAGGGTCGCCGACCAGGCCCTGCAACTGCTGCTGGCGCCCAACACCCCGAGCGGGGTTCGCGACCTGCTGCTGATGCCCGACCAAATGATGCTGCAGATCCACGAGTCCATCGGCCATCCGCTGGAAATGGACCGCATCCTCGGTGACGAGCGCAACTACGCCGGTACCAGCTTCGTCAAGGCCAACGATTTCGGCACCTTGCAGTACGGCTCGAAGCTGCTCAATGTCACCTTCGACCCGACCCTGCGCGAAGAGCTGGCCAGCTACAGCCACGACGACGACGGCACCCAGGCCGACAAGCAGTTTTTGATCCGTGACGGCTTGCTGCTGCGCCCGCTGGGAGGCGCCCTGTCGCAGTTCCGTTCGGGCCTGGACGGCGTCGCCAACAGCCGCGCCTGCGGCTGGAACCGGGCGCCCATCGATCGCATGGCCAACCTCAACATCGAGCCGGGCGACCAGAGCCTGGAGCAACTGATCGGTGGCATCGAGCACGGCATCCTGATGCGCACCAACCGTTCCTGGTCCATCGACGACGCACGCAACAAATTCCAGTTCGGCTGCGAATGGGGCCAACTGATCGAAAACGGCGAACTCAAGGGCGTGGTCAAGAACCCCAACTACCGGGGCATTTCGGCACACTTCTGGGACAAGCTCAGCGCCGTCGGCGACGCCAGCACCTTCCAGGTCCTGGGCACGCCCAACTGCGGCAAGGGCGAACCCAACCAGGTGGTGCGGGTCGGCCATGCCTCGCCTGCCTGCGTATTCAGCCAGATCGACGTATTCGGAGGAGACGCCTGATGGCTGCCACCCCTTTGCACAGCTTCCAGCGCCTGGTCGCCTGCCTGCAGGACCAGGTCCGCGCTCCGGAGCACTTCACCCTGGGCTACAGCGCCGAGGACTCGCACTTCATTCGCTTCAACCATGCCAAGGTGCGCCAGGCCGGCGAGGTGCAACAAGCCAGTTGCGTCCTCAAGCTGGTCAGGGATGGCCGCCAGGCCGAGCTGCAGTTCACCCTGGGCAATGACCCCGAGGTCGATCGGCTGCGCCTGACCCAGGCGCTCGAACAATTGCGCCAGACCCTGCCGCTGCTGGAAGCCGATCCCTACCTGCACCTGAACGACAGCGCCTGGCAGAGCCACAGCGTGCAGGACCAGCCGCTGCCCGCGGTCGATCAGGTGCTGACGCAGATCGAGCAGGGTGCCGGGCAGCTCGACCTGGTCGGCATCTACGCTGCCGGGCCAATCTGCCGTGGCTTTGCCAGCTCGTTCGGCGCCTTCGGCTGGCACCAGGCCAACAGCTTCAACTTCGACTGGAGCCTGTTTCACAGCAACGGCCAGGCGGTGAAGGCCAACTATGCCGGACAGAACTGGGACAGCGACGCCCTGGCCCTGCGTCTGCGCCAGGCACGGGAACAGCTGGAATACCTCGGTCGCCCGCTCAAGACCCTGGCACCAGGCGAGTACCGCGCGTACCTGGCCCCGGCAGCGATGGATGAAATCATGGGCATGCTCTGCTGGGGTGGCTTTTCTGCCCAGGCCCTGGCGACCAAGAACAGCCCGTTGCAACGCCTGTATGCCGGCGATGCGACCCTTCACCCCGGCGTCAGCATCGCCGAACAGGTCAGTGGCTCGCTGAGCCCGGCCTTCTCCGATGAAGGCACCCCACGCAGCGACCTGCGCCTGATCGAACAGGGCCGCGGCCTCGACCGCCTGGTCTGTGCCCGCAGCGCCGCCGAGTTCGAACTTGCCGCCAACGGCGCCGATGCCCATGAGTCGCCTTGCGCCCTGAGCATGGCGGCGGGCGAGTTGCAGCAGGCTGACATCCTCGCGCGCCTGGGCACGGGCCTCTACATCAGCAACCTCTGGTACCTGAACTTCTCCGACCTGCCGGCTGCACGTATGACCGGCCTGACCCGCTTCGCCACCTTCTGGGTCGAGGACGGGCAGATCCAGGCGCCGGTCAGCACCATGCGCTTCGATGACAGCGTCTACAGTCTGCTGGGCTCGCAATTGGAGGCCCTGACCCGGGAACGGGAGCTGATTCTGTCGACCAGCACCTACGGTCAGCGCCAAACCAGTTCGAGTCATTTACCAGGAGCCCTGGTCAAGCGCCTGACCCTGACATTGTGATAACCCTCATCGCGGGGCAAGCCCGCTCCTACAGTGGACTGCGTAGGAGCGGGCTTGCCCCGCGATGAGGCCCTCAAGGATATTTCACAAACCATGCCCATCCGCGCCCCGCTGGACCCCGTCACCGCCCGCTGGATCCCCTGGGTGGTGGCCATTGCCTTCTTCATGCAGTCCCTGGACGGCACCATCCTCAACACCGCCCTGCCCGCCATGGCCCGCGACCTGGCCGAAGACCCGCTGCGCATGCAATCGGTGATCATCGCCTACATGCTCACCGTGGCATTGTTGATCCCGGCCTCCGGGTGGATCGCCGACCGCTTCGGCACCAAGCGGATCTTCTTTGGCGCGATCCTGCTGTTCAGCCTCGGCTCGTTGCTGTGCGCCCTGGCCAGCAGCCTCGGCATGCTGGTGGCGGCGCGGGTGGTCCAGGGCCTGGGCGGTGCGTTGATGCTGCCGGTCGGTCGCCTGGTGGTGCTGCGTGCCTACCCGCGCTCGGAACTGGTCCGGATCATGAGCTTCATCACCATCCCAGGCCTGCTCGGCCCCCTGCTCGGCCCGACCATGGGCGGCTGGCTGGTGGAGATCCTCAGCTGGCACTGGATCTTTCTGCTCAACCTGCCGGTCGGCGTGGTCGGCTGCTATGCGGTGTGGCGCTTCATTCCGGACCTGCGCGGCAGCGAACGCACACGCTTCGACGGGGTGGGCTTTGTCCTGTTCGGTGCGGCGATGGTGTTGATCACCATCGCCATGGAAGGGCTGGGCGAACTGCACTTGCCGCACCTGCGGGTGATGTTGCTGCTGTTCGCCGGCATGGCGTGCCTGGCGGCCTACTGGCTGCGGGCGGGCAGCGTCGACAATCCACTGTTCTCGCCCCGGCTGTTCCGCACCCGGACCTTTTCGGTGGGCATCCTCGGCAACCTGTTCGCCCGCCTGGGTAGCGGCGCCTTGCCGTTCCTGGTGCCCTTGCTGCTGCAGGTAGCACTGGGCTATTCGCCCGCCGAGGCGGGCATGAGCATGATTCCCCTGGCGGCGGCGGCGATGCTCGCCAAGTCCATCGCCCGGCCGCTGATCGAGCGCTTCGGCTACCGCACCATCCTCACCGGCAACACCCTGCTGCTCGGCCTGCTGCTGGCCAGCCTGGGGCTGGTGGACGAGCACACGCCCTACGCCCTGCTGCTGTTCCAGCTCGGCCTGCTGGGCGCCGTAAACTCCATGCAGTTCACGGCAATGAACACCGTCACCCTGATCGACCTCGACGATGCCAATGCCAGCAGCGGCAACAGTCTGCTGTCGGTGGTGGCGCAACTGTCGCTGAGCCTTGGGGTGGCCTGCGCCGGCGCCCTGCTCGGCGGCTTCAGCGCCGCCGGCAGTGCCGAAGGGGTGGAGAGTACCCTGGGCGCCTTCCAGCTGACCTTCCTGACCATCGGCCTGATGGCGATGCTGGCAGCGGCGATCTTCATGCAGCTGTCCAGTACGGACGGAAGGCGTGCCCCTCGTCCGGAACCGGAGATCGAGCCTTAGGGCTAATGGCCACGAGACTGGTACACTGCGCGACATTTTGTTTTGCAGGCCCGTCTCGTGACCACCATTGCCACCGCCTTCGCCACCTTGCCGCTGTCCACCGCCATGCTGGCCAACCTGGAAGCCCTGGGCTACGCCCAGATGACCCCGATCCAGGCCCAGAGCCTGCCGGTCATTCTCAAGGGCATGGACCTGATCGCCCAGGCCAAGACCGGTAGCGGCAAGACGGCCGCCTTCGGCATCGGCCTGCTCAACCCGATCAACCCGCGTTACTTCGGCTGCCAGGCCCTGGTGCTGTGCCCGACCCGCGAGCTGGCCGACCAGGTGGCCAAGGAACTGCGCCGCCTGGCCCGCGCCGAAGACAACATCAAGATCCTGACCCTGTGCGGCGGCGTGTCCCTCGGCCCGCAGATCGCCTCGCTGGAGCACGGCGCGCACATCATCGTCGGCACCCCCGGCCGCGTGCAGCAGCACCTGAGCAAAGGCACCCTGGTGCTCGACGGGCTCAACACCCTGGTGCTCGACGAAGCCGACCGCATGCTCGACATGGGCTTCTACGACGCCATCGCCGACATCATCGGACAAACCCCGAAACGTCGTCAGACCCTGCTGTTCTCGGCCACCTACCCGGCCGGCATCAAGCAACTGGCCGCGGCCTTCATGCGTGACCCGCAGACCGTGAAGGTCGAGACCCTGCACGCCGACAGCCAGATCGAACAGCGCTTCTTCGAAATCGCCCCCGAGCAGCGCATGGACGCCGTGAGCAAGGTGCTTGGCCATTTCCGGCCACAGTCCTGCGTGGCGTTCTGCTTCACCAAGCAACAGTGCCAGGAACTGGTCGATCACCTACAGGCCAAGGGCATCGCCGCCCAGGCGCTGCATGGCGACCTGGAGCAGCGCGACCGTGACCAGGTCCTGACCCTGTTCGCCAATCGCAGCCTCTCGGTGCTGGTGGCCACCGACGTCGCGGCCCGCGGCCTGGATATCGATGCCCTGGACATGGTCATCAACGTCGAACTGGCCCGCGATGCCGAGATTCACGTACACCGCGTCGGCCGCACCGGCCGTGCCGGCGAGAAGGGCCTGGCGGTCAGCCTGGTGGCACCGGCCGAAGGCCACCGCGCCCAGGCTATCGAAGACATTCAGAAAGCCGCGCTGCGTTGGGAACAGCTGGACAGCCTCAAAGCGCAGAACGGTGCGCCCCTGCTGCCGACCATGAGCACCCTGTGCATTGCTGCCGGGCGCAAGGACAAACTGCGCCCGGGCGACATCCTCGGCGCCTTGACCGGCGACGCCGGGTTGCCGGGCACCCAGGTGGGCAAGATCGCCATTTTCGACTTCCAGGCGTTTGTTGCCGTGGAGCGCGCGGTCGCCAAACAGGCGCTGCAGCGGCTCAACAGCGGCAAGATCAAAGGACGCTCGTTGCGCGTGCGGATCGTCTGATTCCCTGTTGTTTTTGCCGGCCTCATCGCCGGCGCTGCCAGCTCCCACACGTACCCTGTGGGAGCTGGCAGCGCCAGCGATAGCCTCACCACCGTTCCAGAGGATTTTGCAGTGCGTTCCACCGAAGTGATCATCATTGGCGCCGGCGCCGCCGGTCTGATGTGTGCCCTGACCGCCGCCGGGCGCGGCCGTCAGGTGCTGCTGCTCGACCACGCCAACAAGCCGGGAAAGAAGATCCTGATGTCCGGCGGTGGCCGCTGCAACTTCACCAACATGTACACCGAGCCTGGCAACTTCCTCTCGCAGAACCCGCACTTCTGCAAATCGGCCCTGGCCCGCTACACCCAGTGGGACTTCATCGAGATGGTCGGCAAGCACGCCGTGCCCTATCACGAGAAGAAACTTGGCCAGCTGTTCTGCGATAACAAGTCCAGCGACATCCTCGGCATGCTGCTGGACGAATGCGACAGCGCCGGCGCCGAGTTGCGCATGGACACCCGCATCGACCAGATCGAAAAGGTCGAAGGCGGCTACCTGCTGGAAACCAGCGCCGGCCAGTTCCAGTGCCAGTCGCTGGTGATCGCTACCGGCGGCCTGTCGATCCCGACCCTGGGCGCCACCGGCTTCGGCTACCAGGTTGCCCGCCAGTTCGGTCACACCCTGCTGCCGACCCGTGCGGGGCTGGTCCCCTTCACCATCACCGACCCGCAGCTCAAAGCCATTTGCACCGAGCTGTCCGGCACCTCGGTGGACTGCATCGCCAGCTGCAACGGCACCAGCTTTCGCGAAAACCTGCTGTTCACCCACCGCGGCCTGAGCGGCCCGGCGATCCTGCAGATTTCTTCGTTCTGGGACGCCGGCGACACGGTCGAGATCAACCTGCTGCCCGAACACGACGCCCTGGGCTGGCTGCAACAGCAGCAAGCCGAGCGCCCCAACAGCGAACTGAAGACCCTGCTCGGCGAGCTGTTCACCAAGAAGATGGCCAACCTGCTGGCCGAACACTGGTTCGTCTCCAAGCCGATGAAGCAGTACACCCCGGCCGAACTGCTCCAGGTCAGCGACAAGCTCGGCGCCTGGCAGGTCGTACCGGCCGGCACCGAGGGCTATCGCACCGCCGAAGTGACCCTGGGCGGCGTCGATACCCGCGAAGTGTCTTCCAAGACCATGGAATCGCTGAAAAGCCCCGGCCTGTACTTCGTCGGTGAGGTGCTCGACGTCAGCGGCCACCTGGGCGGCTTCAACTTCCAGTGGGCCTGGGCCTCGGCGTACGCGGCCGCACAGTTCGTCTAACCTTCGCGGTAGAATCAGCGCATCAAGGAACAAATTTTGCTGGTCAGAGGCTGCAGTAACACTGCTGTCATCTGACTGGCTCAATTTCGATCATCGCCCAAGGTCTGCCGAACCCCCATGTCTTCTTCCTCGTTCAGCCAATCGCTCCGTCGTCTCTGGGCCCTGGACAAGTTCAGCTATGCCATCCGCGTACTCATCGCCCTGACCGGCAGCATGTTGCTGTGCTGGTACCAGGATGAGATGAGCCTGCTGATCCCGCTGTTCCTCGGCATCATCGCCAGCGCCCTGGCCGAGACCGACGACAGCTGGCAAGGGCGCCTCAACGCCCTGGCCGTGACCCTGGTGTGCTTTACCGTCGCCGCGCTGTCGGTGGAGTTGCTGTTCCCCTACCCGGTCATCTTCGTCATCGCCCTGGCCCTGGCCAGCTTCGCCCTGACCATGCTCGGCGCCCTGGGTGAGCGCTATGGCGCCATTGCCTCGGCCACGCTGATTCTCTCGGTCTACACCATGATCGGCGTCGACCAGCGTGGCGGCGAGGTCACCGACTTCTGGCACGAGCCCCTGCTGCTGGTGGCCGGCGCGACCTGGTACGGCCTGCTCTCGGTGCTCTGGCAGGCACTGTTTTCCAACCAGCCGGTGCAGCAGAGCCTGGCGCGGCTGTTCCGCGAACTGGGGCGCTACCTGAAACTCAAGGCCACCTTGTTCGAGCCGGTGCGCCAGCTGGACGTCGAGGCCCGCCGCCTGGAGCTGGCCCAGCAGAACGGCCGGGTGGTGGCCGCCCTCAATGCCGCCAAGGAAATCATCCTGCACCGGGTCGGCAACGGCCGCCCAGGCTCGAAAGTCAGCCGCTACCTCAAACTGTACTTCCTGGCCCAGGACATCCACGAACGCGCCAGTTCCTCGCACTACCCCTACAACGCCCTGACCGAGGCCTTTTTCCATAGCGACGTGCTGTTCCGCTGCCAACGCCTGCTGCGCCAGCAAGGCGTGGCCTGCCAGCAACTGTCCGAGTCGATCCAGCTACGCCAGCCGTTCATCTACGACACCGGTTTCGCCCAGGCCCAGGCAGACCTCAACGCCTCCCTGGAACACCTGCGCCTGCAGAGCAATCCGGCCTGGCGTGGGTTGCTGCGCTCACTGCGCGCCCTGGCGGCCAACCTGGCGACCCTCGACCGCCTGCTCAGCGATGCGAGCAACCCGGACAACCTGGCCGATGCCAGCGACAGCAGCCTGCTCGACCGCTCGCCGCGTAACCTGGCCGATGTCTGGAATCGCCTGCGCCAGCAACTGACGCCCACCTCACTGCTGTTTCGCCACGCCCTGCGCCTGCCCCTGGCGTTGTCGATCGGCTACGGCATGGTGCACCTGATCCACCCGACCCAGGGTTACTGGATCATCCTCACCACCCTGTTCGTCTGCCAGCCCAACTACGGGGCGACGCGGCGCAAACTGGTGCAACGGATCATCGGTACCGGCATTGGCCTGACCGTGGGCTGGGCGTTGTTCGACCTGTTCCCCAGCCCGATCATCCAGTCGCTGTTCGCCGTGGCCGCCGGGGTGGTGTTCTTCGTCAACCGCACCACCCGCTACACCCTGGCCACCGCCGCCATCACCCTGATGGTGCTGTTCTGCTTCAACCAGATCGGCGACGGCTACGGCCTGTTCCTGCCGCGTCTGTTCGATACCCTGGTGGGCAGCCTGATCGCCATTGTTGCGGTGTTCCTGTTCCTGCCGGACTGGCAGGGTCGCCGACTGAACAAGGTGCTGGCCAATACCCTGAGCTGCAACAGCATCTACCTGCGCCAGATCATGCAGCAGTATGCCCAGGGCAAGCGCGACGACCTGGCCTACCGGCTGGCCCGGCGCAATGCCCACAACGCCGATGCAGCGCTGTCGACGACCCTGGCCAACATGCTCATGGAGCCCGGGCATTTTCGTAAGGAGGCGGATGTGGGCTTTCGTTTCCTGGTGCTCTCCCACACCCTGCTCAGCTACCTGTCAGGCCTGGGGGCGCACCGTGAAACCACGCTGCCTGCCGATGTCCACGAGCAATTGATCGACGGCGCCGGGGCGAGCCTGGCCAACAGCCTGGACGAGATTGCCGAGGGCCTGGCCAGCAAGCTGCCGGTGGCCATTCACAGTGATGCCGAGGAAGCCCTGGCCAATGCCCTTGAACAAATGCCCGAGGAGCTGGAGGAAAACCAGCGTCTGGTGCAGACCCAACTGGCCCTGATCTGTCGCCAGCTCGGCCCCTTGCGCACCCTGGCCGCCCACCTGATCAAGGACGCCCCGGCCTGATCAGAGGCCGTGGTGGCGCAGCAGACGGGCATAGCTGCCATCGGCCTTCATTTCGGCGATGGCGCGGTCGAAGCCGGCGACGATCTGCTGGTGCCGCGGGTTTTTCAGGCTTACCAGGATATGCAGAGGGTTCTCGCTGAGCGGCTGGTCGATGAACTCGACCTTTTCGCGCACCGAGCGCGACTCGCGCTGCAGGAAAAAACGCGCGACGTACTCGTCTTCCAGGGTCAGGCCCACCCGGCCGGCGGCCAGCATGCGCACCGCCACCGGAAAGCTGCGCACCGGGATCTTCTGCAACTGCGGGTCGGCATCGAACTCGGGCGAGTAAGCATAGTCACGGACAATGGCGATGGGATACGGGTACAGGTCGCTCAGGGCCTTGAACCTGAGCGCATCGCCCTTGCGCTTGAGCAGGCGGATACGGTTGGTCATGTAGCTGGTGGAGAACTGGCCGATCTGGGCGCGGCTGTCGGTGTACCAGGCATTGATCAGCACATCGTAGCGCCCTTCCCCCACCCCCAGCAGCGCCCGCGCCCAGGGCACCTGCTCGAACTCGCTGTCAAAGCCCGCACGCTGCAGCGCTGTGGTGACGAGGATGGTGGACAGGCCACCTCCGGGCATGTTGGCATCGGCGAACGGCGGCCAGCTGTCGGCGACCAGGCGCAGCTTTTCAGCCTGCGCGGTATTGAGCGCCAGCAACAATCCAAGCAAACCCAAGACTCGAAGCAATGCAGACATGCTCAGATCCTTCAGTAGATGCGCCGTTGCGGGTCATTGGTTTCATTTGCTCGAGTAACACGCAGCGCCATGGCAGAGACAATGATATCAAATAGCCTCTATCCTGAACGCTGTCACATCCTGTACTGACGTGCGGCATATTCGCGCTCGTTCTCGCGTGTAGCTTCTGCCATGATCAAGGTCATCCATTGCCAGAGAGCCTTCCAATGTCCATCGAATGGATCTGCAAACATCACAGTGACCTTGGCAAAGAACAACTCTATGCCATTCTGCAGCTGCGCACCGAAGTCTTCGTGGTCGAACAGAAATGTGCCTACCAGGATGTCGATGGCCAGGACCTGGACAGCGACACCTGTCACCTGATGGCCTGGCAGGACGACACACTGCAGGCCTACCTGCGCCTGCTCGACCCGGAGTCCCAGGGCGGCGATGTGGTGATCGGGCGCGTGGTCACCGCGCCCGCGGCCCGGGGTCAGGGACTGGGGCATGATTTGATGGAAAAGGCCCTGGAGCAGGCAGAAAAACGCTGGCCGGGCGTGCCGGTCTACCTGTCGGCGCAGGCACACCTGCAGGGTTACTACGGGCGCTATGGCTTCGTGGCCGTGGGTGAGCAATACCTGGAGGACGACATTCCACACATCGGGATGCGTCGGGGCTAACAAAAACGCGGGTGTAGGTGCGGGCTTGCCCCGCGATAGACCCTCAGTCCTCAGGGATACCCCAGTACCTCACGAATTCGCCGCAGGTGCTGGATGATCCACTCCTTGTCGATCGCCCCCCAGTCACGAATCCGGTAGTGCCCGGCGTGATTGCGCGCGCCCTCCTGCTGCTCGAACTCACAGACGATATCCAGGTCCGCCAACGCGGCAATGGTGTCCTGGGCCGTGCGCCGGGGCATGCCGGTGGCTTCCATCAGGGCTGGCACGCTGCTGGCGGTCTGGCTGTCGATCAGCCAGGCCACGTACAGGCGGCGGTAGAAACTGGTCTTGGTCTTGCTCACATCCATCGGCAGGTCCTTGTGGCTCACCCGTTGCCAGGCAGCTCGCGGTAGGTCAGGTAAACGCGCAGGTCGAACTCCAGTTGATGGTAGCCCGGCTGCATGTATTCACAGAGTTGGTAGAAGGCCTTGTTGTGCTCGGCTTCCTTCAGGTGCGCCAGCTCATGCACCACGATCATCTTCAAAAACTGCGGCGCCGCCTCCTTGAACAGCGAAGCGATGCGGATTTCCTTCTTGGCCTTGAGCTTGCCACCTTGTACCCGCGACACTGCGGTATGCAGGCCCAACGCCCGATGGGTCAGGTCCAGACGGTTGTCGAACAGCACCTTGTCCAGGTTCGGGGCGTTACGCAGGTACTCCTGCTTCAGGCCCTGGGCATAGCTGTACAGCGCCTTGTCGCTCTGCACCGCATGCCGCTCCGGATAGCGCTGCTGTAGGTAGTCGCCCAGGCGATTGCTGGCAATCAACTGGCGAACCTGGTCTTGCAGGGCGGGCGGATAGGCTTGCAGGTATTTGAGCGTGTTCATGGGGCAAACGCAGGCGGATAAAGCCCAAGTGTACCCAACTACGGCTGCTGCCAGGCAAAAAAGCCCGGAAACTCACTGGCGTCGTCCGCCGTCATGGGATGCGCCACCAGAAAGCCCTGCAGGTGATCGCAACCATTGGCCTGCAGCCAGTGCGCCTGCTCATGGTTTTCCACACCTTCGGCGATGACGCTGATTTCGTACTGCCGGCACAACTCGATCACGCAGCGAACCATGGCAGCATCGGCGGCCGAGCCAGGCAGTCGAGCCACCAGGTGCCGGTCGAGCTTGAGGGTATCGATCGGCAGGTCGCGCAACATGCGCAGCGAACAGTCACCGACACCAAAATCATCCAGGGCGATGCGCACGCCCAGTTCGCGCAACCTGTGCAACTGCTTCAAGGCTTCGTCGCTGTTATACATCAACGAGGCCTCGGTGATCTCGACCTCCAGCTGCGCCGGTTGCAGCCCCTGCCCGGCAATCACCCGGCCCAGTTCCTCGACCAGGTTGGGCATGGCGAACTGCACCCGGCTCAGACTGATGCTCAGCACCAGCCCGGCGTCGTAGCGTTCGTTCCAGGTGCTGCGCTGCGCTGCGCCTTTCTGGTAGATCCAGCTGGCCAGGCGGGTAATCAGCCGGGCTTCTTCGAGCAAGGGCAGGAACAGGCCTGGCGGCACATCCCCGACACTGGGATGACACCAGCGCAGCAGCGCTTCGAAGCCGCGCAGACGCCCATCGGTAAAAGCCACCTGGGGCTGGTAGACCAGACTGAACTCGTTGTGTTCGATTGCCCCCCGCACGCTGTCCTCCAGCATCAACCGCGAGCGCGCCCGACCATTCAGGTCCTGGTCGTAGTATCGGTATTGCTGGCGTCCGGACTGTTTGGCCGCATACATTGCGGCATCTGCGGCGCGCAGTAGGCTATCGAGGCTGGTTCCGCATTCAGGGTAGGTGGCAATGCCGATGCTGACCCCCAGGGTCACTTCCAGGCCATCGATTTCCTGATAGATCGACATCCGCTCGATCAGCCGCTCGGCGAAACGCGCGGCCTGTTCAGGGTATTCGAGAGAATCGAGCAAGGCGGTGAACTCGTCACCCCCCATGCGCGCGAGTATTGCGCAGTTGCCCATGCATTCCTTGAGCTGCTCGGCCACCCAGAACAGCACGCGGTCACCGGCCTCATGGCCGTGGGAGTCGTTGATGCGCTTGAACCCGTCCAGGTCCAGGAACAGCAAGGCCTGGGGCTTGTCCGAGCGCTCGTGGCGCACCAGCGCACTTTCGGCCGCCTGATAGAAGCCGCGCCGGTTGAGCAGGCCGGTCAACGGATCGGTGACAGCCTGGAATTCAAGCTGCTGATGCAGGCTACGCACCACCGACATGTCCAGCAGCGTGACTACCATCGCCGGCGGTTCCCCCGGCAACGGGGCACAGGACAGCGCCACCGGTACCGGATGCCCTCCCGCCGTACGCAGGATGGCGTCATGCACACGGAAAATCTCCCGGTCCAGGTAGGCCTGGTAGAACGCCGACTCGGGCCATGTGGCCGCGCCGGGCGACTGCACGAACTCCAGCAACCCAGTGCCCTGCAAACGTTCAACCGGCGCATCGAGCAATCTGCAGATGGCCGGGTTGGCGAAGCTGATCGTGCCGTCATCAGCCACCACCAGGATGCCTTCGGCGGCATTGTCGAGCACAGAGGCATTGAAGGCCCGTGCGGCTTCAAGGTCGCGAGTCAGGCGCTGTAACGCACGGCGGTTGCGCTGCTGCTCAAGCAAGGCCTGGACCTTGGGCTTGAGGATCTGCGGGTCGAACGGCTTGAACAGGTAATCCACCGCGCCACTGGCATAGCCCTTGAGCACCGCGTCCTGTGACTGTTCGTTGGCAGTGAGGAAAATGATCGGCGTCAGCCGTGTGCGCTGGCTGCCGCGCATCAGGCGGGCGACTTCGAAACCATCCATGCCCGGCATCTGCACATCCAGCAGGACCAGGTCCACGTCGTGTTCGAGCAACGCGCTCAGGGCTTCCACCCCGGAGCTTGCGGTAATCACTTGCCAGTCCTGACGGGCCAGCAGGGCACGCATGCTGATCAGGTTTTCCGGGTAATCATCAACGACCAGGAGTACCGAGCCGCTATCGTGAGACGTAGGTTGCGCGCAATCCATGCTGCTTCTCTTGTGGCACCGACATCGAAATTCGGTTGAGATCCGAGCGTAACTCTAGACCCACCTGCCATAAACCTGAAGTGTACAGATTGCCACTATTGCAATAAATGATCGCTCGCCGACTAACGGTCTATCGCGTCAAAGCTCCTGGCAGTGACCACACTGTCAGCGACGAAAAACGGCTACGCGGTGAACCTCTCGATCAGTTGCGCCCCCTGCCCAGGAGGCACACGAAACACCAGGCGATCGCCCTTGCTTATCTTCAACGTGCTGCCATTGCTCATCCTCAACTGACTGTCGAAGGTTGCGTCACTGCGGATAACCTGGATAGAGGTACTCGTTGAGCTATTTACCGCAAATGAGAGTGTCGCGCTCCAATTGCCATTGGCCATCGCGTATATCCCGTAAGAACGGGTCGGCACTACTGACCCTGACCTGTTTGGGCTGGAGACATTAACATGAGCACCACGCTGCTCGGCACGAACACCATTGCCATAAATAATGTTGTCTATCAGTCGCTGACGCAACGACCAGTCAGTGTTAATGATGTAATGCTTTTGAATCGGATGACTATCGTTTCCTGCCGCAAACCATTTCATCACATCACCGGAAAGATCCTTTGGCACGAAAAAAGGCAGCGAATAGTAAGCAGCCTGAACGGACCTCAACATACCAAATGGCTTCGACTCATTTCCGACTTTCCGGATAAACTCCTCCATCTTATTCTTGCTAGGGGTATTGGAGCCAATCCATCTCTGATTTACACCCGGCCAGTAGGGTTCGCTCGTTCCAGTGTTATAAGAAATTATCGTGTTTCTGCCCAATTCCCAGAATTGACTGACTGCAACCTCCATGCACGACCTGGGTATCAGTGAACGGCCCAGCTTTCGATTGATGAGAGCGGCCAACTCACGATGTGCAGCGGGATTAAAGTCACGAAATTCATGGAAATTCAAGATCACTATTTCTCGACTTGCCCCTGCATCACGACGGTAGCGGAGCAACGCATCGAGCACATCGACCTCCACCGTGCGGCCGTTGGTTGTACTGTGAAAGATTGAGAACCGTCTTGAACCAGAACTATTTGAGTAAAAGTGTACCCTCAGGTCGAGCACCCGGATGCCCGCCATCAGTTGTTTATATATAGAAACATCCTGGCAGGTCTGTGATGAAGGGGTATAACCTGCTTCCTTATCAAAGCCAGAATTATGGCTACCCGGTAAAATAGCCCCACCAATGGGCAGCGAAGAAATCGAACGATTACCTCGATAACTGTACATCCATGTTTTGCGCTCGGCATTATTGAAGGGCATGCATATCCCGCCCGAGAGGCGTCCACCAGGGCACCCGCTGTTGATTCCGGCACTTTCAGCTTCTGGTAGGTGTTCTTCAGGCAGCTGCGTTTCTGCAGCAACAGTAGCCGACAAGTCCTGTTCTACAATTACTTCATCATCCATTGAGCTTTCCTCTGGTAGTGGGTCCTCGATACTGACCCGCTGGCCTTCGCATTGGCACAGAGAAATAGCCCCTCCCTTATTGGTACATGGCTTATAAATTCCAGGCATAAAAAAACCCGCATCGCTGCGGGTTTTTCTGCAGGGAAGGTCTTAGTTGACCTTGGCCGCCAGCTCGCCCTTGGCGTAGCGCTGGAACATGCCTTCCAGGGAGATCGGCTTGATCTTCGAGGCATTGCCGGCAGTGCCGAAGGCTTCGTAACGGGCGATGCACACGTCACGCATGGCCTTGACGGTTTCAGCGAAGAACTTGCGCGGGTCGAACTCGCTCGGATTGGTGGCCATCATGCGACGCATGGCACCGGTGGACGCCAGGCGCAGGTCGGTGTCGATGTTGACCTTGCGCACGCCGTGCTTGATGCCTTCGACGATTTCTTCAACCGGTACGCCGTAGGTTTCCTTGATGTCGCCGCCGTACTGGTTGATGATCGCCAGCCACTCTTGCGGTACCGACGAGGAACCGTGCATCACCAGGTGGGTGTTGGGGATGCGCTTGTGGATTTCCTTGATGCGGTCGATCGCCAGCACGTCGCCGGTAGGCGGCTTGGTGAACTTGTAGGCACCGTGGCTGGTACCGATGGCGATGGCCAGGGCGTCGACCTGGGTCTTCTTGACGAAGTCGGCGGCTTCTTCCGGATCGGTCAGCATCTGGCTGTGATCCAGCACGCCTTCGGCGCCGATGCCGTCTTCTTCACCGGCCATGCCGGTTTCCAGCGAGCCCAGGCAGCCCAGCTCACCTTCAACCGAAACACCGCAGGCGTGCGCCATGGCCACGGTCTGCTGGGTCACGCGAACGTTGTACTCGTAGTCGGTCGGGGTCTTGCCGTCTTCGCCCAGCGAGCCGTCCATCATCACCGAGCTGAAGCCCAGCTGGATCGAACGCTGGCAGACGTCAGGGCTGGTGCCGTGGTCCTGGTGCATGCACACCGGGATGTGCGGGAACTCTTCGATGGCCGCCAGGATCAGGTGGCGCAGGAACGGGGCACCGGCGTATTTGCGAGCACCGGCCGAGGCCTGGACAATCACCGGAGAGTCGGTCTTGTCGGCAGCTTCCATGATGGCGCGCATCTGCTCGAGGTTGTTGACGTTGAAAGCCGGAACGCCGTAGCCGAATTCGGCGGCGTGGTCCAGCATCTGGCGCATGCTAATGAGTGCCATTGTGTATCTCTCTCCCGACAAGCGTCGTTTTTCGTGCAAGCCTGCCGCAGTGGCGGCTGCTATTCAAGTAGTGTGGGCCGCCTTCAAGCGGCCCGGCCAGTCACGGCGCCTTGCAGCTCCGCCCTATCAAATCGTTGGTGGCGGCCCAGTACACCAGGCCTTCATCACCCTTGCTGTGGAAGGCCAGCACGCCATCGCTGTACAGCGTACCTGACGCACCCGGCTCGGCCTTGAGGCGGTAGACCTGGTCACCGCCCCCCAACCGCACATCCACACGGTCCTGATTGTTGTCGACAAAACGCCAGAGCACTTCGACCTGGCTGTCACAGACCCAGCGGGTCCAGTTGTCCGATGGCGCCGGTGCCGACGCAGGCATCATACTTGCGCATCCACCGAGTACGGCCAGGGCCATCAGGGCCACAACAGCTTTCATCCAATATCCTCTAGCAGACCACAAACACACCGGTAGGTTGCCAGCAGCCGATCAAGGGCAGCCCTGAGCCCGGCGCTGGTGTTCGTCGTCGTATTTTTCCAGCCCATCCGGGCCGAGCCTTTTGTTGATCACCGGCACGGTTTCAGCCTGCCACTCGGACTGATAGCAGCCGCCTTTCGGCGCGCCCGGCTTATCGACCTCAGGCTCCGGAGTGCTGGAGCAGGCGCCCAGCATTCCGACCAGGACAAACACAGGCAATCGCTTGACCATCAGGTCACTCCCTTTGCCAGGCGCTGAAAATCAGGCCTTGGCCCGTTGTTCCAGTACTTCGACCGCTGGCAGGACCTTGCCCTCGACGAACTCGAGGAATGCACCGCCACCGGTAGAAATGTAGGAGATCTGCTCGGCAACGCCATATTTGTCGATGGCCGCCAGAGTGTCGCCACCACCGGCGATGGAGAACGCAGCGCTGTCAGCGATGGCCTGGGCCAGCACCTTGGTGCCGTTGCCGAACTGGTCGAATTCGAACACACCGACCGGACCGTTCCACAGGATGGTCTTCGACGACTTCAGCAGCTCGGCGAAGTTGGCCGCGGTTTGCGGGCCGATATCCAGGATCATGTCATCGTCGGCGACATCGGCGACCAGCTTGACGGTGGCCGCAGCGCTTTCAGCGAATTCCTTGGCGACCACGACGTCCACTGGCAGCGGTACGTTGACCTTGGCGGCGATGGCCTTGGCGGTGTCGATCAGGTCGGCTTCGTACAGCGACTTGCCTACCTTGTGCCCGGCCGCAGCCAGGAAGGTGTTGGCGATACCGCCGCCGACGATCAGCAAGTCGCAGATCTGGCTCAGGCTGTTGAGCACGTCCAGCTTGGTCGACACCTTGGAGCCGGCAACGATGGCTGCCATCGGTTTGGCCGGGGCTTTCAGGGCCTTGCCCAGGGCGTCCAGCTCGGCAGCCAGCAGTGGGCCTGCGGCGGCAACCTTGGCAAACTTGGCCACGCCATGGGTGGAGCCTTCGGCGCGGTGGGCAGTACCGAACGCGTCCATCACGAAGACGTCGCACAGGGCGGCGTATTTCTGCGCCAGCTCGTCGGCGTTTTTCTTCTCGCCCTTGTTGAAGCGCACGTTCTCGAACAACACGATGTCGCCGGCCTTGACCTCGACTCCATCCAGGTAGTCGGCAACCAGCGGTACGTCACGGCCCAGGGCCTTGCTCAGGTAGTCGGCAACCGGCTTGAGGCTGTTTTCGGCAGAAAACTCACCTTCGGTCGGGCGTCCCAGGTGCGAGCAGACCATCACGGCCGCGCCCTTTTCCAGGGCCAGCTTGATGGTCGGCAGCGAAGCGAGGATACGCGCATCGCTGGCAACCACACCGTCCTTCACAGGGACGTTGAGGTCTTCGCGGATCAGTACGCGCTTACCTTGCAGATCGAGGTCGGTCATCTTCAACACGGTCATGAATGCAGTCCTTCAGGGCTGTTTACAAGTGGAGCGGGTTTGATTGACGACGTGCAGATAGTGATCGGCAACGTCGAGCATACGGTTGGCAAACCCCCATTCGTTGTCGAACCAGGCCAGCAGGTTGACCAGCCGGGGGCCGGAAACGCGGGTCTGGTTGGCATCGACAATGGCCGAATGCGGGTCATGGTTGAAATCACAACTGGCGTGCGGCAGCTCGGTATAGGCCAGCAGCCCCTTGAGCGGTCCGCTCAGGGCCGCGTCACGCAACACCTGGTTGACCTCGGCCGCCGTGGTGTCACGGGCGGTCTGCAGGGTGATGTCCAGGCACGATACGTTCACCGTCGGCACGCGTACCGCTTTGGCCTGGATTCGCCCGGCAAGTTCCGGCAACAGGCGTTCGATACCACGGGCAAGCCCGGTGGACACCGGAATCACCGACTGGAACGCCGAACGGGTACGGCGCAGGTCTTCGTGATGATAGGCGTCGATGACCGGTTGATCGTTCATCGCCGAGTGGATCGTGGTGATCGACACGTACTCAAGGCCGAACGCCTGGTCCAGCACCCGCAACAACGGCACGCCGCAGTTGGTGGTGCAGGACGCGTTGGAGACCAGGCGCTCGCTACCGTCCAGGCAGTCCTGGTTGATGCCGTAGACGACCGTCGCATCGACGTCCGCCTCGCTGGCCATGGGCTGGGAAAACAGCACACGTGGTGCGCCGGCTTCGAGAAAGCGCTGGCCATCGGCACGGGTGTGGTAGGCGCCGGAGCATTCGAGCACCAGGTCGACATCGAGTGCCGCCCAGTCGATCCCTTCCGGGGTGGCACTGCGCAGTACCTTCACGCAGTCGCCATTAATATGCAGACAGTCGCCATCGACCTTCACCTCACCGGGAAAACGCCCGTGGGTGGAGTCGAAGCGTGTCAGGTATTCGATACTGGCCTGGTCGGCCAGGTCGTTCAGTGCGACGATCTCGAAACCCGCTTTCGCCCCCCGTTCAAAGAGTGCGCGCAAGACGCAACGACCGATACGGCCGTAGCCGTTGAGTGCAACTTTGTAAGGACGCGGTTGGGGCATGGGATGCTCACGGAACAGAATGTTATCTGTGACCTGTGGGAACCGGGTCGCCGCCATCGCTGGCTGCGCCAGCTCCCACAGGGATCACCACCCGACCCTGTGGGAGCTGGCGTAGCCAGCGATGAAGCCGACGCAGCCCCCACAGGACAGCAGGATCAGTCTTCCAGCAGCTCTTCAGCAGTACCCAGGATGTTGTCCAGGGTGAAGCCGAATGCCTCGAACAAGGCAGCCGCAGGGGCCGACTCGCCGTAGGTGGTCATGCCAATGACACGACCTTCCAGACCGACGTACTTGTACCAGAAGTCGGCATGGGCCGCTTCGATGGCGATACGCGCGCCGACTTCCAGTGGCAGTACGGACTGCTTGTAGCCTGCATCCTGGGCATCGAACACGCTGGTCGATGGCATGGATACCACGCGCACCTTGCGACCCTGCTCGGTCAGCTTGTCGAACGCCTGAACGGCCAGGCCCACTTCGGAACCGGTGGCGATCAGGATCAGCTCAGGCTCGCCTGCGCAGTCCTTGAGCACGTAGCCGCCGCGGCTGATGTTGGCGATCTGGCCGGCATCGCGATCCTGGTGCTGCAGGTTCTGGCGCGAGAAGATCAGCGCCGACGGGCCGTCCTTGCGCTCCAGGGCGTACTTCCACGACACCGCCGACTCGACGGCATCGGCCGGACGCCAGGTGTCCAGGTTCGGCGTGCTGCGCAGGGCAGTCAGCTGCTCGATCGGCTGGTGGGTCGGGCCGTCTTCGCCCAGACCGATGGAGTCGTGGGTGTAGACGTGGATGACGCGCTGCTTCATCAGTGCCGACATGCGCACGGCGTTGCGAGCGTATTCCATGAACATCAGGAAGGTAGCGCCGTAAGGCACCAGACCACCGTGCAGGGCGACGCCGTTCATGATGGCGGTCATGCCGAACTCGCGCACGCCGTAGTACATGTAGTTGCCGCTGGCGTCTTCAGCGCTGACACCTTTGCAACCTTTCCAAAGGGTCAGGTTGGAGCCGGCGAGGTCGGCCGAACCGCCGAGGAACTCCGGCAGCAGCGGGCCGAAGGCGTTGAGGGTGTTCTGGCTGGCTTTACGGCTGGCGATGGTTTCGCCCTTGGCCGCGACTTCCGCGATGTAGGCATCGGCCTTGGCGGAGAAGTCAGCTGGCAGCTCGCCGTTCAGGCGACGCTTGAGCTCGCTGGCCAGCTCCGGGAAGGCAGCGGCGTAGG
This sequence comes from Pseudomonas sp. NPDC090755, assembly GCF_044769005.1. Lineage (NCBI taxonomy): Bacteria > Pseudomonadati > Pseudomonadota > Gammaproteobacteria > Pseudomonadales > Pseudomonadaceae > Pseudomonas > Pseudomonas sp. NPDC090755. The sequence continues at coordinate 565,764 of NZ_JBIVXC010000001.1, read as the reverse complement.
CAGCGAAACGCTGGTCCCACTCGGCTTCGACGGCCTTGCCGGCTTCCTTGGCGTCCCACTCGGCGTAGATGTCGGCCGGGACTTCGAACGGACCGTGGTTCCAGTTCAGTTCCTTGCGCGCCAGGGCGATTTCGTCGTTGCCCAGTGGAGCGCCGTGGCAATCTTCCTTGCCCTGCTTGTTCGGCGAGCCGAAACCGATGATGGTCTTGCAGCAGATCAGGGTCGGACGGTCGCTCTTGCGCGCGGTCTCGATGGCGGTGCGGATCTCGTCGGCGTCATGGCCGTTGACGTTGCGGATCACCAGCCAGTTGTAGGACTCGAAACGCTTCGGCGTGTCGTCGGTGAACCAGCCTTCGACTTCACCGTCGATGGAAATGCCATTGTCGTCGTAGAAGGCGACCAGCTTGTTCAGACCCAGGGTGCCGGCCAGGGAGGCGACTTCGTGGGAAATACCTTCCATCATGCAACCATCGCCGAGGAACACATAGGTGTTGTGGTCGACGATGTTGTGGCCCTCACGGTTGAACTGGGCGGCCAGCACTTTTTCCGCCAAAGCAAAGCCTACGGCGTTGGCCAGGCCCTGGCCCAGGGGACCGGTGGTGGTCTCGACGCCCGGGGTGTAGCCGAACTCGGGGTGACCCGGGGTGCGGCTGTGCAGCTGGCGGAAGGCCTTCAGGTCGTCGATGGTCACATCGTAGCCAGTCAGGTGCAGCAGCGAGTAGATCAACATCGAGCCGTGACCGTTGGACAGCACGAAGCGGTCGCGGTCAGCGAAATTCGGGTTGCTCGGGCTGTGCTTCAGATAGTCGCGCCAAAGAACCTCGGCGATATCCGCCATGCCCATCGGGGCACCGGGGTGACCGCTGTTGGCCTTCTGCACGGCATCCATGCTGAGTGCTCGAATGGCGTTGGCACGTTCACGACGGCTCGGCATCGCTTATCTCCTGGGGGGTTGAATAAATTACGAAACGAAAAAAGGCGGCTATTTTCGCCCAGGCACATGCCCGGGGGCAATGACGGATGGTCGACGCGGCATTATTTTCCCGTGAATGGAGGCAGAATCAGGCGATAGCCCGGTCAAACAGCAGAATCGGTCGACGCTTCAGCGAAGTTCCGCTCCGCTCATCGCGCAATATCAAAACTTTTTGATATTGCTATTGCGATGCAGGGTCACCCTGACTAGACTGCCGACCCATGAATCAACGCGCGTCCTCAATCCGCCCCGAGCAAAGCGACGAGCTGGCTGCCCTGTGCAAGGCCAGTGGCGATCCGCTGCGCCTGAAGGTATTGCGGGCGCTGGCCAGCGACTCGTTCGGCGTGCTGGAACTGGCGCAGATCTTCGCCACCGGCCAGTCGGGCATGAGCCACCACCTCAAGGTGCTGGCCCAGGCTGACCTGGTGGCTACCCGCCGGGAAGGCAACGCGATCTTCTATCGCCGCGCCCTGCCCGATGCTCTGCGCCTGGGCGGAAAGCTGCACGCGGCGCTGCTCGAAGAAGTCGACGAGTTGAGCCTGCCAGACGACGTCCAGACACGCATCGGCCAGGTCCAGCAACGGCGTGCCGCCACCAGCCAGGATTTTTTCCTGCGGGTGGAAGAGAAGTTTCGCGCCCAGCAGGACCTGATTGCCGGCCTACCCCAGTACCGCGAAAGCTTGCTGGCACTGCTCGACAAGCTCAACTTCGAACCGGACGCCGGCGCCCTTGAAGTGGGTCCGGGCGATGGCGAATTTCTTCCGGACCTGGCCCGGCGCTTCACCCGGGTCACCGCCCTGGACAACAGCCCGACCATGCTCGAACTGGCCCGTCAGGTCTGTGAACGAGAAGGCCTGGCCAACGTCAACCTGCAGCTGGCCGACGCACTCCGCGCAACGGATGTGAGCGCCGACTGCGTTGTGCTGAACATGGTCCTGCACCACTTCAGCGCCCCGGCTGAAGCCTTGCGGCAGTTGGCCGACCACGTGAAACCAGGCGGCAGCCTGTTGGTAACTGAGTTGTGCAGCCACGACCAGAGCTGGGCCAGGGAGGCTTGCGGCGACATCTGGCTGGGCTTTGAGCAGGATGATCTGTCCCGTTGGGCCAGCGCTGCGGGACTGGCTCCCGGGGACAGCCTTTATGTGGGCTTACGTAATGGTTTCCAGATCCAGGTCCGCCATTTTCAGCGGCCGGCTGGCGACACTCACCATCGGTAAATTTTAGGAACCCGTCGAGATGAGCGAATACTCCCTTTTCACCTCCGAGTCCGTATCTGAAGGGCATCCGGACAAAATCGCCGACCAGATTTCGGATGCAGTGCTGGACGCAATCATCGCCGAAGACAAGTATGCACGCGTTGCCTGCGAAACCCTGGTGAAAACCGGCGTGGCGATCATTGCTGGCGAAGTCACCACCTCGGCCTGGGTCGACCTGGAAGAAATCGTTCGTAAAGTCATCGTCGACATCGGCTACAACAGCTCCGACGTAGGTTTCGACGGCGCCACCTGCGCCGTGATGAACATCATCGGCAAGCAGTCGGTGGACATCGCCCAGGGCGTTGACCGCAGCAAGCCTGAAGACCAGGGTGCCGGCGACCAGGGCCTGATGTTCGGCTACGCCAGCAACGAAACCGACGTCCTGATGCCTGCCCCGATCTGCTTCTCGCACCGTCTGGTCGAGCGCCAGGCCGAAGCGCGCAAGTCCGGCCTGCTGCCGTGGCTGCGCCCGGACGCCAAGTCCCAGGTCACCTGCCGTTATGAAAATGGCAAGGTCGTGGGTATCGATGCCGTGGTCCTGTCGACCCAGCACAACCCTGAAGTGTCGCAGAAAGACCTCCAGGAAGCGGTCATGGAGCTGATCGTCAAGCACACCCTGCCCAAGGAACTGCTGCACAAGGACACCCAGTTCCACATCAACCCGACCGGCCAGTTCATCATCGGCGGCCCGGTGGGTGACTGCGGCCTGACCGGCCGCAAGATCATCGTCGACAGCTATGGCGGCATGGCCCGTCACGGCGGCGGCGCATTCTCCGGCAAGGATCCGTCCAAGGTCGACCGTTCGGCTGCCTACGCCGGTCGCTACGTGGCCAAGAACATCGTGGCCGCGGGCCTCGCCGAACGCTGCGAGATCCAGGTTTCCTACGCCATCGGCGTCGCGCAGCCTACCTCCATCTCGCTGAACACCTTCGGCACCGGCAAGATCTCCGACGACAAGATCGTCAAGCTGGTGCGTGAGTGCTTCGACCTGCGTCCGTACGCGATCACCACCATGCTCGACCTGCTGCACCCGATGTACCAGGAAACTGCAGCCTACGGTCACTTCGGCCGTACACCTGCGCAGAAGACCGTCGGTGATGACACCTTCACGACCTTCACCTGGGAACGTACCGACCGCGTAGATGCACTGCGCGCGGCTGCCGGGCTGTAAAACCTGAAGCCATAAGCTGCAGGTACAAGCCCCTGTCGAGTGATCGGCAGGGGCTTTTTTGTAGCTGGAGACATATGGGCTGACAACTTTGCCCGGCAACTTTTCCCGGTTTTTTCTAGGCTGGGGATTCTTCATTGCCGAGCAAGGATGCTGGCCATGCCATACCGAGTGTTCACGTTTCTGCTGTCCATCTTCAGCGCCGGTCAGGCGCTGGCCGACACCTGCCCGCCGTGGTCGCCAGCGGTTGCCCGGCAAGAGATCCGGCAGTTGCAAGACACCCTCTCCGACTGGGACGATCGCTACCACCGCCAGGGCGTGTCCGCTGTAGCTGACGAACTCTACGACCAGAGCCGAAGTCGCCTTGCACAGTGGCGCGCCTGCTTTGCAGACACTCCGACAGCCAGCGACAACCCGCTGAAAACCGCTGGCGGCCCCGTGCCCCACCCGTTCGCCCATACCGGTCTGGTCAAGCTGGCAGACGAGCAGGCGGTGCAAGCCTGGATGCACGGCAAGGACGACCTGTGGGTTCAGCCCAAGATCGATGGCGTCGCGGTGTCCCTGGTGTACAAGGCGGGTGAACTGGTCGCACTGACCAGCCGCGGAGATGGTCGCAGCGGGCATGACTGGAGTCGGCACATTCCCGCCCTGAGCGCCATCCGGCGGCAGTTGCCCCGGCCTGTGGACCTGGTGCTCCAGGGCGAGCTGTACTGGCGGCTCGAGGCCCATGTGCAAGCTGACGCCGGCAGCCTCAATGCCCGTGGCAATGTCGCCGGCATGCTCGCACGCAAGCAGCTCGACGCACAGCAAGGGGCCGCGATCGGCCTGTTCGTCTGGGCATGGCCGCAAGGGCCGGCAAGCCAGCAGGAGCGCCTGGCCGGCCTGAGCGCACTGGGCTTTCCCGAGACAGAACGCTACAGCGAGCCGGTCAACAGCTTCACCGAGGTAAGCCAGTGGCGGCAGCACTGGTACCGCTCACCCCTGCCGTTCGCCAGCGACGGCGTGGTCCTGCGCCAGGGCCAGCGTCCGGACGGCGCCCGCTGGCAGGCCCGCGCGCCTTATTGGATCGCCGCCTGGAAATACCCCTTTGCCCAGGCCCTGGCCGAAGTTCGTGACGTGCAATTCTCCATCGGTCGAACCGGCCGCATCACACCTGTGCTTCGGATCGAGCCGGTGCAACTCGATGATCGGTTGATCCGCCAGGTCAGCGTCGGCTCGTTCCAGCGCTGGCAGCAACTGGACATCCGCCCCGGCGACCAGGTAGCCCTGAGCCTGGCCGGCCTGACCATTCCCCGCCTGGACGAGGTCGTGCATCGCCGCGTACAACGCCCGGACCTGGACGTACCAGACCCTGCCCGTCATCACCCGCTCAGTTGCTGGCAGCCCAGCGACGGTTGTCGCGCTCAGTTTCTCGCTCGCCTTGATTGGCTCAGTGGCAAGCAGGGCCTGGCACTGCCCGGGATCGGGCCCGGCATCTGGGCCAGGCTGGTCGACAACGGGCTGGTCACCCGCCTGGCCGACTGGTTGGACTTGCAGGAGCAGGACCTGCAAAGCATTCCCGGATTAGCCGAGGGGCGCCGGCAGCAACTGCTGCTGGCCTTCGAACAAGCCCGGGCTCAACCGTTCACCCGCTGGCTTCGGGGCCTGGGTGTACCGGCCCCGCCCGCCTTGGATCTCAAGGGAAACTGGGCAGACCTGACCCAACGCGATGCCCAGGCATGGCTGGCAGAGCCCGGCGTCGGACGCGGGCGGGCGGCACAATTGCTGGCTTTTTTTCGTTCACCGGATGTCCTGATGGTTGCCGGGCAATTGCGTGAACATGCAATCGAGGGTTTCTAAATCCTCCGGTTCAAGGCAGCATCATGGGTTCTGCTGTCCAGCCCCAAACGGAGCCTCTATGAAACTACTGTCACCTCTCGCCCTGTTCACCGCCTGCGCGCTGCTCGCTTCGCCGCTGCTGGCCGCTGAAGAACAGCCAGGGTTGACCGGTTGCGCAGCCAAGCGACAGACCATCAGCGAACAGATCGAACAAGCGCGTGCCCAGGGCAACAGCGACCAGCAAGCCGGCCTGGAAAAAGCCTTGAGCGAAGTGACCGAGCATTGCACCGACGCCGGCCTGCGCAAGGAGCGCGAGCAGAAAGTGCTCGACGCCCGCCACGAAGTGACTCAGCGCACCAAGGACCTGGACAAGGCCATGAAAAAAGGTGACGCCGAGAAGATCAACAAGCGCAAGGACAAGCTGGCCGAGTCCAAGAAGGAACTGGAACAGGCACTCGATGAGCTGGAAAAGTAACCGGTAGGAGCAGCGGCGTGACGGCCCCTACGCTGGTTGCTGCGACTCAGTGATTGCGAAACTCGGTGTGACAAGCCTTGCACGCTGCCTCGACCTTGTCGGTCGGGGCCTGCAACGCTGCGGCCTTCAACGGCTGAGTACGGGTGACGGCGACCAGTTCGCCCGTCGCCACCTCAAGCTGCCGGGCCAGGTCCTGGAAACGCGCCTGCTTTTCCCACACCTCGGCGCGGGCGCTGGTTTCGTCGTCTTCACGAGCCTGTGGAAAATGCTTCCACGGCTCATGGGACAAGGCATCGAGCTTGAGCGCGCCGTCGGCGAACTTCTGCCCGTCGAAGGCCAGGCGTCCACGCAGCATGCCACCCAGGTCTTCACTGGTTTTGAGCATCTGTTTGAAAATGGTCTTGCGCTGGCCCAGCGGCGAGTTGGGATCGACGCCGCCACAGGCGGTGAGCGTCAGACAGGCCAGCAGTGCAACAGTAAATCGCTTGAGCATGATGATCTCGGCTCACGGAAAAAGGCGGCCAGTATCCTCGCCCCGCCAGCAAAGACCAATACCCTTATTAAAACTACGGCTTGTTCCCCGGAACGAACCGGCAAGGAAAACCTGTTTATGAAACGTCCCCTGCGCCACCTGGCATGGACCCTCCCGGCACTGGCGCTGCTCGCCGGCTGCAACGGCGGCGCTCCGGAAAAGCCCAAGCCGCACGCCGTCGCCACCTATGTCAGCAGCACCTGGAAAGACCTGCCGCAGGTCAGCGACAGCGATCTGCTGGCCGGCTTCGAGGCCTGGCGAAGTGCCTGCGAGCGCCTCAAACGCGATGCCATCTGGGCCACTACCTGCGCCGCCGCTGCCGGTGTCCCGGCCGACGGCGCACAAGTGCGCACCTTCCTCCAGGCCCAGCTGGATGTCTACAGCATGCGTTCAGGCGAAAACAGCGCCAACGGCCTGATCACCGGTTACTACGAGCCGGTCTACCCGGGCAGCCTGACCAGAACCGAGTCGGCCCATGTGCCTGTCTACGGCGTACCCGACGACATGATCGTGGTGGCGCTGGACAGCGTTTACCCCGAACTCAAGGGCAAGCGCCTGCGCGGTCGCCTTGAAGGCCGCACCCTCAAGCCCTACGACACCGCCGAAGTGATCAACCAGAAAGGCGTGCCGGCACCGGTGCTGGCCTGGCTCACCGACCCGATGGACCTGCAGTTCCTGCAGATCCAGGGCTCCGGACGCATCCAGCTCGACAGCGGTCGTCAGCTGCGCATCGGCTATGCCGACCAGAATGGCCACCCTTATCGCCCCATAGGGCGCTGGCTGGTCGAGCAGGGTCAGTTGAAGAAAGAAGACGTGACCATGGGCAGCATTCACACCTGGGCCCAGGCCAACCCGGCACGGGTACCGGAGCTGCTGGCCAGCAACCCCAGCTACGTATTCTTCAGCACCCGCCCGGACAGCAATGAAGGCCCGCGCGGTTCGCTCAACGTACCGCTGACCGCCGGCTACAGCGTGGCCATCGACCGCAAGGTGATCCCCCTGGGCAGCCTGCTCTGGCTCTCCACCACCCGTCCTGACGGCGCGCCAGTGGTTCGCCCGGTCGCCGCCCAGGACACCGGCGGTGCAATCACCGGCGAAGTGCGCGCCGACCTGTTCTGGGGCACCGGCAGCGAAGCCGGCAAACTGGCCGGCGACATGAAGCAACAAGGTCAGATCTGGTTGCTCTGGCCCAAGGGCGCGGCCCTGCCAGATGTGCCCAAGGTGCCTTGAGTGCCGCTCAGAGCGAGATGAAGAAGAACGAGGCGACCAGACCCAGGCCGACGAACCAGACCAGCGAACGCAGGGCTGCCCAGTCGGCCAGGTAACAGATGATGTAGAGCAGGCGGCTGGTGATGTAGAGCACCGCCAGCACGTCCTGGGTCACCTGCTCGGCATTGCCGACGATGTCGGCAATGATCACCGCCGCGGCAAAGGCCGGGAACGCTTCGAAGCTGTTCAATTGGGCCGCGTGGGCACGTCGGGGAAAGCCTTCAAGCGTGTCGAGGAAAGCGCGTGGATCGTGATTATCGCGCAGCTTGAAGCGTCCACTGCCCAGCTTGGCAATGAGGGTGCACAGGACCGGCAGGAACAACGCAATCAATACACACCAGAAGGCAACGGTCATGATAAGTCCTTGTCGTTTGGATGATCAGAGTTTCATGATCAGCATGCCGATCAGCACCAGGGCACAGGCTAAGAGCCTGGGCCCGCCAAAAGGTTCTTTGAGGTAGCGCATGCCGAACAGCACCACCAGTATCACGCTGACTTCCCGCAGCGCCGCGGCTTCAGCCACCGAACCCAGCTGCATGGCCCAGAGCACCAGGGCATAACTGAACAGCACGCAGAAACCCACTGCCAGGCCCAGGCGCCACTGCAAGCGCCAGAACAGCACGAAAGGCGCGCGACGGGCGACGCCGGCCAGCAGCGGAAAGGGCCAGGCACTGAGCAGCGTCAACCAGACAAGATAGTCCAGAGGTTGCGACCAGAGCCGGATGGCCTGGCCGTCGAACCAGGTGTAACAGCCGATGCACAGGCCGATCAGGGCCACCACCGGCAGCATCGACCAGGGCAGCCGGTCGCCGCCTCCGCCCTGCCAGAGCAGGCAGGCCATGCCACAGGGAATCAGCAGGATGCCGATGATCTGCTGGCTGCTCAACGTCTCGCCGGCGAAGGTCAGGGTCAGCGCTAGCACCACCAGCGGTGACAGGCCGCGCATCAAGGGGTAGACCAGCCCCAGGTCACCGACCCGATAGGCCTGGATCAACAGGAAGCGGTACAGCTGTTCGAACAGCGCCGAGGCCAGCAACCAGGGCCACACCTGCGCGGGTGGAAACTCCACGAAACCGACCATTGCCACCGCGAACACCAGCGCCACCAGGTCCATGCTGGCAATCACCAGCAGGCGCTCGCCGCTGAATTTGATCATGGTATTCCAGGTGGCATGCAGCAGGGCGGCAACCAGAACAAGAGAAGTGGCTAACACGCGAAGGTCCTTGGCAGTGCAGTTCAAGTCAGCTGTGGCTGGCGGCTATCTAAGCATTTCCCCAGGCGCCACGTCGCGCACAATCGAGGAACCGGGAAACGAAATCCACACGACGTGGTCAACGCATGCAGCCAAAAAACTGTGCCCCCGAACCCTCGGCCGTTCATCAAAGTCCTGCCCGATGGAATCGGGTGCCCAATCGCAAACTCCTACAGGACCTGGAATGCTTGAGCTCGTTGCCGCGTTTATCTGTCTGACGACACTCCTCACTTACCTGAACTACCGCTTCATCGGCCTGCCGCCCACCATCGGCGTCATGGTCACCGCACTGCTGTTCTCCCTGTTGCTGCAAGGCCTGAGCGTCATTGGCTACCCGGGACTGGAAGAGCGCGTGCAAGGCCTGATGAGCCAGATCGACTTCAATGACCTGCTGATGCACTGGATGCTGTCGTTCCTGCTGTTCGCCGGCGCCCTGCACGTCAACCTCGCTGACCTGCGCAGCTACCGCTGGCCGATCGGCCTGCTGGCCACCGTCGGCGTGCTGATCGCCACCGTGGTCATCGGCTTTCTGGCGCACTGGATCTTCGCCCTGTTCGGCTGGCACATCAGCCTGCTCTACTGCCTGCTGTTCGGCGCCCTGATTTCGCCGACCGATCCCATTGCGGTGCTCGGTGCCCTGCGTACCGCCAATGCCTCCAAGCCGCTGAAAACCACTATCGTCGGCGAGTCGCTGTTCAACGACGGTACGGCGGTGGTGGTGTTCACCGTGCTGCTGGGCATCGCGCAACTGGGCGAGACCCCGAGCGTTGGCGAAACCGTGATCCTGTTCGCCCGCGAAGCCATTGGCGGCGCCCTGTTCGGCGGCCTGATCGGCTACGTCACCTACCGCATGATCAAAAGCATCGAGCAATACCAGGTCGAGGTCATGCTGACCCTGGCTCTGGTCATCGGTGGTTCGGCCATGGCCTACGAGCTGCATGTGTCGGCACCGATCGCCATGGTGGTGGCCGGCCTGATCATCGGCAACCTTGGCCGCAACCTGGCGATGAACGAAATGACCCGGCGCTACCTGGACGGCTTCTGGGAGCTGATCGATGACATGCTCAACGCCCTGCTGTTTGCCCTGATCGGCCTTGAGCTGTTGCTGCTGCCGTTCTCCTGGATGCACCTGGCGGCGGCCGGCGTGTTGGCCGTAGCGATCCTGCTGTCGCGCTTGCTGACCGTGGCCCCGGCCATCGTCCTGCTGCGCCGCTGGCGCACGGTGCCGCGCGGGACCGTGCGGGTCCTGACCTGGGGCGGCTTGCGCGGCGGGGTGTCGGTGGCACTGGCACTGTCGCTGCCCATCGGCACCGAGCGCGACCTGTTGCTGAGCATCACCTACATCGTGGTGCTGTCGTCGATCCTGTTGCAGGGACTGACGATCGGACGGGTGGTTCGCGGGGTGACCGAACAGCCTTGAGGCCCTCATCGCGGGTCAAGCCCGCTCCCACTGTAGGAGCGGGCTTGACCCGCGATGCTTTGGTTACTCCACTGCGGTATCGAACTGATCCTTGATGTACTTGATCTCGGTGCGCCCGTGCGCCGCCGGCAAACCATCTTCACCGAGGTTGACGAAGACCATGCGGTCGACGGTCAGGATGCTCTTGCGGGTGATCTTGTTGCGCACTTCGCACTTGAGGGTGATGGAGGTGCGGCCGAACTCGGTGGCGGTGATGCCCAGTTCGATGATGTCGCCCTGGCGCGAGGCGCTGACGAAGTTGATCTCCGAGATGTACTTGGTGACCACGCGCTGGTTGCCCAGCTGGACGATCGCGTAGATCGCCGCCTCTTCGTCGATCCAGCGCAGCAGGCTGCCGCCGAACAGGGTGCCGTTGGGGTTGAGGTCTTCGGGCTTGACCCATTTGCGGGTGTGGAAATTCATGTCTACTCCTGACCGTCTTGCCAATCGATGCCAGTAATGATGGCAGAGCCCGCCCCGACCCTCCATTGAACATCGACTATGGTCTCGATTAATCGACAGAAAACCTTGGGCAGTTGCACGCACGCGGCTATAATCGCCCTCGCTTCAAAACGGTCATCTGCACCTGAGACCGTTCCCGCCACCTGTCCGAGGGGCGCTGCAGCAGGTTCAACCTGTCAGGCTCGGATGGGGCGTTGTCTGGCCAGGTCTGCCTGGCGACACTAAACGCACAACGGCGCCCATTCGCACACTACGAATGGAGGCTCTTCATGAGCGCTGCAAACACGCCTGCTGGTTTTACCGATTACAAAGTCGCCGACATCTCCCTGGCCGCCTGGGGCCGTCGCGAAACCATCATCGCCGAATCGGAAATGCCTGCACTGATGGGCCTGCGCCGCAAGTACCTGCAAGAGCAACCGCTCAAGGGTGCCAAGATCCTCGGCTGCATCCACATGACCATTCAGACTGCCGTGCTGATCGAAACCCTGGTTGCCCTGGGTGCCGAAGTACGCTGGTCGTCCTGCAACATTTTCTCGACCCAGGACCAGGCCGCTGCCTCTATCGCCGCTGCCGGCATCCCGGTCTTCGCCTGGAAGGGTGAGACCGAAGAAGAGTACGAGTGGTGCCTGGAGCAAACCATCCTCAAGGATGGCCAGCCATGGGACGCCAACATGATCCTCGACGACGGCGGCGACCTGACCGAACTGCTGCACAAGAAATACCCGGCCGTTCTCGACCGCGTTCACGGCGTCACCGAAGAAACCACCACCGGCGTTCACCGCCTGCTGGACATGCTGGCCAAGGGCGAGCTGAAAATCCCGGCGATCAACGTCAACGACTCGGTCACCAAGAGCAAGAACGACAACAAGTACGGCTGCCGTCACAGCCTGAACGATGCCATCAAGCGTGGTACCGACCACCTGCTGTCCGGCAAGCAGGCACTGGTGATTGGCTACGGTGACGTGGGCAAGGGCTCGGCCCAGTCGCTGCGTCAGGAAGGCATGATCGTCAAGGTCTCCGAAGTCGACCCGATCTGCGCCATGCAGGCCTGCATGGACGGCTTCGAGCTGGTTTCGCCGTTCATCGACGGTATCAACAACGGTACCGAAGCGAGCATCGACAAGGCCCTGCTGGGCAAGATCGACCTGATCGTGACCACCACCGGTAACGTCAACGTTTGCGATGCCAACATGCTCAAGGCCCTGAAGAAGCGCGCCGTGGTCTGCAACATCGGTCACTTCGACAACGAAATCGACACCGCTTTCATGCGCAAGAACTGGGCATGGGAAGAGGTGAAGCCACAGGTACACAAGATCCACCGTACCGGTGCCGGCGCGTTCGACCCGCAGAACGACGACTACCTGATCCTGCTGGCCGAAGGCCGCCTGGTGAACCTGGGCAACGCCACCGGCCACCCAAGCCGCATCATGGACGGCTCGTTCGCCAACCAAGTACTGGCGCAGATCTTCCTGTTCGGCCAGAAGTATGCCGACCTGCCAGCCGCTCAGAAAGCCGAGCGCCTGACCGTTGAAGTACTGCCGAAGAAACTCGACGAAGAAGTGGCCCTGGAAATGGTCCGCGGCTTCGGCGGCGTGGTGACCCAACTGACGCCTCAACAGGCCGAGTACATCGGCGTTACCGTCGAAGGGCCATTCAAGCCACACGCCTACCGCTACTGATGGGCCAAAGCCGGTGTCGCTGCAAAGCGTCACCGGCTTTTTTCTGTAAGCCAGCCTTGGAGCTGGCCTGCTCGATCGGTTTACCAGGATTTCGCCATGTCTCAGGAACGCCGTTACAGCTTCGAGTTCTTCCCGACCAAGACCGATGCTGGACATGAAAAACTGATTGCCACTGCCCGTCAGCTGGCCACCTACAACCCGGATTTCTTCTCCTGCACCTACGGTGCCGGTGGCTCGACCCGCGACCGCACGCTCAACACCGTGCTGCAGTTGGAGAGCGAAGTGAAGATCCCTGCCGCCCCGCACCTGTCGTGTGTCGGTGACAGCAAGGACGATCTGCGTACCCTGCTGACCCAGTACAAGGCAGCCGGCATCCAGCGCATCGTCGCCCTGCGCGGCGACCTGCCTTCGGGCATGGGCATGGCCAGCGGCGAGCTGCGCTACGCCAATGAACTGGTCGAGTTCATCCGCCAGGAAAGCGGCGATCACTTCCACATCGAAATCGCCGCCTACCCGGAGATGCACCCCCAGGCGCGCAACTTCGAAGATGACCTGAAGAACTTCGTGCGCAAGGCCAACGCCGGTGCCAACAGCGCCATCACCCAGTACTTCTTCAACGCCGACAGCTACTTCTACTTCGTCGAGCGCGTGCAGCAACTGGGCGTGGACATGCCTGTGGTGCCGGGGATCATGCCGATCACCAACTACAGCAAGCTCGCGCGCTTCTCCGATGCCTGCGGCGCCGAGATCCCTCGCTGGATCCGCAAGCAGCTGGAAGCCTATGGCGACGATACCAGAAGCATCCAGGCCTTCGGCGAAGAGGTCATCACCCGCATGTGCGAACAGCTGCTGCAAGGCGGCGCGCCAGGCCTGCACTTCTACACCCTGAACCAGGCCGACCCGAGCCTGGCGATCTGGAACAACCTCAAGTTGCCCCGCTGATCGGCTTATTACACCCTCAGTAACAATTGCTGCAGAATATTGTAAAGGTCTTGGCTTACGCTAAGACCTTTCTGCATTCTTGAACTGACGGATTTTCCTGCTTCCATGCCTCAAGGCCATACCTCCACCCGCCCGCAACTCGTTTACCTGGTCTTCGGGCCCGACACCTATCATCAGGAAGCACAGTTCAGCATCGTCAGTGCCCTGGCCAACCTGCGCAAGACGCCAGGCGAGACCCTGGACATCCAGGTCTACAGCGACAAGGCAGAACCCTACCGGCACCTCCCGGTCACCGTCCACCTGCTCGATGCTGCCACCCGCGAAGCCTGGAACCAGCCCCACGGCTACCATTTCCGCAGCAAGCATGTGGTCCTGCGCCAGGTACTGGCCAAGGCGCCAATGGCTGTACTCATCGACACCGACACCTTTTTCCACCAGTCGCCCGTGGAGCTGTTCCGCCGGATCGCTGCGGGCACGCTGCTCTGCAATGCCATTGGCGCCACTTATGGCGCTGACAAGCAGTGCCCGCTGTTCCAGAGCCTCTCGCCCCTGCTGGAGGCCCGTGGTTTGGCCGACCGGCAGATGCCCCTGCTCAACTCCGGGGTGATCGGCCTGATGCAGGAGGATGCGGCACTGCTCGACCAGTCCATTGCCCTGATGGACGAGTACTACCCTCATGCCAGGGGTGCCTATACCCTGGAAGAATTCTGCCTGGCCGTGGCCGCCTACCGGCGCATGCACGTCAACCAGTGCACCGACCTGATCCATCACTACTGGAGCCGCAAGCAGCTGTTCCGGGCCAAGGTCCAGGCCTGGCTGGCCAAGCACCAGCACGCCCCGCTGAGCTGCCAGGCGCTGGAAGACGTGGTCCGGGTCAACGCCCAGCTGCCCAAGCCACCCGCCCTGCAGCGCCTGGGTTACAAGGCACTGAGCCTGACCCTGCCTGCCGAACAGCGCCAGTTCCTGCGCGAATTGATGTACGGCTGTTACAACTACCCCAACGAGTTCGACCGCGCCTGTGCTTCGGCCTGGTGGGACAAGGCGCTGGACAATGCCAACGCCCGCCATTCACGTCCGTTGTGCAATGACAAGCTGCAGCAATGGTTCGAGCGGACCGGCATGCGCCTGAGCCTGGGCCGCAAGCACCGGCTGGTACGAGATTCGCTGTTAAAGCGATCACAACACTGAATACCTGGCCAGAGCAATGCGCATGTCTACTAGCCATAGCCGTGCGCACGACGTAATCTCCAGCCATGCCCGACTTCACCCGCCTGATCACCGCGCTGATTCTCACTTGCCTGAGTGCCCTGGCCCATGGCGAGAAGCTGCGTATCGTCACCGAACCCTGGGCACCCTACGTGTACCTGGAAGACGGTCAGGCCAAGGGCATCGACTACGAGGTCACCGCCGAAGTCTTCAAACGCCTGGGTGTCGAGGTGGAGTGGCAGTTCCTGCCCTGGAAGCGCTGCCTGGCCATGATCGACCAGGGCCTGGCCGATGGCGTGCTGGATATCTTCCAGACCGAACAGCGCGACAGCCAGCTCTACTACCCCAGCGAACCCCTGTCGGTCGTCGAATTCGTGCTGTTCTACGCAAACGCCAGGCCCCATGCGGCAAACAGCCTGGAAGACCTGCGCGGCCTTACGGTCGGCACCTCCCCTGGCTACACCTATGGCGCGGCATTCAGCGAGTCGCCCCTGTTCACCCGCGAGCCTGCCCCGACTCACGAAGCCAACTTCGGGAAGCTGCAGCGCGGGCGTATCGACCTGCTGATCACCGACCGCCGCGTCGGCCGCTACATGATCAAGAGCCTGGGCCTTGAGCAGCAGATCAGCGAGTTACCCCTGGTGATCAGCCGCCAGAGCCAGTACCTGGCGGTTCGCCGCAATGTCGGCATGGACCTGCTGTCGCAACGTTTTGCCGCAGAGCTGCGCCGTTTCAAGCGTGAACCCGCTTATGCCGCCCTCAATGCCCGTTACATGGGCAACGACGAGCACTTTCGGACCGCCGTTGAGCAGCAGGAACACAGCACGCCCTGATTGCTCTGTTATACTCGGGCCTTCCCGCCAGGCTTACGCCCGGACGCTCGGCCTTGCAAAAGGCATCCCGACCGGCAGGACAGCGCGGCCAAGCGCCCGCCCGCCACACTCGGATGTGCATTGAAGACCCTGCTGGACCGGACGCGATAGCATCACTCGATGCCCGTCGCGCCAGGCAAGATCATCCCATCGGGCTTAGCCCCCACTAAGAACAGGATTGCTCATGTCCTTTGCTTCCCTCGGTCTCTCCGAGGCTCTAGTCAGCGCCATCGAGGCAGCCGGCTATACCCAGCCCACTCCGGTGCAACAGCGGGCCATTCCCGCCGTGTTGCAAGGTCGCGACCTGATGGTCGCCGCCCAGACAGGTACTGGTAAAACCGGCGGCTTCGCCCTGCCGATCCTCGAACGCCTGTTCCCCGGTGGTCACCCGGACAAATCCCAGCGTCATGGCCCTCGCCAGCCGCGGGTACTGGTGCTGACCCCGACGCGCGAATTGGCCGCCCAGGTGCATGACAGCTTCAAGGTCTATGCCCGCGACCTGAAATTCGTCAGCGCCTGCATCTTCGGCGGCGTCGGCATGAACCCACAGGTCCAGGCCATGGCCCGCGGCGTCGATGTGCTGGTGGCCTGCCCCGGTCGCCTGCTCGACCTGGCCGGCCAGGGCAGCGTCGATCTGGCCCACGTCGAGACCCTGGTACTGGACGAAGCCGACCGCATGCTCGACATGGGCTTCATCCACGATGTGAAGAAGGTCCTCGCCCGCCTGCCGGCCAAGCGTCAGAACCTGCTGTTCTCGGCGACCTTCTCCAAGGACATCACCGACCTTGCCGACAAGTTGCTGCACAACCCCGAGCGCATCGAGGTCACGCCGCCCAACACCACGGTCGAACGCATCGAGCAGCGCGTCTATCGCCTGCCGGCCAGCCACAAGCGCGCGCTGTTGGCCCACTTGATCACCATGGGTGCCTGGGAACAGGTCCTGGTATTCACCCGCACCAAGCACGGCGCCAACCGCCTGGCCGAGTACCTGGAGAAGCATGGCCTGACCGCCGCCGCGATCCACGGCAACAAGAGCCAGAATGCCCGCACCAAGGCCCTGGCCGACTTCAAGGCCGGCACCGTGCGCATCCTCGTCGCCACCGACATTGCCGCCCGCGGCCTGGACATCGACCAGCTGCCCCATGTGGTCAACTTCGAGCTGCCCAACGTCGAGGAAGACTACGTTCACCGTATCGGCCGTACTGGCCGTGCCGGTCGCTCGGGCGAGGCCATCTCGCTGGTTGCCCCGGATGAAGAGAAGCTGCTCAAGAGCATCGAGCGCGTCACCCGCCAGAAGATTCCGGATGGCGACCTGATGGGCTTCGATGCCTCCAAGGTAGAAGCCGAGAAGCCCGAAACCCGCGAACGTCCACAGAACAACCCTCGCGGTGGCCGTGGCCAGCGTGCCGATGGCAGCAATGCCAACAACGGCGGTCGCAAGGACAAGGGCAAGGATCAGGGCAAGGAAAAAGGTCGCGACAAGGACAAGGAAAAAACCGCGGAGAAATCCGCCGGTGGCCGCCAGGAGCGCAAGCCTCGCGACAAGAAGCCACGCCAGCCCCAATCGGCGCAGTCCGGCATCCCGCAAGCTCCAGCCGATCGTGACCCGGAAGAGTTCCTGGACGACGACGTGGATAACTTCGGCAACCGTGCCGACTATGTCAGCCCCTATCAGAACAAGGGCAACCAGGGCCGCAACCGCCGTCCGGGCGCGCCTGCGCAGGCAGGTTCTGGCACGGGCGGCCAGCGCAGCGGCGGTGGCCAGGGTCGCAACAACGGTCAGCGCAACAGCGCCGGCGGTTCGGCCAATGGCGAAAAACGCGGTGGTTCGCGCAGCGGCGGTGGTGGCCAGCAACGTCGTGATGGCGGCGCCCGCAACGGCCGTCCGCCCCGCGATGAGCGCTCCAGCGAGCCGGCCGTACGCAACCCGCGCGAAGGCCAGCCACAGCCGCGGATCATGCACAAGGAATCGAAGATCGACCGTTTCCCGACGGCCGAACAGCTTGAGCAACTGCCAAGCCGCCCACGTGGCGAGAAGCCTGCACTGCTGACCCGCAATCGCTGATCCGCCACTGCATAAACAAGAACGCCGCCCCATGGGGCGGCGTTTTTGTTGGTGCGCCAGCGATTACTTCTGCTTGATACCTTCGATCGAGATATCCAGGTCCAGGGTCTGCGAAGTAGCGCCCGGGCCTTTGATGCCGAAATCGTTCAGGTTCAGGGTGGTGGTCGCGTTGAAACCAGCGCGCTCGCCGCCCCACGGGTCCTTGCCTTCGCCGTTGAAGGTCGCCTTGAAGGTGACAGGCTTGGTCACGCCGTGCATGGTCAGGTCGCCGGTCACGTCGGCAGTTTTCTCACCGGTTGGCTTGACGCTGGTGGAAACGAACTTGGCCGTTGGGTACTTCTTCACATCGAGGAAGTCTTTGCTGGCGATGTGCTTGTCACGCTCGGCGTGGTTGGACCACAGGCTGGCGGTCTTCAGGTCGACAGCAATCTTGCTGGCTTCAGGCTTGGCAGCGTCCCAGCTGAAGTTACCATCGAAATCCTTGAAGGTTCCGTGGATGAAGCTGTAGCCCAGGTGGCTGATTTTCCAGTCAACGAAGGCGTGCTGGCCTTCCTTGTCGATCTTGTAGTCTGCCGCCATGGCCTGGCCAGCCGAGAGCATTGCAGTACCGAGCGCCAGAGCGGCAAGAGTCTTTTTCAACATGCGTCTATATCCCTTTGGAGTTGAGGTTGAACATCAAGCATTGCGGCCCAGCATGCGCTTGAGGGTCGCGTCACGGTCGATAAAGTGGTGTTTCAGGGCTGCCAGGGCGTGAAGACCGGCAAAGATCACCAGGCCCCAGGCCAGATAGAAATGGATTTCACCGGCAACATCCGCCTGGTCGGGCAGGTTGCTCACCAACGCCGGCACTTCGAAAAGACCGAACACCGGGATACCCACGCCATCAGCCGTGGAAATCAGGTAGCCGGCGATCATCACCGCGAAAAGTCCGAGATACAGGGCGCCGTGGCCGGCCTTGGAGGCCATGCGGGTCAGCTTGCCGTGGTTGGGTAGCGCCGGTGGTGGCGGGCTGATGAAGCGCCAGAACACCCGCACCAGCATCACGGCCAGCAGCACCAGGCCAATGCTCTTGTGCAGCTCAGGTGCTTCCTTGCGCCATGGGCTGTAGTAGTCCAGCTCCATCATCCACAAGCCCAACCCGAACAGCCCGAAGACTGCCAGGGCCACGCCCCAGTGCATGACGATACTGACCAGGCCATAACGCGAAGTTGAATTGCGCAGCTGCATTGCCGTGTTTCCCTGTAAGAACTGTGCTCAAGACTAACGACTTAACTATCGAATTAAAGCGGAAAATTTTGCTTTGAAATATCGAGAAAAACGATTGTTAGTGTGGAACGACGCTATTAAGGAAACATTAACTGCGGGGGAAGGTATGGAAATATCGCGGGGCAATCCCGCTCCCGTAAGAGGGGATTGCCCCGCGATAGCGTCAACGCATCACTGCGCCTTGGCTTGAATGTTGGCTACCGGCTTCTTGGCTGGCTCCGCCTTGGCGGCCGTTTTCTTGGTCTGTTCGGTCTTGGCCACCGGTTTCTTCGCCGGTGCAGGCTTGGCCGCAGTGCTCTTGGTTGGCGCGGCCTTGGCCGGAGCAGGCTTGACCGGCTCCTGCTTGGCCACCGGCGCTACAGGCGCAGCGGGGGCTGGTGCAGGTGCTGGCGCAGCAGCGGACTCGACCGGCTTGGCCGCAGGCGCGGCAGCGGGCTTGTCGTCACTGCCGAACAGGCGCTTGAAGAAGCCCGGCTTGTTTTCTTCCTGCTTCACCGGCTCTGCCGCCTTGGCCGGCTTGTCGGACGAGCCGCCAAACAGGTTGGTGAAGAAGTTGCCCTTGCTCGCCACGGCCGCAGTAGCCGCCGCAGCAGCAACCGGCGCCGCCTTGACCGGATCGAAGGACTTGCCCGCTGCCAGGTCCTGAACCTGGCTGGCCGCGCGCTGGCCGCTGCGCAGGGCGCCTTCCAGGGTGCCTGGGTAAAGGGCGTCGGTGTGTTCGCCAGCAAAGGCGATACGTTGCACCGGACGCTCCCACAGGCGCCAGAACTTGCTGATCTGGCCCGGGCCATAGGCCAGGTAGGCGCCGCCCATGCCGGCGTCGGTACTGTAGCGACGCACTTCATAACCGGTGAAGGCACCACGGGCTTGTGGGTAGAACGAATGCAGGCGGATCAGCACCTGATCGACCATCTGCTTGTCGCCGAAGGCCTGCAGCAGGCGAGCGTTGTCACCCGACAGGTTGATCACCACGTTGGCCCCGCCCTTGAGCGCAGGCTCGATCCACAGCATGCCCAGGCCGGTGTTGCTGAAGATTTCGCCGGACATGCGCGCACGCGGCTCCCACACCGGGTTCTTGAACTTCAGCATCAGCTGGTCGCGCCAGCCGTAGTTGGTGCCCTTGAGCGCTGCCAGGTGCTGGTTGTCCAGGCCCGGGATCATCTGGATTTTCGCCAGGGCGCGCAGCGGTACGGCCAGGACCACGTAGTCGGCCTGGTAGCCAACGCTACCGACCTTGACGGTGACGCCGTCCTTGTCCTGGGTGATGGCACTGACCGGCGAGCTGGTCTTGATGGTTTTCAGTTGCTTGACGAAGGCCTGGGCCAGCACCGGGCTACCGCCTGGCAGGCGCGCGGCACGCAGGTCACGATCGCTGACGCCCCGGTAGACGCGGGTCTGCTGGGCGAAATAAAGCAGCGACAGGCGCGAAGGCTCGTCATAACGGGTACGGATCTGCTGGTTGATCAGCTGTCGCGCGGTGGTCGGCAACTGCAGCTTGTCCAGCCAGATGGACACGTTCATCTGGTCGAGGGCGAACAGGGTGCTGTTGGCGTGCGGGTTCAGCGGATCGTCGATCGAGCGCGCCAGGTCGTCGAGGGTCTTCTCGTAACGCTTGAGTGCCTCGGCGGTGGCCGGCTGCTTGGTGGCCAGGTCGGCGGCGCTGTAATACTCGCCATCGATCAGGTAGCCCGGGGTGCGGACGTACTCCGGCGCCGGCTGGGTGCTGATCTTGAAGGTATCCAGATACTGGTTGAGCACCGGCTGGGCCTTGCTGTTGCCGATCCACTCGCTGGTCGCCAGACCCGAGCGCCCGCCCATGCCCGGTTTTGCTTCGAGCAGGGTGACCTGCCAGCCTTTGCCCTGCAATTCATACGCGGCTGTCAGGCCGGCCAGACCGCCACCAACGACGATTACGGTCTTGTCCTTGGCCAGCGCAGTAGCGCTGAACAGTCCTATCATTACCAGCGCACACGCGCGTAGCCACCCAGCAGACATTTTGGCGAACTCCGGATCAAAGCAGATTTTTGGGGGGATCCCCCGGAAAGAATAGCCGAAGGATACGCCACGCCAAGCGCCCCCGCCAGCGACGCCAGCGGTCTGATTGCAAGTCACGGGTTGTCCTTGTCCTGCGCATTGCATAGGCTTGCGCCGCATGTCCGCGCTGTCGTCGCCAGGAGAATCGAAATGGGCCTCAACCAACAGTGGATGCAACGTGACCTGAAGGTCCTGTGGCACCCCTGCACCCAGATGAAAGACCACGAACACCTGCCCCTGATCCCGATCAAGCGCGGCGAAGGCGTATGGCTGGAAGACTTCGAAGGTAAACGCTACCTCGATGCCGTCAGCTCCTGGTGGGTGAATGTCTTCGGTCACGCCAACCCGCGCATCAACCAGCGCATCAAGGACCAGGTCGATCAGCTCGAGCATGTGATCCTCGCCGGTTTCAGCCACCAGCCGGTGATCGAGTTGTCCGAGCGCCTGGTGCAGCTGACCCCGGAAGGCCTGGATCGATGCTTCTACGCCGATAACGGTTCGTCCTGCATCGAAGTGGCGCTGAAAATGAGCTTTCACTACTGGCTCAACAAAGGCCAGCCGGAGAAGAAGCGCTTCATCACCCTGAGCAACAGCTACCACGGCGAGACCATCGCCGCGATGTCGGTGGGCGACGTGCCGCTGTTCACCGAAACCTACAAGGCCCTGTTGCTCGATACCCTCAAGGTGCCAAGTCCGGACTGCTACCTGCGGCCCGAGGGCGTGAGCTGGGAGGAACACTCGCGCACGATGTTCGCCGCCATGGAGCAGGCCCTGGCCGAACACCATGCCAGTGTCGCCGCGGTCATCGTCGAGCCGCTGATCCAGGGTGCCGGCGGCATGCGCATGTACCACCCGGTGTACCTCAAGCTGCTGCGCGAGGCCTGCGACCGCTATGGCGTGCACCTGATCCATGACGAGATCGCCGTGGGCTTCGGCCGTACCGGGACGATGTTCGCCTGCGAACAGGCCGGTATCCGCCCGGACTTCCTCTGCCTGTCCAAGGCCCTGACCGGCGGCTACCTGCCCCTGGCCGCCTGCCTGACCACCAATGAGGTGTACAGCGCGTTCTACGACGACTATCCGACCCTGCGCGCCTTCCTGCACTCGCACAGCTATACCGGCAACCCGCTGGCGTGTGCCGCTGCCCTGGCGACCCTGGATATCTTCGAGCAGGACAACGTCATCGAACAGAACAAGGCCTTGTCGGCGCGCATGGCCGCCGCCACCGCCCACCTGGTCGACCATCCCCACGTCGCCGAAGTCCGCCAGACCGGCATGGCCCTGGCCATCGAGATGGTCCAGGACAAGGCCACCAAAACCGCCTACCCCTGGCAGGAGCGTCGCGGCCTGAAGGTGTTCGAGCACGCCCTGACCCGTGGCGCCCTGCTGCGGCCGCTGGGCAGCGTGGTGTATTTCCTGCCGCCTTATGTCATTACCCCCGAGCAGATCGACTTCCTTGCCGAAGTTGCCAGCGAGGGCATCGACATCGCCACCCGCAGCAGCGTCAGCGTGGCGGTGCCGGCTGACTTCCACCCCGACTTCCGCGATCCGGGCTAACAGAATCGCGGGGCAAGCCCGCGATAGCGCCCGCACAGCCAACACATCTTCAGAGTTAGAGCATGAGACTGTCCCGCTTCTTCATTGACGCCCCCCTGAGCCTCGGCGAGCACGACTTGCCCGAAGCCCAGGCCCACTACATCGGCCGGGTGCTGCGCATGGCCGTCGGCGACGCCGTGCAGCTGTTCGACGGCAGCGGCCAGGAATTCCTCGGCCAATTGCTCGAAGTCGGCAAGAAAACCGTGCGCGTCAGCCTGCACGAGGCCTTCGCCGGCCAGGCCGACGCCAGCCTCAAGGTTCACCTGGGCCAGGGCCTGTCGCGCGGAGAGCGGATGGACTGGGCGATCCAGAAGGCCACCGAACTGGGTGCCAACGTCATCACCCCGATCGTCAGCGAGCGCTGTGAAGTGCGCCTCAAGGACGAGCGCGCCGACAAGCGCCTGGCCCACTGGCGCCAGGTGGCGATCAGCGCCTGCGAGCAATGTGGCCGCTCCAGCGTGCCGCAGATCAACCCGCCAATGCTGCTGGCCGACTGGCTCAAGGCCTGCGACGAACAGCTCAAGCTGGTGCTTCACCCGGTGGCCGAACCCCTGGTCAGCCACCAGAAGCCCGAGAGCCTGGCGTTTCTGATCGGTCCGGAAGGCGGCTTGAGCGATGCGGAGGTCGACCAGGCCAAGGCCGCCGGTTTCCATGCCGCCCGCCTCGGTCCACGGGTATTGCGCACCGAAACCGCCCCCGTGGTGGCCCTGGCCGTTGCCCAGCAGTTGTGGGGCGATTTCTAGAGCACGTAGAAAAACACGGCGATGAAGTGCATCAGGCTGCCGGCAATGACGAACAAGTGCCAGATGCCATGCCAGTGGCGAAAGCGGCTGTCGTAGGCGAAGAAGATGATGCCGATGGTGTAGAACGCACCACCGGCCGCCAGCCAGGCGAAGCCCGCCGCGCCCAGGCTGGCCAGCAGTGGCTTGACCGCCACCAGCACGATCCAGCCCATCACCGCATAGATAATGATCGACAGCACCCGGGCTTCGGAGCGTGGCTTGATCTCCTGGAGCATGCCGATCAGCGCCAGCCCCCAGACCACCCCGAACAGACTCCAGCCCCAGGGGCCACGCAGGCTGACCAGGCAAAACGGGGTGTAGCTACCGGCGATCAGCAGGTAGATCGACAGGTGGTCGAGCTTGCGCATCACCACCTTGGCCTTGCCGCGCACGCTGTGGTAGAGGGTGGAAATGCTGTAGAGCAACAGCAGGGTAAAGCCGTAGATGGCCAGGCTGACGATCTTCCAGGGATCGCCCTGCAAGCCGGCCACCACCAGCAACCAGACGGCGCCGACACAGGCCAGCACCGCGCCGACCAAGTGCGTCCAGGCGTTGAAACGTTCACCGTGATACATGCAGCAGGGTCCTCCTGAAAACGGACTGGCATCCCATCCTACACAGGCAAATGTTTCAAACCAGCCCTGCGTCCTCCAGCAAGCGCTCCAGCGCCGGCAGGTCCGGCACCCGGGCAACCTGCTCACCCACCTGGACCGCCGCCAGCTCCAGCGGCGCCAGCGGCACATCCACATAATTGAGCTGGCTGTCGAGCTTGCAGGAACGTGGAATGCCCTGCACCAGTATGGCCACGAAGCGCAGGCGACTGCCGCCCAGGGCATTGAGCACGACGATCCGTGCCCGTTCACCGACCTTCACCGGGGCCCCGCACGCCGCCTCGAAACTGAGCAGGGGCACGCGCTGGTTGCGCCAGTCGATCCAGCCGAGCAGCCATGGCGGTGAGTGCTCGGCCGGCGCACCCGCCTGATAACCGATCAGCTCGGCCACGGCGACATTGGGCAGCACCAGGCAACGGTCGCCCAGGGCCAGCAACAGGCCGGTCAGGCTGGTGCGCCGGCCGTTACGTACGGATTGTTCAAACATCGCGGGCACTCCAGCGGGCGATACTTTGCAGCAGCACCGACTCCTGATAGGGCTTGCCCAGGTAATCGTTGACGCCGATGGACATGGCCCGGTCGCGGTGCTTCTGCCCGGTTCGCGAGGTGATCATGATGATCGGCAAATCCTTGAGCTGCGGGTCCTGGCGGACCTGGGTGGCCACTTCGAAGCCGTCCATGCGCGGCATCTCGATGTCGAGCAAGAGAATGTCGGGCCGATGCTCCTGCAGCAGCACCATGGCATCCACCCCGTCCTTGGCGGTCAACACGTTCATGCCATGGCGTTCCAGCAGACGCCCGGTGACCTTGCGTACGGTCACCGAGTCATCGACCACCATCACCAGCAATGGCCGCTGCGGTGCACGCTCGATCTGCTGGCGGCGCAGGCTGGCATTACTTCCCGCCTGCTGGGCGTGACGTTGCTGCAAACCGCGCAGCTGTCCCAGCAGGTCCAGGATCAGCACCACCCGGCCATCGCCCAGCAAGGTCGCTCCGGACAAGCCCTGGACCCCGGCGAACTGCGGCCCGAGGCTCTTGACCACGATTTCACGGCTGGCCGCCAGGCTGTCGACCTGTATCGCGAACTGCTGCTCATGGGAGTGCACCAGCAGCACCGGCAGCGGCAGGCTCTGCCCCAGCAGCCGCGGTTGCACGGCGCCCTGCAGCAACTCACCGAGAAAATGCAGTGCATAGCGATGACCGGCGTATTCGTAGCTGGGCGGATCGAGCTGGTAGCAGGCCTCAAGCTCCGCCGGCGGCACCCGTACGATGCCTTCGATTGTGTTGAGTGGGACGGCGTATTGCTCTTCACCGTAGTGCACCATCAGCGCCCGGTTGACCGACACGGTAAACGGCAGGCGAATCAAAAAGCGCGCGCCCTTGCCCGGGTTGGACTCGATGACCATCGAGCCGCCCAGTTGCTTGACCTCTTCATGGACCACGTCCATGCCCAGGCCACGCCCGGAAATCTGGGTGATCTTCTCGGCCGTGGAGAAGCCCGGCTGGAGAATGAACTGCATGATCTCGTGGTCGCTGAGTTCGGCGGCGGGGTCAAGCAGACCGCGCTTGATCGCCTTGCGCCGCACCGCATCCAGAGGCACGCCGGCCCCGTCATCGGACATTTCGATGACGATATCGGCCCCTTCGTGCAACAGGTTCAGGCTGATCAGCCCCTGCTCCGGCTTGCCCGCCGCCAGGCGCACCTCGCGGGGTTCCAGGCCATGGTCGACGGCGTTGCGCAGCATGTGCTCCAGCGGCGCCACCATGCGTTCCAGTACGCTGCGGTCCATCTCGCCTTCGGCATTGCCGACGACCAGTTCGACCTGCTTGCCCAGCTCGCTGGCTACCTGCCGAACGACCCGCTGCAGCCGCGGCACCAGGCGCTCGAACGGCACCATGCGGGTGCGCATCAGGCCTTCCTGCAGTTCGCTGTTGACCCGTGCCTGCTGTTGCAACAGGCTCTGCGCCTCCTGGGCGCGAACGGCCAGGGTTTCCTTGAGGTCGAGCAAGTCGGAGGCCGACTCGAACAAGGCCCGCGACAGCTGTTGCAACTGCGAGTGGCGGTCCATTTCCAGCGGGTCGAAGTCGTCGTAGGCGTGGTTGTCGCCATCGGCCTGCTGGCGACTGAGGATGCGTCCCTGGGTCTCGGTGTCCAGGCGGCGCAACTGATCGCGCATGCGCTCCAGGGTGGTCTCCATCTCGTTCAGGGCCACCTGGGCATCGTTGACCTGCTGCTCGACTCGCCCGCGAATGATCGAGTGCTCACCCGCCAGGTTGCCCAGGTCGTCGAGCAGCTCCGAGGTCACCTTGACCATGTCCGCCGGCCCGCGCTCAGGGGTGGCCGCCGGGGCGTCCACAGGCGCGGTGTCGGGGTGGGACTGGTGGGCGGCGGTATCGGCCAGGGCGGCACTGCTGAAGTTGCGGATGTAGTCGATCAGTGCCGTGGCCGCATGCAGCGGCTGCTGCAGGCGAACGGCATCGAGCATGTGGGCCAGTCGGTCGTGGCAGTTCTGCAACAGACTGAACAGCGCCGTACTCGGTTGCAGTTGCCCGGCCGCCAGCAGCTCGTAGAGGAATTCCAGTTCGTGGGCCAGGTCGCCGATCGGCGCGATCTCGACCATGCGCGCGCCACCTTTGAGGGTGTGCAGGTCACGCAGCAGGTTCTCCACCTCGACGCTGTTGCGCGGCTCGGCCTGCCAGCGCAACAGGGCGGCGCCGGAGCTTTCGACGATATCGGAGCTTTCTTCGAGGAAGATTTCCAGCAACTCCTTGTCGCCGGCCTCCTGCACCGGGTCGGCGGGCTTGTCCGCCGCCACGGCTGGCGGTGCGCCATGGCGCAACTCACGCAGCGCGGCCAGCAACTCGACCCCGGACGCAGGCGCCTGCCCCTGGCGCAACTGCTCGAGCGCCCGGGCCAGCGCGACGTGGCCGCGTTTGAGCAACGTTGCCAGTTCAGTGCTCGGGCTGAAGCGACGATCGACCAGGCCTTCGTACACCAGCTCCAGCTCCCGGGACAGCACCTCGACCGCACCGATGGCCGCCATCTGCGCCCCGCCCTTGAGGGTCTGCAGGTCGCCTTGCAGCGACGACAGTGCCGAGGCGTTGTCCGGATCGGCCAGCCAGCGGGCCAGGGCCTGGTCGGCGCCCTCCAGCACATCGCCGGCCTCTTCCAGGAACAGCTCGACCAGCATCGGCTCGGCCGCCAGGGCTGCTGTCGCCTCGCCCAGCTCGGCAACCTGTGCGCGGCCATCACGCACACTGACCAGGCCCGTGGCTTCCGGGGCCAGGGCCTGATCGAGCAGACCACGCAATGCCGCCAGGCGCTCGGGACGCGGGTCCACTTCCTGGCCGGCGGCGATCTGGTCGAGCATGTCGATCAACGCTTCATGGGCGTGCTGGGCCTCTTCGAAGAAACGCGCACTGACCGCCAGGCTGCTCTCTTCCACGGCGCCATAGAGGTCCAGCAACGCTTCGCAGAGCTCGTCCACCTGCCAGAGGTCGGCCAGGTGAGCACTCTGGCCCAGGGTGGTCAGCTCGTCGAGCAGCGCGGTGAGCTCCTGGCGCTCACCCGGGTGCTCCTGCCAGCGCAGCAACAACGACTCGGCATCGAGCAGGATGTCCATGCCCTGGGCCAGGAAGCTGGCGATCAGTTGCGGATCACGCTTGATCCGCCCGGCCTCGCTGGGTGCCTGCAACAGGGCCTGCAAGCGCGCCTCGACCACCTGGTGGATGTCTTCGATCAGCACTGCGGCGCCGGTGATAGGGGCCAGCGGCGTGCTGGCCAATTGTTCAAGCCCGCGCCGCAGCAGTGGCTCGGCACTTTCCAGCAGGTAGATTTCATCTAGGTCGAAGGCCAGCTGATGGGCCTTGAATTCCCGCGCCAACAGGTCGAGCGCGCCAGCCAGTTCGGCGATCGGGGCAACCCCGGCCATGGCGGCACTGCCCTTGAGGGTATGCAAGGCGCGCTGCAGGCTGTCGCTGACCGGCAGCGGCAATTGCTGATCGCTGGCCTGCAGGAAGCTGTCGAGGCTCGCCAGGTGGCCCTCGGCCTCGTTGCGGAAGATCTCCAGCAACTGTGGGTCAATGGCTTCGCTGGCAGCCGTAGCAGAGCTGGCGTCGTTCATCGCCAGCGCATGCAGGTGCAGCGCCAGCTCCTCGACTGCCTTGCCGCCCTGCACCTGGCCGTCGGCAAAGGACACCAGCAACCCCGGGATCAGCCCAAGGGCCTGCTGCAGGCTTGCAACGTCAAGCGTCACCCGACCTTCAAGCACCCGGTTGAGCAGGTGCTCGGCCGCCCAGGCCAGCTCCGCCAGCCCCTGGGCCCGGACCATCCGCCCGCTGCCCTTGAGGGTATGCAGGCCGCGACGTAATTCAATCAGCGCCTCGCGGTCGTGCCCATCGGCCTGCCAGCGCGACCAGTGCTCGCTCATCTGCGGCAGCAGCTCATTGGCCTCTTCCAGGAACACCTCGCGCAGTTCGTCATCGACTGGCGGCTCTTCGTCCACCGGTGCCGGCACCTCGACCACTGCCGACTCGGGCTCGGGCTCGGGCTCGGGCTCGGGCGCGTAGCCCAACGCGACCAGGCTGCGCTGGGCGGCATCGAGAAAGTGCCAGGGACTGGCCTGTGGATCGGCGATCAGCCACTGCAGGTAACATTCACAGGCTGTCAGGGCATCCGCCAGGTCCGCCAGGGGCTGGGCATCCGGTTGCGCATCGACCAGCAAATGGGCCTGGGCATAATCACCGCAGCGTCCGATCAGGGCGGATGCCCGTGGCAGCATGAGCATCGCCAGGGCCCCACGAATCTGTTGCAGCAAGCCGGGTACCGGTTGCAGGCGCTGGGGCTGCCAGCCGGCATCAAGGCAGTCGCCGATCAGGTCCTTGACCTGCTGCAATACCGAGTGCGCCTCGGCCAGCACCAACTGGCGTATCTCGGCCAGGTCGGTTCCCGGCAATGCACTCTGGCTGGGCAGGTGCTCCAGCGGGCCGACCATGCCAGCCAGGGTCGCCTCGACATAAAGCAGCGCCCCGGCGATATCCATCAGTACCGCATCGTCCGGCGCACGCTGGCCCTGGGCCAGGCTCTGCAACACCAGCACCTGATCGATGATCACCCGCCTCGGCTGGCCAAAGCCCAATACCGCCAGGGTGTCGGCAATCTGGCGCAGCGGCGACAGCAAGGGCTGCAGGTCGTCCAGGCGCTGGCGGTCGCTGCGCACGAACAGGTCCAGGCGTTCCTTGACCCGCATCAGATCTTCGCACAGCGCGGCTACCACCGAACGCAAGGCGTCCCGGTCCGAGCCGGCCTGCAGGCGCTCACGCAGCGAGCCCAGGGACAGATCGAGATTGGCCAGCTCATCGGCTGCCGCAGGTGTCGAACTCAACAGGCTGCCTTGCCCCAGCGACTCGGCACCGCGCTCGGCACGCAGCTGGTTGAGCACGGGCAACACCACCAGCGGCAGGTCGCGCCGCGCACTGCGCAGTCGCTCCAGGTACAAGGGCAGCTGTTCAAGACCGCGGAACAAGGCCCCCAGGGCCTCACCACGCTGGCCGACACGACGTTCGCGCAAGGCCTGGCCCAACAGCTCCAGCTCCTCGGCCAGTAATGCTGCGCCACTGAGCTCCAGCATCACCAGGCAGCCGCGGACCTGATGCAGGTTGTCGACGAAACCGGCCAGTACCGCCTCATCGGTCGGCTCGGCGCTGAACTGCTCCAGCGCCAGGCGTGCCAGAGCCAGGCAATCGCCGATGGCGGCCTTGACCCAGGTCAGGGCCACCGTTTCATGCCGCTCAGCCATATCTGCTCCCATTGCCATGCTCACGTGCCCGCACTCATCGTGGTGGGGTCGGTGGCAAGGTGAATCCGGACACCGAGCGACGCATTTCACTGGCCATCTGCGCCAGGTTGCCGATGCTCTCGGCGGTCGCGCTGGAGCCGGCGGAGGTCTGCGAGGTGATCTGCTGGATCACCGCCATGGTATGCGAGATCTGCCCGGCCGAAGAGGTCTGCAGCTGGGCGGCGTCGGAGATGCTGTGGATCAGCTCGGCGAGGGTCTGCGATACCCCTTCGATCTCCGCCAGGGCCACCCCGGCATCCTGGGCCAGGCGCGCGCCGCGTACCACCTCGGCGGTGGTCTGTTCCATGGAGATCACCGCTTCGTTGGTGTCGGCCTGGATGGTGCGTACCAGCGCTTCGATCTGGCGGGTGGCCGAAGACGAGCGCTCGGCCAGACGCTGCACTTCGTCGGCGACCACGGCAAAGCCTCGCCCGGCCTCACCGGCCAGCGACGCCTGGATCGCCGCGTTGAGGGCGAGAATGTTGGTCTGGTCGGCAATGTCGTCGATCAGGCTGACGATATCGCCGATTTCCTGGGAAGACTCGCCCAGGCGCTTGATCCGCTTGGCGGTGTCCTGGATCTGCTCGCGAATGTTGTCCATGCCATGGATGGTGTTGTGCACCACCTCGTTGCCCTTGTTGGCAATCAGTACCGAGCGCTCGGCCACCTTGGCCGATTCGTAGGCATGGGTGGATACCCGGTCGATGGACTCGGCCATGTCGCCCACCGCCACCGAGGCCTCGCTGATCTGTTCGGCCTGGTGCTCCGAGGCCTTGGCCAGCTGGTGGGCAGTGTTCTGGGTGTCCTGCACGGCACTGGCCACGGACTCGGCACTGAGGTTGATGGTGGCCACCAGGTCGCGCAACTGGTCGATGGAATAGTTGATCGAGTCGGCAATGGCGCCGGTGAAGTCTTCGGTGACCGAAACCGTCACGGTCAGGTCGCCATCGGCCAGGTCTTCGATTTCGTCGAGCAGGCGCATGATCGCCTGCTGGTTGCGCTCGTTCTTCTCGGCCGTTTCACGCAGTTGCCGGTGGGTCTCACGGACCATCACCAGGCCGATCAGGATGATCGAAGCCAGCGCCAGCAGTCCCAGCACGTAGCCGCCGACGGTATCCAGGGTGCGCCCGTTGGCCAGGTTCTCGAAACCGTTGGCCAGGCGCGAGGCCTCGTCGAGCAGGGTTTGCGACTGGTTGAAAATGCTTCCGGCCGCTTCACGCACCCGGAACAGCTCAGGCGAAGTCTCGAGGATTTCATCCACGGAGCCGGCGACGAACTGGAACAGTTCGGAGATTTCCGCCAGCCGCGCCCGGGCATCGGGGTCCTGGACACGGGTGACCTGGATGGTCGGATTGCCCCCCAGCATGGCATCGAGCACCTGGCCGAAACGGCTGGCGTCGCGGCCGAAGGCATCGGCCGCCTGCACCGAGGTATCGTCACCGGCCAGGACGGTGTTGACCGAGCCAAGGATGCGTTCGGCCAGCAACGACTGGCGCTGGGCAACCGCCACCTGGTTGGCGGGCGCACCGCTCTGCAGCAGGATCTCGACGACCTTTTCGTATTCAACCTGCAACTGCGGCACGGTCTCGGCCAGGGTGGCCGCCACCTGATGCAGCGACAGCACGGTCTGTTCGCTGGCCAAAATGGTATCGGTGTTCTTGCGCAGGCCTTCCCAGTCGCGCAGCACCGCATCCATTTCATTGCGCACCGTCACAGGCGCGGCCGGCAGGCCCGTGGCCGCGTCCCCCTTCTTCAGGTAGCCCCAGCGCTGCTCGAAGTCGTTGCGGGCCTCGCTGAGCAGGCGGAACGCCCGCGCCTTGCCCGCCGCCGCCTCGGTGGCGTTCTTGGCAATGCGCTGGGACAGCACCCGCAGCTCCCCGGCGTGGCCGATGTACTGCTTGTCGTAGTTGGCCTGGGTGTTGAGGTAGGCGAAGTTGGCGAACAGCAGGATGATCGACAGGATCAGCACGACGAACAACGCCGCGATCCGGGCGCTGCTGCGCGAGCCTTGGGGCGAAGTAGTCGTCTTGGTCTTGGTCACGAATCCGGCATTCCTTTACAACGCCACGTCGAGAAAACCCGGCGCCTGGGCCAGGGCCAGCGGGCTGAAGATCGCCCAGCAGCGTTGCCGCTGGAAGTGCCCCTGGACGAAGGGCGCCGCACCGCTGAGCAAGGGCGTGGGCGGCGACAGCTCCAGGCTGTGCAACGGGAAATGCTGCAAACCCAGCACTTCGTCCACCAGCAGCCCGGCAAACAGTTCTTCATGGTCGAGCACCAGCACCCGGCGCTGTTTGTGCGGGGCCGACACGCCCAGGCCGAGGAAGCCGCGCAGGTCCATCACCGGCAGCAGCCGGCCCCGCAGGTTGGCCACCCCGCTGACCCAGGGCTTGACCCCGGGAATCCGGCTCAACCGTGGCTCGTGCAGGACTTCGGCGATCTCGCCCATGGGCGCGACGAACCACTGCTCTGCAATGCGAAAGCCGATGCCGCTCCAGCTCTGCAGTCGGGCCTCCTGCAGCGGCAGGTCGGCCGCCAGCAAGCGGCAGCGCTGGTCGATGTCCAGCAGCAGTTCGAAGGCCGTCAGCGACTCGCCCATGGGCCGGGTGGTCAACCTTTGAGGACGCCGTTGAGCACTTTGACCAGTGTTTCTTCATCCACCGGCTTGGTCAGGTAGTCCTTGGCACCCTGGCGCTGCCCCCAGACCTTGTCGGTTTCCTGATCCTTGGTGGTGACGATGATCACCGGGATGTTCGCGGTTTCCGGCTCCTTGCTCAGTTGCCGGGTGGCCTGGAAACCGTTCATGCCGGGCATGACGATGTCCATCAGCACTGCGTCAGGCTTCTCCTGACGCGCCAGGGCCACGCCATCGGCGCCGTTCTCGGCCTTGAGCACCTGGTGCCCGTGCTTCTCGAGCATTCCGGTCAGTTTGTACATTTCGGTCGGCGAATCATCGACGATCAGAACTCGGGCCATGCTGTTCCCCATCAATACAATGGACGCCGCGCCACAGGGGGCGGTGTCAGGGTGCGGGTTGTTCTTCTGCGGCGAACCCGGGCACATGGGCCCTGATCGCATCCAGCAGTTCTTCCTTGCTGAAAGGCTTGGTCAAAAATTGGTCGGAGCCGACGACCCGGCCCCTGGCCTTGTCGAACAGGCCGTCACGGGACGACAGGAGAATCACTGGCGTATCCTTGAAGGCGCTGTTGTGTTTGATCAGGGCGCAGGTCTGGTAGCCGTCCAGACGCGGCATCAACACGTCGACGAAGATGATCTGCGGTCGCAGGTCGATGATCTTGGCCAGGGCATCGAACCCGTCGGTGGCCGTGATGACTTCGCAACCTGCTTCGCTGAGCAACATCTGGGCGGTACGGCGAATCGTCTTGGAGTCATCGATCACCATTACCTTCAGTGCCGCGCCGGGCTGTTCCATAATTGCTCTACCCTTGCTGCTCAAGCGTCGCCTGGAAAGGCCGTGCAGGCCACGTGCCAGGCCTTTTTAGCACACTCTGGGGGTGCATTCCATCGGGCCCGCGCCATGGCCCGGCGTGATGCCACCGCGCATGCGTTTGCCCCTTGACCGCCAGCGCCGCGAGCGCCACCCTGACGCCACTTTTTTTGAGCCAACGCGGCACCGCGCCGCTTCAGAGGATATAGCCCATGAGCGTTCGTCTCGGGATTGTCATGGACCCCATCGCGCGCATTTCCTACAAGAAGGACAGCTCGCTGGCCATGCTGCTCGCCGCCCAGGAGCGCGGCTGGTCGCTGTTCTACATGGAACAGCAAGACCTGTACCAGGGCGCCGGGGTTGCCCGGGCGCGGATGCGCCCGCTGAAGGTGTTCGCCGACCCTGAGCACTGGTTCGAGCTCGACACCGAGCAGGACAACGCCCTGAGCGACCTGGACGTGATCCTGATGCGCAAGGATCCGCCCTTTGACATGGAGTTCGTCTACAGCACTTACCTGCTGGAGCAGGCCGAGGCCGCCGGCGTGCTGGTGGTCAACCGTCCGCAGAGCCTGCGCGACTGCAACGAGAAGCTGTTCGCCACCCTGTTCCCGCAGTGCACGCCAGCGACCCTGGTCAGCCGCCGCGCCGATATCCTGCGTGATTTCGCCGCCCAGCATGGCGATGTGATCCTCAAGCCGCTGGACGGCATGGGCGGCGCTTCGATTTTCCGCCACCGCCCGGGCGACCCGAACCTCTCGGTGATCCTCGAGACCCTGACCGGCCACGGTACCCAGCAGATCATGGCGCAGGCCTACCTGCCGGCGATCAAGGACGGCGACAAGCGCATTCTGATGATCGACGGGGAGCCTGTGCCCTATTGCCTGGCGCGCATCCCGGCCAGCGGCGAGACCCGCGGCAACCTGGCCGCCGGCGGCCGTGGCGAAGCGCGCCCCCTGACCGACCGTGACCGCTGGATCGCCGAACAGGTCGGCCCGACCCTGCGCGAAAAAGGCCTGCTGTTCGTCGGCCTGGACGTGATCGGCGAGCACCTGACCGAAATCAACGTCACCAGCCCGACCTGCATCCGCGAAATCGACAACGCCTTCGGCACCCGCATCGGCGTGCAGTTGATGGATGCCATTGATCGCAAGCTCAAGGCGCGCTGACAGTCGACGCGAAGCAACTGCGCAGAGTGGGGTATCATGCCGGTCGATTTCGACCACAAGCGCCCTGCTCTGCCGGTTTGTTCCGGTCCTGCGGCTGCTGGATACCTGATGACGCTGCCTGCCGACATTCCCGCCGACTTTGTCCCTCCGCGCATCCGCCCGGCGGACAGGCTCGGTTTTACCCTGTTTCTGGCTGCCCTGGTGCACCTGGCGCTGATCCTCGGCGTGGGTTTCACCATCGCCAAGCCGGAAGAAATCCGCCGCACCATGGAAATCACCCTGGCCACCTTCAAGAGCGAGAAAGCCCCGCAGAAGGCTGACTTCCTGGCGCAGGACAACCAGCAGGGCAGCGGTACCCTGGACAAGAAGGCGGTGCCGAAAACCACCGAAGTGGCGCCGTTCCAGGACAGCAAGATCAACAAGGTGACCCCGCCACCGGCCGCCAAGCCGGATGTCCCGCCACCACCGGCCAAGCCCAAGGCCGTGGTCACCACCCAGGCGCCCAAGGCACAAAAAGTCGAAACCCGCCCCAAGGAAGTCAAGCCGCAGCCCAAACCCAAGGCCGCGACCCCGGATTTCGACAGCTCGCAGCTGTCCAGCCAGATCGCCAGCCTCGAGGCCGAGCTGTCCCACGAGCAACAGCTGTACGCCAAGCGCCCGCGCATCCACCGCCTCAACGCCGCCTCGACCATGCGCGACAAAGGCGCCTGGTACAAGGATGAATGGCGCAAGAAGGTCGAACGCATCGGCAACCTCAACTACCCCGACGAAGCCCGGCGCCAGCAGATCTACGGCAGCCTGCGGCTGATGGTGTCGATCAACCGCGATGGTTCGTTGTATGAGGTGCTGGTGCTGGAGTCCTCCGGCCAGCCGTTGCTGGACCAGGCCGCCCAGCGCATCGTGCGCCTGGCAGCGCCCTTTGCGCCGTTCACCGGCGATCTGGCGGACATCGACCGGTTGGAGATCATCCGCACCTGGCGCTTCGCCCGCGGCGACCGCCTGTCGAGCAATTGACCCGTAGGAGCGGGCTTGCCCCGCGACGCGGCGTGTCATTCGAAGCACAATCGCGGGGCAAGCCCGCTCCCACCCATACCAAACAGCTGCAACTGCACAGAAACCAGGCTTGTCAGTACGGCGCCCCAACGCCACACTAACAACCATGAAAAACCTCAGCCCGAGTTACCTCAAGCATCAGTTCCTGATCGCCATGCCGCACATGGCTGACCCGAACTTCGCGCACTCCTTGACCTACATCGTCGAGCACAACGCCAATGGGGCGATGGGGCTGGTGGTCAACCGACCCCAGGACCTGAACCTGGCCGATATCCTCGAACAGTTGCGCCCCAACGTCGTACCGCCGGCCAGTTGCACCCAGGTACCGATCTACATGGGCGGCCCGGTGCAGACCGACCGTGGCTTCGTCCTGCACAGCAACGACAAGAGTTTCCAGGCCACCGTCGAGTTGGAGGGCCTGTCGCTGTCCACCTCGCAGGATGTGCTGTTCGCCATCGCCGACGGCCTGGGGCCCAGGCAGAGCCTGATCACCCTCGGCTACGCCGGCTGGGAAGCCGGGCAACTGGAGGCGGAGTTGGCTGACAACGCCTGGCTGAACTGCCCGTTCGACCCCGAGATCATCTTCGGCATGGACTGCGAGCAGCGCCTTGCCGCCGCCGCGAAGAGCCTGGGCATCAACCTGAGCCTGCTCACCAGCCAGGCGGGGCACGCCTGATGGCCGAACTGCGCCTGCTGCTGGGCTTTGACTACGGCAGCAAACAGATCGGTGTCGCGGTCGGCCAGGTGATTACCGGCCAGGCCCGCGAACTGTGTACCCTCAAGGCCCAGAACGGTGTACCGGACTGGACCCAGGTGGAAAAACTGATCAAGGAATGGCAACCCGATGCCATTGTCGTCGGCCTGCCGTTGAACATGGACGGCACGCCCAGCGAAATGAGCGCGCGCGCCGAGAAGTTCGCCCGGCGCCTGAACGGCCGTTTCAACCTCCCTGTGCATACCCACGACGAACGCCTGACCACCTTCGAAGCCAAGGGCGAGCGCATGGCCCGCGGCGGTCAGCGCGGCAGTTACCGCGACAACCCGGTGGACGCCATTGCCGCTGCCCTGCTGCTGCAGGGCTGGCTGGAGGCCAATACCGGGCAGTCCTGATCCCGATCATCGGATTCAAGCCGGGTCAGCGCCACGCCCCCGGCCTCTTGAGGAGCAAGCATGAGCCTACCCAATCCCGCCGAACTGATCCGGCAGATGGCCGTCGACCTTCGTGCCCATCTGGCCCGGCGCAACATTGCCGAGCCGCGCTTCATCGGCATCCGCACCGGAGGTGTCTGGGTCGCCCAGGCCCTGCTCGAGGAACTGGGCAACGACAGCGCCCTGGGCACCCTCGATGTTTCTTTCTACCGTGACGACTTCAGCCAGAACGGCCTGCACCCGCAGGTACGTCCCTCGGCGCTGCCGTTCGAAATCGAAGGCCAGCACCTGGTACTGGTGGACGACGTGCTGATGAGCGGTCGGACCATCCGCGCCGCCCTCAACGAACTGTTCGATTATGGCCGCCCTGCCAGTGTCACCCTGGTCTGCCTGCTGGACCTGGATGCTGGCGAATTGCCGATCCGCCCGAATGTGGTCGGTGCAACCCTGTCGCTGGCCGCCCATGAACGGGTAAAATTGACCGGACCCGCCCCGCTCGCCCTCGAGCGCCAGGACCTCGCTTCCGCCCTTTAAGAGTCCCTCGCGATGACGCCAATCGACGCCAAGCGCCCGCTGCAGCTCAATGATCAGGGCCAGCTGCGCCATTTTCTCTCGCTCGACGGTTTGCCCCGCGAACTGCTGACCGAAATCCTCGACACCGCCGATTCCTTCCTTGAAGTCGGCGCCCGGGCCGTGAAGAAAGTCCCGTTGCTGCGCGGCAAGACCGTGTGCAACGTGTTCTTCGAGAACTCCACCCGTACTCGTACCACCTTCGAGCTGGCCGCCCAGCGGCTGTCGGCCGACGTGATCACCCTGAACGTGTCGACCTCCTCGACCAGCAAGGGCGAAACCCTGTTCGACACCCTGCGCAACCTCGAAGCCATGGCCGCCGACATGTTCGTCGTGCGTCATGCCGACTCCGGTGCCGCGCACTTCATCGCCGAGCACGTCTGCCCGGAGGTGGCGATCATCAACGGCGGCGACGGCCGTCACGCCCACCCGACCCAGGGCATGCTCGACATGCTCACCATCCGCCGGCACAAGGGCGGCTTCGAAAACCTCTCGGTGGCCATCGTCGGTGACATCCTGCACTCGCGGGTGGCACGCTCGAACATGCTCGCCCTGAAAACCCTGGGTTGCCCGGACATCCGCGTGATCGGCCCGAAAACCCTGCTGCCGATCGGTATCGAGCAGTACGGCGTGAAGGTCTACACCGACCTGGAACAGGGACTGAAGGACGTCGACGTGGTGATCATGCTGCGCCTGCAGCGTGAGCGCATGGCCGGCGGCCTGCTGCCCAGCGAAGGCGAGTTCTACCGCCTGTTCGGCCTGACCACCGCACGCCTGGCCGGGGCCAAGCCCGATGCCATCGTCATGCACCCGGGCCCGATCAACCGCGGCGTGGAGATCGAATCGGCAGTGGCCGACGGCGCCCACTCGGTGATCCTCAACCAGGTCACCTACGGCATCGCGGTGCGCATGGCGGTGCTGTCCATGGCCATGAGCGGCCAGACCGCCCAACGTCAATTCGAGCAGGAGAACGCCCAGTGACCCTCAGTATTCTTGGCGCCCGGGTCATTGATCCTAAGAGCGGCCTGGACCAGACCGCCGACCTGCACATCGATGCCGGTAAAATCGTCGCCATCGGTGCAGCGCCCGCCGGTTTCACCCCGGCGCGCAGCATCGACGCCCAGGGCCTGATCGCCGCCCCCGGCCTGGTCGACCTCAACGTCGCCCTGCGTGAGCCCGGCTACAGCCGCAAGGGCAGCATCGCCAGCGAAACCCGCGCCGCCGCGGCCGGTGGCGTCACCAGCCTGTGCTGCCCACCGCAGACCAAGCCGGTGCTGGACACCTCGGCGGTGGCCGAGCTGATCCTCGACCGCGCCCGCGAGGCCGGGCACAGCAAGGTGTTCCCGATCGGCGCCCTGAGCAAGGGCCTGGAAGGCGAGCAACTGGCCGAGCTGATCGCCCTGCGCGATGCCGGCTGCGTGGCCTTCGGCAACGGCCTGAGCAGCTTCGGCAACAACCGCACCCTGGCCCGCGCCCTGGAGTATGCGGCCACCTTCGACCTGACCGTGGTGTTCCACTCCCAGGACCGCGACCTGGCCCAGGGCGGCCTGGCCCACGAAGGCGCCATGGCCAGCTTCCTCGGCCTGCCGGGCATTCCGGAAACCGCCGAGACCGTGGCCCTGGCGCGCAA
The DNA here is from genome assembly GCF_044769005.1 of Pseudomonas sp. NPDC090755. Taxonomy (NCBI): domain Bacteria; kingdom Pseudomonadati; phylum Pseudomonadota; class Gammaproteobacteria; order Pseudomonadales; family Pseudomonadaceae; genus Pseudomonas; species Pseudomonas sp. NPDC090755. Next base: position 527,197 of record NZ_JBIVXC010000001.1, on the reverse strand, counting down.
TTTGCTGCTGGTCGAACAGACCGGCGTGCGTGCGCACTTCAGCCAGCTGACCAGCGCCCGCGGCGCCCGCCTGATCGCCCAGGCCCAGGAACTGGGCCTGCCGGTCACCGCCGACGTGGCCCTGTACCAGCTGATCCTCACCGACGAGGCCCTGCGCGATTTCTCCAGCCTGTACCACGTACAACCGCCACTGCGCACCCGCGCCGACCGTGACGGCCTGCGCGAGGCGGTGAAATCCGGGGTGATCCAGGCGATCTCCAGCCACCACCAGCCTCACGAGCGTGACGCCAAGCTGGCACCGTTCGGCGCCACCGAACCGGGTATCAGCAGTGTCGAACTGCTGCTGCCGCTGGCCATGACCCTGGTCGAGGACGGCCTGCTCGACCTGCCGACTTTGTTGCAACGTTTGTCTGCAGGACCTGCAGCGGCGCTGCGCCTTCCGGCCGGCGAGCTGAAGGTCGGTGGTGCAGCGGACCTGGTGCTGTTCGACGCCAAGGCCTCGACCGTGGCCGGCGAAACCTGGCGCTCCAAGGGCGACAACTGCCCGTTCATCGGCCATTGCCTGCCAGGGGCGGTGCGTTACACCCTGGTAGACGGGCATATCAGCCACGAAGGCTGATGCGTTCGAGGCCCATCGCCGGCTACGCCGGCTCCCACAAGAGCCGGTGTACAGCCTGTGGGAGCCGGCGTAGCCGGCGATGGGGCCATGAACACCTACCACTCATCCTGCAAGGTTGAAATCCTTCCCTCCACCCCCATATGAGTCTGCATCAGGCACTTTCGCCCCGCTGCGTGGAGACTCTCCCCTTGACCACCATCGTTTCAGTTCGCCGCCACGGCAAAGTCGTCATGGGCGGCGACGGCCAGGTTTCCCTGGGCAACACCGTGATGAAAGGCAACGCCAAGAAGGTCCGCCGCCTGTACCACGGCCAGGTCATCGCCGGCTTCGCCGGTGCCACCGCCGACGCATTCACCCTGTTCGAACGCTTTGAAGGCCAGCTGGAAAAACACCAGGGCCATCTGATCCGTGCCGCCGTCGAGCTGGCCAAGGAATGGCGTACCGACCGCTCCCTGAGCCGCCTGGAAGCCATGCTGGCCGTGGCCAACAAGGACGCCTCGCTGATCATCACCGGCAACGGTGACGTGGTCGAACCCGAAGACGGCCTGATCGCCATGGGTTCCGGTGGCGCCTACGCCCAGGCCGCCGCACGCGCCCTGCTGCAGAAGACCGACCTCTCGGCCCGCGAAATCGCCGAGACCGCCCTGAATATCGCCGGTGACATCTGCGTGTTCACCAACCACCACCTGACCATCGAGGAGCAGGACCTGGCCGAGTAATTCAGCTGTTCTGGCGCCCGGCCCCGGTGGCCGGGCTTTTCCACGCTGACTTATCGAGCCCAAGGACCATCATTACCATGCCCATGACCCCCCGCGAGATCGTCCACGAACTCAACCGCCACATCATCGGCCAGGACGACGCCAAGCGCGCCGTCGCCATCGCCCTGCGCAACCGCTGGCGGCGCATGCAGCTGCCTGCCGAGCTGCGCGTTGAGGTCACGCCCAAGAACATCCTGATGATCGGCCCCACCGGCGTCGGCAAGACCGAAATCGCCCGGCGCCTGGCCAAGCTGGCCAACGCCCCGTTCATCAAGGTCGAAGCGACCAAGTTCACCGAAGTCGGCTATGTCGGCCGTGACGTCGAGTCGATCATCCGCGACCTGGCCGATGCCGCGATCAAGATGCTGCGCGAGCAGGAAATCATCCGTGTTCGCCACCGTGCCGAAGACGCCGCCGAAGACCGCATCCTCGATGCCCTGCTGCCGCCAGCGCGTACCGGTTTCAACGAAGACCAGACCAACAGCCAGGACTCCAACACCCGTCAGCTGTTCCGCAAGCGCCTGCGCGAAGGCCAGCTGGACGACAAGGACATCGAGATCGAAGTGGCCGAGACCATGGGCGTGGACATCTCTGCCCCACCGGGCATGGAAGAGATGACCAACCAGCTGCAGAACCTGTTCGCCAACATGGGCAAGGGCAAGCGCAAGAGCCGCAAGCTCAAGGTCAAGGAAGCGCTCAAGCTGGTGCGTGACGAAGAAGCCAGCCGCCTGGTCAACGACGAAGAGCTCAAGGCCAAGGCCCTGGAAGCCGTCGAACAGCACGGCATCGTGTTCATTGACGAAATCGACAAGGTGGCCAAGCGTGGCAACGTCGGCGGCGCCGATGTCTCCCGCGAAGGTGTCCAGCGCGACCTGCTGCCGCTGATCGAAGGCTGCACGGTGAACACCAAGCTGGGCATGGTCAAGACCGACCACATCCTGTTCATCGCCTCCGGTGCATTCCACCTGAGCAAGCCGAGCGACCTGGTGCCCGAGCTGCAAGGACGCCTGCCGATCCGTGTCGAACTCAAGGCCCTGAGCCCGGAAGACTTCGAGCGTATCCTCAGCGAGCCGCACGCCTCGCTCACCGAACAGTACCGCGAGCTGCTCAAGACCGAAGGCCTGAACATCGAGTTCGCCGCCGAAGGTATCAAGCGCCTGGCCGAGATCGCCTGGCAGGTCAACGAGAAGACCGAGAACATCGGTGCACGTCGCCTGCACACCCTGCTCGAGCGCCTGCTCGAAGAGGTGTCGTTCAGCGCAGGCGACCTGGCCAGCGCCCACGACGAAGCGCCGATCCGCATCGATGCCGATTACGTCAACAGCCACCTGGGCGAATTGGCGCAGAACGAAGACCTTTCTCGTTATATTCTGTAAGCCTCACATTCTTACAGGCAGGGCCGCTTGCGGCCCTGAACCACATGGCCAGACTCCCCACCGGCATCAACCTGCACAAAGCCTCCAAGACCCTGACGCTGACCTACGGGCCCGACGAGGTGTATCACTTGCCCGCAGAATTCCTGCGCGTGCACTCCCCCTCCGCCGAGGTCCAGGGCCACGGCAACCCCATCCTGCAGTACGGCAAGCTCGGCGTCGGCCTGAGCGGGCTGGAACCTGCCGGTCAGTACGCACTGAAACTGACCTTCGACGACGGCCACGACAGCGGCCTGTTCACCTGGGAATACCTCGAGCAACTGTGCCTGCGCCAGGAGCAACTCTGGGCCGAGTACCTCGACGATCTGGCCAAGGCCGGAAAATCCCGCGACCCCAACGAATCCGTGGTCAAGCTGATGCTCTAGTCCGGGCCTTCCAGGGTTTAGAGCGCATTTTCTAATTCTATTTGCTTGAATGCCTGCATCACGGCCAATGATTGGCCGTCTTGCGCATCACCCAAAAGTCGGGTAACCAATGGATCTGGCAAGTTCCCTGCATCGAATTACCCGCAGGGTCAGGCCGGTATGTAGAGGTCGCGAGCGAAAGCAGGCTGTCTTCACACGCAGAAAAACCCGCATGGCTCATCGTCGTTTGCATCCGGCCGCAGGACCGCAGTTCGTTATTACTGGTCACCCGAGCAGCAGTACCGTGCACTCGCCTGTGTAACGCCCACGGCAGGCCGGTACTCGTCTCAGGACAACGGAGCGTCGTAGATGAGTAACAAGAACAACGATGACCTGCAGCGCCAAGCCTCGGAACACACCCTGGGTCTGAACCCGGTCATTGGCTTGCGTCGCAAGGATTTGCTGGCTTCTGCTCGAATGGTGCTGGGTCAGGCCATTCGGCAACCGTTACACAGCGTCAAGCATGTCGCCCATTTCGGCATGGAACTCAAGGATGTGATCTTCGGCAAGTCGGGCCTGCAACCGCAAGGCGACGACCGCCGTTTCAACGACCCGGCCTGGAGCCAGAACCCGCTCTATCGCCGCTACCTGCAAACCTACCTGGCCTGGCGCAAGGAACTGCACGACTGGATCGACACCAGCAACCTGTCGGACCAGGACATCAGTCGCGGTCACTTCGTGATCAACCTGATGACCGAGGCCATGGCGCCCACCAACGGCGCGGCCAACCCGGCGGCGGTCAAACGTTTCTTCGAGACTGGCGGCAAGAGCCTGCTCGATGGCCTGTCCAACCTGGCCAAGGACCTGGTCCACAACGGCGGCATGCCCAGCCAGGTGAACATGGACGCTTTCGAGGTCGGCAAGAACCTGGCCACCAGCGAAGGGGCCGTGGTGTTTCGCAACGACGTGCTCGAACTGATCCAGTACCAGCCGATCACCGAACAGGTACTCGCCCGCCCGCTGCTGGTGGTGCCACCGCAGATCAACAAGTTCTATGTCTTCGACCTGAGCCCGGAGAAAAGCCTGGCGCGCTTCTGCCTGCGCTCCAACGTACAGACCTTCATCGTCAGCTGGCGCAACCCGACCAAGGCCCAGCGCGAGTGGGGCCTGTCCACCTACATCGATGCGCTCAAGGAAGCCATCGACGTGATCCTGGCCATCACCGGCAGCAAGGACTTGAACATGCTCGGTGCCTGCTCCGGCGGCATCACCTGCACCGCCCTGCTCGGCCACTACGCCGCCCTGGGCGAGACCAAGGTCAACGCCCTGACCTTGCTGGTCAGCGTGCTCGACACCACCCTCGATACCCAGGTCGCCCTGTTCGTCGACGAGCAGACCCTGGAGTCCGCCAAGCGCCACTCCTACCAAGCCGGCGTGCTCGAAGGCCGCGACATGGCCAAAGTGTTCGCCTGGATGCGGCCCAACGACCTGATCTGGAACTACTGGGTCAACAACTACCTGCTGGGCAACGAGCCGCCGGTGTTCGACATCCTGTTCTGGAACAACGACACCACCCGCCTGCCGGCTGCCTTCCACGGCGACCTGATCGAACTGTTCAAAAGCAACCCGCTGACCCGCGCCGATGCACTGGAAGTGTGCGGCACGCCGATCGACCTGAAGAAAGTCACCAGCGATATCTTCAGCGTCGCCGGCACCACCGACCACATCACACCGTGGCAGGCCTGCTACCGCTCGGCCCAGCTGTTCGGGGGCAACATCGAGTTCGTGCTGTCCAACAGCGGGCATATCCAGAGCATCCTCAACCCACCGGGCAACCCCAAGGCACGCTACATGACCAGCAACGAGCTGGCGCCGGAGGCCACCGAGTGGCAGGAAAACGCCCACAAGCACACCGATTCCTGGTGGCTGCACTGGCAAGCCTGGCTGAGCGAGCGCTCGGGCGAGCTGAAGAAGGCGCCGACGCGCCTGGGCAACAGGGCCTACCCGGCCGCCGAGGCTGCGCCGGGAACCTACGTCCACGAACGTTGATGCTCAGGCTGCCGTGGCTGCTGCCAGGCCACGGCAATTCAATCACCACAGGGCTTCGCGCATGCCGCAACCGTATCTGTTCAGAACTGTCGACCTGGATGGCCAGAGCATCCGTACCGCGGTTCGCCCCGGCAAGCCGCACTTGACGCCCTTGCTGATCTTCAACGGCATCGGCGCCAACCTGGAGCTGGTGTTCCCGTTCATCCAGGCCCTGGACCCGGACCTGGAGGTGATCGCCTTCGATGTGCCCGGTGTCGGCGGCTCCTCCACGCCCCGGCACCCCTACCGTTTTCCCGGGCTGGCCAAGCTCACCGCACGCATGCTCGATTACCTGGACTATGGCCAGGTCAATGCCATCGGCGTGTCCTGGGGCGGCGCATTGGCCCAGCAGTTCGCCCATGACTACCCCGAGCGCTGCAAGAAACTGGTGCTGGCCGCCACGGCCGCCGGCACTGTCATGGTGCCGGGCAAGCCCAAGGTGCTGATGCTGATGGCCAGCCCCCGGCGTTACATCCAACCGTCCCATGTCATTCGCATTGCCCCGCAGATCTATGGCGGGGCCTTTCGCCGCGACCCCGACCTTGCCACCGCCCACGCCGCCAAGGTGCGCTCCTCGGGCAAACTTGGCTATTACTGGCAGCTGTTCGCCGGTTTTGGCTGGACCAGCATCCACTGGCTGCACAAGATCCAGCAGCCGACCCTGGTGCTGGCCGGCGACGATGACCCGCTGATTCCGCTGATCAATATGCGCCTGCTGGCCTGGCGTATTCCCAATGCCCAGCTACACATAATCGACGACGGTCATTTGTTCCTGATCACCCGGGCCGAAGCCGTTGCTCCAATCATCATGAAGTTTCTCCAGCAAGAGCGCCAACGCGCCGTCATGCACCCTCGGCCCGCCCCCAGCTGATGCGAACGCCCAGGCAGGACGCCAGGCGGCCTGGTGTATGGCATGAGGTTGGTGTCGCTTTTGCATTGATCTGTTTGTTGATGGCCTGACGAGGGAGTGTTGCCTGATGAAAGACAAGCCCGGGAAGGGATCGGCTCCGGTCCCCGCCAGCTATATGAATGTGCGCAGTGCGATCACCGGCCTGCGTGGTCGCGACCTGATCTCGACCCTGCGCAATGTCAGCCGCCATGGCCTGCGCCATCCGCTGCATACGGCAAAGCACATGCTCGCCCTGGGCAATCAGCTGGGCCGCGTGCTGCTCGGTGACACCCCGCACCAGCCACACCCGCGCGACAATCGCTTCAACGACCCGGCCTGGAGCCATAACCCCTTCTACAGCCGCGGACTGCAGGCCTACCTGGCCTGGCAGAAGCAGACCTGCCAGTGGATCGACGAGAGCCAGCTGGACACCGACGACCGCGCTCGCGCGCACTTTCTCTTCACCCTGCTCAACGATGCGATGTCGCCGAGCAACTCTCTGCTCAACCCGGCAGCGGTCAAGGAGCTGTTCAACACCGGCGGGCTGAGTCTGGTGCGCGGCCTCAATCACTTGCTCGACGACCTGCGCCACAACGATGGCCTGCCACGCCAGGTCAATCCGCAGGCGTTCGAGGTCGGCAGGAACCTGGCCACTACCGCCGGCGCAGTGGTGTTTCGCAACGAGCTGCTGGAGCTGATCCAGTACAAGCCGATGAGCGAAACACAGTACGCCCGCCCCATGCTGGTGGTGCCGCCGCAGATCAACAAGTTCTACATCTTCGACTTGAGCCCGGCCAACAGCTTCGTCCAGTACATGCTCAAGAACGGCCTGCAGACCTTCATGGTCAGCTGGCGCAACCCCGACCCACGACACCGCGAATGGGGCCTGTCGAGCTATGTCGAGGCGCTGGAAGAGGCGATGAACGTCTGTCGCGCGATCACCGGCAGCCGCGACGTCAACCTCATGGGTGCCTGCGCCGGCGGCCTGACCATGGCCGCCCTGCAGGGTCACCTGCAGGCCAAGCGGCAATTGCGGCGGGTCAACAGCGCCACCTACCTGGTCAGCCTGCTCGACAGTGAAATCGACAGCCCGGCCAGCCTGTTCGCCGACGAGCAGACCCTGGAAGCCGCCAAGCGCCGCTCCTACCAGCAAGGCGTGCTCGATGGCCGCGAGATTGCCAGGGTCTTCGCCTGGATGCGCCCCAACGACCTGATCTGGAACTACTTCGTCAACAACTACCTGCTGGGCAAGGCGCCGCCGGCCTTCGACATCCTCTACTGGAACAACGACAACACCCGCCTGCCGGCCGCCCTGCACGGCGACCTGCTGGATTTCTTCAAGCACAACCCGCTGACCCATGCCGCAGGCCTCGAGGTATGCGGCACGCCGATCGACCTGCAGAAGGTCACCGTCGACAGCTTCAGCGTGGCCGGCAACAACGACCACATCACCCCTTGGGATGCGGTGTACCGCTCGACCTTGCTGCTGGGCGGCAACAAACGCTTCATCCTCGCCAACAGCGGCCATGTGCAGAGCATCCTCAATCCACCCGGCAACCCCAAGGCTCATTTCCTGGACAACCCGCGCCTGAGTAGTGACCCGCGCGCCTGGTTCTACGACGCCAAACAGATCGATGGCAGCTGGTGGCCGCAGTGGCTGGAGTGGATTCAGGCGCGCGCCGGCGTGCAACGCGAAACCCTGATGGCCCTGGGCAACCAGGACTACCCTCCCATGGACCCCGCACCCGGCACCTACGTGCAGGCGCGTTGAACAAGTAGAACGGATGAAAACCCGCGACCGTATCCTCGAGTGTGCCCTGCAGCTGTTCAACCAGCAGGGTGAACCCAATGTCTCGACCCTGGAGATCGCCAATGAAATGGGGATCAGCCCGGGCAACCTGTACTATCACTTCCACGGCAAGGAGCCGCTGGTACTGGGCTTGTTCGAACGCTTCGAGGAAGAACTGACACCGCTGCTCGACCCACCCCTCGAGGTCCGCCTGGAAGCCGAGGACTACTGGCTGTTCCTGCACCTGATCGTCGAACGCATGGCCCAGTACCGCTTCCTGTTCCAGGACCTGTCGAACCTGACCGGGCGCCTGCCCAAGCTGGCCCGTGGCATGCGCACCCTGCTCAATGCCCTCAAGCGCACCCTCGCCGCCCTGCTTGCCAGCCTCAAGGCCCAGGGCCAGGTCATCAGCGATACCCGGGCGCTGGGGCAACTGGTGGAGCAGATCACCCTGACCTTGCTGTTCTCCCTCGATTACCAGCGGGTGCTGGCCCGTGAAGGCGAGGTCGGCGTGGTGGTGTACCAGGTGATGATGCTGGTGGCGCCACACCTGGAAAACGGATCCCGGCATGCAGCCGAGCAGTTGGCCTTGCGCTACCTGGAAGGCTGAAAAACATCGCGGGGCAAGCCCGCTCCTACAAGGCCCGGTAGGAGCGGGCTTGCCCCGCGATAAGGCCTCAATGAAAACGCCCGGCACAAAGGCCGGGCGTTGACTGACAACCGCCTGGAATCAGGACGGATTCAGCGGGCTCACCGAAGCCGACGCCACCGGTGCGGTCGGTGCTGCCGGTGCCGGAGTGGCCACTGGCGCTACGCTTGGCGCAGGTGCGGCGCTGGCAGCGGGTGCTGCCGGTTTGGTCGCTGCCGGCTTGGCCGGAGCCTTCTTCACCGCCGGCTTTTTCGCCGCGGCAGGCTTGGCTGCTGCGGTTTTGGCTACAGGTTTGGCCGCCGCTGGCTTGGCTGCTGCCGGTTTGGCCGCTGTCGTTTTCGCCGCAGGCTTGGCCGCCGCTTTCGGTGCCGCTTTGGCCAGTGGCTTGGCCGCAGCCTTGCTCGCTGCCGGCTTGCTGGAGACCGACTTGACCGAAGCACCGGTCAGTTTCTCGATCTGCTTGGTCAGGGTGTCGACCTGCTGGTGCAGGGCCTTGACTTCATTGCGGCTCGGCACGCCCAGACGCGAGATGGCGCTGTTCAGGCGCTTGTCGAAAGCCTCTTCGAGTTCGCTCCATTTGCCCAGTGCGCGGTCTTTCACGTCACCGACACGAGAGGTAGCCGACTTGGCCGATGCCTTGGCCGAGTCAACAGAGCTCTTGGCTTGCTTTTCAGCTTTCTCACCATCCTTGACCAGGGAGTCGAACAGCTTGCTGCCGTCCTGGTCGATCTTGGAGTAGATACCCAATCCAGCCAGCCAGATCTTGCGGGAATATTTTTCGATCCCCCCGACCCAGGAGCTGCCTTCTTTCTCACTGTTCTTCTTGCCAGCCATCCCGCTCTCCTTATTGTTTACGCGCGACACTTTCGAGCAATTCAGTCAGCTCATCGAGCTTGACCGACAGTGCCTCCACGTCATGTTTAGACGGAATGCCGATGCGATTCAAGGCGCTGGCGACCCGCGTGTCGAAAGCCTTTTCGATTTTGTCGAGTTGAACTTCGACCTTGCCCTTGACGCTGGTGATCTCGCCCTTGACCGAATCGATCTGGTTGTTGGCTGCGTCGAGTTCATGGTCGATGCGCTTCTTGCCGCGCTTTTCCACCGCCTCGCCAGCCTTGACCAGCTCCTTCAGGTAATCGGCGCCTTCCTGGCCGACCCGCGCATACGCGCCCAGGCCCGCCAGCCAGATCTTGCGCGCGTAGCCGCGCACTTCACCCAGGGAGTTCTGGGCGTCGTCTTTTTTCTTCAATGTCACTTTAGCCATGCTCGATACCTCACACTCGAAAGGATAGGGAGGAACTGCCCATGGTTGTTGGGCTTGAGCATAAGGTAGGGAGAAAAATTAGAATCCTCACCCTAAGGCGGGAAATAGCAGCAAACCCATCGCCGGCTATGCCGGCTCCCACAGGGTGGTAATGGCTGTGGGAGCCGGCATAGCCGGCGATGGCCGCGACGCGGACTCAGGCCAGCGCTTTATCCAGCGCCCGCTCGATCTCGCTCTTGATCGTCGCGCTCATCATCGACAGCATCATGCCCAGCTTGAGCTCGACCCGGATGGTGTCGTCACCGATCTGCACGCTGCCATTGGCGCCGCTGCGCTTGACCTCGACCCGGTCGCCGACCCAACGGGCGCTCAGATCGTACTCGCGGGCCAGCTTGTCGACCAATGCCTGGGCCTTTTCCCGCGCAGCTTCGCGGCCAAGGCTGTGTTTGCGTTCAACGCTGATCTGGGTCATTCATTCAATCCTGGATTCAGAGGCATACTTCTATTATGCCCGCACCCCACCTGCGACACACCCCGCCAAGACAAATCCGGTCGTACGCCCTAGAATGGCCGGTAATTTTTTTCGGTGAAGCGATATGAACGATCAGCGCAAAGGCGACCACGCCGAACCCACCACCCATTTCGGCTACCAGAACGTACCGGAAAGCCAGAAGGCCGAGAAAGTGGCCGAGGTGTTCCACTCGGTGGCCGCCAAGTACGACCTGATGAACGATGTGCTCTCCGGTGGCATGCACCGCCTGTGGAAGCGCTTCACCATCGAGCTCTCCGGTGTGCGCAGCGGCAACCGGGTGCTGGATATCGCCGGTGGTACCGGTGACCTGGCAGCCAAGTTCTCGCAACTGGTTGGCCCCACCGGCCAGGTGGTGCTGGCCGACATCAACGCGTCGATGCTCAAGGTCGGTCGCGACCGCCTGCTCGACCGTGGCGTGGCCGGCAACATCGAGTTCGTCCAGGCCGACGCGGAAAAGCTGCCGTTCCCGGACAACCACTTCGACTGCGTGACCATCGCCTTCGGCCTGCGCAACGTCACCCACAAGGAAGACGCCATCCGCTCGATGCTGCGGGTGCTCAAGCCGGGCGGCCGCCTGCTGGTGCTGGAGTTCTCCAAGCCGACCAACAAGCTGATGTCCAAGGTCTACGACGCCTACTCGTTCGCCTTCATGCCCCTGGCCGGCAAGCTGATCACCAACGACTCGGAAAGCTACCGTTACCTGGCCGAGTCGATCCGCATGCACCCTGACCAGGAAACCCTCAAGGCAATGATGGTCGAGGCCGGTTTCGACCGCGTCACCTACCACAACATGACCAGCGGCATCGTCGCCCTGCACCGGGGTATCAAGCCCTGATGCTCCTGGCCGGCCTTCTCGCCAGCGTCGAACACGGCCTGAACCGTGTCCTGCGCCTGGACAGCACGGCGCTGCCGCGCCTGGGTGCGCTCAATGGCAAGGTGATTGCCATCGACTGCCGCCAGCCGGCGTTGCAACTGTTCATCCTGCCCGGTGACGATGGCCTGATGCTCGCCGCCCATTGGGCCGTGGAGGCCGACTGCACCCTGCGTGCCCCGGCCAGCAGCCTGGTGCGCCTGGCCCTGAGCCAGGACAAACCCGCCGTACTGCACAGCCCGCAGGTGGAGCTTGAAGGCGACAGCGCGGTGCTGCTGGACCTGGTCGCGGTACTCCAGGACCTGGAGCTGGACTGGGAGTACGAAGTCTCGCGCTGGCTCGGGCCGGTCGCCACGCAATTGCTCAGCGGCCACCTGCGCAGCCGCGCCAGCTGGACCCGCCAGGGCCTGGCCAGCCTCAACCAGAACCTCTCCGAGTACCTGGCCGAAGAAGCCCGCACCCTGGTCGGCGAGCGTGAAGCCGAAGCCCGCTTCAGCGAGCTCGACACGCTCAAAGTCGACATAGAACGCCTCGAGGCGCGCGTCGAGCGCCTCGCCCGATCCCTTGATACCAGCGATAACGCATGAAGCTGCTTGCCGTCCGCCGTCTGTTGCGCATCCAGAGTGTAGTGATCCGCTACCGCCTCGATGACCTGCTGTTCGACCTGCCGCTGCCCTGGTGGCTGATGGCCTTGCGGCACCTGATGCCCTGGCGCTGGCTGCCGCGCAAGCCCCTGGACCTGAGCCGTGGCGCCCGCCTGCGCCAGGCCCTGCAGGACCTGGGACCGATCTTCATCAAGTTCGGCCAGTTGCTGTCGACCCGCCGCGACCTGTTGCCCGAAGACATCGCCGACGAACTGATGCTGTTGCAGGACCGGGTGCCGCCGTTCGACCCGCAAAAAGCCGTGGCCCTGATCGAAGAGCAGCTCGGCGCGAAGATCAGCGAAGTGTTCAGCCGCTTCGACGTCGAACCCCTGGCCTCGGCCTCGGTGGCCCAGGTGCACTCGGCCAAGCTCAAGAGCGGCGAAGAGGTGGTGGTCAAGGTGGTGCGTCCAGGCCTCAAGCCGGTCATCGCCCAGGACCTGGCCTGGCTGTTCCTGATCGCCCGTGGCGCCGAGCGGGTGTCGGCCGATGCCCGCCTGCTGCACCCGGTGGAAGTAGTCAGCGATTACGAAAAGACCATCTACGACGAGCTCGACCTGCTGCGCGAGGCGGCCAACGCCAGCCAGCTCAAGCGCAACTTCGAAGGCTCGGAGATGATGTACGTGCCCCAGGTCTACTGGGACTGGTGCCGCCCCAAGGTGCTGGTGATGGAGCGCATCTACGGCATCCAGGTCACCGACCTGGCCACCCTGGCCGACCAGCGCACCGACATGAAAATGCTCGCCGAGCGCGGCGTGGAGATCTTCTTCACCCAGGTTTTTCGTGACAGTTTCTTTCACGCCGACATGCACCCGGGCAACATCTTCGTCAGCACGGTCAAGCCGTGGAGCCCGCAGTACATCGCTATCGACTGCGGCATCGTCGGCAGCCTGACCCCCGAAGACCAGGACTACCTGGCGCGCAACCTGTTCGCCTTCTTCAAGCGTGACTACCGCCGCGTCGCCCAGCTGCACATCGATTCGGGCTGGGTGCCGGCGCACACCAAGCTCAACGAGTTCGAAGCGGCGATCCGTACCGTGTGCGAACCGATCTTCGAAAAACCGCTGAAAGACATCTCCTTCGGCCAGGTGCTGATGCGCCTGTTCCAGACCGCCCGACGCTTCAACATGGAAGTCCAGCCGCAGCTGGTGTTGCTGCAGAAAACCCTGCTCAACATCGAGGGCCTGGGCCGCCAGCTGTACCCGGAGCTGGACCTGTGGAGCACCGCCCAGCCGTTCCTCGAACGCTGGATGCGCGACCGGGTCAGCCCCAAGTCCGTGCTGCAGAACCTGCACAACCAGGTCGAGCAGATCCCGCACCTGGCCGGCATGACCCGCGACCTGCTCGAGCGCATGTCACAGCCGCACCTGGCCGAGCCACCCGCTGCCTGGCAACAGAAGGGCGACGGCTGGGCCTTGCGCCTGCTCGGCGCCGGCCTGCTGGGCGGTGGCGCGACACTCGCCGCCGGTGCCGCCAGCCTCAGCGCCCCGGCCGCCTGGCCCGCCTGGCTGATGCTGGCCGCCGGCCTCTACCTGATTGTGCGTCGATAGCCAGCCGGGCCTGCGGCTGGCACACTAACGCCAGGGTTCGGCAGTGAATCGAACCACGAGTTTTGGAGTCGAAGATGAAAGACTGGCTGGACGAGATCAACTGGAACAGCGACGGCCTGGTACCGGCCATCGCCCAGGATCACAAGACCGGGCGCGTGCTGATGATGGCCTGGATGAACCGCGAGGCCCTGAGCCTGACCGCCACCGAGCAGCGCGCCATCTACTGGTCGCGTTCCCGTGGCAAACTGTGGCGCAAGGGCGAAGAATCCGGCCATGTGCAGAAGCTGCACGAAATGCGCCTGGACTGCGACGCCGACGTGATCATCCTGATGGTCGAGCAACTGGGGCATATCGCCTGCCATACCGGTCGCGAAAGCTGCTTCTACCGCGTGTATGAAAACGCCGAGTGGAAAACTGTCGACCCGGTCCTCAAGGATCCCCATGCCATCTACAGCGCAGGACACTGACATGAGCGACACCCTGACCCGCCTGGCCGAAGTGCTCGAATCACGCAAAGGCGCCGAGCCCGACAGTTCCTACGTGGCCAGCCTGTACCACAAGGGCTTGAACAAGATCCTGGAAAAGCTCGGCGAAGAGTCGATCGAAACCATCATCGCTGCCAAGGATGCCGCCCACAGCGCAGATTACAGCGATGTCATCTACGAGACCGCCGATCTGTGGTTCCATAGTCTGGTGATGCTCGCCGCACTGGGCCAGCACCCGCAGGCGGTACTGGATGAACTGGACCGCCGTTTCGGCCTGTCCGGGCACGCCGAGAAAGCCGCGCGCCAGCCATCGGCCTAAACAGAACTATTTCGAGGGATTGCACCATGGGTATTTTTGACTGGAAACACTGGGTTGTCCTGCTGGTCGTGGTGGTACTGGTGTTCGGCACCAAGAAACTGAAGAACTTCGGCAGCGACCTGGGCGAGTCGATCAAGGGCTTTCGCAAGGCCATGAACGAGGAAGAGTCCAAGCCCGCCGAGCCGACCCCGCCGCCGGTACAGCCTGTGCAGCCCCAGGCCACTTCGCCGCTGAACCAGCCGCAGACCATCGACGGCCAGGCGCACAAGGTCGAAGAGCCCATCAGGAAAGATTGATCAATGTTCGGGATCAGCTTCAGCGAACTGTTGCTCGTGGCCCTGGTGGCCCTGCTGGTGCTCGGCCCCGAGCGCTTGCCGGGTGCCGCGCGTACCGCCGGCCTGTGGATCGGCCGCCTCAAGCGCAGCTTCAATGCGATCAAGCACGAAGTGGAGCGCGAGATCGGCGCCGACGAAATCCGTCGCCAACTGCACAATGAGCACATCCTCTCCATGGAGCAGGAAGCGCGCAAGATCCTCAACCCCACCAGCGTGACGCCCGAACCGCCTGCCGCGCCCGTCGCCGGCAGCGAGCCGACGCCACCGGTCGCCAGCCCGACCGCCGAACAGACCCAGCCGCCGCGAGCCCCATGAGCGATATTCCGGAAAACGACCAGCCGATGCCGCTGGTTTCGCACCTCACCGAGCTGCGTACACGCCTGCTGCGCTGCGTCGCGGCCATCTTCCTGATCTTCGCCGGGTTGTTCTCCTTCGCGCAGCAGATCTACACCCTGGTCTCGGCGCCGTTGCGCGCCCACTTGCCGGCCAATGCGACGATGATCGCCACCGACGTGGCCTCGCCGTTCCTGACGCCGTTCAAGCTGACCATGATCGTCTCGCTGTTCCTGGCCATTCCGTTGATCCTCCAGCAGATCTGGGGCTTCATCGCCCCCGGCCTGTATCGCCACGAAAAACGCATCGCCATTCCGCTGCTGGTCTCCAGCATCATCCTGTTCTACGCCGGCATGGCCTTCGCCTATTTCCTGGTGTTCCCGCTGATCTTCGGCTTCTTCGCCAGCGCCACCCCGGAAGGGGTGTCGATGATGACGGACATTTCCAGCTACCTGGACTTCGTCATGACCCTGTTCTTCGCCTTCGGCGTTGCCTTCGAGATCCCGGTAGCCGTGGTGCTGCTGGTGTGGATCGGCGTGGTCGACGTGAAGTACCTGAAGAAGATCCGTCCGTACGTGATCATCGGCTGCTTCGTGGTCGGCATGGTCCTGACCCCACCGGACATCTTCTCCCAGACCCTGCTGGCGGTGCCCATGTGGCTGCTGTTCGAGGTCGGCGTACTGGCCGGCGGGCTGATCCGCAAGCGTAGCGAGCATCACGAAGAAGCCGGCGACGACCACAACGACCAGCCGCCAGCGAACCAACCGTGAACCTGCTGCTCCTTGAAGAAGCCGATTTCATTGCGGCCGATCGCGTAGTGCTGGCTGACCGGCGCTTTACCCACATGCAGGAAATCCACGGGGTCGCCGTAGGCGACACTTTGCGCGTGGGCCGTATCGGCGGCTTGATGGGCGAAGCCCGGGTGCTGCGCCTGGAAGGCCACGAAGCCGAACTGTCGGTCAGCTTCGACCGCCCGCCGCCCGCCAAGCTGCCGCTGACCCTGGTGCTGGCCCTGCCACGGCCGAAGATGCTGCGCCGTGTGTTCCAGACCGTCGCCACCATGGGCGTACCGAAGCTGATTCTGGTCAACAGCTACCGGGTCGAGAAGAGTTTCTGGCAAACCCCGTTCCTCGAGCCTGAAGCAATTCGCGAGCAACTGGTCCTGGGTCTTGAACAGACCCGTGACACTATCCTCCCGGAAGTGATCATCGAAAAGCGCTTCAAGCCCTTCGTCGAAGACCGCCTGCCCGCCATCGCCCAAGGCACCCTCGGCCTGGTCGGCCACCCCGGTCCCTTCCCGCCCTGCCCGCGCGGCCTGGACGAGCCGGTGACCCTGGCCATCGGCCCGGAAGGCGGCTGGATCCCCTACGAGATCGATCTGCTGGGCAAGGCCGGGCTCGCCCCGGTACAGCTGGGCGAACGCATCCTGCGCGTGGAGACGGCGGTCACCGCCCTGCTCGCTCGTCTGTTCTGACTTCAGTTTTGCGGCGCCAGGCCGATGCAGGGGCACGAGAACAAAAATCGCCCCTGCCAATCGCAATGGAGTCCCACCATGTACCGTTGGTTAGCCCTGCACCTGGGCAACGTGAGCGTCAATCGCAAGCTCGGCATCGGCTTCGGCCTGGTCCTGCTGCTGACCCTGAGCATTACCCTGACCGGCTGGCAGGGTATCAGCGGCATCACCAACCGTGGCGATACCCTCGGCGGCATCTCCCAGGTGCTGCAAGCCACCCTCGAACTGCGCGTTGCCCGCCAGGGCTACCAGCTCAGGGGTGACGAAGCCTCGGCGCAGCAGCTCAGCAACGCCCTGGCCAACCTGGAGCGCCAGCTGCAGCAGGTCGACCAACGCATCACCCGCCCCCAGGACCAGCAGCGTGTCGAGCAGCAGAGCCAGGCCGTGCGCCTGTACCGTCAGGCCCTGGACAGTGCCGAAAAGGCCGCCCGCCAGCGTGAGGCCAGCCGCGAAGTGCTTGGCAGCAGCGCCGACCAGGCCGCCTCGCTGATTGCCGAAGTCGAGCAACAGTTGCTCGGTGGCAGCGACCTGAACCTGTTCAACAGTGTCGTGGGCGCCAGCAAGCTGCTGCAGCAGGCGCGCTTCCAGGTGCGGGGCTACACCTACAGCGGCAAGGCTGAGTTCCAGAAGACCGCCCTCGACGCCATCGACCAGGCAACCGCCCAACTGCGGACCCTGGCTGAAGTGCTGCCGGCCAGCTATACCAGCACCTTCCAGCAAGCGGCACGGGCGCTGGAGCATTACCGTGGCGCCGTGGTGGAGTTCGGCAGCGCCCAGGCCGCGACCGAACAAGCGACCCAGCAGATGACCGCCCAAGGCCAGATTCTGATCGACCAGAGCCAGCAATTGACCACGGACCTGACCCAGCTGCGCGACGAGGAGGCAGAACACGCCAGGTTCATGCTCGGCCTGGCCACGGCCCTGGCCCTGCTGTTTGGTGTCCTCGCCGCCTGGGCGATCACCCGCCAGATCATCATCCCCCTGCGCCAGACCCTCAGCGCCGCCGACCGGGTTGCCAGTGGCGACCTGCGTCAGGACCTGCACACCGAGCGGCGCGACGAACTGGGCCAGCTGCAACGCAGCATGCAGCGCATGACCGTCGGCCTGCGCGAGCTGATTGGCGGCATCGGCGATGGCGTGACGCAGATTGCCAGCGCCGCCGAAGAGCTGTCGGCGGTCACTGAACAGACCAGTGCCGGGGTCAACAATCAAAAGGTCGAGACCGACCAGGTGGCCACTGCCATGAACGAGATGGCCGCCACCGTCCAGGAAGTGGCCCGTAACGCCGAAGAAGCCTCGGAAGCGGCGCTGATGGCCGACCAGCAGGCCCGCGAGGGTGACCGGGTGGTGGGCGAAGCCATCGCCCAGATCGAGCGCCTGGCCAGCGGCATGAACCACTCCAGCGAAGCCATGGGCCAACTCAAGAGCGAAAGCGACAAGATCGGCAGCGTGCTCGACGTGATCAAGTCGGTGGCCCAGCAAACCAACCTGCTGGCCCTTAACGCCGCTATCGAAGCGGCCCGTGCCGGTGAGGCCGGGCGTGGGTTCGCCGTGGTTGCCGACGAAGTCCGCAGCCTGGCCCAGCGCACCCAGCATTCGACCGAAGAGATCGAAACCCTGATCGCCGGCCTGCAGAGCGGCACGCAACAGGTCGCCAGCACCCTGGACGCCAGCCGCAGCCTGACCGACAGCAGCGTCGAGCTGACCCGACTTGCCGGCACCTCGCTGAACACCATCACCCGTACCGTGTCGTCGATCCAGGCGATGAACCAGCAGATCGCAGCCGCCGCCGAACAGCAGAGCGCCGTAGCTGAAGAGATCAACCGTAGTGTGATGAATGTGCGGGATGTGTCGGACCAGACCTCGGCGGCCAGCGAAGAAACGGCCGCCTCGAGTGTGGAACTGGCGCGCCTGGGGACGCATTTGCAGACGCTGGTGGGCAGGTTCCAGCTTTAAAAGCATCGCGGGGCAAGCCCGCTCCTACAAGGTTCAGTAGGAGCGGGCTTGCCCCGCGATGAGACCTACAGCACCTGACGCAGGAACGCCTGGGCGCGCAGGTCCTTGGGCGAGGTGAAGAACGCCTCGGGCGGCGAGTCTTCCAGCAGCTTGCCATGATCGAAGAACAGCACCCGGTCCGCCACTTCCCGGGCAAAGCCCATTTCGTGGGTCACGCAGACCATGGTCATGCCTTCCAGGGCCAGGGTCTTCATGACATCCAGCACTTCACCGACCATCTCCGGGTCCAGCGCCGAGGTCGGCTCGTCGAACAGCATCACCTTCGGGTCCATGGCCAGGGCCCGGGCGATAGCCACCCGCTGCTGCTGGCCGCCGGACAACCGCGACGGGTACTCGTTGGCCTTCTGGCCGATGCCGACTTTGTCCAGCAACGCCCGGGCCTTGGCCTCGCGCTCGACCTTGCCGCGCTTGCGCACGACCTTCTGCGCCAGGCACAGGTTCTCCAGCACGGTCATGTGCGGGAACAGGTTGAAGTGCTGGAACACCATGCCGACTTCGCGGCGGTAGGCGTTGATGTCGGTCTTGGGGTCGGACAGTTGCAGGCCGTCGATGGCCACGGTGCCCTCGTCGAAGGACTCCAGGCCGTTGAGGCAGCGCAGGAAGGTCGACTTGCCCGAACCGGACGGCCCGAGCACCACCAGCACCTCGCCCTTGGCGACGTTGGTGCTGACGTGGTCGACCGCACGCACCACCTGGCCGCGGGTATCGAAGACTTTTACCAGGTCACGGACTTCAATCACTTTGCGCAAGCCTCCGCTCAAGCCGGCTGGCCATGTGCGACAGCGGCAGGTTGATCAACAGGTACAGACCGGCGACGCAAAACCAGATCTCGAAAGTCGAGAACGAGGTGGTGATTGCCTCGCGCCCGCTCTTGGTCAGTTCGGTAATGGCGATCACCGAGACCAGCGAGGTGTCCTTGACCAGGCTGATGAACTGCCCGGCCAAAGGTGGCAGCACGCGCTTGAACGCCTGCGGCAAAATCACGTGGCGCATCGACTGGCCGGCGTTCAGGCCCAGGGACCGGGCGGCTTCGCCCTGGCCCTTGGCAATCGACTGCACGCCGGCGCGCACGATCTCGGCCACATAGGCACCGGTGAACAGCGCCAGTGCAGCGACCCCGGCGAACTCGCGGGACAGGTTGAGCACCGTGCCGATGAAGAAGTAGAAAATGAAGATCTGCACCAGCAGCGGCGTACCGCGCACCAGCTCGACATAGACGGTGGACAGGTCGCGCAGGGTCGGGTTGTTCGACAGCCGGCACAGCCCGGCGAACAGGCCGATCACCAGGCCAAGGATACCGGAGGCCACCGAGATCCAGATGGTGGTCCACAGGCCCCAGGCCAGCGGGCCGGCAGCCCAGTGATGGGTCACGCCGATCAGGTCGCCTTCGGCCACGTCATCGCCGCGCGACAACAGCAGGCTGGCCGACTCGACCTCGAACACCTGCTGGCCACCGCTTTCGTCACGCACCGTGACGTTGGCCATGCTGCCTTTGCTGGCGATCGATTCGATGGTGCCATTTTCGCTGGCGCGCTGGGCAACTTCAGCCTGGTAGGCGAAGTATTGTGGCACCCGGTTCCAGCTCCACTCGTAGGAAATCATCGAGGTCGCGTAGTACAGGCTCAGCGCCAGGCCCACCAGGACCAGCGCGGTCAGCCCGTGCCAGGGCCACTGGGCTTTCTTGTGTTTGATCACTTAAGGTACTTCCGTAAAAGCGAACGCGCAGGACCAGCCTGCGCGTCGGGTTTCAAGCCAGGTGTAGGACCCAGGCCTTATTCCATGTCCTTGAGCCAGGCGGTGTCCTTGAACCACTTGTCGTGGATTCGATCGTAGGTACCGTCGTGCTTGATCTGGTGCAGGAAGTTGTTGATGAAGTTCAGGCTATCGTAGTCGCCCTTCTTCAGGCCGAAGGCCAGGGGTTCGAAAGTGAACGGCTTGTCGAGGAACAGCAGCTTGCCGGCGCCGGCCTTGTTCACGGCCACCACGTTGTATGGCGCGTCATAGACGAAGGCATCGGCCTTGCCGTTGACCACGTCCATCACCGCTTCCTGCTCGTTGTCATAGCCGTGGTACTTGGCCTTGCCGATCAGCTTCTTGGCCACCATCTCGCCGGTGGTGCCGAGCTTGGAGGTCAGGCGGTACTTCTCGTTGTTCAAATCCTTGTAGGTCTTGATCTCACCCGCCAACTCCTTGCGGATCAGCAGGGTCTGGCCAACAACAATGAAGGGTTCGCTGAAGTTCAGCTTCAGGTTGCGCTCCTGGGTCAGGGTCATGCCGCTGCTGATGATGTCGAACTTGTCGGTCATCAGGGCCGGGATGATGCCATCGTAGGAAGTGGAGACAATCTCCAGCTTGACGCCCATGGACTTGGCCATGGCCTTGAGGATATCGACTTCGAAGCCGACGATCTCGCCGCGCTTGTTGGTCATCTGAAACGGCATGTAGGTCGGGTCCATGCCCGCACGCAGGGTGCCGCGCTTGACCGCGTCGTCGATGGCACCGGCCGCCTGGGCGGCATTGACCGCGATCAGTGCGGTGACGCCGACCAGCAGCATCGACAGGTATTTCTTCAACATCACCAGATCCCCCAGCAAGAACACTCAAATTTTATTGTTGGCACGAATCGCCCTTCAGGCGGGTGCGAGGTATTCGGGGAGGGATGCTAACGCATGAACGCCACGGTACATATAGGCCGTGATGACTTTGTTACTTATTGATACCAGAAAAAGCATCGCCGGCTATGCCGGCTCCCACAGTGGGAGCTGGCGTAGCCGGCGATGGCTTCAGCGGCCGATGCGATCAGGCACTGGCCAACGAAGGCTGTGCCACGGGCTCAGGATGCAATGGCAGCAACGGCGAGTGCGGATCGTTGGCAATCGATGCGCGCCAGACGCCCAGCCAGGCGTCGTTCTTCTCGTCCCACACACGGTTGTGCAGGCGCGCCAGGGCTACCGGGTCGCTGAGCAGGGCCAGGCGGGTGTTGCCATCCAGACCGGACGGCCCCAGGTCCAGGGCCTTGCCGATGCGCTCGGCACGCAGCGACTCGATCGGTGCGGCAACGCCATGACGGGCCGTGGCCAGGGCACAGGCCAGGGCGTTCTGCTGTGGATCGACCACGGCCCGGACGAAGCCGTCGTGCATGGCATGCCAACGGTTTTCGTGGGTGTACTGGTCGGTCGCCAGCAGCTCTTGGGGCGTTGCGTATTCCTCGGGGATCAGGAACAGGCTCTCGTCCTTGGCCCGCAGGCCCAGGTGCACCCGGCTGGAGATCACCGACACCGGGATCGACAGCATCAGCGAGCCAACGATCGGCACAAGCCACCACAGGAAGCTCGGGTTCAGCCACGCCACCAGCAGCGCCCAGGCCACACCCAGCAGGGTTTGCGGGCCATGGCGACGCACCGCTTCGCTCCACGGGGTGGAGTCGTCGTCACGCTGCGGCGAGTTCCAGGTCGCGGCCCAGCCCAGGAATGCAGCCAGGACGAAACGGGTGTGGAAGATCATCCGCACCGGCGCCAGCAGCATGGAGAACAGCATCTCCAGCAGCATCGACAGGGTCACCTTGAAGCGCCCGCCGAATTCCTTGGCACCCTTGGCCCAGATCAGGATGACGCTGAGCAGCTTGGGCAGGAACAGCAGCACGATGGTGGTGGAGAACAGCGCGATCGCCTTTTCCGGATGCCACTGCGGCCACAGCGGGTACAGCTGCCGTGGCTCGAGGAAGTACTGCGGCTCCATCAGGGTGTTGGTTGCCAGCAGCGCCGTCGACAGCACCAGGAAGAAGAACCACAGCGGCGCCGACAGGTAGGACATCACCCCGGTGAGGAACACCGCACGGTGTACCGGGTGCATGCCCTTGACCAGGAACAGGCGGAAGTTCATCAGGTTGCCGTGGCACCAGCGCCGGTCACGCTTGAGCTCGTCGAGCAGGTTCGGCGGCAGTTCTTCATAGCTGCCCGGCAGGTCGTAGGCAATCCAAACGCCCCAGCCGGCACGGCGCATCAGCGCAGCTTCGACGAAGTCGTGGGAGAGGATCGCACCGGCGAAGGCGCCCTTGCCCGGCAGCGGCGCCAGGGCGCAGTGCTCGATGAAGGGCTTCATGCGGATGATCGCGTTATGGCCCCAGTAGTGCGACTCGCCCAGCTGCCAGAAGTGCAGGCCGGCGGTGAACAGCGGGCCATAGACGCGGGTGGCGAACTGCTGCATGCGTGCATACAGGGTGTCCATGCCTGACGCCTTGGGCGCGGTCTGGATGATACCGGCGTCCGGGTTGGCCTCCATCAGGCGCACCAGGCTGGTCAGGCACTCGCCGCTCATCACGCTGTCGGCATCGAGCACCACCATGTAGCGGTAGTCACTGCCCCAGCGACGGCAGAAGTCGTCGAGGTTGCCGCTCTTGCGTTTGACCCGGCGGCGACGGCGACGGTAGAAGATCCGCCCGAAACCCTTGGCCTCGCGGCAGACCTCCAGCCAGGCCTGTTGCTCGGCCACGGCGATGTCGGTGTCGTTGGTGTCGCTGAGCACGAAGAAATCGAAGCGGTCCAGGTCACCGGTGGCAGCGACCGACTCGAAGGTCGCCCGCAGGCCGGCGAACACCCGGGGTACGTCTTCGTTGCAGATCGGCATGACGATAGCGGTCCGCGCACCGGCCTCGATCGGCTCGTTGCCGGCACTGCTGCCGGAGATGCGGTACTTGTCACGACCGGTCAACAGTTCGAGAAAGCCCATCAGCGCCGTCCAGAAACCGGCCGATACCCAGCAGAACAGGATGCCGAACAGGATCAGGATGCTGGTCTGCAGTGCATAGGGCCAGACTTGCGTGGCCGTCTGCAGCAGCGACTGGTGCATGACCTCGTCGAGGTCGACGAACGACCAGCCCTGGTACGGCAGGATGCCCTTCATGTACCAGCCGGCAACGATGGTCTGGCCGAGCATCAGCGCCAGCAGGATGTAGCGGCGCATGGAGCCGACCCAGCGCCAGCGTGCCTTGGGCAGCTCACGCTTGGCCGGCGCCGGGGCGTTGGTGCGCCCGGTCAGGCGGCGCCAGGCGCGGACCAGGATGTTGGTCCGCCAAGGCTCGGGGATAACCCGGGTGCGCTTGATCGGCGGCGTGGCCTTGAGGCACACGCGCCCACTGGCGTCGAGGCCGAGCATCTCGGCCTCTTCCATGTCGGCAGCACTGGTCAAGGTCAGGCGGCTGCCCACCGAGGCCTGGACGGCTTCGGCATCACGGACGGCCGGCTGCGACGACAGGCGCTGGTGCAGCTCGCTGAATGACTTGCAGCTGGCAAGTTCTGCCCGCTGCTCGTCGCTCAGTGGTAGGTGGGCCAGGTATTCGCCAAGCGATTCTGGCCGAGTTTGAGAGTTACTCATCGGCAGGCAACTGGTAGCTCCAGGTCTCGGTCAGCACCTGTTCGGTGGTGGCCGGTGCCCCGGTGGTGGACGCCGCATCGGCGGCAGGTTGCTCGGCAGGTTTCTCGGCCTTGGCTTGCTTGGCCGCTGCCTTGTCCTGTTTGGCAGGTTTTGCAGGCTTGGCCGGCTCGACCGGGACGTCACGCAGCAGCGCCGCGCGCATTTCCACGGACTTGCTCGGGTCCTTGACCTTCAACCGCAGGGTCAGGCGCCAGCCGTTGATCTCCGGATTGTAACGCAGGTTGTTTTCCACCAGTTCGGCGTTGTCGCCGACGCTGACCTGGCTACGCACCGCGGTGTCTTCCGGCAGGGCCTTGAGCACCGGGCCTTCGAAGTCGACCAGGAAGGCCACGCTGCCGTCTGGCTGGCGGATCAGGTTGGACTGCTTGACGTCACCGGTGGAACGCAGGGTCTGCTTGACCCAACCCAGCTTCGGCGAGTGGAACTCGGACTCGTCGATGGTCCAGTGCAGGCGGTAGGCGTATTCGAACGGGGTGCCAGGCTCCGGCAGCTTTTCAGGGCTCCAGAAGGCAACGATATTGTCGTTGGTTTCGTCGGCAGTCGGGATCTCGACCAGGTCGACAGTACCCTTGCCCCAGTCACCGACCGGCTCGATCCAGGCGCTTGGACGCTTCTGGTAGTTGTCATCGAGGTCTTCGAACTGGCTGAAGTCACGCTGACGCTGGAGCAGGCCGAAACCACGCGGGTTCTCGACGCTGAAGTTGCTCACGGCCAGGTGTTTCGGGTTGTTCAGCGGGCGCCACAGCCACTCGCCGTTGCCGGCGTGGATCGACAGGCCTTCGGAGTCGTGCAGGGCCGGGCGGTAGTTGAGCACCTTGGACGGCTGGTTGCCGCCGAACAGGAACATGCTGGTCAGCGGGGCGATGCCCAGGCGGCTGACGTGATCACGCAGGAACACCTTGGACTTGACGTCGACAATGGTGTCGCTGCCCGGACGCAGGGTCAGCTTGTAGGCGCCGGTGGAGCGTGGCGAATCGAGCAGCGCGTAGATCACCAGGTGCTTGTCGGTCGGCTTCGGATGCTCGACCCAGAACTCGGTGAAGCGCGGGAATTCTTCGCCCGACGGCAGTGCGGTGTCGATGGCCAGGCCACGGGCGGACAGGCCATAGACATGGCCCTTGCCGACCACGCGGAAATAGCTGGCGCCAAGCAGGGTCATGATTTCATCCTGCTTGTCGGCCTTGTTGATCGGGTACAGCACGCGGAAACCGGCATAGCCCAGGTTTTCGGTGGCCTTGGGGTCGAACTGCACAGTGCCGAAATCGAAGCGGCTCGGGTCGTACTTGATTTCCTTGACCGAGCTTGCGGTGATTTCGTTGATTTTCACCGGCGTGTCGAAATGCATGCCCTGATGATAGAAGGACAGCTTGAACGGAGTCTTCTCCTTGGCCCACTCGGCTTTTTCCGGCAGGAAACGGATCTGCTGGTAGTCGCCGTACTTCATGTCACGGAACACGGCCGGCAGATTGCTTTTCGGTGCTTCGTACTTTTGTCCGGCAAGATCCTTCGCCTTGGCCGCGACATCGTCAAGGTTGAACGCCCAGAGCTGGCCAGCGCTGAACAGGCCTACCAGCGTTGCGCCTGCCAACATGGCCTTGCGCAGCCGATTGCCAGGAGTTCTTGGTGCATTACAGGGACTTACAATCACGAGCAACCCTCGCCGAAAACAGATCAAAGAACCAACGGCCAGCGACATATGCCAGGTTGGCGAGCACTGTTCGGACTCCGAAAGGGCGCAATGATTCCCCAAACGGTTCCGGACAGTCTCAAGTCAGAGTGAAACGAACCCACGAACGCAGGTCCACATAGCGCGCGATTATCCAGCAGGGCGCGTTACAACGCATCAGGCCAAGCAAACTATTTATGCTACAAAACCCCTTGTTTTCCTGCAAACAGGGGTTTTTTGCCTTCAGATTTGTAACATAAATGTTACGGGGCCATCATTGACCAGGTGCACCTGCATGTCTGCACCAAATTGGCCACTGGCAACGGTGGCATGCCGGGCCTGCGCCTGCCCCAGCAGATAGTCGAACAGCACCTCGCCAAGCGCCGGCGGTGCCGCTGTGGAAAAGCTCGGGCGCAGGCCGCTTTGGGTGTCGGCGGCCAGGGTGAACTGCGAAACCAGCAGCAAACCGCCGTCAATGTCCTTGAGCGACAGGTTCATCTTGCCCTGGGGGTCGCTGAACACCCGGTAGTTGAGCAGCTTGTGCAGCAGCTTGTCGGCATGGACCTGGGTATCGCCAGGCTCGACCGCCACCAGTACCAGCAAGCCCTGGTCGATGGCGCCGACGGTCTGGCCGTCGACATCCACCCGTGCGCCACGCACCCGTTGCAACAGCCCCTTCATGCTTCTTCCAGGGGCAGGTCGAGCAGGCGGCGGGCCATCTGGTCGGCGGCACGCACCAAGGCATCGGTGATGCCCGGTTCGGACGCGGCATGGCCGGCATCGCGAATCACCTTCAGCTCACTGTTCGGCCAGGCCTGGTGCAGTTCCCAGGCGTTGTCCAGCGGGCAGATCACGTCGTAGCGGCCATGGACGATGACCGCCGGCAGGTGGGCGATCTTGGGCATGTCGCGGATCAACTGGTCCGGCTCGAGGAAGGCGTTGTTGGTGAAGTAGTGGCATTCGATACGGGCGATCGACAACGCGCGCTGTGGCTCGGAGAAACGATCGACCACCAGCGGGTTGGGACGCAGGGTCGCGGTGCGCCCTTCCCAGGTCGACCAGGCCTTGGCCGCATGCATCTGGGCGATCTGGTCGTTGCCGGTCAGGCGTTTGTGGAAGGCCTTGACCAGGTCACCGCGCTCTTCGACAGGAATCGGCGCGATGTAGTCCTGCCAGTAGTCCGGGAACATCCGGCTGGCCCCTTCCTGGTAGAACCATTCGATCTCTTGCGCACGGCACAGGAAGATGCCACGCAGGATCAGGCCATGGACACGCTCGGGGTGGGTCTGGGCGTAGGCCAGGGCCAGGGTCGAGCCCCAGGAGCCGCCGAACAGCAGCCACTTGTCGATGCCCAGGTGCTTGCGGATGCGCTCCAGGTCTTCGACCAGGTGCCAGGTGGTGTTGTTCTCCAGGCTGGCATGGGGGGTCGAACGACCGCAGCCGCGCTGGTCGAAGGTAATGATCCGGTACAGGTTGGGATCGAAGTAGCAGCGGCTCTGGGCATCGCAGCCGGCGCCCGGGCCACCATGGATGAACACCACCGGCAGACCTTCCGGCGAACCGCTCTCGTCGACATACAGCACATGCGGTGCTTCCACGGCCAGATCGTGCCGGGCGTAGGGTTTGATCTGCGGGTACAAGGTCTGCATTACGCACTCCGTGTGGGGAATTATTCTGCCGTTGGGCATCATAAACCTGAATTGCGCTTTGAGCATGTACCTGTGATGGCTTTGGGGCCTCATCGCGGGTCAAGCCCGCTCCTACAGTTCTGTGGGAGCGGGCTTGACCCGCGATGCAGGCACCGCGAAATCAGCGTGAATAGTGCTCCTTGCCCCAGGCCAGCACCGTCTCCAGCAATTGCTTCAACACCACCTGGGTTGGCTCAGCCAGGTCCTCGCGATACGCGAACGGCTCGACCTCCTCCATATAAGTGCTCTGCGCCAGCTCCAGCTGTACCGCATGGATGTGGTTGGCCGGATCACCATAGTGGCGGGTGATATGCCCACCCTTGAAGCGACCATTGAGTACATGGCTGTACTGGTCAGATTCTGCACACACGCCTTGCAGCCGCTCAGCCAGTTGAGGATCACAACTGGCGCCATTGAAGGTGCCGAGGTTGAAGTCCGGCAGCTTGCCCTCGAACAGGTGCGGGATATGCGAGCGGATCGAGTGGGCGTCCCACAGCAAGGCATAACCGAACTGCTCGCGCAGGCGCGCCAGCTCGCGACGGATCGTGTCGTGGTACGGCCGCCAGATCTTTTCCAGGTACTCGGCACGCTCTTCGGGAGAAGGCTCCTTGCCCGCTTCGAACAACGGCTCGCCCTCGAACAGGGTAGCCGGATACAGGCCGGTGGTGGCGCCGGCATACAGGGGCTTGTCGTCGTCCGGGCGGTTCAGGTCGATGACAAAGCGCGAGTACTCGGCCGCGACCACACTGGCCCCCAGCTCGCGGGCAAAATCGTACAGGCGCGGAATGTGCCAGTCGGTATCGGGCAGGCTGCGCGCCTGCTCGACCAGCCCGGCCTTGACCACCGGGCTCAGCTGCAGGCCGGCGTGCGGCATGCTGATCAGCAGCGGCAGGCTGCCCTGGTGAAAACTCAGTACCTTGTCCATAGGCCCTCCCTCAATTGAAAATTTCACGGCCCAGGCGCACCACCCGCTTGGGCAGGTCACCTCCCAGCCAGTAGCACAGGTCGGCAGGGCGCTCGATCTGCCAGGCGACGAAGTCCGCCACCTTGCCCACCTCCAGCGACCCATGACTGTCACCCAGGCCCAGGGCGGTGGCCGCATGCTGGGTCACACCGGCCAGCGCTTCTTCCGGGGTCATGCGGAACAGGGTACAGGCCATGTTCAGCATCAGGCGCAACGACAACGCCGGCGAGGTGCCGGGGTTGAGGTCGGTGGCGATGGCGATCTTCACCCCATGCTTGCGCAGGGCATCCATCGGTGGCAACTGGGTTTCACGCAAAAAGTAGAACGCACCCGGCAACAGCACAGCGACCGTGCCGGAGGCGGCCATGGCGATGGCGTCGTCCTCGGTCATGAACTCCAGGTGATCGGCCGACAACGCGTGATAACGCGCCGCGAGGCTGGAGCCGGCCAGCGACGACAACTGCTCGGCATGCAGTTTCACCGGCAGGCCCAGGGCCTTGGCCTTGATGAACACCCGCTCGACCTGGGCCGGGGAAAAGGCCAGGTATTCGCAGAAGGCGTCGACCGCATCGACCAGTCCCTCGGCCGCCAGGGCAGGCAACATCTCGTCGCAGATGTGGCTGATGTAGTCGTCGGCGCGATCCTTGTATTCAGGCGGCAAGGCGTGCGCCGCCAGGCAGGTGCTGCGCACGGTCAGTGGCAGCTCCTCGCCCAGGCGGCGGATCACCTTGAGCAGCTTGCGCTCGCTGGAAAGGTCCAGGCCGTAGCCGGACTTGATCTCCAGGGTGGTCACGCCGTCGCGCATCAAGGCCTGGACCCGCTGGCGGGCGCTGGCGAACAGCTCGTCCTCGCTGGCCGCGCGGGTGGCCCGCACGGTACTGGCGATACCGCCGCCCTGGGCGGCGATCTCGGCATAGCTGACCCCTTGCAGGCGCTGCTCGAATTCACCGCTGCGATTGCCGCCGAACACCGCGTGGGTGTGGCAGTCGACCAGCCCCGGCGTGACCCAGGCGCCGCCCAGGTCCACCGTTCTGTCAGCGCTGATGGCCGGCAGCGACTGGCGCGGACCAATCCACTCGATATGCCCGGCGCTGGTGACAATCGCCGCGTCTTCGATGATCGAGTAAGTGCCTTGGGCCATGCTCGCCACATGGCAATGCTGCCAGAGGGTTTTCATGCAATGTCTCCGTTGTTAGCGGTGAAGTTGGGAAGGATCCTGGGCCAGCGGCGCTTCGCCCTGCCCTGCCCGCGGCTTGCACCACAGCAGGTAGGAGGCGACCAGGAACAGCACCCAGACCACGCCGACCAGCAGCGCTGCCTGAGTATCAGGGAAATAGCCGAGCACGCCGAACACGAACAGCATGAAGGCAATTGCCGCAGCCGGTCCGTAGGGCCAGAACGGCACCGGGAACTTGAGCTGGGCCACTTCTTCACGGCTCATGCTGCGACGCATGGCGACCTGGGTCACCAGGATCATCAGCCAGACCCAGACGGTGGCAAACGTAGCGATCGAGGCGATCAGCAGGAACACGTTTTCCGGGATCAAGTAGTTGAGCACCACGCCACCGAGCAAGGCGGCGCCCATGACCAACACCGTCATCCACGGCACGCCGTGACGGGAGATCTTGGCAAAGCCCTTGGGCGCATGACCTTGCTGGGCCAGGCCATACATCATGCGTCCGGCACCGAAGATATCGCTGTTGATCGCCGACACTGCCGCCGAGATCACTACGATGTTCAGCACGGTCGCCGCCGAACCGATACCCAGGTTACTGAAGATCTGCACGAACGGGCTGCCCTGGCTGCCGATCTGCGGCCAGGGGTACAGGCACATCAGCACGAACAGGGTCAGCACATAGAACAGCAGGATGCGCATCGGTACGGCGTTGATGGCCTTGGGCAGCACGCGCTGCGGGTCCTTGGCTTCACCGGCGGTGATGCCGATGATCTCGATGCCGCCGAAGGCGAACATCACCACGGCGAACGAGGCGATCAGGCCACCGATGCCGTTGGGCAGGAAGCCGCCATGGGCCACCAGGTTGCTGACGCCCACTGCGTTGTCGGCGCCGGCAGTGCTCAGGCCGAAAATCATGATGCCGAAGCCGGCCAGGATCATCGCCACGATGGCGCCGACCTTGAGCAGCGACAGCCAGAACTCCATCTCGCCGAACACCTTGACGTTGCACAGGTTCAGCCCGCCGATCAGGAAGACGATACCCAGCACCCAGATCCAGCGGGCCACCTCCGGAAACCAGAAGCCCATATAGATGCCGAAGGCGGTCACGTCGGCCAGGCAGACGATGATCATTTCAAAGGCATAGGTCCAGCCCAGGATGAAGCCGGACATCGGCCCCAAGTAGGTGCTGGCGTACTGGCCGAAGGAGCCGGCCACCGGGTTGTGCACGGCCATTTCGCCCAGGGCGCGCATGACCATGAAAACTGCCGCGCCGCCGATCAGGTAGGCCAGCAGCACTGCGGGACCAGCCATCTGGATGGCCGAGGCGGAGCCATAGAACAGACCGGTGCCGATGGCCGAACCGAGGGCCATGAAGCGAATGTGCCGGGCTGTCAGGCCGCGTTTGAGGCCTTGAGCTTCTTGCATGTCACGTCCTTATTTTTGTTCTGGTCGTGAGAAGGATCGGGCTGTTTCGTCAACCATCGCGGGGCAAGCCCGCTCCTACAGTAGGAGCGGGCTTGCCCCGCGATCGGATCACGCAACGGCCCCGGGGGCATTACAGGCTAGGCAGGACCTGAGCCGGCAGCAGGCCGGTCAGTTGGCCTTCGGCCAGCAGAACGATGGCCGCCTCGATGTCCGGTGCGAAGAAGCGGTCCTTCTCGTAAGGCGCGACCTTGCCACGCAGGATCTCACGGGCCTTTTCCAGTTTCGGCGAGGTCTTCAGGCCTTCACGCAGGTCCAGGCCCTGGCAGGCACCCAGCCATTCCACAGCGAGCACGCCACGGGTGTTTTCAGCCATTTCCCACAGGCGCTTGCCGGCGGCCGGCGCCATCGACACGTGGTCTTCCTGGTTGGCCGAGGTCGGCAGGCTGTCGACGCTGTGCGGGTGCGCCAGGGCCTTGTTCTCGCTGGCCAGGGCGGCAGCGGTGACCTGGGCGATCATGAAGCCGGAGTTGACCCCGCCATTGGCCACCAGGAACGGCGGCAGCTGGGACATGTGCTTGTCCATCATCAGCGAGATGCGACGCTCGCTCAGCGAGCCGATCTCGGCAATGGCCAGGGCCATGTTGTCGGCGGCCATGGCCACTGGCTCTGCGTGGAAGTTGCCACCGGAGATCACGTCACCTTCGTTGGCGAATACCAGCGGGTTGTCGGACACGGCGTTGGCTTCGATCGCCAGCACTTCGGCGGCCTGGCGGAACTGGGTCAGGCAGGCGCCCATGACCTGTGGCTGGCAGCGCAGCGAGTACGGGTCCTGGACCTTGCCGCAGTTTTCGTGGGAAGCGGAAATCTCGCTGCCGTCACCGAGCAGGTCACGGTAGCAGGCGGCGACATCGATCTGCCCACGCTGGCCACGGGCGGCATGGATACGGGCATCGAACGGCGAGCGCGAGCCGAGCACGGCTTCAACGGTCAAGGCACCGATCGAGGCGGCAGCGGCGAACAGGTCCTCGCCTTCGAACAGGCCGCGCAAGGCATAGGCGGTGGACGCCTGGGTGCCGTTGAGCAGGGCCAGACCTTCCTTGGCCGCCAGCGTCAGCGGCTCCAGGCCTGCGACCGCCAGGGCTTCGGTGGCCGACAGCCACTGGCCTTTGTGGCGCGCTTTGCCTTCACCCAGCAATACCAGCGACATGTGCGCCAGCGGTGCCAGGTCGCCGGAAGCGCCTACCGAGCCTTTGAGGGGAATGTGCGGGTAGACCTCGGCGTTGACCAGGGCGATCAGCGCGTCGATGACCTTGCGACGGATCCCGGAGAAGCCACGGCTCAGGCTGTTGACCTTGAGCACCATGATCAGGCGCACCATGGCATCGTCGAGCGGCACGCCGACACCGGCGGCGTGGGACAGCACCAGCGAACGCTGCAGGTTTTCCAGGTCGTGGCTGGCGATGCGGGTCGACGCCAGCAGACCGAAGCCGGTGTTGATGCCGTAGGCGGTACGGTTTTCCGCGAGGATCTGCTCGACGCAGGCAACGCTGGCGTCGATCTGTGCGTTGGCGCTGGCGTCCAGGGTCAGGCGTACGGGCTGACGGTAGATGCTGCGCAGTTGGGCCAGGGTCAGTTGCCCGGGAACCAGATTGAATGCGTTCATGCTTTTACTCCTTGTCGTTATTCAGTGCAGCGTCGTCAGTACGCGCTGAAGCAGTTGCGGTTGTTTGAGCAGCTCGGCGGCACGGGCGATGTCCGGTGCCAGCCAGCGGTCTTCCAGATAGGCCGGTACCGCTTCGCGCAGCAGTTGCCACGCCGCATCGGTACCGGCGCCGAAACGCTGGGTCTTGAGGAATTCAAAGGCCTGGGCCGCCAGCAGGTACTCGATGGCCAGTACCTGCGTGCAGTTCTCCAGCACCTGATGCAGCTTCAGGGCGGCATTGGTGCCCAGGCTCAGGTGGTCTTCCTGCAGACCCGAGGTAACGTAGTTGTCCAGCACCGCCGGCTGCGCCAGCTGGCGGTTCTGTGCACACAGCGAGGCGGCGACGTACTGGGCGATCATCATTCCCGAGTTGACCCCGGGGTTGCTGACCAGGAACGCCGGCAGGCCGCTGACGTGCGGGTTGACCAGACGGTCCAGGCGCCGCTCGGCGATCGAACCGATCTCGGCCATGGCAATGGCCAGGAGGTCGGCGGCCATGGCCACCGACTGTCCGTGCGGGTTGGCCTGGGACATTACCCGGAAGTTGTCCGGTGTACCCAGCAGCAACGGGTTGTCGTTGGCGCCGTTGAGCTCGGCCTCGATCTGCCGCGCCGCATGGGCCAGTTGATCACGGGCAGCGCCATGTACCTGAGGGATCGAGCGGATGCTCAGGGCGTCCTGGGTGCGGATACCCTTGCTCGCGGCGATCACTTCACTGCCATCGAGCAGTGCGCGCAGGTTCTCGCCGACCACCTGCATGCCGGGGTGTGGCTTGAGCGCGATGATCTCGGCATCGAACGCCGCGATCTGCCCACGCAGGGCCTCGAAGCTCATGGCACCGATCACGTCGGCCCAGTGCAGCAGACGGGTGGCATCGTCCAGCGCCAGGCTGGCAAGACCGGTCATGCACGGTGTGCCGTTGACCAGGCACAGCCCGTCCTTGGCCCCCAGTTGCACCGGTTCCAGGTCTTCGGCGGCCAGGGCCTGGGCAGCGTCGACGATCTGGCCCCGGTAGCTGACCTTGCCGACGCCCAGCAGGCACACGCCGACATGGGCCATGTGGGTCAGGTAGCCCACCGAACCCTGGGACGGCACTTGCGGGGTGATGCCGCGGTTGAGCAGTGCCAGCAGCGCGGCGACCACACCGCGCTGGATCCCGGACTTGCCATGGCTGTAGTTGGCAATCGCCGCGCAAATGATGGCCCGGGTCTGCTCATCGGGTAGCGCAGGGCCGACTCCGCAGGCGTGGCTGAGCAAGGTGTTGCGCGACAGCGCGGCAAGCTGTTCGCCTTGCAGCGAAACGTTGCACAGCGCACCCAGGCCGGTGTTCACGCCGTAGGCACGCTCACCGCTTTCGACGATATGACGGACGATGGCCTGGGCATTGTCGATGCGCGCCCACACCAGCGGCGCCAGCTCCAGGCGCGCGCCACGGCGGGCGACGGCGGCGATGTCCTGCCAACGCAACGGCGCGTCGGCAATAACGATGGTTTCAACTTGCGACATGGCCAACCTCAGACTGTTGCCGCACGGCGTTGAACGAAACGGTCGACATACTCGTCGGCCGGCGAATGCAGGATCTCTCTCGGCGTACCGACCTGGATCAGGCGACCATCCTTGAGGATGGCGATGCGGTTACCGATGCGCACGGCTTCATCGAGGTCATGGGTGATGAACACGATGGTCTTGTGCAGGGTCTTCTGCAGCTCCAGCAACTGGTCCTGCATCTCGGCGCGGATCAGCGGGTCCAGGGCACTGAAGGCTTCGTCCATGAGGATGATGTCGGTGTCCGCCGCCAGGGCGCGGGCCAGGCCGACACGCTGACGCATGCCGCCGGACAGCTGGTGCGGGTACTTCTTCTCGTAGCCCTTCAGGCCCACGGTGTTGATCCAGTGCTGGGCACGCTCTGCGCACAGCTCCTTGCTCTCGCCGCGCACCTTCAGGCCGTAGGCGACGTTGTCCAGCACATTGCGGTGCGGCAGCAGGCCGAAGCTCTGGAACACCATGCTGATCTTGCGCCGGCGGAAGTTGCGCAGGGCTTCCATGTCGTATTGCAGGATGTCTTCGCCATCGACCAGGATCGCGCCGCTGGTGGGGTCGATCAGGCGGTTGAAGTGACGCACCAGGGTCGACTTGCCAGAGCCGGACAGGCCCATGATCACGAAGATCTCGCCGCTACCGATCGACAGCGACAGGTCGTTGACCCCAACCACGCAGCCGGTCTCGGCCAGTACCTGCTCCTTGCTGCGCTTTTGCTGGATCAGTTGCAGGGCCTCGTCGGCCCGGTTGCCGAAGATCTTGAAGACGTTCTTCACTTCGATCTTGCTGACCTGCGTGTTCATTTGCTCACCTCATGCCGTGGCCGACCGTAGGCCTGGGTAATGCGGTCGATCACTACCGCGAGAATCACGATGGCCAGGCCCGCTTCCAGGCCGCGACCGACGTTCAGGGTCTGAATACCGATCAGCACGTCCTCACCCAGGCCACGGGCACCGATCATCGAGGCGATCACCACCATCGACAGGGCCATCATGGTGGTCTGGTTGATGCCGGCCATGATGCTCGGCAGGGCCAGCGGCAGTTGCACGCCGAACAGT
Source organism: Pseudomonas sp. NPDC090755 (assembly GCF_044769005.1). Classification (NCBI taxonomy): domain Bacteria; kingdom Pseudomonadati; phylum Pseudomonadota; class Gammaproteobacteria; order Pseudomonadales; family Pseudomonadaceae; genus Pseudomonas; species Pseudomonas sp. NPDC090755. Next base: position 492,117 of record NZ_JBIVXC010000001.1, on the reverse strand, counting down.
TGCTGCCAGCGGTTGGCGCCGAAGGCGTTGATCGCTTCCATGACTTCGCCGTCCACCTGGCGAATCCCAAGGTCGGTCAGGCGAATCAGCGGCGGTGCGGCATAAATCACGGTGGCGAAGATCGCCGGCACCTTACCCAGGCCGAACAGCATCAGCACCGGAATCAGGTACACGAAGCTGGGCATGGTCTGCATGATGTCGAGCATCGGCATCAGCACCGCACGCAGGCGGTTGCTGCGGGCCGAGAGGATCCCCAGGGGAATGCCCACCAGCACCGAGATCAGCGTTGCCACCAGCATCAGCGCCAGGGTCTGCATCAGCTTGTCCCACAGGCCGACCGCGCCGACCAGGAACAGCAGGCCGACGATGACCACGGTTGGCAGGATCCGCCGGGTAGCGTGCCAGGCAATCACCGCCACCAGGCCCAGCATCAGCCACCAGGGCGTTGCCCGTAGCAGGCCTTCGAGGTTGACGATGGCCCAGAGCAGGGTGTCGGAGATGTGCCGGAACACATCGCCGTAGTTGGTCACCAGCGCATCGACCCAGCCATTGACCCAGTCAGCGATGGAGAAGGTAAAGTTTTCGGGAAACATAGGGTTCACTCGTCAGGTCGAAGTGAGCGCTCAGAGCGCCGCATTGATCTTCTTGGCAGCGTCTTCACTGACCCATGCCTGCCAGACTTCAGGATGTTCCTTGAGGAAGATCTTGGCCAGTGCCGGCGATTCGATGCGATCCTTGGCCATGCGGGCCAGGTTCTGGTTGAGCAGATCGATCGGCATGTTGACCTTCTCCAACACCGCGACCAGCTCTGGCGCCTCGTCGTGGAAGGTCTTGGACAGACCGACCTTGATCGACACGCTGTTGTCCACGCCAGGTTTCTCTTCCAGCTTGACCAGGTCGACCTGGCCCATCAGCGGGGTGGGCGACCAGTAGTAGAACAGGATCGGCTCGCCGCGCTTGTAGCTCGACAATACTGCAGCATCCAGCGCCGGGCCGGTGCCCGGGCGGAAGTTGGTGAATTTGTCTTCCAGGCCGTAGTCCTTGAGCATGCGGCTGTTGTCCAGCTCGCAGGTCCAGCCGGCCGGGCAGTTGTAGAAACGACCTTTGCCGGGCTCTTCCGGATCACGGAAGACTTCGGCGTATTTGCCCAGGTCAGCAATACCCTTGAGCTCAGGCGCCTTGGCCTCGAGCTTGCGCTTGGCATCGCCTTCGATCACGTAACGCGGCACATACCAGCCCTCGGCCGCACCGACCACGGGCGAACCGACGCCAACCACCTTGCCGGCCGCCTCGGCTTTCTTCCAGACCTCACTGCGACCTACCCACTCTTCGGCGAAGACCTGGATATCGTTGGTACCCAGGGCGTTCTCCATGGTGATGGAGTTGCCCGGCAGGCTGTCGGTCTTGCAGCCGTAGCCCTTGTCCAACACAAACTGCATCACGTCGGTCAGCAACATGCCGCTTTCCCAGTTCAACCCGGCGAATTTCACCGGCTTGCCGGATTCACACCAGGTGGCCGCCTGGGCACCGGCGCTGCCGAGCAGGCCGACGGCGAACAGCGACGCGAGCAGGGTCTTGGTCATTTTCATCAGGTGACGCTCCCAAACATGAAAGTGGATATCGGCAGTCCAGTGGCAAACGCGGCCGTGCGTGCGATCGTCCCTTTTCCCTGAAACGATGTCGGTGGCCGGGGGCCGTCTTGCCGCCCCCGGTCCCGACGCAGATCAGCCGGTGATCATCGGCAGGTTCAGGCCCTGCTCTTTGGCACAGTCGATGGCGATCTGGTAACCGGCATCGGCGTGACGCATCACGCCAGTTCCCGGGTCGTTGGTCAGTACGCGGGCGATACGCTCGGCAGCCTCGTCGGTACCGTCACAGACGATAACCATGCCCGAATGTTGGGAGAAGCCCATGCCGACGCCACCGCCGTGGTGCAGGGAAACCCAGGTCGCACCGCTGGCGGTATTGAGCAGGGCGTTGAGCAGTGGCCAGTCGGAAACGGCGTCGGAACCATCACGCATGGCTTCGGTTTCGCGGTTCGGGCTGGACACCGAGCCGGAGTCCAGGTGGTCACGACCAATGACGATCGGCGCCGACAGCTCGCCGCGACGGACCATTTCGTTGAATGCCAGGCCCAGCTTGGCGCGCAGGCCCAGGCCAACCCAGCAGATACGTGCTGGCAGACCCTGGAAGCTGATGCGCTCGCGGGCCATGTCCAGCCAGTTATGCAGGTGGGCGTCGTCCGGGATCAGTTCCTTGACCTTGGCATCGGTCTTGTAGATGTCTTCGGCATTACCCGACAGTGCCGCCCAGCGGAACGGACCGATACCCCGGCAGAACAGCGGACGGATGTAGGCCGGTACGAAGCCCGGGAAGTCGAAAGCGTTGCTCACGCCCTCTTCCTTGGCCATCTGGCGGATGTTGTTGCCGTAGTCGAAGGTCGGGATGCCCTGCTTCTGGAACTCGAGCATGGCCTTGACGTGCACGGCCATCGATTGCTTGGCGGCCTTGACCACCGCAGCCGGTTCGGTCTGGGCGCGGTCGCGGTACTGTTCCCAGGTCCAGCCGGCTGGCAGGTAGCCGTTGAGCGGGTCGTGGGCGCTGGTCTGGTCGGTGACCATGTCCGGGCGCACGCCACGCTTGATCAGCTCAGGCAGGATTTCGGCAGCGTTGCCCAGCAGGGCGACGGAGATGGCTTTGCCTTCGGCGGTGTACTTGGCGATACGCGCCAGGGCGTCGTCCAGGTCCTTGGCCTGCTCGTCGACGTAGCGGCTGCTCAGGCGGAAGTCGATGCGGCTCTGTTGGCACTCGATGTTCAGCGAGCAGGCGCCGGCCAGGGTGGCGGCCAGTGGCTGGGCGCCGCCCATGCCGCCCAGGCCCGCGGTCAGTACCCACTTGCCCTTGAGGTCGCCGTTGTAGTGCTGACGGCCAGCTTCAACGAAGGTTTCGTAGGTGCCCTGGACGATGCCCTGGCTACCGATGTAGATCCAGCTGCCGGCGGTCATCTGGCCGTACATGGCCAGGCCCTTGGCATCCAGTTCGTTGAAGTGCTCCCAGTTGGCCCAGTGCGGCACCAGGTTGGAGTTGGCGATCAGCACGCGCGGGGCGTTGGCGTGGGTCTTGAACACGCCGACCGGCTTGCCCGACTGTACCAGCAGGGTTTCGTCGTCATTCAGGTTGGTCAGGCTTTCGACGATCTTGTCGTAGCAGGCCCAGTTGCGCGCGGCACGGCCGATGCCACCGTAGACCACCAGCTCTTTCGGGTTCTCTGCCACTTCCGGGTCGAGGTTGTTCATCAGCATGCGCAGCGGCGCTTCGGTCAGCCAGCTCTTCGCAGTCAGCTTGTTACCGCGCGGGGCGCGGATTTCGACGTCACGGAATTTGTTCAGGTTGTTGTCAGTCACGAAAAGGGCTCCTCAAGCGATCGATTCAAACCCGACCCGGCAGGGGTCATAGGGCGGCTTCAACAGCGCAGAAGGGATGGCCTGTCCACTTATACGCACACATCTTTACTTGTACATACAAGCATATGCAATTGAGCGGCCAAGTTGCCTATACAACCTGGAAGAAAAACCTGACTGATGAGTCTCGGCCAGGAAAATCAAGGCGTTGAGGGTTTCGAAAAGTGTTCGGAGGGTGTCGCGGGGAAGGGAGACAACCAAGGCGGCATTGCGCCACCTTGGGGCATTCGGTAACAGGGTGTGGCAAAAAGTGCGTTACCGGGAAACGTCTGACAGTTCGATGACGCAGCAACGACCAGTGGTTTCCAGCTCGAGCAGGTCCTGGTTGCCGGTCAGCTGGACACAGTCATAGAGGCCCAACTCCTGTTGTGGATGGCCGCTGACGCCCAGGGTCAACTCACCTTGCGCACTGAACAGCAACACGGTGTCGGCGCAACTGAACAACCGGGTCGGCTCGCTGAACCACTGCAGGCGCGCGCGGTAACGGTGCGGCGCATAGATCAGGTTGAAATCACGAATGTCCCCACCCAGCAAACGGCAGCTGACCTGGCTTTCACCGTTAAAGGCAAAGGCATCGAAAGGCAGCAGCGGTCGGGTCGCTTGGCCATCGACCTGCAACTGCATGCCCTCGCCCTGCAGCACAGTGATGATCCGCTGGTAGCCGGCGAAACTGGAGAATCCGCCCGACTCGGCAATGTCGGCGATCGACAGGCGCCAGCCGAAGCCCTCCAGGCCCTCACCGCCATCGCGGGTGATTTCTTCGGTGCTGCCGCCGCCGTTCTTCCAGGGCATGCGGGGATAGTCTTTGGCGCGTAATACCTGCAACTGGCTCATTTGCTGAAGCGTCCTTCAAGACGATGACGGGAACCGGGATGAATCAGACGAGCGGCGGTTACCGGCTGACGCCCCGACCAGGTGCGGCGGCGGATCAGCAGGCACGGCTCGCCCTCTTCGATTTGCAGCAGGCGGCACTCCTCAGGCTCCGCGAGAATCGCTTCGACCACGTGCTCGCCTTCGGTCAGCGGTGCGACCTGGGACAGATAGGCGTAGGGCGTCTGCCGGGTGAAGTCCTGCTTGAGATAGTCAGGGGCGATCTGCGCGTTGACGAAGCGATCTTCGATCTGCACGGCAATGCCGTTTTCGTAATGCACGATCAACGAATGAAACACCCGCTGGCCTTCGCGCATGTCCAGGGCCAGGGCGCGCTCGGAACCGGCGGCCTCTTCGGCCAGGGTGATCACCTGGCAGGTGTGCTGGTGGCCGCGGGCAGCGATTTCGTCGGCAATGTTGTTGACCTCGAACAGCGCCGAACGGGTCTTGGGCTCGGCGACGAAAGTGCCGACACCCTGCATGCGCACCAGCAACCCCTCGGCGGTCAGTTCACGCAGGGCGCGGTTGATGGTCATACGGCTGAAGCCCAATTGGCTGACCAACTCGCTTTCCGACGGCACGCGATGGTGCGGCGGCCAGCTGCCGTTCTGGATCTGCAGGGCGATCATCTGTTTGACCCGGGCATACAGCGGCGCCGGCCCCTCGCCCATCTGGGCAACCAGCGCGGAGACAGGAGGTGTCGGCACGGTAAATGTCCTTTTCGGTTGAATGAACGGTAGCTTGCCGGAGTTTACCCAGCAGGCAAACGTCTGTATATGTATATACAAATAACCACAATGAGGTGCCGTGTCGATGTCCGTCTTCTTTGCCGAACGTGCGTTGCTCCCTGGCGGCTGGGCCGAAAACGTCCGAATCGAGGTCGGCGCCGATGGCTTGCTGGCCAGCGTCCAGGCTGGCGGCTCGGCCGCAGGCGCCGAGCGCCTGGCCGGCCCGCTGCTGCCGGGCATGCCCAACCTGCACTCGCACGCCTTCCAGCGCGCCATGGCGGGGCTTGCGGAAGTGGCGGGCAATCCCAACGACAGTTTCTGGACCTGGCGTGAACTGATGTACCGCCTGGTCGGCAAGATCAGCCCCGATCAGTTGCAGGTCATCGCCCGGCAGCTGTACATCGAAATGCTCAAGGCCGGCTACACCTCGGTCGCCGAATTCCATTACGTGCACCACGACACCCAGGGCAAGGCCTATGCCGATCCTGCCGAACTGTCGTTGCGCATCAGCCAGGCGGCCCGCGCCAGCGGTATCGGCCTGACCCTGTTGCCAGTGCTGTACAGCCACGCAGGCTTCGGCGGCCAGGCACCGAACGACGGCCAGCGGCGCTTTATCAACAGCACCGAGCAGTACCTCAAGCTTGCGCAGCGGCTGGCGCCAGTGCTGGCCGAGCAGCCTGCCCAGCAACTGGGGCTGTGCTTCCACTCGCTGCGCGCCGTCACGCCAGAGCAGATCGCCCAGGTCATGGCCGCCAGCGACAAGACCTGCCCGGTGCATATCCACATTGCCGAACAGCAAAAGGAAGTCGACGACTGCCTGGCCTGGAGTGGGCGCCGGCCGCTGCAATGGCTGTATGAAAATACCGAAGTCGATCAACGCTGGTGCCTGGTGCACGCCACCCACGCCGAACCCGACGAAGTCACCCTGATGGCCCGCAGCGGTGCGATTGCCGGCCTGTGCCTGACCACCGAAGCCAACCTCGGAGACGGCATCTTCCCGGCCGTGGATTACCTGGCCCAGGGCGGTCGCCTGGGGATCGGCTCGGACAGCCATGTGTCGCTGAGCGTGGTCGAGGAACTGCGCTGGCTGGAGTACGGCCAACGCCTGCGCGACCAGCGGCGCAACCGCCTGTATGGCAGCGACCAGCCGATGGTCGGACGCACGTTGTACGACGCAGCCCTGAGCGGCGGCGCCCAGGCGCTGGGGCAAGCCATTGGCGAACTCAGCGTAGGCAAGCGCGCGGACTGGCTGGTGCTTGACGGCAACGACCCGTACCTGGCCACCGCCAGCGACGATGGCATTCTCAACCGCTGGCTGTTTGCCGGCAGCGATCGCCAGGTGCGCGATGTGATGGTCAACGGCCAGTGGGTGGTGCGCCAGGGGCGCCATGGCGCCGAGGAAGAAAGCGCGCAGGCGTTTGCCGGCGTGCTACGCGAACTGCTGGGCTGAGCTATCGCGGGGCAAGCCCGCTCCCACATAAAGGTGTGGGAGCGGGCTTGCCCCGCGATGGACCCTCAAGGCTTGTGGGCCGCCATGTCCTTGTCCGCCACGCGCCAGATCAGGCGGGTGGTGTCATATCCCTGCTGCCGCGCCTTGGCCAGCAGGCTTTCGCGCTCGAGCGCCGGAATCGCCGGCTTGCGCGACAGAATCCACAGGTACTTGCGATCCGGGTTGCCCACCAGCGCCGTCTGGTAGTCGTCGCCAATGTACAACACCCAGTAGTCACCCTTGACGCCCCCCGGCACGACCTTCGAGAACCAGGAGTCGAACTCCACCCACAGCTTGTCGGTCTTGCCCGGCACCTGCGGTGTCGCGATGCCGCTGACTTCCTGCCACTCGCCCTCGCGGGTCAGGCATCGGTTGAGCACCCCGACCGTGCCATCGGACTTGAGGTTGTAGTGCGCCTCGGACTGGGCGCAATCGCGCTGGAAGTACATCGGCAGGCGCGCCAGTTCGAACCACTTGCCCTGGTAACGCTTGAGGTCGACCTTCTCGACTGTCTTGGGCGGTACCGGCCCCGTGCCCGAGTTGGCACAGCCACCCAGGATCAGGCCGGCACACAGCGCCAGCAACAGGTGCATGCGTTTCATTTGAGTCCCTGCCCGGAATACATCAATACCTTGTCGGCGGCGTATTGCACGCTGATGAAGGCCTTCTCGTCACCCCAGGTGCAGCTGGACATGCCCAGGGCGCCGGAGCATTCCTTGGGGCTGCCGAGCAACTGCTCGACCTCGGCCTTGGTCATGCCGGTCTTGATGTGAGAGTAGTTTTCCTGGTTGATCTTGTTGCACGCAGTCAGAAACACGCACAAGGACAGCAGGGCGAGGGAACGCAACGACATGAAAGGTCACTCCTGGACATGAGGGCGCAGGCGCAGTGGCCTACCGACAGCTTAGAAGGGGAAAACCGCCGCAGGTTCCCCACCCATCGGCCTTTCCTTGCTCCAGATCCCTGCCTTTGGTCGTATAGATCGCTATCGGATTAATCTTTTGCCCACAGCGGACGACACAGGAATGCGCTGCGACCGATTGCCGCGCCCTCCTCCGTAGACCCGCCTTGTGCAGACAGACCCCGCAATGACAAAAAACCTGAAGTTCAGCCACAAGATCCTGCTCGCCGCCGCCCTGGTGGTCGCTGTCGCCTTCACCTGTTTCATCCTGTTCAATGACTATCGCCAGCGCCAGACGCTGCTGGCCAACACCGAATCCTCGATGCAGGAACTCGGCAGCCTGACCAGCAACAACATCCAGACCTGGCTGCAAAGCCGCATCCAGATCCTGCAGTCGCTGTCCCAGCAGGTCGCCGTCGATGGCGCCAGCAAGGACAGCCTGACCCGCAGCCTCAACCTGCCGGTATACGGCGGCAACTTCCTGCTGACCTACTTTGGCGGCCAGGACGGCGCCATGCAGTCGGTACCGCAAGGCAACCGCGCCGCCGACTACGACCCGCGCGTGCGTGGCTGGTACAAGGCGGCCAGCAGCGCCGGCCAGACCATCGTTACCGAACCCTACATCTCGGTCTCGGCGAACAAGCTGGTCATCACCCTGGCGACCCCGGTGCAGCACCAGGGTCGCCTGATCGGCGTCAGCGGTGCCGACACCGACCTGGACAGCATCAGCGCGATCATCAACGCACTGAACTTCGACGGTCACGGCCAGGCCTTCATCGTCAATGGCGACGGCAAGATCCTGGTGCACCCGGATGCCAAGCTGGTGCTCAAGCATCTCAACGAAGCCTATCCACAAGACACCCCGCGAATCGGCAGTGGACTCAAGGAAGCCGAGGTCGATGGCCGCAAGCAGTTCATCACCTTCACCAAGGTCAACGGCGTCCCTTCGGCCGACTGGTACGTCGCCCTGGTGCTCGACCAGGACTTCGCCTTCGCCATGCTCAGCGAACTGCGCACCTCGGCCATTGTTGCCACGGTGATTGCGGTGCTGATCATCATCGCCCTGCTCGGTGTGCTGATCCGCGTGTTGATGGAGCCGCTGCACGTCATGGGCCGGGCCATGCACGATATCGCCGAGGGCGAAGGCGACCTCACCCGCCGCCTGCGCATCCATGCCCAGGATGAGTTCGGCAGTCTCGGCCAGTCGTTCAACCGTTTCGTCGAACGTATCCACGAGTCGATCCGCGAAGTAGCCTCGGCCAGCGGCCAGGTCAACGAAGTGGCCCTGCGCGTGGTGAGCGCCTCCAATGCCTCGATCCACAACGCCGACCAACAGGCGAGTCGCACCAGCAGCGTCGCTGCGGCAATCAACCAGTTGGGCGCCGCCGCCCAGGAAATCGCCCAGAACGCCGCCCTCGCCTCCCAGCACTCCAGCGATGCCCGCAACCTGGCTGCCGATGGCCAGCAGGTGGTCGAACAGACCATCGAGGTGATGAACCATCTGTCGGCAAAGATCAGCGATTCGTGTGGCAACATCGAAACCCTGAACGCCAACACGGTGAACATCGGCCAGATCCTCGAAGTGATCAGTGGCATCTCCCAGCAGACCAACCTGTTGGCGCTCAACGCCGCCATCGAGGCCGCCCGGGCCGGCGAGGCCGGACGCGGGTTTGCGGTGGTTGCCGATGAAGTGCGCAACCTCGCCCACCGCACCCAGGACTCGGCGCAGCAGGTACAGCGCATTATCGAGGAGCTACAGGCAGGTGCCCGCGTGGCGGTCAGCACCATGACCGAAAGCCAGAGCCACAGCCAGCACAGCGTCGGCATTGCCAACCAGGCCGGTGAACGCCTGGGCAGCGTGACCCAGCGCATCGGCGAGATCGACGGCATGAATCAGTCGGTCGCCACCGCCACCGAAGAGCAGACCGCCGTGGTCGAGTCGATCAATGTCGACATCACTGAGATCAATACGCTGAATCAGGAAGGGGTGGAGAACCTGCAGGCAACCTTGCGGGCCTGCAACGACCTGGAGAATCAGGTCGAGCGGTTGAAGCACTTGGTGGGTAGTTTCAGGATTTGATTCGGCCCTGAAGGCCTCATCGCTGGCGATGCCAGCTCCCACAATGTGGGAGCCGGCAAGCCGATCACAGTCTCAGAACCGGGAACCCGGCTCCAGCAGAAAATCCATTTCTTCATCGGTACTCGGCCGATTCAGAACCAGATTGCGGTGCGGGAAGCGGCCAAAGCGGGCGATCACCCGCTGGTGCTGCTCGGCGTAATCAAGAAAGCCTTCGAACAGGCGGCGCGACTGCTCCGGCTGCTCGTCCAGCAATTCCTGGTAGCGCTCGACACTCAGGTTTTGCCAGTCCAACACTTCGGCATGCTCCAGCGCCAGCAGGATGAACACCCGCTGGATTGGCAGCAGCTGGAAGTCCCACTTCTTTTGCAGGCCCTGCATCACCACCACCTGAGCCCGCCGGTCGCCGTCGAAGGCGTGCGGCGTGTCGCGGTGGATCATGCGCGGCAACTGATCAAGCAGCAGCACCAGCCCCAGCCAGCCCTGAGGGCATTGCTGCCACTCATCCAGACCTCCGGCCAGGGCTTGCTCCATCAATTCGCCGAACATCGCCTGCGCCTCGGCATCATGGTGCTTGCCGAACCATAGCGTGCTCTTCTCGTCAGCGACGTCCTGGGGGCTGGTGCCCCATCCGAACCACCACTCCAGTAACGGCTGCCAAGGTGCGAGCATGACTTACTCCTGGTGATAACCGGTAACGCGCTCGACTTCCTGCTTGGAGCCGAGGAACACTGCCACGCGCTGGTGCAGGCTCTCGGGCTGGATGTCGAGGATGCGCTGGGTGCCGTCGGTGGAAGCACCGCCGGCCTGTTCGATGATGAAGGACATCGGGTTGGCTTCGTACATCAGGCGCAGCTTGCCCGGCTTGGAAGGCTCGCGGGCGTCGCGCGGGTACATGAACAGGCCGCCACGGGTCAGGATGCGGTGCACGTCGGCAACCATCGAGGCAATCCAGCGCATGTTGTAGTTCTTTTTCAGCGGGCCGGTCTCGCCTTCCAGCAACTCGCCGACGTAGCGCTTGACCGGGGCTTCCCAGTGACGCTGGTTGGACATGTTGATGGCGAATTCGGCGGTGGTTTCCGGTACCTTGATGTTCTCGTGGGTCAGCACGAAGCTGCCCAGCTCGCGGTCCAGGGTGAAGCCCTTGACGCCGTTGCCCAGGGTCAGGATCAGCATGGTCTGCGGACCGTAGATCGCATAACCGGCGGCGACCTGCTTGGTGCCCGGCTGCAGGAAGGCCTGCTCGTTGAGGCTTTCGTTCTGGCTCAGGTACTCATTGGGGCAACGCAGTACCGAGAAGATGGTGCCGACCGAAACGTTGACGTCGATGTTCGACGAGCCGTCCAGCGGGTCGAAGACCAGCAGGTAGGCACCTTTAGGGTACTTGCCCGGGATCTGGTAGGCATTGTCCATTTCTTCGGAGGCCATGCCGGCCAGGTGACCGCCCCACTCGTTGGCTTCGAGCAGGATGTCGTTGGAAATCACGTCCAGCTTCTTCTGGACTTCGCCCTGCACGTTTTCGGTGCCCATGCTGCCCAGGACGCCGCCCAGGGCGCCTTTGGAAACGTTGTGGCTGATTTCCTTGCACGCACGCGCTACCACTTCGATCAGGAAGCGCAGATCGGCAGGGGTGCTGTTGCTGCGGGTCTGCTCAATCAAATAGCGACTCAGGGTAACGCGGGACATGTAAGGCTCCGAAGAATGGGGTAATAAAAACCCACGCAGTTTACAGGGAGAGTGAAGCGCTAGCGAGTCATCAGACACGCTTGAGCGATAAGACGGCACATTGGCCCGAGAGTTCATCGCCCCCGGGCCATCCTCCACAGCTTAGTCCAGGGCCTTCCAGATCTGTGTCGCGTACTCGCGAATGGTCCGGTCCGAGGAGAACCAGCCCATGCGTGCGGTGTTGAGCACCGCCATGCGCCACCACTGCGCCGGATCGTGCCAGAGCGCCTCGACGCGCTGCTGGGCGTCCCAGTAGGCATCGAAATCGGCGCAGACCAGGAAGCGGTCATGGGCCACCAGCGAGTCGACCAGCCCGGTGTAGCGGGCCGGATCATCCGGCGAAAACACCCCGCCACGAATCGCCTGCAGCACATCGCCGAGCCGGCTTGAAGCGGCAATGTCGGCACCGGCGCCAAAGTCGCCACTGCGTTTTCGCGACTCCACCTGCTGGGCGCTCAGGCCGAAGATGAACATGTTCTCGGCACCGACCTGCTCGCACATTTCCACGTTGGCGCCATCCAGGGTGCCGATGGTCAGCGCGCCGTTGAGGCCGAACTTCATGTTGCTGGTACCCGAAGCCTCGTAGCCGGCGGTGGAGATCTGCTCGGAAAGGTCGGCCGCCGGAATGATGCTCTCGGCCAGGCTGACGTTGTAGTTGGGTAAGAACACCACCTTGAGCAGGCCGCGCACGGTCGGGTCGTTGTTCACCACCCGGGCGATATCGTTGCTCAGTTTGATGATCAGCTTGGCCTGGTGATAACTGGCCGCAGCCTTGCCGGCGAACAGCTTGACCCGCGGCACCCAGTCGACCCCGGGCTCGGCGCGGATCGCCTGGTACAGGGCCACGGTGTGCAGGAGGTTTAGCAACTGGCGCTTGTACTCGTGGATCCGCTTGACCTGTACATCGAACATCGCCTGCGGGTTGACGGTGATGCCCAGGCGCTCCTGGATCAGGTTGGCCAGGGCACGCTTGCTGCGCAGGCGCTGCTCGGCGAACTGTTTGCAAAACGCAGGCTTGTTGGCGAAAGGCTCCAGCCCCTTGAGCAGGCCTTGAGGGTCATCGAGCACTTCTTCACCCAGGGCCTGGACCAGCATGGCCGTCAGCGCCGGATTGGCCTGGTACAGCCAGCGACGGAAGGTGATGCCATTGGTCTTGTTGTTGATCCGCTGCGGATAGAGCTTATGCAGCTCGGCAAATACCGTGCTGCGCATCAGCTTGCTGTGTAGCGCCGACACACCGTTGACGCTGTGCGAGCCAAGAAAGGCCAGGTTGCCCATGCGCACCCGGCGACCGTTGTCCTCCTCGATCAGCGACACCGCGCGCAGCACGTCGAAATCGTGGATGCCCTTGGCCCGCAGCGCGTCGATATGGAAGGCGTTGATCAGGTAGATGATCTGCATGTGCCGCGGCAGCATGCGCTCCATCAGACCGACCGGCCAGGTTTCCAGCGCCTCGGGCAACAAGGTGTGGTTGGTGTAGGCCAGCGTATCGACGGTCAGTTGCCAGGCGGTGTCCCAGGGCACCTCATGCTGGTCGACCAGCAGGCGCATCAGTTCGGCCACGGCAATCGATGGGTGCGTGTCGTTGAGCTGGATCGCCGCCTGCTGCGGCAGGTTGAGCAGATTGTCGTGCATGTTCAGGTGGCGACGCAGCAGGTCCTGCAACGAGGCGCAGACGAAGAAATACTCCTGACGCAGGCGCAACTCCTGGCCGGCCTCGGTGCTGTCGGCCGGGTACAACACCCGCGAGATGCTTTCGGCACGCGCCACTTCAGCCACGGCACCCAGGTGGTCGCCGGCGTTGAAGCGCTCCAGGTGCAGCTCTTCCAGCGCCCGCGCACGCCACAGCCGCAGGGTGTTGACGCTGGCCCCCTTCCAGCCGACCACGGGCGTGTCATAGGCCACCGCACGCACGGTCTCGGCCGGCCACCACACCTGGCGCTGCTGGCCATTGGCGTCATGCACGGTTTCGACGCTGCCCCCGAAACTGATCGGGTAGATCACCTCGGCCCGCTCGAACTCCCAGGGGTTGCCGAAGTCCAGCCAGTTCTCGGTTTGCTCCTGCTGCCAGCCATCGACCACCGCCTGGCGGAACAGACCGTGTTCGTAGCGGATGCCATAACCGTGGGCGGCAATGCCCAGGGTCGACATGCTCTCCATGAAACAGGCCGCCAGCCGACCGAGACCGCCATTGCCCAGGGCCGCATCCGGCTCCAGCAGGCGGATCCGCTCCAGGTCGACATCCAGCCCGCTCAGCGCTTCGCGGGCGATCTCCAGCAGGCCGAGGTTGCTCAGGCTGTCATACAGCAAGCGACCGATAAGAAACTCCAGCGACAGGTAGTACACCCGCTTCTGGCTCTTGCGGTAAATCTGCCGGGTGTGGTCCATCCAGTGATCGACCATGTGATCACGGGCTGCCAGGGCAATGGCTTCGAACCAGTCATGCTCGAAGGCATGCGCCGGGTCCTTGCCGACCGCGTAGGTCAATTTATCCAGTACAGCGGTGCGAAAAGCGGCCACCTCTGCGTCACGAGCGAGTGGTTCCTGAGACATGCGACGTCCTCGATCAAGTTGACGAATGCGGATGGAGATTTCTCAGCCTAGACGGTTCGACACAGAGCGAAAGCTCAGGTTCTCCACTTTTTGCGTGCAAAAGCAGTACCGGTCGAGCGACCGCTGGGTAAATGGTTGTTCACATTTTGATCAACTCATGTATGATCGCGCGCCCGTGATGAACATCAAAAATAGAGCCCGATGAAACCGACCCTGATTGCCGCCGCCGAAGTCGACCGCCTGGAGACCTGGCAGAAGTACCAAAGCCATATGTGCGGAGGCTGCAAGTCGACCTGCTGCACCTTGCCGACGGAAGTGAAGATCAAAGACCTGGTCCGCATGGGCGTGGTGGATGAATTCGAGATCGGTGAGCCGCCGAAAAACATTGCCAAACGCTTGCAGAAGGACGGCATCATCCAGCGCTTCAACCAGAAGTCGGGGATTTTCACCCTGGCGCAGATGAGCAACGACGATTGCCTCTATCTGGATCGCAAGAGCCGCCTGTGCACCATTTATGACGTGCGCCCGGACACCTGCCGCAATCACCCCAGGATCGGGCCGCGTCCGGGGTATTGCGCGTACATTCCCAAGCCTGTGGGTCGTTGATATCGCAGGTCAGTCGGCCAGGGTTGAACAGCTCGCGCCGTCCGTCCAGGGCGGCTGATCAGGAAATTTGTCATCCGGCATGACATGCACCGGGCTGGTCGCGATGAAACCATCATCGAAGGTGGCCTGCAAAAAGGCCGCCTGCCAACCTGACTCGACTCGCCCCAACTCGACAAGCGTCTCCAGGCCAGGTGGTGGCACCAGGGTTGTCGCTTGGTAGCGTATGCCACAGGCATAACGAAAATCCCGATCACGCTCATTGGCTGCCCGCCAAAGCCGCAGCGCACGCGGCGGTTCGGAAAAGCTCACCTTGAGCCGTGCAATGCCCGCGTCCTCTGTCACGGAGGAACGCAAGGTGGGCAAGCCATGACCCTGCTGCAGGCGATTGACCATGGGAATCAGCGACGACCCGGCATAGGCACGAATACCGTAATGATCCGAGTTTGGCGCCACGCGCACGGCGTTGTTACCCGGTAGCTTCGGCACATAGCGGGCCGTATGGTCCGGCGCAAAAAAGTCATCGCCACTGGCGGAAATCAGGTACTTGGGAATGAGCAGGCGATCGGCCAAGGCACTGTCACGGTATTGGAGCGGGTCCATGATCTCCATCAGACGATCGAAGGATGGGGCCTGTAGTTGCGCCAGCACGCCGGCCGCCTGATAGGGAGCCAGAGCGATCGGCCATTGACCGCCATAGTTGCGCCGCAACTGTTCGAGCATGTTTTTCCCGTCGGCAATTTCGATGACAGCCGGCGCCAGGGCCGATACCCGATCATCTGCCAGCGCCGCCAGCCAGGCCGCCCACCCCCGCTTCGAAGCTCCGACCAGGATGAAATGCCGATACTGCGGCAACTTCGCCTGCACCAGATCCATGGCTCGGGCGGCGGCACCTGCCATCGGAACATGCAAAGCGAGCAAACGATGCCGTTGCGGGTCACCGAGGAAGTGCTTCCAGGTGTGGGCGACAGCAACGTCTTCAATGCGCCACTGCTGATCATCGTCGAAGAACAGTGGCTGGTTCGGTACATCACTGAGCGACACAACCAGCGTTCGGGTGGCGCTGGCGATTTGCTGCAGGGTCTGGGCAGGGTAATCAGGCTCCTGCTGTTGCTGATGCAGGCCATTGTTGATGACAAGCAGGGCCTGACCGGGGCGGGCCTGGACAGAGAGGTACAGGTCGACCTGATGTTGCCAGACCTGAGGGGAAGATACCGGATAGGGTGTCCAGCGCTGCGAGTTCAACAGGTAGCGCCTGACTTCCATGGTCGGCGAGGCGTGCTGTCCGACCAGTTGAAAATCAAGCGGTTGCGCCCTGAGCGCATCGATATGGCAGTAGACCACATGCTGGAAGGGCTGATGCGGTTGCTTGCAGTCGATATCCGCTGTCGAGGCGAGGACGGCCATCGGCATGCTGAGTGCGACCATCAGGACAAGCTGACGCAGCATTGGCAAGTTCCTTATGCCGGCATATGAGCTTGCCATCAAAGCATGAATCAGAGGACCGCTGGCTGCTACGAGTGTTTCACCAAATGTAGACCGGCAGCCGCGGTACCCTTCCTGCCACAAACAAAAACGCCCCCGGCCTTGCGACCGGGGGCGTTTTCGTTTCAGCCGGGCTTAGTTAGCCTTGGCTTTCTTGGCAGCGCGGGTACGCTCGCCTTCGTCGAGGATCTTCTTACGCAGACGGATCGACTTAGGGGTGACTTCGCACAGCTCGTCGTCCTGGATGAATTCCAGGGCCTGTTCCAGGGTGTGGCGAACCGGCGGAACCAGGGCGATGGTCTCGTCCTTGCCCGAAGCACGCATGTTGTCGAGCTTCTTGCCTTTGGTCGGGTTCACGCCCAGGTCGTTGTCACGGCTGTTCAGGCCGATGATCTGACCGTTGTAGATCTCCTGGCCGTGCTCGACGAACAGCTTGCCGCGCGCCTGCAGGGTTTCCAGGGAATAGGTCAGAGCCTTGCCGGTCTCGACCGAAACCAGTACGCCGTTCAGACGGCCGGACATCTGGCCCGACTTCATGGTGTCGTAGCGATCGAAGATCGAGGTCAGGATGCCTGCACCGTTGGTCAGGGTCAGGAACTGGTTACGGAAACCGATCAGACCACGGGCTGGAATGTTGTATTCCAGACGTACACGGCCCTTGCCATCCGGCGCCATGTTGGTCAGGTCGCCTTTACGCAGACCCATTTCTTCCATGACCTTGCCCTGGGATTCTTCAGGGATGTCGATGGTGACGTTCTCGAACGGCTCCTGCTTGGTGCCGTTGACTTCGCGGATGATCACTTCAGGACGGCCTACAGCCATCTCGAAGCCTTCACGACGCATGGTTTCGATCAGAACCGACAGGTGCAGCTCACCACGGCCGGAAACCTTGAACTTGTCAGCCGAGTCGCCTTCTTCAACGCGCAGTGCAACGTTGTACAGCAGCTCTTTGTCCAGACGCTCCTTGATGTTGCGGCTGGTGACGAACTTGCCTTCCTTACCGCAGAACGGCGAGTCGTTGACCTGGAAGGTCATCGAAACGGTTGGCTCGTCAACGGTCAGCGGCTTCATCGCTTCAACCGCGTCCGGGTGGCACAGGGTGTCGGAGATGAACAGCTCGTCGAAACCGCTGATGCAGACGATGTCGCCGGCCTGGGCTTCTTCGACGTCAACGCGGTGCAGACCGTGGTGACCCATCAGCTTGAGGATACGGCCGTTGCGCTTCTTGCCGTCGGTGTCGATGGCGACGACCGGGGTGTTCGGCTTGACGCGACCACGGGCGATACGGCCAACACCGATAACACCCAGGAAGCTGTTGTAGTCCAGTGCGGAGATCTGCATCTGGAACGGACCGTCACGGTCAACAGCAGGTGCCGGTACGTTGTCGATGATCGACTGGTACAGCGGGGTCATGTCTTCGGCCATTTCGGTGTGGTCCAGACCGGCGATGCCGTTCAGGGCCGAGGCGTAGACGACTTTGAAGTCCAGCTGTTCGTCGGTGGCACCGAGGTTGTCGAACAGGTCGAAGATCTGGTCCAGAACCCAGTCAGGACGCGCGCCCGGACGGTCGACCTTGTTGATCACGACGATTGGCTTCAGACCGGCTTCGAAAGCCTTCTTGGTCACGAAGCGGGTTTGCGGCATCGGGCCGTCCTGGGCATCGACCAGCAGCAGCACGGAGTCGACCATCGACATTACACGCTCAACCTCGCCACCGAAGTCGGCGTGGCCGGGGGTGTCGACGATGTTGATGTGGTAGCCATTCCAGTTGATGGCGGTGTTTTTCGCCAGAATGGTAATGCCGCGCTCTTTTTCCTGGTCGTTGGAGTCCATGACGCGCTCGTCGTTGAGCTCGTTACGCTCCAGGGTGCCGGACTGGCGCAGGAGTTTGTCGACCAGGGTGGTTTTACCATGGTCAACGTGGGCGATGATGGCGATGTTACGCAGATTTTCGATCACTTGTGTTTCTCGATCAGAGGATTCGGGTTGCCGCTATTTTAAGCGGCGAATATGAATGAACGGCGCTCAAACTGCCCGGCGGTCGGGAGGGCGATGGCGGATGCTTCCGCCATACAACCCCGGCGTCTTATGCCGGACGATAAACACGCACATTGGCATGTCCCTCGCTCAGCAGGTGGTGGGCATGCAGCCGACTCATCACGCCCTTGTCGCAATACAGCAGGTACTGGCGCGCTGGGTCCAGTTCCTTGAAGCGGCTGTTGATCGCATAGAACGGCATGATCTTCACTTCGATGCCATCCAGTTCCAGCGGTTCATCTTCCTGGGCATCCGGATGACGGATGTCGATAACGACCTGACCGGCCAGCGCCTGGCCGACTTCCTCGACCTGGATGTCCTGGCTCAGCTCGTCGATCACGTGGTCGATGGCGATCAGGCGGGCGCGCTCCAGGGCGCGCTCCAGCACGGCCATGTCGAACTGTTTCTCTTCATGTTCGATGCGGTGGCGCTTGGCGTGGGTGGTCGGGTTCACCGAAATCACGCCACAGTATTCAGGCATGTGCTTGGCGAAGTCGGCGGTGCCGATCGCCTCGGCCTGGTCGATGATGTCCTGCTTGTGGGTGGCCAGCAGCGGGCGCAGCACCAGTTTGTCGGTGGCCTGGTCGATGATCGACAGGTTCGGCAGGGTCTGGCTGGAGACCTGGGAAATCGCCTCGCCGGTGACCAGTGCGTCGATCTCCAGGCGGTCGGCCATCTGCGCCGCCGCGCGCAACATCATGCGCTTGAGGGTCACGCCCATATAACTGTTGTCGACCTTGCCGAGGATCTCGCCGACCACTTCCTCGAACGGCACGCTGATAAACAGAACGCGCTGGCTGCTGCCGTATTTCTTCCACAGGTAGTGGGCGACTTCCATCACCCCCAGCTCGTGGGCACGGCCGCCGAGGTTGAAGAAGCAGAAGTGGGTCATCAGGCCGCGACGCATCATCTGGTAGGCCGCCACGGTGGAGTCGAAACCACCGGACATCAGCACCAGGGTCTGCTCCAGGGCGCCCAGCGGGTAGCCGCCGATGCCCTTGTGCTGGCTGTGGATCACGTACAGGCGCTGGTCGCGCACCTCGATGCGCACCTCCACCTCGGGGTTGCGCAGGTCGATACCGGCGGCGCCGCACTGCTGGCGCAGCTGGCTGCCGACATAACGGTCGACGTCCATCGAGGTAAAGTCGTGGTGACCACCACGCTTGCAGCGCACGGAGAAGCGCTTGCCGGCCAGCAGGTGGCCGAAGTGGGTCTTGCACTTGGCAACGATGTCGTCGAAATCGCCCAGCGGGTACTCTTCGACCTGCAGGAAGTGGGCAATGCCCGGCGTGCAGGTCAGGCGCTCGGTCATCTCACGCAGGACTTTCTCGTCCTCGACGCGGGTGATCACCTCGAGGTTGTCCCAGACACCATCGACCGCCAGCTCAGGATCGAGGTCCTTGAGCACGGTGCGAATGTTGCGGCCCAGCTGACGGATGAAACGCTTGCGAACCGGGCGGCTCTTGATGGTGATTTCCGGGAAGACTTTTACGATTAGTTTCATGAAAAACTGTGCGTGCGCTGCCGACTAAAAAAGTGGGGCGCGGATTATAGCGGAAATTGCTCAAGGTTTAACCAATTATCGTACAGAAGGTTTTGCATGCACCCTTATGGTGCAATAGACCAACATTGCGCCTCATCAGGGTGCAAAAATTGTCCGACACTCGGGTCAAAAACCCCTGAAACGCGTGGGAATGGGGCAGAAATTCCAAACCGGGGCACTGGCATGCAATTTGCTCCCTTGTGAGGCAGGTTGCCTTGGCGGACTATTCGCGCCCGGCATCACCCAAATTCAAGGGCTGCACAGGCACGCTCTATCCCCCGGAGGACACTATGTCGAAGTCGGTTCAACTCATCAAAGATCATGACGTTAAATGGATTGATCTGCGCTTCACTGACACCAAAGGCATCCAGCACCACGTCACCATGCCAGCCCGTGACGGCCTGGACGAAGACTTCTTCGAAACCGGCAAGATGTTCGACGGTTCCTCCATCGCCGGCTGGAAAGGCATCGAAGCCTCCGACATGATCCTGATGCCGGACGACTCCACCGCCGTGCTGGACCCGTTCACCGAAGAGCCAACCCTGATCCTGACCTGCGACATCATCGACCCTGCCAGCATGCAGGGCTATGATCGCGACCCACGCGCAATCGCCAAGCGTGCCGAAGAGCACCTGAAAAGCACCCTGATCGGTGACACCGTGTTCGCCGGTCCAGAGCCTGAGTTCTTCATCTTCGACGAAGTGAAGTTCAAGTCCGACATCTCGGGCTCCATGTTCAAGATCTACTCCGAGCAAGGTTCCTGGATGTCCGACCAGGACGTCGAAGGCGGCAACAAAGGCCACCGTCCAGGCGTCAAAGGTGGTTACTTCCCGGTTCCACCGTTCGACCACGACCACGAAATCCGTACCGCCATGTGCAACGCACTGGAAGAAATGGGTCAGACCGTCGAAGTTCACCACCACGAAGTGGCAACTGCCGGCCAGAACGAAATCGGCGTCAAGTTCAACACCCTGGTGAAGAAGGCTGACGAAGTCCAGACCCTGAAGTACGTCGTGCACAACGTTGCCGATGCCTACGGCCGCACCGCTACCTTCATGCCTAAGCCGCTGTACGGCGACAACGGCTCGGGCATGCACGTTCACATGTCGATCTGGAAAGACGGCAAGAACACCTTCGCAGGCGAAGGCTATGCCGGCCTGTCCGACACCGCCCTGTACTTCATCGGCGGTATCATCAAGCACGGCAAGGCCCTGAACGGCTTCACCAACCCGGCCACCAACTCCTACAAGCGCCTGGTGCCAGGTTTCGAAGCACCGGTCATGCTGGCCTACTCGGCCCGTAACCGTTCCGCTTCGATCCGTATTCCTTACGTGTCGAGCCCTAAAGCCCGTCGTATCGAAGCCCGCTTCCCGGATCCGGCTGCCAACCCGTACCTGTGCTTCGCCGCGCTGCTGATGGCCGGCCTGGACGGTATCCAGAACAAGATCCACCCAGGCGATGCCGCCGACAAGAACCTGTACGACCTGCCGCCTGAAGAGGCCAAGGAAATCCCGCAGGTTTGCGGCAGCCTGAAAGAAGCCCTGGAAGAGCTGGACAAAGGCCGTGCGTTCCTGACCAAGGGCGGCGTATTCTCCGACGACTTCATCGATGCCTACATCGCCCTGAAATCCGAAGAAGAAATCAAGGTTCGCACCTTCGTACACCCACTGGAATACGAGCTGTACTACAGCTGCTAATCCAGTAACGGCGTAACGCTATAGCGAGAGGCCTCCCACACGGGAGGCCTTTTCTTTTTCTGACATTGGTATACGAATCAGACGGCAGGTAAAAAGTTTCAGGAACGCCACACTGGCCACTCCTTCTTCTGGAAGCCTCGTCATGCGCTTAACCCTGCTGCTCTTCTCTCTTCTCCTCACGCAAGGCTGTGCACCCTCGCCGAGCGACCCACTACAGCGATTACTGGACTCGGTTGAACAACGTCTGGATCTTGCTGAAACCATTGCCCTGAGCAAATGGCAGTCCGGCCAACTGGTAGAAGACCCGTCTCGTGAACAGCAGGTCATTGCCAACGCTGAAGCCCTGGCGCCAAGTCTCAAGCTCAGCAGCCAACGAGCAGCCGAATTCATGGCTGCCCAGATTCGAGCCAACAAAGTGCTCCAGCTCTACGCGCTGGCAGACTGGCAGGCCACTGGCAACGCACCCAAAAAGCCGCGAGTGGATTTAACAACGCAAGTGCGCCCACAACTGGACCAGTTACAGCAAACCCTGCTCAGTGAGTTGGCCCGCTTCGATCGCAACCCTCCTGAGCCGTGCTATCCCACGGTAACGGAGGCGATCGCCCAGCGCGAGTTGGACGAGACACGGGAGATGGCACTCAAGCTCGCCACCTACACATTGTGCACCGCCCCGTGATTTCACCCTATGCTCTATATTGGTGCATGCAGTTGCATGCACTGGCTCGTATCGGTCCATTTTGGTTCAAGCAAACCGCCGAACCAGGGCTTTGTAGCCGTATTTAGCGCAAATTCAGGTCTTTATCCGGCAGATCCGCTTCTTTTCGGAGCCTTGGTTTGTTTTTTGCATTTTCTTGTTACCAGCAGACAACCAGCGCCCGCGACCCTGACACACACCTGGGGTCGTCATGAGCCAAAAGAGGTCACCGACGCCCCATGACCATCAGCGATGCCCTGCACCGACTGCTACTGGACAACCTGACCACTGCCACCATTCTGCTCAACGCCGACCTGCGCCTCGAGTACATGAACCCGGCAGCGGAAATGCTCCTGGCCATCAGCGGCCAGCGCAGCCATGGGCAATTCATCAGCGAGTTGTTCACTGAATCCCCCGAAGCGCTCAACTCCCTGCGCCTGGCAGTGGAGCACGCGCACCCCTTCACCAAGCGTGAAGCCCAGCTCACCTCGTTGACCGGCCAGACCCAGACCGTCGACTACGCGGTGACGCCGATCCTGAGCAAGGGCCAGACCCTGCTGCTGCTCGAAGTCCACCCCCGCGACCGGCTGCTGCGCATCACCAAGGAAGAGGCACAGCTGTCCAAGCAGGAAACCACCAAGATGCTGGTCCGCGGCCTGGCCCATGAGATCAAGAATCCGCTGGGCGGTATTCGTGGTGCCGCCCAGCTGCTGTCCCGGGAGCTGCCCGAAGACGGCCTCAAGGATTACACCAATGTGATCATCGAGGAGGCCGACCGCCTGCGTAACCTGGTGGATCGCATGCTGGGCTCGAACAAGCTGCCGTCGCTGGCCATGACCAACATCCATGAAGTGCTGGAGCGCGTGTGCAGCCTGGTCGAGGCGGAAAGCCAGGGCGGTATCACCCTGGTGCGCGATTACGACCCGAGCCTGCCGGATGTACTGATCGACCGCGAACAAATGATCCAGGCCGTGCTCAATATCGTGCGCAACGCCATGCAGGCCATCAGTGGCCAGAACGAACTGCGCCTGGGGCGCATCACCCTGCGCAGCCGGGCCATGCGCCAGTTCACCATCGGCCACACCCGCCATCGCCTGGTGGCCAAGGTCGAGATCATCGACAACGGCCCGGGCATCCCGGCCGAGCTGCAGGAAACCATCTTCTACCCCATGGTCAGCGGTCGCCCGGACGGTACCGGGCTGGGCCTGGCCATTACCCAGAACATCATCAGCCAGCACCAGGGCCTGATCGAATGTGACAGCCACCCGGGCCACACCACCTTCTCGATCTTCCTGCCCCTGGAACAAGGAGCCACCGCCTCATGAGCCGTAGTGAAACCGTCTGGATCGTCGACGATGATCGCTCCATCCGCTGGGTCCTGGAAAAAGCCCTGCAACAGGAAGGCATGACCACCCAGAGCTTCGACAGTGCCGACGGCGTCATGAGCCGCCTGGCCCGCCAGCAGCCTGACGTGATCATTTCCGACATCCGTATGCCCGGCGCCAGTGGCCTGGATTTGCTGGCGCAGATACGCGAACAGCACCCGCGCCTGCCGGTCATCATCATGACCGCCCACTCCGACCTCGACAGTGCGGTGGCCTCCTACCAGGGCGGTGCCTTCGAATACCTGCCCAAGCCGTTCGACGTCGACGAAGCCGTTTCGCTGGTCAAGCGCGCCAACCAGCATGCCCAGGAACAACAGGGCCTGGATGTCGCCCCGAGCCTGACCCGCACGCCGGAAATCATCGGCGAGGCGCCGGCGATGCAGGAGGTGTTTCGCGCCATCGGTCGCTTGAGCCACTCCAACATCACCGTGTTGATCAATGGTGAGTCCGGTACCGGCAAAGAGCTGGTCGCTCACGCCCTGCACCGCCACAGCCCGCGTGCGGCGTCGCCGTTCATCGCCCTGAACATGGCAGCCATTCCCAAGGACCTGATGGAGTCCGAACTGTTCGGCCATGAGAAAGGCGCCTTCACCGGTGCGGCCAACCTGCGCCGTGGTCGCTTCGAGCAGGCCGACGGCGGCACCCTGTTCCTCGACGAGATCGGCGACATGCCCGCCGACACCCAGACCCGCCTGCTGCGCGTGCTGGCCGATGGCGAGTTCTACCGGGTGGGTGGTCATGTGCCGGTCAAGGTCGATGTACGCATCATCGCCGCGACCCACCAGAACCTGGAAACCCTGGTGCAGGCCGGCAAGTTTCGTGAAGACCTGTTCCACCGCCTGAACGTGATCCGCATCCATATCCCGCGCCTGGCCGATCGTCGCGAAGACATCCCGACCCTGGCCAGGCACTTCCTCGGCCGTGCGGCCCAGGAACTGGCGGTGGAGCCAAAGCTGCTCAAGCCGGAGACCGAAGAGTTCATTCGCAACCTTCCGTGGCCGGGCAACGTGCGCCAGCTGGAGAACACCTGCCGCTGGATCACAGTGATGGCTTCGGGTCGCGAAGTGCATATCGGCGACCTGCCGCCGGAGCTGCTCAACCTACCCCAGGACGCGGCGCCGGTGACCAACTGGGAACAGGCCCTGCGCCAGTGGGCCGACCAGGCGTTGTCACGCGGTCAGTCGAGCCTGCTCGACAGCGCGGTGCCAAGCTTCGAGCGGATCATGATCGAGACAGCGCTCAAGCACACCGCCGGCCGCCGCCGGGATGCCGCCGTTCTGCTGGGCTGGGGACGCAACACCCTGACGCGCAAGATCAAGGAACTGGGGATGAAGGTCGACGGGGGCGATGAGGAAGGCGACGACGAGGCCTGATTCTGCGCGTTGTAGCTGCTGCGCCAGCTCCCACCAGTGCCAGTGCAGCTCAAAGCATTGTGGGAGCCGGCGTAGCCGGCGATGGCGCCCTAAAGTGCACCGCCATGACCCACGACGCACCGCTACAACGCAAAAAATTTCGGCAAAACCCCAGCCAACCGCTCTAAACCCACCATTTTCCGCACTGCAACAAAACTGGCACACACTCTGCATTAGTATCAGTACTTCCAGTTTTGGGGGCCTTGGTACAGGCAGGCCGGGGATTCCCCTCTTTTATTCGCGCAGTCGCACCTGCACCCGCCAGCGTCCCTCGTCCTCTGCACCGGCCCAGTCGCCGTGCAGGGGGCGAGCCGCGACCAGGGTCACCAGCAGCCCACCGTCACTCTTCTGTACCCGCCAGGTCACAGGCTTGCCCTGCAGCTGCAGCTGCCCCCGGGCAGCCTTGCCCTCGGCGTCGAACACCAGGGCCAGGGTGCCCTCCACTTCCTCGCCATGCAGCTTGGGTTCCTCGTTGAACCACAGGTCCAGGCCACCCTCGACGATCTGCACCTGCTCCAGCACCCGGGGCTCGGGCGCGGTCAGGCGACCGATCATCAGCCCCACCAGCATGCCAAGGATCGCCATCGAGAACAGAACCCGTGGCCATAGCTGCGAACGCGGGTCCGGTTCAGGAGTAGAATGCTCGCCATCTTTATGTTCGGAGCCGTGCATGTTTCACGTCATCCTCTTTCAACCAGAGATTCCGCCGAATACCGGCAACATTATCAGGCTGTGCGCCAACAGCGGCTGCGACCTGCACCTGATCGAGCCCATCGGCTTCGAGCTGGACGACAAGCGCCTGCGCCGCGCCGGGCTGGACTACCATGAGTATGCCACCCTCAAGCGCCATGCCGACCTGCCCAGCTGCCTGGAGAGCCTGGGCCAACCGCGCCTGTTCGCCTTCACCACCAAGGCCTCGCACCCTTACCACGAAACGGCGTACCAGCCGGGCGACGCTTTTCTGTTCGGCCCGGAAAGCCGTGGCCTACCGGCCGAAGTGCTCGACAGCCTGCCCCCCGAGCAGCGCCTGCGCCTGCCGATGCGACCAGGCTGCCGGAGCCTGAACCTGTCCAATACCGTGGCGGTGACTGTCTACGAAGCCTGGCGCCAGCAGGGCTTTGCCTGAACCATGAAAAAAGCGCCCCTCGGGGCGCTTTTTCACTGCATCGCAAGCCTTACTGCAGCGAAGGAGCTTCGCCGGCTTCCTGCATGCGCTGCATTTCCTGGGCGTACAGGGCGTCGAAGTTGACCGGCGACAGCATCAGCGCCGGGAACGAGCCACGGGTCACCAGGCTGTCCAGCGCTTCGCGCGCGTACGGGAACAGGATATTCGGGCAGAAAGCGCCCAGGGTGTGGCTCATCGACGGCGCGTCGAGGTTCTTGATCAGGAAGATACCGGCCTGCTGGACTTCAGCGATGAAGGCCACTTCTTCGCCGTTCTTCACGGTGACCGAAAGGGTCAGCACTACCTCGTGGAAGTCACCTTCCAGGGCTTTCTGCTTGGTGTTCAGGTCCAGGGCGACGCTCGGCTCCCACTGCTGGCGGAAGATCGCCGGGCTTTTTGGCGCTTCGAACGACAGGTCGCGCACGTAGATGCGCTGCATGGAGAATTGAGGAGCGTTGTCGTCGGCTGCGGCTGCGGCGTCGTTGTTCTGTTGATCAGTCATGACAGATCCTTCTTTACAGGGTCTTTTAAGGGTTCTGGTTCACGCCTTGAGCAGGGCGTCGAGCTTGCCGGCGCGCTCAAGGGCATACAGGTCGTCGCAACCGCCGACGTGGGTGCTGCCGATCCAGATCTGCGGCACCGAGGTGCGCCCGGCCTTGTGGGCCATTTCAGCACGAACCTGCGGTTTGCCGTCGACCTTGATCTCTTCGAAGGCCACGCCCTTGTTCTCGAGCAGGTACTTGGCGCGCGAGCAGAACGGGCAGTAATCGCTGGAGTAGACAGTGACCTTGCTCATGTCACTTCACCAGCGGCAGGTTGTCGGCTTTCCAGCTGGAAACACCGCCGGACAGCTTGGCGGCGGTGAAGCCGGCCTTGAGCAGCTCACGGCAGGTGGTGCCGGCGTGCTGGCCCATGTTGTCGACCACGATCAGGGTCTTGGCCTTGTGCTTTTCCAGCTCGCCGATGCGGGCGGCGAACTTGTCCTGGGGAATGTTCACGGCGCCAACGATATGACCGGCGGCGTATTCCTTGGTGGTACGGATGTCGACGACCAGGCCTTTGTCGCCGTTGACCAGCGCGGTCAGCTCGCCAGTGCTCAGGCTGCGGCCGCCCTTGCGGGCTTCGGTGACGATCAGCAGTACCAGCAGAACGATGAAGATACCAACCAGCAGATAGTGGTTTGTTGCGAATTCGATCAGGTGAGCAACCATTGGAGGGTGTTCCGGGCCATTAAAAATGTCGGCCAGTATACACAGCCCCCAAGGTCGGCCAAAGCCCGCCGGACCGGCTTGTTGACAGTAATTCCCATGTACCGGCTGCAGTCCGTCGGCCAGCGCCGGCGCCCGGGCAAGGTTAATTCGTCATTCGTGGCCAATTTGCCCTAAAATGCGTGTCTTTATCATCTGAACAACCGTGAGTTCTATTGATGACGAGCACGCCTAAACCCTTGGTCCTGATCATCCTGGATGGTTTCGGTCACAGCGATAGCCCTGAATACAATGCCATCCATGCCGCCAACACACCGGTCTACGATCGCCTGCGCGCCAGCCTGCCGCATGGCCTGATCTCCGGTTCAGGCATGGATGTCGGCCTGCCTGACGGGCAGATGGGCAACTCCGAGGTCGGCCACATGAACCTCGGTGCCGGCCGCGTGGTGTACCAGGACTTCACCCGGGTGACCAAGGCCATCCAGGACGGCGAGTTCTTCGACAACACCGTGCTCTGCGGCGCGGTCGACAAGGCCGTGGGTGCCGGCAAGGCCGTGCACATCCTCGGCCTGCTGTCCGACGGCGGCGTGCACAGTCACCAGGACCACCTGATCGCCATGGCCGAACTGGCCGCGCAACGTGGCGCCGAGAAGATCTACCTGCACGCCTTCCTCGACGGTCGCGACACCCCGCCGCGCAGCGCGCAATCGTCGATCGAACTGCTCGACGCCACCTTCGCCAAACTGGGCAAGGGCCGCATCGCCAGCCTGATCGGCCGCTACTACGCCATGGACCGCGACAACCGCTGGGACCGTGTGTCGGCAGCCTACAACCTGATCGTCGACAGCACCGCCGAATACACCGCCCTGAGCGCCCTGGCCGGCCTGGAAGCGGCCTACGCCCGTGACGAGAGCGATGAATTCGTCAAAGCCACCCGCATCGGCGAGGCGGTGAAGGTCGAAGACGGCGACGCCGTGATCTTCATGAACTTCCGCGCCGACCGCGCCCGCGAGCTGTCGCGTGTGTTCGTCGAGCCCGACTTCAACGAGTTCCCGCGCGCGCGCCTGCCCAAGCTTGCCGCCTACATCGGCCTGACCCAGTACTCGGCGAAGATCCCGGCGCCGGCAGCCTTCGGCCCGGCCAGCCTGGACAACGTGCTCGGCGAATACCTGGCCAAGAACGGCAAGACCCAACTGCGCATCGCCGAAACCGAGAAGTACGCCCACGTCACTTTCTTCTTCTCCGGCGGTCGTGAAGAGCCGTTCGAAGGCGAAGAGCGCATCCTGATCCCGTCGCCGAAGGTCGCCACCTACGACCTGCAGCCGGAGATGAGCGCACCGGAAGTCACCGACCGCATCGTCGAAGCCATCGAACAGCAGCGCTACGACGTAATCGTGGTCAACTATGCCAACGGTGACATGGTTGGTCACACCGGCGTGTTCGAGGCTGCGGTCAAGGCCGTGGAAGCCCTGGACGGTTGCGTCGGGCGCATTGTCGAGGCGCTGGACAAGGTCGGCGGCGAAGCGCTGATCACCGCCGACCACGGCAACGTCGAGCAGATGGAAGACGAATGCACCGGCCAGGCGCACACTGCGCACACCACTGAGCCCGTGCCGTTCATCTACGTCGGCAAGCGTGCCGTGAAGGTCCGCGAAGGCGGCGTGCTGGCCGATGTGGCACCGACCATGCTCCAGCTGCTGGGCCTTGAAAAACCTGCAGAGATGACCGGGACCTCGATCCTGATCGACGCCTGAAGCCGATAAACCGGCCATATCGGTCGGATTTCCGGACAAACGCCTCGCCGCCGACGCTGCGAGGCGTTTTTTTTGCACGCCTGGGCGGGCATACTAGGCCAGTCTCTATCCCTGGTGTCGCCCACTCCATGTTTCGCGCCCTGATCGTTCTAGCCCTGTCTTGCCTGCTCAGCCCGGCGTTTGCCGACGAGCGCGCGCAAACCCAGCAGCAACTGGACGCCACGCGTCAGGACATTGCCGAGCTGAAAAAAATGCTTGGTCAGTTGCAACAGGAAAAATCCGGTGTGCAGAAAGAACTGCGCAGCACTGAAACCGACATCGGCAAGCTGGAAAAGCAGGTGGAGGCCCTGCAGCAGGAACTAAAAAAGACTGAAGGCGAACTGGAGCGCCTTGATCACGAGAAAAAAAAACTCCAGAGCGCCCGCATTGAACAACAACGCCTGATTGCCATCCAGGCCCGTTCGGCCTACCAGAACGGCCGCGAGGAATACCTCAAGCTGCTGCTCAACCAGCAGAACCCGGAGAAATTCGCCCGCACCCTGACCTATTACGACTACCTGAGCCAGGCGCGCCTGACCCAACTGCGCAACTTCAATGAAACCCTGCGCCAGCTGGCCAGCGTCGAGCAGGACATCAACCTGCAGCAGGCCCAGTTGCTGGCCCAGCAAGGCACCCTCGACAGCCAGCGCCAGGAGCTGGAAAAGGTCCGCGCCGAGCGCCAGGAGGTACTGGCCAAGCTCAACAACGACGTCAAGGCCCGCGACCAGAAGTTGCAGGCCCGCGAGCAGGACCAGGCCGACCTGAGCAAGGTCCTCAAGACCATCGAGGAAACCCTTGCCCGCCAGGCGCGCGAAGCCGAGGAAGCCCGGCAGAAGGCCCTGCTCGCCGCCCAGGAAGCGGAAAAACAACGCCAGCGCGAAGCCGCCCTGGCAGCCAGCAGCGACGCACCGAAGAAGCCCAAGCCCATGCCCGGCCCGCTGGTTTCCAGCAGTGGCGAGACTTTCGGCGGTGCTTTTTCCGCTGCGCGGGGCAAACTTCCATGGCCGGTCAATGGTCGATTGCTGGCACGCTTTGGCGAAACCCGTGGCGATGATTCGCGAGCCAGGTGGGATGGCGTGATGATCAGCGCCTCCCCCGGCAGCCAGGTGCGCGCCGTGCATGGTGGCCGGGTGGTCTTCGCCGACTGGTTGCGTGGCGCTGGACTTCTGGTCATTCTCGACCATGGTAATGGTTACCTGAGCCTGTACGGCCATAACCAGAGCCTGCTCAAGAACGCCGGAGACGTCGTCAAGGCCGGCGAAGCGATTTCCACCGTCGGCAACAGCGGTGGCCAGGACAGCTCGGGACTGTACTTCGCCATCCGCCAGCAGGGTCGCCCCAGCGACCCGGCCCAATGGTGCCGTGCCCAGGGATAGGCACCACCACCCCTATTTGACGGCGTAGCACGACAAGGGCTACGCCGAGGCTCCAGCCGGAGCGCTACCAGGATCAGGAGTTCGTTCGACATGCTGCATTCGCCCCGCCTCACTTCGCTGGCCCTGACCATCGCCATGGTCCTTGGCGCGCCCCTGGCCCGCGCGGCCGAGCCCACCAAGCCGGCAGCGATTCCGGCCACGACGGTATCGGCCTCCACCAAGGCGCCGCTGCCGCTGGATGAACTGCGCACCTTCGCCGAGGTCATGGACCGGATCAAGGCGGCCTATGTCGAACCTGTGGATGACAAGACCCTGCTGGAAAACGCCATCAAGGGCATGCTCAGCAACCTCGACCCGCACTCGGCCTACCTGGGCCCTGAAGACTTCCAGGAACTGCAGGAAAGCACCAGCGGCGAATTCGGCGGCCTGGGCATCGAAGTCGGCATGGAAGACGGCTTCGTCAAGGTCGTCTCGCCCATCGACGACACCCCGGCGTCCCGCGCCGGTATCGAGGCGGGCGACCTGATCGTCAAGATCAACGGCCAGCCGACCCGTGGCCAGACCATGACCGAAGCGGTCGACAAGATGCGCGGCAAGGTCGGTGAGAAGATCACCCTGACCCTGGTACGCGACGGCGGCAACCCCTTCGACGTGACCCTTGCCCGGGCGGTTATCCAGGTCAAGAGCGTCAAGAGCCAGTTACTCGAAGACAACTACGGCTACATCCGCATCACCCAGTTCCAGGTCAAGACCGGTGAAGAAGTCGGCAAGGCCCTGGCCAAACTGCGCAAGGACAACGGCAAGAAACTGCGTGGTCTGGTCCTGGACCTGCGCAACAACCCCGGCGGCGTACTGCAGTCGGCCGTGGAAGTGGCCGACCACTTCCTCACCAAGGGCCTGATCGTCTACACCAAGGGCCGCATCGCCAACTCCGAGCTGCGCTTCTCCGCCGACCCGGCCGACGCCAGCGAAGCAGTGCCATTGGTGGTGCTGATCAACGGCGGCAGCGCCTCGGCCTCGGAAATTGTCGCCGGCGCCCTGCAGGACCAGAAACGCGGCGTGCTGATGGGCACCGACAGCTTCGGCAAGGGCTCGGTGCAAACCGTGCTGCCGCTGAACAACGAGCGTGCCCTGAAGCTCACCACCGCCCTGTACTACACCCCTAACGGCCGCTCCATCCAGGCCCAGGGCATTGTCCCGGACGTTGAAGTACGGCGCGCCCGGATCACCTCCACCGAGCCGGACAGCGACAACTTCAAGGAAGCCGACCTGCAGGGCCACCTGGGTAACGGCAACGGTGGCGCGGACCGCCCATCGGGCAAGGCTGCCAGCAAGAAGGCCCGTCCGCAGGACGATGACTACCAACTGAGCCAGGCCCTGAGCCTGCTCAAGGGCCTGAGCATCACCCAGGGCAAATAAGGTTCACCCATGCGTTACCTGCTGTTCGCCCTGATCTGCCTGTTGAGTGGTGCTGCCCTGGCGGCACCGGCTCAACCGGGCAAGGCCTACCTCAGCCTGATCATCGACGACCTCGGCCAGAGCCCGGCGCGTGATGCGCGTACCCTGGCCCTGCCCGGCCCGGTGACTCTGGCAATCATGCCCGACACGCCCCATGCCACCGAGTTCGCCCGCCAGGCTCATCGTGCCGACAAGACCGTGATCCTGCACATGCCCATGGACCCGGCCACCGGTCCCTACGCCTGGCACCCCGGCACACCGTTGCCGGAGCTTGCGCGACGGCTGGACACGGCCCTGGCAAAAGTGCCTTACGCCGCCGGCATCAACAACCACATGGGCAGTCGCATGACTTCGCAGGCTGAACCCATGGCCTGGCTGATGGGCGAGTTGCAGCGCCGCCAGCTGTTCTTCGTCGACAGCCGCACCAGCGCCGCCACCGTGGCGGCGGCCAAGGCCCAGGCCGTCGACCTGGCACATGTCTCGCGGGATGTGTTCCTGGATGATATACGCACCCCCGAGGCCATCGCCGGGCAACTGCAGCAAGGCATTGCCCTGGCACGCAAACAGGGCTCGGCGGTGCTGATCGGCCATCCTTATCCACAGACCCTGGACGTGCTCGAACGCGAACTGCCCAAGCTCAAGGCCCAGGGCATTGAATGGATCGAGATCCGTCAGATGATCGCCCAGCGCGGCAACCGGGCGATGCAGGGTCATGGCAAGGCGGGGCTGTACAGCCCCCGCTAACACCCTCAAGGCTGGAAGTTGAGAATATCCTCGACGTGCGCCAACTTAAGATCGGCACGATAGACCTTGATCAATGCCTGATTATTGTTCTTCGCCGCTTCCAACTCTGCCTTTCGCCCCTGCCCCCGTTGTGCCCACAGTTTCAAATGGCCCTTGCTGAAATCACGCAGGTTCGTTTTATCGTCCGGGTAATGGAAGTGCGCTTCCCACAGCCCGGGATTTACCGCCTCGCCCTCCTTGCGCAGCCGTCGTATCTGATGTTTTTGCAGGTAGTCCCCCCCAGCCAGCTTAACGAAACCGTCGATCCGGCTAATCTGCAATTGTTTTGCCTCGTATAGATACGCCAGGCTTTCGGCAGTAGGTTCAGGTGTATTCAGGTGATAATCGATCAACAGTTCACGCTTACGTTCCCGCAGCCCCTTGACGGCCTCGCTGGCCTGGCTGATTAGCGCTGAGTCCGTTTGAGCGTCTAGCGCAGCAATAGCCCCATCGAGCTTGTCGACATGCAAATCCACGACAAAGGTGAAGCTTTTCGGTTGCGCTGACTTGAGGTAACGCTTGCCAAGCGCCACCACCTCGGCAACCCCCGCCAGGAACACGGGTGTATCCTTGAGGGCCTTGGCCCGTGCAATTGCCGCGGGTGGTGGGGCCACTCTCAGCGGCTTTTCGTCAACCTGTACCCAGCCTTCTTCATGCTGGTGAACACTGACAAGAACCTCCCGGGTAAAAGGATCACGCAGTTGCGCATACTCACCAGCATGCTCCCCGCCCTCCAGCCCAGGAGGTGTGGGTGCCTCTTCGACGATCAGCGTACGCTCGCCCTTGAGGCGAATGACCTTGCCTTTCCTAGCCGTTTCGGCGGGCGGCAGGCTGGGTCGCCGATCGGCCAATGACTCTTGCTCTCGTATTGCTTCGGCCAGTTCAACTTCGGCGGTTTCAGTAATGGCTGCCAAGCCATTCTTGTACTCGGCAAGATACTGACGATTGATCCCTGGCTCATTGGACAGCGTAATGACATCGACAATGGCCCTGGCGTTGCCATACTCGACCAGGACATTCTCCAGCACCTTGATCCGCTCAGGCACGGAGCAATCGGTCGAGCCCAGCAACGCATGGGTCTCACCGGCGGCCCTCACCTCACCAAACTTCAATCTATGGACCAGGGTAGTCAATTCGGAATCGCTCGACGCCTGGTTGCGATCAACTGACAACTCAGCGAGTATCTTTAAACGAGCAGACTTGTATTGAAGTGCTGTAAAGGCGCGCTCCTCGACGATTTTTTTAAAGCTATCGAAGGTTGGCGTATTTTTTATTTTCACATCATTGAAAACCGAAGGGAGCATGTCCTCCAACCGCTCAGAAGCTGGAATAATTTCTTCTAATATTTTCAGCGAGCTGGTCAACTCATCGGTAAATTTAGTGTAATTTGCCTGCCGCCTGCCTTTTTGTGCAGGGTCGGTAATACCTCGAGCCAGCCTTGCCGCTTCATCCCAGTCGACCGTCTGCAGGAGAACCCGTTCGACATTGTTGCAGCTCAACACCAAGGCACCGCGCGCAAGCATATATTCCTGGCCCTGCTCATTCACATCCGCCCACTTTGCGAAGCGCTGTTCGGCCAGCGCGCTTTCGAACTCAAACCGACGCTTGGCCAAATCGAACAGCGCTAGCAATGGCGCTCGCATTTTTGTGCGCTTTTTTCTGACAACTAATCGTTGTAGGTCGAGCCTCGTCTGACTGCCATTCAACAGTACCTTCGTATTCTGCAGCCTGCTCTCCTGCTCTTCCGTCCGCGGTTCAATAGGTTCAAGAGCAGCCAGCAGCATCTCAAACCGCGAGTGCTGTTCGTACAGTTTGTTCAGCTTTTCAACATCACCTTGTAACTCTTTTGACTCTTGGTCATGCGCTCTGATCTTACTTTCATATTGATCAATGATTTTTTGCTGATCGGCTTTTAAACGTTCGTAATCCGACTTGTTTTGCGCCTGCACCGATTTCATTGACTTCTTCGGCCCGCCCCCGCGCAAGCGCAGACCAAGGTCCCATTGCCACCCCCCCTTTTCCGAGTACATCAGCCAGGGGCCAGGCGCTGCACCCGGCTGAGCAAGGGGGTCGATAACCCGAACGCCTTCATCATCAACCCGCACCCTGTAGGTGAACCCTTGAATATGGGCATACCAGGCATCATGTTGAAAATACAATCCTTTGTTACTTCCACTGCCACTGCGGTTGCTTTCACTCAAAGCAACGGAAGCCCGCAGTATTCTCAAAGCCTGGCGCTGCGGCTCCGACAAAAGGTCGGCCCGGGCCCCGCCGCCCCAGCTGAAATCCAGGGCGAGTTCCTTCTCGCTTTTCAGGCTGCCGCCCAGAACAACCTTGCCTTGGCTGACTTTAGGCGTATGCGGCGGCGCCCACTGAGGTTTTGCAACGGGTGCATAGACACTAATCGCACGCTTGTCAGATACCGGCGGCCGAGGTCCCGCAGGCAGCAATCCATGGAACAGCGCCGCTGCCGCATTCATCAGCAGATCAACCACCGCCGCCGAGCGAGATGTTTCACTTCCCTCCCGCAGCCCCCGCAGGTCGGCCTGCAGGCTAGCAATGCCCTGTACCAACCAGAGCAATCCGGCAACCGGTCCGCGCAGCAGGGGCACGGCAACGTTGAACAGCAGCCAGGCCCCCTCCATCAACGTGGCCCAACGACTTTCCGCATTCGAGACACTCTGCAATTCGGCAAGCCGCACCAGCACTTCGACCCGCGAGCCATAGAGCTGTGCCTCAACCTCGCCATGCAGGCGTTGCAGGTACAATTGAGCCGGGGCGGGAGTGTCGATAGCCGTGAAGGGATCCAGGACGGGGAGTTGCAAAGGAAGGTGGGGCTCCAGAAAGCCGCCATTGTCGTAGACACTGCGGGTATGCGGCTCGATCCAGTCGAGCACCAGCGTTTGCAGAGGTCCGGGTTGGGCGATGGTATCCAGCAAGGCCTGGGGCGAAGCAAACTCACGTAGTGGTCGCTCGCTGTCCAGAGGTGCGTAAAGCACACATACACCCTCCTCAAGGAGGTCATCGGTAATGACAAATACACCGGTCACACTGTCGACTTGACTCGCGTCAGGTCGTCGCTTGAACGCCAGGGCATTCAGGTTGCTACGCTCCGGTCCGGGCTCAAAGAGCCCGGTAACTCTCCGATATCCCGCTTCACTCATCTCCCCGTCGATCCTGGCCTGCAGAGCGATCAGCGGCAACTGGGTACGACACTCCCCGGCAAAGTGCAGGACTCGACGTGGTTTTTCGTCGGTATCGGCCATCTGTGCTTGCACATAGGCCGGATAGTGCCCACCAATGTCTACCACCTGCACCAACGACTCCAGGTACTCAGCCGTCAGCCAGTCCATGATCAATTGGCCCTGGGCGTGTGTAATCGAGGTCAAGCGACCTTTGGGCGCCCCACATAGGTTGCCGATGGCGTACTGGGTCAGTGTGAGGGTGTGCTTTTCACTGATTCCCCAGCCGGCGGGTACCTGGCCAGCCCCGAATCCTGGATTGCCTGCCGCGACTGTGAACGTCAATTGCAAGTCGTCCGAGAAGTAGTTGGCATCCACAGGATGGTCAGCACGCATCTGCGCCCGCAACTGTTGGCGGGCATACTCATGCAGCGGCAGGATCCCCTCCATGGAAGACTTTCCGCCCGATTGCGCCTGGGCCAGGGTAAGCCCCAGCAGGCGAGCCTGATATTCGAAACGTTCAGCACGGGTTGCCCCGCTCAACCAGCCGGGCAGCGCGGGATGGGCAGCCCATGACGCGCCAGTCCACACAGCGGGCTTGTCGATGTAAGCACTGGGATCTGTCAACGCCGCATAGCCCTGCTCCAATTGCTCAATAGAGGGGAAGCGACGTGAATCAACAGGCGTCAACGCCTCGACGATCTGGTTGAGCAGCAGCGCGGCCTGTACGGAAAAAACATCTCCCTGCAACTCATGCCGGTCAAAGACATAGCTATCAATGTAATAGTGGCGAGCCAAACGCTCGCTGCGCGCTTGAGCGAACTCGTCCAGAGTGGCGAACGCCTGTATCTGACCGTCGGCTTCGCACCACAGCACATGGTTGTCATGCTCCAGCAACAAGCTCGCCGGTACTTCGGCATAGTCCTTTCCACGGGAGACAACGTGCTCATCCACCGCATAGACCTTGACTTCTCCCGAGCCGGTTCGCGGCCGCACAGCAAGCACCGCCCATACGCAATCTTTCTGTCGAGGGGTCAGAGCCGAGCTGGACACACCCTGGGCAAGCGCCATTTTCAAGGCTTCGGCCAGCCACTGTGCGCGACTGACGCCGCTACTGGCAGGCTCTCGCCAGTAGCGCACTTGTGACCGTTGAAGATCCTGGTACACAGAGACCAGCAGGTCATTGAAGGGCTCGCTCAGGCTTTCGATGGCAGACGCGGCATCAT
Source organism: Pseudomonas sp. NPDC090755 (assembly GCF_044769005.1). Classification (NCBI taxonomy): domain Bacteria; kingdom Pseudomonadati; phylum Pseudomonadota; class Gammaproteobacteria; order Pseudomonadales; family Pseudomonadaceae; genus Pseudomonas; species Pseudomonas sp. NPDC090755. The sequence continues at coordinate 455,266 of NZ_JBIVXC010000001.1, read as the reverse complement.
GGGGCGGCGCCAACCGCACCGGCGCCCCCGAGCCAAGTCGCAATGCGAAAGGCTTGCCCTGCGCGGGGGTGAAGTCGAACGACGTTCCTGCCGCTAGCGCAGCGAGAAAAGCCTCCGGCAAAGACTGTCCAGAGGCCTCATCGTTGTCGGCGGGCGTGCCAAGGATAATCTGGGCAGCTGATCGTACCCCGGGGTTGTCCGCCAGAAGCTGCGGGTTCTTCTCGACAAGAATCTCGAGAATACGTCGTTCAAATACACTCCGGAGTGTCGGGCGACTTGCAAACTCAAGCGCCAATGCTCGCTGAAGATCCAGTCCAGTGTTGGAGACGCTGTCACTCATTTTCGCATTCCTTGCGGTAGTTTTCGCAAGGCTATGCTGGGTCGCCCTCTACATCTGCGTTAACTATGTATTACCCGACGGTCTTGGGCGCCTCGTGGCCGGTCAATGCCGTACCGATAGTTGACGGACGCTAGAGGTAGCGGGCAAACACCGCCTCGACGAAACCTTCGGCACGCATCTGGTCCAACGCCCGCTGCAATTGCGCTACCACCTCGTCCGGCACTTGCCGGTTGAGCGCCAGGTACAGCTCGGCGCCCTGAAAGCGCAGCACCGTCTTGAGCTTGCTCACGCCCACCTGCCGGGCCAGGTAGCGGCCGGCCGGGTCGCCGCTGGCCCACAGATCGATTTCGCCACTCATCAGCTTTTTCGCGTTGTCACGATCACGCAGCACCAGCACCGGGTTCAACCCTTGCTTGGCCAGGTACTCGGCAATCGCATCGCCCTTGTAGGCACCAATGCGGTAGTGCCGGGCGTCCTGCAGGCTGGTCAGGGTAATCGGGCTGTCCTCCGGGGCCAGCAGAATCCAGTCGTCCGGCCCCAACGGCCCGACCCACTTGAACAGTTTCTCCCGCTCAGGCTGGCGCGCCATGACAAAAACACCGTAGCCGGGAGTCTGCAGGGCCTGCTCGTAGATCCGCTGCCACGGAAAGCGCAGGGTCATGCTGTAGGGAACCCCGGCGCGCTTGAACATCTCGCGCACAAGATCGGCGGCAATGCCATTGATGCCATCGTCGCGGGCAAAGCTCTTGCCGTTGATGGCCATGTTGTAGGGTGGGAAGTTTTCGGTCAGCAGCACCACAGGCTCGCTCGCACGGGCGAGGCTGGTGAACAACAGGCAACTGCACAGCAACAGGACAAGACGCTTGAACATGATGGCACCGGGCTCCTTGGCAACGCCAAGAGTGCCGGGGCCTGTGGACGCTGTCCAGGCCTTCCGGGCGACTGATATATGTACCACTCGCCGCACCGCCTCCCGGCCAATAGTACGAGCCACCTAACCCCGGAGGCTCGATATGTTCAAAGCTAACAATTTTTTTCTAGGCGCGGCCCTTGCTGCTGCTGCATTCCAGGCCCTGGCAATGGAGTACGGCCAGGGACTGCCAAGCCCTTCCGCCCCCCTGACGCTACATAACGCGCAGGGTCAGAATGATCACTGGAGTGGCATTGGCCGGCTCTCGGATAACCTGCAGTGCATGGCTTCGCTGATCGATACGCGTGACCCCTGGACCGTTTCGGACGGCCCCGCGTACGTGATCACCAGTGGCCACTGCGTCGACCGGCGCAACGGCGTGATCGGCCATGACTTGCCGGTAACAGGCAGCATCGCGTTCAACTATTTTGTCGACACCCTTGAACAACGCCACGAGTTCCCGCTCAAGCGGCGGGTCTGGAGCAGTATGCAGGGTGTGGACCTGGCCCTGCTGGAGCTGGATGCCAGCTTGAAGGAGGTCATGGCACGAGGTGTCGAACCGCTGAAGCTGGGCAACGTTACCGAGTCCGGCGTCGAGGTATTGGTGCTGGGCGATCCGATCAACCCTGGGCAAGGTCTGCGCCTTGCCACCTGCACACAACACAACGCGACTCAAGTAATCGAGTATCCCTGGGTCTGGCGCAATGTGAAGAGCAATGATTGCAGGGGTATTGACTCTGGATCATCGGGAAGCCCGGTGATCGAGCGTTCGAGCAATCAGATCGTCAGCGTGCTCAACACCACGACCGACACGCGCTTCGGTACTCCCGCCTGCGGTCTCAACAATCCTTGCCAACAAACCGACGGCAAACGTGTCAGCGTGGAAAACCTGAACTACGCCATGCCGGTGCAGCGGCTGGCAGGGTGTTTTCGTGAAGGACTCGCCGACCTGCAATTGAACAGTTGCCACCTACTGCCTGGCTTCCAACTCGAGCAACAGGAGCTCCTTGACTTTAAACCGATCAACAAGATCGCAACGAAAGCCGATGGCAGTGAAGAACTACCCCTATGGAACTTCACCTTCACGCTGGATACGCCCAGATATCGATACAAAGCAGTCCGCGATCCATTGGCTTGCGAGAACCCTGTGGGTTACAGCGGCACCATAGCGGCCACCGATAACCGCATCAATGACCCGATTGGCCCGGAAACCGGCTGGCACTTTCTCTGCCTGGTCGGTGTCGACTCCGCCGCACAGCGCCCTTCGTTGGCACTGATGGGCAACAGCCTGAGCATTGCCGTTGAACTGTTGCCCGCAGCCGCAGTGCCTGAGGCGGACATCTCGATCGAACATCAGGACAATGGCGACATCAGGGTTACCTGGCGTGTCGACCCACCCAACCTGGAAGGCTACCGGGTCAAACGCGGCCCACCCGGCACCACCGACTGCGACGACGACAAGGGCTATGGCATCTTCCACCACGACCGGACCTTCACCTTCAAAGCAGACAAACTCCCCCTCACCTTGTGCAGCCAGGCCCAGGATGTCATCGGCCAACGCTCTACGGTTCGCAACGACCTGCTCCAGGCACCCGCCAGTTCAGGTTGACGACTGCAAGCAAAAAGGGCCCCGTTGTCGCCAACGGAGCCCTTCTTGTTACTCAGACAGGATCAGCTGTAGACCCGGCCAAGCAATTGCCGATGGCTTTCGAACTGATCGAGCACATCACGGGTGATCTGATCCGGCGTGAAGCCCATCAGGTCATACTCCTGGCTGCCGTTGTGCAGGTACACCTCAGCGCGGTAGAAGCGCTGGCGCACTTCGCTTTCGCCTTCGACCGGTGCATCGCTCGGCGCGGCAAGGTAGCCGTCCAGGCTCACTTCGTAGACGAAAGGATTACCCTCTTCCATCATCACCCGCAGGCCCATGGTCGAGCGTGACTGACCGACGCGGGTCTCCACCTCAACGCCCAGGTTGCGCAGTTGACCGGCGGCTTCCTTAAGCGCCGGGCTGACCTGCTTGTCCATGAAGCGCTGGACTATCGCCTGGGTCGGCTGCAGGTCCAGCTGGGTCAGGCGCTCGCTGAAGCCGCGACGCCCGCGGGCAGCCAGTTCGGCTTGCTCCTGCTCGACCTGGCTGTCCTGCTTCATGGCCTTGTACAAGCCGAACATGAACAGCACCAGTACTACCGAGAACGGCAGGCCAGCCAGTACCACCATGGTCTGCATGGCGGCGAAGTTGCCGGCGAACAGCAGACCGACGGTCACCAGAGTGATCACCACCGACCAGAACACCACCATCCAGTGCGGCGCGTCCTCGTCGACCTGACCGCCTTTGCACGACAGGTTGGCCATCATCACCGCGCCCGAGTCGGCCGGGGTGAGGAACAGCACGAAGCCGACGAACACTGCCACGCCAATGACAATCTTGGCCGCCGGGAAGAATTCCAGCAGTTGGTAGATCGACATCGACGGCTGTTCGAGCGCGGTCTTGCCCAACTCCACGGCGCCATGATTCATGACCAGGTCCAGCGCGGTGTTGCCGAAGATCGACAGCCAGGCCAGGGTGAAGCCCAGCGGAATCAGCAGCACGCCGGCAACCAGTTCACGCACGGTGCGGCCTTTGGAGATACGCGCGATGAACATGCCGACGAACGGGCCCCAGGAAATCCACCAGGCCCAGTAGAACACGGTCCACAGGCCCAGCCAGCGCTCGGACTTGCCCGCCTCGCTTTCGTAGACGTAGAGATCGAAGGTCTTGAGCACGATACCGTTGAGGTAGTCGCCGATGTTCTGTACGAAGCCGTTGAGCAGGTGCAGGGTGTCACCTGCCAGCAGGACGAAGATCAACAGGCCGCTGAACAGCATGATGTTCAGGTTCGACAGGCGGCGGATGCCGTTTTCCACGCCGGAAACTGCGGCCACGGTGGCCACTGTGGCCATGACCAGGATCACGATCAGCAGGTTGGTCTTGCTGTGGTCCATGCCGAACAGGTATTCCAGGCCCGAGGCCACCTGCATCGAACCGATGCCCAGGTTGGTCACCAGCCCCAGCAGCGTCACGAACATGCCGAAGATGTCTACCGCGTGACCGGCGCCACCCTTGACCCAGCGCTCACCCATCAGCGGGTACAGCGCCGAGCGCAGTGCCAGCGGCTGGTTGTGACGGTAGGCGAAGTAGCCCACAGCCAGACCGACCAGGGCGTAGATCGCCCAGCCGTGCAGGCCCCAGTGCAGGAAGGTCAGTTGCAGGCCCTGGCGCGCAGCCTCGGCAGTGGCCGAGGCGCCTTCTGGCGGGTTGAAGTAGTGATCCAGCGGCTCGGAAGCGCCGAAGTACAGCAGCGAGATGCCGATACCCGAGGAGAACAGCATGCCGGCCCAAGCGCCGTAGCTGAAGTCGGGTTTGTCGTCCTTGCCGCCAAGCTTGAGCTTGCCGAAGCTGGAGAAGGCCAGGACGACCACGAATACCAGGTAGCCGCCGATCACCAGCATGTAATACCAGCCGAAGCTGCGTGTCAGCCAGGTCTGGGCGAGGTTGAGCACTTCGCCGGCTTTTTCAGGTACAGCGATAAGCAAGGCAGTCAAAACAAGGATCAGCAACGCCGAGGTGATGAACACCACGCGGTTGACCCGGACCCTCTCGGTGGGGGTCTTGGTAAGGGAGGCAGAACTCATTGCACATTTGCTCCGGGCAGTGCGAGAGAAACAAAAACGACCTATCCCTGAGCAAATGGTGCAATAGCCCCACTGCGTCAGGTGTTATAAAAGCACCTTGAAAAAAACCGTGATCCCGAATCGATTGCGTTGAAAAAAACAGACCGAAAACCCCGCTCCTAGGGTTGACCGCGCAGTCCTCGACCGCTCGGCAGATCTGTTCAACGCGCCGTTTACACCCGCCAACACCTTGTATTCCGGGGCTTCCACGTCTTTTTGGGGTGCCAATTTGGGCCAGCTGACGACAGGAAAAACCTGTCAATGGCACAGATTGTCGCAGAGGATATTCTTTGTTGATTGAACGTTCAATCAAAACAAAATAGACTGGCCTTCGCCGAGGCAGCCGCTTGTCGACTGCTCGCAGGCCTGAGGAGATTTGCAAGATGCCCAAGGTCGGTATGCAACCCATTCGCCGCCAGCAGTTGATCGAAGCCACATTGCTGGCCATCGACCAGGTCGGCATGGGTGACGCCAGCATTGCGTTGATCGCTCGTTTGGCCGGAGTGTCGAACGGCATCATCAGTCACTACTTTCAGGACAAGAACGGCCTGATCGCAGCGACCATGCAGTACTTGATGAGCGTGCTGAGCGAGAACGTCGCCGCCAACCGGCAGACGCTCAAGGACAACAGCCCGCGTGCCCACCTGCAGGTCATCATCGAAGGCAACTTCGACGCCAGTCAGGTCAATGGCCCGGCAATGAAAACCTGGTTGGCCTTCTGGGCCTCCAGCATGCACCAGCCGTCTTTGCACAGGTTGCAGCGGATCAACGATCACCGCTTGTATTCCAACCTGTGCTGCCAGTTCCGTCGCGCCCTGCCGTTGCCCGAAGCACGCAGTGCAGCCCGGGGACTTGCAGCGTTGATCGACGGTCTGTGGCTGCGTGGGGCGCTCTCCGGAGACGCCTTCGACACCGACCAGGCGAAGCAAATCGCTTACGAATACATGGATCTACAACTGGCGAAACAGACGAGTCCGGACACACAAACCCGGGCCTCTGAACCACGACGCGCCGCAATTGCCCAACAGGCAGGAGCGCCGATCGGATAGCCAAAAACACTATGCACTTGCGAGGACACTATGGCCCGTTTCGAACTGCAAAAACTGTACATTGATGGTGGTTATGTCGACGCTTCCAGCGACGCTACCTTCGACGCCATCAACCCGGCCAACGGCGAAGTCCTCGCCCAGGTGCAACGCGCCACCCAGGAAGACGTAGAGCGCGCCGTGGAAAGCGCCGAGCGCGGCCAGAAAGTCTGGGCTGCCATGACCGCCATGCAGCGTTCGCGCATCCTGCGCCGCGCCGTCGACATCCTGCGTGAGCGCAATGACGAGCTGGCCGCCCTGGAAACCCTGGACACCGGCAAGTCCTACTCCGAAACCCGTTACGTCGACATCGTCACCGGCGCCGACGTGCTGGAATACTACGCAGGCCTGGTACCGGCCATCGAAGGCGAGCAGATCCCGCTGCGCGACAGCTCGTTCGTCTACACCCGCCGCGAGCCGCTGGGCGTGACCGTCGGTATCGGCGCCTGGAACTACCCGATCCAGATCGCCCTGTGGAAATCCGCTCCAGCCCTGGCCGCCGGCAACGCGATGATCTTCAAGCCATCGGAAGTCACCTCGCTGACCACCCTGAAACTGGCCGAGATCTACACCGAAGCCGGCCTGCCGGACGGCGTGTTCAACGTCCTGACCGGTAGCGGCCGCGAAGTCGGCACCTGGCTGACCGAGCACCCGCGCATCGAGAAAATCTCCTTCACCGGCGGCACCACCACCGGCAAGAAAGTCATGGCCAGCGCCTCGAGCTCGACCCTCAAGGAAGTCACCATGGAACTGGGCGGCAAGTCGCCACTGATCATCTGCGACGACGCCGACCTGGATCGCGCCGCCGACATCGCCATGATGGCCAACTTCTACAGCTCGGGCCAGGTCTGCACCAACGGCACCCGCGTCTTCGTTCCAGCCTCGATGAAAGCGGCCTTCGAAGCCAAGATCGTCGAGCGCGTTGCCCGCATCCGCGTCGGCAACCCTGAAGACGAAAACACCAACTTCGGCCCGCTGGTCAGCTTCGCCCACATGGAAAGCGTGCTGGGCTACATCGCCAAGGGCAAGGAAGAAGGCGCTCGCGTACTGTGCGGTGGCGATCGCATGACCGACGGCGAATTCGCCAAGGGCGCCTTCGTGGCCCCGACCGTATTCACCGACTGCCGCGACGACATGACCATCGTCAAGGAAGAGATCTTCGGCCCGGTGATGAGCATCCTCAGCTACGAGACCGAGGAAGAAGTCATCCGTCGTGCCAACGACACCGAATACGGTCTGGCCGCCGGTGTCTGCACCAACGACATCAGCCGCGCCCACCGCATCATCCACAAGCTGGAAGCCGGCATCTGCTGGATCAACGCCTGGGGCGAGTCGCCAGCCGAAATGCCGGTTGGTGGTTACAAGCAGTCCGGTGTCGGCCGTGAAAACGGCGTGAGCTCGCTGGCTCAGTACACGCGCATCAAGTCGGTACAGGTCGAGCTGGGCAACTACAACTCGGTGTTCTAAGCACCCCGTGTAGCCGCGCCCGGACTGCAAAGGCCCGGGCGCTCCCGCTTTTCCTGCCTACTGCCCAATGAGGGAACAGATCATGTCCCATGAATTCGATTACATCATCGTCGGTGCCGGCTCGGCCGGTAACACCCTGGCGACCCGCCTGACCGAAGACGAAGGCGTTACCGTCCTGCTGCTCGAAGCCGGCGGCCCGGACTACCGCGCCGACTTCCGCACCCAGATGCCAGCCGCCCTGGCCTTCCCGCTGCAGGGTCGCCGCTACAACTGGGCCTACGAGACCGATCCTGAGCCGTACATGGACGGCCGCCGCATGGAATGCGGTCGTGGCAAGGGCCTGGGTGGCTCCTCGCTGATCAACGGCATGTGCTACATCCGTGGCAACGCCATGGACTTCGACGGCTGGGCGCAGTTGCCAGGCCTGGAAGACTGGGCCTACCTGGACTGCCTGCCATACTTCCGCAAGGCAGAGACCCGCGACATCGGTCCGAACGACTACCACGGCGGCGAAGGCCCGGTCAGCGTGACCACGCCTAAAGCCGGCAACAACCCGCTGTTCCACGCCATGGTCGAAGCCGGCGTGCAGGCCGGTTATCCGCGTACCGAAGACCTCAACGGCTACCAGCAGGAAGGTTTCGGCCCGATGGACCGTACCGTGACGCCTAAAGGCCGTCGCTCCAGCACCGCCCGCGGCTACCTGGACACCGCCAAGAAGCGCTCGACCCTGCACATCGTCACCCACGCCCTGACCGATCGCGTACTGTTCGACGGCAAGCGCGCCGTCGGCGTGACCTACCTGGTCGGCTCCAGCGAAGAGCGCGTGGAAGCCCGTGCGCGCAAGGAAGTCATCGTCTGCTCCGGCGCCATCGCCTCGCCGCAGCTGCTGCAGCGTTCGGGCGTCGGCCCGCGCGCCCTGCTCGAAGGCCTGAACGTACCGGTGGTCCACGACCTGCCGGGCGTCGGTGAAAACCTGCAGGACCACCTGGAGCTGTACCTGCAGTACGCCTGCACCCAGCCGGTCTCGCTGTACCCGTCGCTGCTCTGGTACAACCAGCCGGCCATTGGTGCCGAGTGGCTGTTCAACGGCACCGGTATCGGCGCCAGCAACCAGTTCGAAGCCGGTGGTTTCATCCGTACCCGTCCTGAGTTCGAGTGGCCGAACATCCAGTACCACTTCCTGCCTGTTGCCATTAACTACAACGGCAGCAACGGTGTGCAGGAGCACGGCTTCCAGGCTCACATGGGCTCGATGCGCTCGCCAAGCCGTGGCCGTATCCAGCTCAAGTCCAAGGATCCGCGCCAGCACCCGAGCATCCTGTTCAACTACATGGCCACCGAGCAGGACTGGCAGGAATTCCGCGACGGCATCCGCCTGACCCGCGAAATCATGGCCCAGCCTGCCCTGGACGCCTTCCGTGGTCGCGAGATCAGCCCGGGCGCCGAGGTGCAGACCGACGAGGAACTGGACAAGTTCATCCGCGAGCACGCCGAAACCGCGTTCCACCCGTCCTGCTCGTGCAAGATGGGCACCGACGAGATGGCAGTGGTCGACGGCCAGGGCCGCGTGCATGGCATGCAGGGTCTGCGTGTGGTCGATGCCTCGATCATGCCGATCATCATCACCGGCAACCTCAACGCCACCACGATCATGATCGCCGAGAAAATCTCCGACAAGATCCGTGGCCGCCAGTCGCTGCCGCGCAGCACCGCCAAGTACTTCAAGGCCAATGGCGCGCCGGTCAAGGGCAAGGCGATGCGCGAAGTGAAGCAGGCTTGATACCCTGCTGACCTTATCGCCGGCTGCGCCAGCTCCCACAAGCAAGGTTGATCATCACTCCTGTGGGAGCCGGCGTAGCCGGCGATGAGGCCCTCTCCAGCGACACCCGAAAAAGCACCTTTGCGGTGCTTTTTTTGTGCCCGCGATTAACCCTTTACAGCCCGCCAACCCCTCAGGTTAGAATCTTTGGCACGCGCCCTGCTTAGCGAAAGCATGCCGCCCCTTCCTGCTTTTCCCCGGAGTACTGCCTTTGGATGCGTCCACCATCAATAGCCTGTTCTTGATCGGCGCATTGCTGGTAGGTGCAAGTATTCTAGTGAGCTCACTGTCATCACGACTGGGCATCCCGATCCTGGTCATCATCCTCGCCGTCGGCATGCTCGCCGGCGTGGACGGTGGCGGCATCATTTTCAACAATTACCCGACCGCCTACCTGGTAGGCAACCTGGCGTTGGCCGTGATCCTCCTCGACGGTGGCTTGCGCACCCGGGTGGCGAGTTTCCGCGTGGCCTTGTGGCCGGCCTTGTCGCTGGCCACCCTGGGCGTGCTGGTTACCACCGGCTTGACCGGCATGGTCGCCGCCTGGCTGTTCGACCTGAGTCTGATCCAGGGCCTGTTGATCGGCGCCATCGTCGGCTCCACCGACGCCGCCGCGGTGTTCTCCCTGCTCGGCGGCAAAGGCCTCAACGAGCGGGTCACCGCCACCCTGGAAATCGAGTCGGGCAGCAACGATCCGATGGCGGTGTTCCTCACCGTCACCCTGATCGACATGATCGCCAGCGGCCAGACCGGCCTGCACTGGAGCCTGCTCACCCACCTGCTGCGCGAGTTCGGCATCGGTGGCCTGCTGGGCCTGGGCGGAGGCTGGCTGATGCTGCAGCTGGTCAACCGCATCAACCTGGCCGGCGGCCTCTACCCGATCCTGGTGATCGCCGGCGGCCTGGCGGTGTTCTCCCTGACCAACGCCCTGCATGGCAGCGGTTTCCTGGCCGTGTACCTGTGCGGCCTGGTGCTGGGCAACCGGCCGATCCGCAGCCGCCACGGCATCCTGCACATGCTCGACGGCATGGCCTGGCTGGCGCAGATCGGCATGTTCCTGGTCCTGGGCCTGCTGGTCACCCCCCATGACCTGTTGCCGATCGCCCTGCCGGCGCTGGGCCTGGCGCTGTGGATGATCATCGTTGCCCGCCCCTTGTCAGTGGTCGCCAGCCTGTTGCCGTTCAGGGCCTTCCACGGTCGCGAAAAAGCCTTCATTTCCTGGGTCGGCCTGCGCGGCGCGGTGCCGATCATTCTTGCCGTGTTCCCACTGATGGCCGGCTTGCCCGATGCCCAGCTGTTCTTCAACCTGGCGTTCTTTATCGTCCTGGTCTCGCTGCTGGTGCAAGGCACCAGCCTGCCGTGGGTGGCCAAACTGCTCAAGGTGACGGTGCCTCCTGACCCTGCACCGATCTCCCGCTCGGCCCTGGAGGTGCACATTACCAGCGAGTGGGAACTGTTCGTCTATCGCCTGGGTGCGGAAAAATGGTGCATCGGCGCAGCCTTGCGCGAGCTGAAAATGCCCGAAGGCACCCGCATCGCGGCCCTTTTTCGCGGTCAGCAACTGCTCCATCCGTCGGGAAGTACCACCCTGGAAGTCGATGACCTGCTGTGCGTGATCGGTCACGAACACAATCTGCCGGCCCTCGGCAAGCTGTTCAGCCAGGCGCCGCAGCGCGGCCTGGACCTGCGCTTCTTTGGTGACTTCGTGCTCGAAGGTGACGCAGAACTGGGGGCTGTAGCGGCGTTGTACGGATTACAGCTCGACGGCCAGGACCCGCATACGCCACTCAGTCGCTTCATTGCGCAGAAGGTTGGCGGCGCGCCGGTGGTCGGCGACCAGATCGAATGGAACAACACACTCTGGACGGTGGCAGTAATGGAAGGGAACAAGATCCTCAAAGTGGGCGTCAAATTCCCCGAAGGTACTCGACCCGGCCCCGGGTTGTTCCTTTAAACTTCGAACTTCGCCTCTGTCTGCAAAGAACTGTCTGCCTATGTCCTTGCGCGTCTATGTTTGCGCAGCCCTGCTCGGGCTGTGCCTGTCACTCTCCTTCGCTTATGCGGCCGAGCCGCCCACCAGTGCGTCGGTCCAGTCCAGCCTCGACAAGATTGCCGAGCGCAAGCTGCCGGAGGCTGAACAGAAAGCCCTGCAGCAGGTGCTGGAACAGACCCTGAGCTTCCTCGGCAACAAGGAAGACGCGGAGAAAAAGCTCGCTGCGCTCAAGCTGCAGCTCAATGACGCGCCGCGCCAGACCAGCGAAAACCAGCGCGAACTGGCCAAGCTCAACGACAGCAAGGTGATCCCCGTGGCCCAGCGCTATGCCGCGCTGAGCGTGCCACAGCTGGAGCAGATGCTGACCGAGCGCACCACCCAGCAAAGTGATTTGCAAAAAGCGCTGTCCGAAGCCAACAGCCTGACCATTACCTCGCAGACCCGTCCGGAGCGCGCCCAGGCCGAAATCAGCGCCAACCAGACCCGCGTCCAACAGATCAACACCAGCCTCAAGCTGGGCAAGGAAGCCGGCAAACCCTTGAGCGCCGACCAGCGCAACCAGCTCAATGCCGAACTGGCGGCAATCAATGCCGTGACCCTGCTGCGCCGCCAGGAACTGGCCGGCAACAGCCTGCTGCAAGACCTGGGCAACAGCCAGCACGACCTGCTGATCGAACGCGCCGCGCGCCTGGAACAGGAAATCCAGGACCTGCAGACACTGATCAACCAGAAGCGTCTGGCCCAGTCCCAGCAGACCGTCACCGAGCAATCCCTGGAAGCGCAGAAAGCCGGCGGCAGCACCCTGCTGGCCACCGAGAGCGCGGCCAACCTCAAGCTCTCCGACTACCTGCTGCGCAGCACCGACCGCCTCAACGAGCTGACCCAGCAGAACCTCAAGACCAAGCAGCAACTGGACAGCCTGACCCAGGCCGACCAGGCGCTGGACGAGCAGATCAGCGTGCTCAAAGGCAGCCTGCTGCTGTCCAAGATTCTCTACAAGCAGAAACAGGCCTTGCCGCACCTGAGGCTCGACCGCGACCTGGCCGACCAGATCGCCGACATCCGCCTGTACCAGTTCGAGGTCAACCAGCAGCGCGAACAGATCAGCAGCCCGAGCAACTACGTGGACAAACTGCTGACCAACCAACCGCAGGAAAACGTCACCCCGGAGCTGCGCAAGGCCCTGCTGGAAGTGGCCTTCACCCGCAGCGACCTGCTGGAGCGGCTCAACCGTGAGCTGAGCGCCCTGCTCAACGAATCCATCACCCTGCAGCTGAACCAGAAGCAGTTGCTGAGCACCGCCCAGAGCCTGCGCACCACCCTGGACGAGCAGATGTTCTGGATCCCGAGCAACAAGCCGCTGGAGCTGGAGTGGCTGCGCACCGTCCCCGAGCGCCTGCAAAAGCAGGTGGTCAGCCTGCCCTGGGGTTCGGGCATCAAGGAACTGGGCGACGGCCTGGCCCAGCGCCCGCTGCTGTTTTTGCCGTGGCTGCTGCTGATCGGTGCCCTGCTGTGGCGGCGTAAATACCTCTATGCCCGCCTGAGCAAGGTTCACCAGGATGTCGGTCACTTCAAGCGTGACAGCCAGTGGCACACGCCCCAGGCGATCCTGATCAACATTCTCCTGGCCATGCCCCTGAGCATCGGCCTGGCCTTGTGCGGCCTGGCCCTGCAGATCGACGCCCGCGGCCAGAATGCCAACCTCGGCGCTGCCTTGCTGCAGGTCGCCCAGGCCTGGCTGGTGTTCTACACCGCCTACCGGATCCTGGCGCCCGGCGGCGTGGCGGAGCTGCATTTCCGCTGGGAAAAACCCCAGGTCGAGTTCCTCCGCGGCTGGATCCGCCGCCTGGGCACCGTGGTCCTGGCCCTGGTCGGCGTGGTGGCAGTGGCCGAGCATCAGCCGTCGGCGCTGGCCGATGACGTGCTGGGCATCGGCGTGGTTCTGACCTGCTATGCCTTGATGGCCTGGTTGCTCAGCCGCCTGCTGCTGAGCAGCCCGACCCATCGCAACACCTCGCTGTTCCGCAAGGCGGTGGGTGTGGCCTTCACCATCCTGCCGGTGGCGCTGTTCATCGCCGTGTGCTTCGGCTACTACTACACCGCGCTGAAGCTCACCGACCGTCTGATCGACACCCTGTACCTGCTGCTGTTCTGGCTGGTGATCGAGGCCGCGTTCGTTCGTGGCCTGGCCGTGGCCGCCCGGCGCCTGGCCTACCAGCGAGCGCTGAGCAAGCGTCAGGCGGTCAAGGAAGGCCTGGATGGCGAAGTGGTCGAAGAGCCGACCCTGGACATCGAACAGGTCAACCAGCAGTCCCTGCGCCTGATCCGCCTGGCCCTGCTCGGCGGCTTCATCGCTGCGCTGTACTGGGTCTGGTCCGACCTGATCAGCGTGTTCGCCTACCTCGACAACATCACCCTGTACGAATACACCAGCGGTACGGGCGCGGCCATGAGCATGGTGCCGATCAGCCTCGGCGACATGCTCGGCGCCCTGGTGATCATTGGCATCACCATTGCCCTGGCCCGCAACCTGCCCGGCCTGCTCGAAGTGCTGGTGCTGTCGCGCCTGAACCTGGCCCAGGGCAGTGCCTACGCCACCACTACGCTGTTGTCCTACGTGATCGCCGGGGTCGGCTTCGTCTCGACCCTGTCGACCCTCGGGGTCAGCTGGGACAAGCTGCAATGGCTGGTGGCCGCGCTCTCGGTCGGCCTGGGCTTCGGCATGCAGGAAATCTTCGCCAACTTCATCTCCGGCATCATGATCCTGTTCGAGCGCCCGGTGCGGATCGGCGACACCATCACCATCGGCAACCTGTCCGGTACGGTGAGCAAGATCCGCATCCGCGCCACCACCATCACCGACTTCGATCGCAAGGACATCATCGTCCCGAACAAGACCTTCATCACCGGGCAGCTGATCAACTGGTCGCTGACCGACACCATCACCCGGGTCACCCTCAAGCTGGGCGTCGACTACGGTTCGGACCTGGACCTGGTACGCACCCTGCTGCTCAAGGCCGCCAACGACAACCCGCGGGTGCTCAAGGAACCGGCGCCGATCGTCTATTTCCTCAACTTCGGCGAAAGCACCCTGGACCACGAACTGCGCATGCACGTACGTGACCTGGGCGACCGCAACCCGGTGCTCGACGAGATCAACCGCTACATCAACAAAGAGTTCAAGAAGCAGCACATCAACATCTCGTTCCGGCAGATGGAGATCTACCTGAAGAACATGCAGGGCCAGGAGTACAAGATGGTTCCGGTGGAGAGCCTGGACAAGACCGTGCTGCCCGCCCCCGACAACATCAAGCCGGGCAAGCAGGCCTGACTGGACGCCAACGGCCATACCCTTGCAGAATACTCAGGTTTTCTCCAGGAGATGGCCGTTGAAAGCCCTCGACGAACTGACCTTCGACAACCGCTTCGCCCGCCTGGGCGATGCCTTCTCAACCCAGGTACTGCCTGACCCGATCGCCGACCCCCGCCTGGTGGTGGTCAGCGAGGCGGCCATGGCCCTGCTCGACCTGGAACCCACCGAAGCACAGTCGCCGGTGTTCGCCGAATTGTTCGGTGGCCACAAGCTGTGGAGCGAGGCCGACTCGCGGGCAATGGTCTATTCCGGGCATCAGTTCGGCTCCTACAACCCGCGCCTGGGCGATGGCCGTGGCCTGTTGCTGGGCGAAGTGCGCAACGACGCCGGCGAGTACTGGGACCTGCACCTCAAGGGCGCCGGCGAAACACCCTACTCGCGCATGGGCGACGGTCGCGCCGTGCTGCGCTCCTCGATCCGCGAGTTCCTCGCCTCCGAAGCCCTGCAGGCCCTGGGCATCCCCAGCAGCCGCGCGCTCTGCGTGATCGGCTCCAGCACCCCGGTGTGGCGCGAAACCCAGGAGCGCGCCGCCATGCTCCTGCGCCTGGCCCCAAGCCACGTGCGTTTCGGTCACTTCGAGTACTTCTACTACACGCGCCAGCCCGAGCAGCAACGGATCCTCGCCGATCATGTGCTCAACCTGCATTTCCCCGAATGCCTGGACGAGCCCGAGCCGTACCTGGCGATGTTCCGCCGCATCGTCGAGGCCAATGCCGAGCTGATCGCCCTGTGGCAGGCCTACGGTTTCTGTCATGGGGTGATGAACACCGACAACATGTCGATCCTGGGCATCACCTTCGACTTCGGCCCGTTCGCCTTCCTCGACGACTTCGACGCCAACTTCATCTGCAACCATTCCGATGACAGCGGGCGCTACAGCTACAGCAACCAGGTGCCGATCGCCCACTGGAACCTCAGCGCCCTGGCCCAGGCCCTGACGCCCTTCATCAGCGTCGAGGCGCTGAAGGAAAGCCTGGCGCTGTTCCTGCCGTTGTATGAAGTCCATTACCTGCACCTGATGCGCCGCCGCCTGGGCCTGACCCAGGCCGAAGCGGACGACAAGGCCCTGATCGAACGCCTGTTGCAACTGATGCAAGCGGGTGCCGTCGACTACACCCTGTTCTTCCGCAACCTGGGCGACCAACCGGCCGAACAGGCGCTGCGCGTGGTACGCGACGACTTCGTCGACCTGGCCGGCTTCGACCGTTGGTCACAGGATTACCTGGAGCGCCTGGCCCGCGAGCCCGACAACGCCCTGGGGCGGCGCGAGCGCATGCATGCGGTCAACCCGCTGTACATCCTGCGCAACTACCTGGCCCAGCGCGCTATCGAAGCGGCAGAAGGCGGGGACTACGAAGAAGTGCGGCGCCTGCACCAGGTGCTGTGCAAGCCGTTCGAGGAACAGCCCGGGATGCAGGCCTATGCCGAGCGTCCACCGGAGTGGGGCAAGCATCTGGAGATCAGTTGCTCGTCGTAACGATGACTGTGTAGCCCGCTCCCACCGACCGCATGCCCCTTGGAGTAGCAATGACCGACCCGTTAGTAATTCCTTGCCCCCAGTGCAACGGCCTGAACCGCATCCCCGCCGACCGCCTGGGCGACACACCCAAATGCGGTCGCTGCAAGAGCCCGGTACTGCTGAGCAAACCCTTCGAACTCAAGCAAGGCGACTACGCCAGCCAGATCAAGGGCGACCTGCCGTTGCTGATCGATGTGTGGGCCGACTGGTGCGGGCCGTGCAAGTCGTTTGCACCGATCTTCGAGCAAGCCGCCAGCCAGCTCAGCGGACGCTGCCGCCTGGCCAAACTGGACAGCGAGGCCAATCCGCAACTGGCAGGACAATTGGGTATTCGCTCGATTCCCAGCCTGATCCTGTTCAGGAATGGCCGCGAAGTGGCGCGCCAAAGTGGTGCATTCCCACTCCAGCAACTGCTGGAGTGGCTGCGCAGCCAGGGGATCTAGGCGTTCTCTTCAAGCAGCGCGTGCAACTCGACAAACTGCTGGGTCAGCTTGTGACGCGGTTCAAGGTGAATCAGCGGCAAGCTGGCCTGGTGTGATTCGCGCATCTTCACCGAGCTGTTGAGGTACACCGGCAGCACCGGCAAACCTTCGGCCAGCAACTCGTCGAGCATTTGCTGGGGCAGGCTGGCGCGGGCCTGGAACTGGTTGACGACAATGCCTTCGACTTGCAGGTCTTCGTTGTGATCGTCCTTGAGTTCCTCGATCTCGGCCAGCAGGCCGTACAGCGCCTGGCGGGAGAAACTGTCGCAGTCAAAGGGGATCAATACGCGATCAGCAGCGATCAGCGCAGAAACTGCGTAGAAGTTCAATGCAGGCGGTGTATCCAGGTAAATCCTGTCGTAGTCTTCGTCCAGTTCGTCGAGCAGTTTTCGCAGCTTGTTGATCTTGTGCTTGGCCTCAAGCTTGGGCTGAAGGTCGGCAAGCTCGGAGGTGGCCGTCACCACATGCAGGTTGTCGAACGGGGTTTCGTAGATGTCGACCTTGTTCTTTTTGGCGAACGGCCCGGTGGAGAGGGTTTGCTTGAAAAAGTCGGCAATGCCCATGGGAATGTCGTCGCCGGTCAGTCCGGTGAGGTACTGGGTCGAGTTGGCCTGGGCATCCAGGTCGATCAACAAGGTCCGATAGCCTTCACTGGCACTCACTGCCGCCAGGTTGCAGGCAATGCTCGATTTGCCCACACCACCTTTCTGATTGAACACCACGCGCCGCATGGAATGACCTCCGTGTGTCAGGGAATGACCGAGTATGTGGGCCTGGCCCCGGCTTGACCAGCACCGTCTGGCTCAAGTTGACAGAGAAACGACCGACAACCACTTACCGCCGTATGTCGGAAAATTGCAGAGCAGTCTGACAAATCATATTGCTGGAGGTCTTTTACTGGCCGGCACGCCTGCATCCACTATTTGCTACGCACCCACGTCACCGGGATAATGCGCGCCACTCGGCGACTGCGCCAACCCCTGTCAGGCCGTGAAGTCCGAGTCACACCCTCGGCGAGGAAGCCCTTCAGGGCGGGAAACGAGTATTGTGATCACGTTCAATATCAGCCAATGGCGGGCGTGGGCGCCCGGCCTGCAGTCGACCTCCGACTGGCAAGGCTGGAGCCAGGCACGCCAGCCCTTCGAGCCTGGCGATGCGGCGCCGGATGTGTCGTTCTTGCCCGCCATGCAGCGCCGTCGCCTGAGCCACCTGGCGAGAATGGCGTTCGCCGTGGGCTGGCCGCTGGCCGAAGGACTGCAGGACCTGCCGCTGGTGTTCATCTCCCGCCATGGAGAAACCCCGCACACGTTCGCCATCCTCAGTGACCTGGCAAACGCGCAGCCCTTGTCGCCTACCCGGTTCAGCCTGTCGGTGCACAACGCCGTGATCGGCCTGTGGTCGATCATGCGCGGCTCGACCTGCGAGATGACGGCCCTGGCCGCTGCCGGTGACGGCTTCGAACAAGGCATGCTGGAAGCCGCCGGCCTGTTGCACGAGGGCGCTGCGGCCGTGTTGGTGATCATCACCGAAGAACGACCGCCCCAGGCCTACCGCGACTGGGTCAAGGACGTGCCGTTCGACTATGCCCTGGGGCTGATTGTGACACCCGGCGACGACTGGACGCTGAGCCTGAGCGAAGGCTCCGCACCCGTCGCCAATGAACCGCATGCGCTGCACTGGTTGCGCAGCCTGCTCTGCGGCCAATCCACCTGTACCCATCGCTGGAACAACCGTACATGGAACTGGCACCACAAGCCTTGAGCAGACCACGGGACGCCTTCTACTGGCGCCTGCTGGCCACCGCCTTCAGCTTCCTGCTGTTCGGTGTCGGCAGCCTGTGCCTGCGCGTGCTGGTTTTCCCGTTGCTGGCCTGCCTGCCCGGCGACGGCCTGCGCCATCGTCAACGGGCACGGCACACCATCAGCTGGCTGTTCTGGCGTTTCATTCGCTTCATGTACTGCAGCGGCGTGCTGACCTATGAGGTACAAGGTGCTGAACGACTCGGACGCCCCGGGCAGATGATCGTCGCCAACCACCCATCGCTGATCGACGTGGTGTTTCTCATCGGTCTGGTGCGCCAGGCCAACTGTGTGGTCAAGCAGACGCTGTTCCACAACCCCTTCACCCGTGGCCCCGTGCGCTCGGCGCAATACATCAGCAACGATGGCAGCATGGCGATGCTCGACACCGCGGCCCAGGCCCTGCAGGCGGGCCAGACCCTGGTCATCTTTCCCGAAGGCACCCGCACCGTGCCCGGCCAGGCCCTGGCCTTTCATCGTGGCGCCGCCGCCATTGCCTTGCGCGGTGCGAAAATCATTACGCCGGTGACCATCAAGGTCAGCCCCACGACCCTGGCCAAGGCCGACCCCTGGTACCGGATTCCCCGGTGCCGCGTGCATTTCAACCTGCGGATCGGCGAGGATATCGACCCGCAGGCGTTCGCCGCCCAAGGGCCGCCCCCCCAGGCCTCGCGCAAGCTAAACGATTACCTGCACCAGTATTTCACCAAGGAGCTCGCCACAGATGAGCGATCCACAGCAAGATCTTAACCGCGATATCAAGCAGCTGATCATCGACGCCCTGGGCCTGGAGGACATCAGCGTCCAGGACATCGGCGACGAGCAGACCCTGTTCGGCGAAGGCCTGGGCCTGGATTCGGTGGACGCCCTGGAGCTCGGCCTGGCGATCCAGAAGCGCTACGGCATCAAGATCGACGCCGACGCCAAGGACACCCGCAACCACTTCACCAGCGTGGCCAGCCTTGCGGCTTTCGTCACCGCCAAACAGGCAGCCTGAGACAGCACCATGCAAACCCGCGAAGACATCTTCATCACCCTGCGTGATGCGCTGGTCGAACTGTTCGAAGTCGAGCAGAGCCGCATCAACCTGGATTCGAACCTGTACCAGGACCTGGAAATCGACAGCATCGATGCCGTCGACCTGCTCGACCACATCAAACGCCAGACCGGCAAGAAAATCGCCGCCGAGGATTTCAAGGCCGTGCGTACGGTCGGTGACGTGGTAGAGGCAGTGAATCGCCTGGTCAACCCAGCGGCATGAAACGCCTGATCGGCCTCGGCCTGGTCCTGGCCGGTCTGCTCTACCCGTTTGCGGTGTACTTCGGCATGGCCCACTTCGCCCCCTGGCAATTCGCCCTGCTGCTCGGCGGGCTGTGGCTGGGGCGCGCCCTGAGCCAGGCACAGCGCCCCGGCGGGCGCTGGATGGCCGTGGCAGCCCTGGCCTTCTGCGCCTTGCTGGCGATGTTCAACAGTGCGCAGTTGCTGCGCTGGTACCCGGTGCTGATTAACACCTTGATGCTCGGCCTGTTCGGCCTGAGCCTTAGATTCGGACCACCGCTGGTCGAGCGCCTGGCGCGCCTGCGCGAACCCGACCTGCCCGATGCGGCAGTCCGCTACACGCGGCAGGTAACCCAGGTCTGGTGCCTGTTCTTCCTGGCCAATGGCCTGGTCGCCTGCGCCTTGACCCTATGGGCGCCGCTTAGCTGGTGGACCCTGTACAACGGGCTGATCGCCTATGGCCTGATGGGCCTGCTGTTCGCAATTGAATGGCGGGTAAGACAACGCGTGCGAGGACGCTCATGAGCTGGTTGAACCTTGAGCAACTGCTGCATCCCACGGGGGTTCCGCGCCCAGTGGCACTGGCACCGTTGCTGGACCATGGCGAACTGAGTCGGCAAGCCCTGCAACTGGCCGCTGGCTTGCAGCGCCGTGGCGTGCGCCGCCTGGCCCTGTACCTGGAGGACGCCGGGCTGCTGGCTGTGGCCCTGCTCGGCGCCTGGCGTGCCGGTGTGCAGGTGTTGCTGCCTGCGGATCTGCAGGCGCAGACCCGCCAGCGCTGGCTCGGCGAGGTCGACCTGTGGATCAGCGAACAGCCCCAGGACCAGTCGCTGCAGGCGCTGTTCGAAGCGCCGCTGCCCGCCGCTGAGCTGGACCTCGACAAGTGCCAGCTGAGCCTGTGCACCTCCGGCTCCAGCGGCGAACCCAAACGCATCGACAAGCAGCTGCGCCAGCTGGCCAATGAAGTGGTGGCCCTGGAACAACTGTGGGGTGAAGACCTGGGCGACGCCTGCATCATCGGCAGCGTGGCCACCCAACATATCTACGGCCTGCTGTTCCGGGTACTCTGGCCGCTGTGCGCCGGCCGGCCGTTCCTGCGTCACCAGCTCCCCTTTCCCGAAGACCTGCAACGCGCCAGCCGCGAACACCCGGCCTTTGCCTGGGTCGCCAGCCCCGCGCTGCTCAAGCGCATGGGCGACAACCTCGACTGGCCAGCCTTGAGCCGGGTGCGGCGGGTGTTCTCCTCCGGCGGCGAACTGCCGTTGAGCGCCGCACGCGCCTTGCAGCAACGCCTGCAGCAGTGGCCAACGGAAATCCTCGGCAGCTCGGAAACCGGCGGCATTGCCTGGCGCCAGGCCGATCAACCCTGGCAAGCTTTTGCCGGGGTGCACCTGAGCCAGAACGAAGACGGCGCGCTGGGTATCGAATCGCCTTACCTGCCGGCGGGCCATGTCGAACAGAGTGCCGACGCCGTGGCGTTCACCGAGGATGGCCGTTTCCACCTGCTCGGCCGCCTGGACCGCATCGTCAAGCTGGAAGAGAAGCGCATCTCCCTGCCGATGCTGGAAAACGCCCTGCTCGACCACCCCTGGGTCGAAGACACGCGCCTGGCGGTGATCCAGGAAAACCGCGCCTCGCTGGGGGCCTTGCTGGTGCTAACCCGCGCCGGGTTGCATGCCCTGCGCAACCAGGGCCGACGTGCCGTCACCGAGGCGTTGCGCACGCACCTGAGCCAGCACTGCGAAACCCTGGCCTTGCCACGCCGCTGGCGACTACTGCGCCAGCTGCCGTTCAATGCCCAGGGCAAGTTGCCCCAGGCCGAGGTCGAAGCCCTGCTGCTGGCGCCACGCCCAACAGGCCCGGAGGTCATCAGCCGTGAGCTCAAAGAGGCCGAGCTACACCTGCAGTTGGCCGTGTCCGCAGACCTTGCCTACTTCAGCGGCCACTTTCCACAGACGCCAGTGTTGCCCGGGGTGGTCCAGGTCGACTGGGCCATCGAACTGGGCCAGGCGCTGCTCGACCGGCCACGCCGTTTTGCCGGCATGGAAGTGCTGAAGTTCCAGCACCTGGTGCGCCCAGGCGACACCCTGGACCTGGACCTGCGCTTCGACGCCGAGCGCAGCAAGCTCTACTTCACCTACCGCAATGGCGGGGTACCCTGCTCCAGTGGCCGCATCGTGCTGGAGGCCCCCGGTGAATAAGCCCTGCGCGGTGATTCCGGTGTACAACCACGAACAGGCCGTACCGGCCGTGGTCGCCGGGTTGCTCGCCGCCGGGTTGCCGTGCGTGCTGGTGGATGACGCCAGCAGCCCGGCCTGTGCCAGCGTGCTGCAGCGGCTGGCCGAACAGGAGCAGGTGTTCCTGCTGCAACTGGCACACAACCAGGGCAAAGGCGGTGCGGTCATGGCCGGGTTGCGCGAAGCTGCGCGCCTGGGCTTCAGCCATGCCCTGCAGGTGGATGCCGACGGCCAGCACGACCTGGCCGATGTCGAGCGCTTCCTGCAGCAGTCCTGCGAACATCCCCAGGCACTGATCTGCGGTTATCCACAGTACGACGCCAGCGTGCCCAAGGGCCGCCTGTACGCGCGCTACCTGACTCACGTGTGGGTGTGGATCAACAGCCTGTCACTGCAGATTCCCGACTCCATGTGCGGCTTCAGGGTCTATCCCCTGCCGGTGACCCTGGCGCTGATCGATTCGGTCAACCTGGGCCGGCGCATGGACTTCGACCCGGAAATCCTCGTGCGCCTGAGCTGGCGCAACCAGCCGATGCGCTGGCTGCCGACCCGGGTGCACTACCCGGCTGACGGGCTGTCGCACTTTCGACTGGTGCATGACAACGCGCTGATCTCGAAGATGCACGCCAAGCTGTTCTTCGGCATGCTGCTGCGTGCCCCGGCGATCCTCTGGCGACGGTGGCTGGCATGAGCAACGGCGAGCAGCACTGGGCCGGCCACCAGGAGCGCGGCAGCTTCTGGCTGATGAAGCTCACCGCCCTGGGTATCAAGCTGCTCGGCCGGCGGGTGTTGAGCCCGGTCCTGTACGGCATCGTCCTGTACTTCTTCCTGTTCGGTCGCCGTGCCCGGCGCAGCATCTGGCAGTACCAGCAATACCTGGCCGACTGGAGCGGACAAGCCAGCCTCGGCCCAAACCACCGGCGGGTGTTCCGCCAGTTCATGGCCTTCGCCGATGCCCTGCTGGACAAGCTCGACGTGTGGAATGGCAAGCTGGACCTTGCGCAGGTCGAGATGGTCGATCCGGGACTGCTGCGCCCGCAACTGCATGGCGGGCGCGGGCAGATGCTGGTCGGTGCGCACCTGGGCAACCTGGAGGTCTGCCGCGCCCTGGCCGAGCTGGGCGAGCGGGTAACCATGAACGTGCTGGTGCACACCCGCCATGCCGAACGCTTCAACCGCCTGCTCGGCGAATCGGGGGCCAGCCACCTGCGGCTGATCCAGGTCAGCGAGCTGGACCCGGCGACCATGCTGCAACTGAGCCAGCGCCTGGACCGTGGCGAATGGCTGGCGATTGCCGGTGACCGGGTGCCGCTGCAGGGTACGCGGACGGTGGAGGTGGATTTCCTTGGCCACCGGGCCGCCTTCCCCCAGGGGCCCTGGCTGCTGGCCGGGCTGCTCAAGTGCCCGCTCAACCTGTTCTTCTGCCTCAAACAGCACGGCCGCTACCAGGTGATCCTCGAACCGTTCGCCACGGCCATCGAATGGCGCCGCAGCCAGCGCGACCAGGTGATCGCCGACTGGGCCGGGCGCTACGCCGACCGCCTGGGACACTATTGCCTGCAAGCGCCACAGCAATGGTTCAATTTCTACCCTTTCTGGAAGTCCGATGACGATGCATCCGCATGATCCCGTAACCTTCGGCGAATCGCCGCTGGCGATCGAAGACATCCTTGCCCTGGCCCACGGCCAGGCCGAAGCCTGCCTGCAGGACGATGGCGAGTACCGTGCGCGCATCGCCCGTGGCGCGCAGTTCCTCGACACACTGCTGGACAAGGAAGGGGTGATCTATGGGGTCACCACCGGCTACGGCGACTCCTGCGTGGTCGCGGTGCCGCTCGAACATGTCGAGGCACTGCCCCGGCACCTGTATACCTTCCATGGTTGTGGCCTCGGTCAGTTGCTCGATGCACCGGCGACCCGCGCCGTGCTGGCCGCCCGTTTGCAGTCGCTGTGCCATGGCGTCTCCGGGGTACGGTTCGAACTGCTCGAACGCCTGCAGGCTTTCCTCGCCCACGACATCCTCCCGCTGATTCCACAGGAAGGCTCGGTGGGTGCCAGCGGCGACCTGACGCCGTTGTCCTATGTCGCGGCCACCCTGTCCGGTGAACGCGAGGTCATGTACCGCGGCGAGCGGCGCTCTGCCGCCGATGTGCACCGTGAACTGGGCTGGCAACCGCTGGTGCTGCGCCCCAAGGAAGCCCTGGCACTGATGAACGGCACCGCGGTAATGACCGGCCTTGCCTGCCTGGCCTTCGCCCGCGCCGACTACCTGCTCAAGCTGGCCACGCGCATCACTGCGCTCAATGTCATCGCCCTGCAAGGCAACCCTGAGCACTTCGATGAGCGCCTGTTCGCCACCAAGCCGCACCCGGGGCAGATGCAGGTCGCCGCCTGGTTGCGCCAGGACCTGGCTATCGATGCACCGACCGCGCCGCTGCACCGTTTGCAGGACCGTTACTCGCTGCGTTGCGCCCCCCATGTGCTGGGCGTTCTGGCCGACAGCCTGGGCTGGCTGCGCGGCTTCATCGAAACCGAACTGAATAGCGCCAACGACAACCCGATCATCGACGCCGAAGCCGGGCGTGTGCTGCACGGCGGGCACTTCTACGGCGGGCATATCGCCTTCGCCATGGACAGCCTGAAGAACCTGGTGGCCAACGTCGCCGACCTGCTCGACCGCCAGCTCGCGCTGCTGGTGGATGAACGCTACAACCATGGCCTGCCGAGCAACCTGTCCGGCGCCAGTGCCGATCGCGCCATGCTCAACCATGGCTTCAAGGCGGTGCAGATCGGTGCCAGCGCCTGGACCGCCGAGGCCCTGAAAAACACCCTGCCGGCCAGCGTGTTCTCGCGCTCCACCGAATGCCACAACCAGGACAAGGTGAGCATGGGCACCATCGCCGCCCGCGATGCCTTGCGCGTGCTGGAGCTGACCGAACAGGTCGCCGCCGCCACCTTGCTGGCCGCCAACCAGGGCGTCTGGCTGCGCCGCCGCGAGGCCGATGCCCGTGACCTGCCACCGGCGCTGGCCGCCATGCACGACGAACTACTGGAAGACTTTGCCCCGGTCATCGAAGACCGCGCCCTGGAGCACGACCTGCGCCTGTGCCTGGAGCGTATCGCCGAACAACACTGGAGGCTGCATGCGTAGTCAGGGCGTTCTGCACGTCGACAGCGAAGTGCTGGTGCCGTTCTTCGACGTCGACAGCATGCTGGTGGTCTGGCACGGCCACTACGTCAAGTACCTGGAAGTGGCGCGCTGCGCGCTGCTCGACCGGCTCGACCACAACTACCTGCAGATGCAGGCCTCGGGCTTCATGTGGCCTGTGATCGATCTGCAGCTGCGCTACATACGCGGCGCCACCTTCGGCCAGCACCTGAAGGTGCGCGCCAGCCTGGTGGAATGGGAGAACCGCCTGAAGATCAACTACCTGATCAGCGATGCCGTCACCGGCGAGCGCATGACCCGCGCCAGTACCGTGCAGGTGGCGGTGGAGATCGCCAGCGGCGAGATGCAGCTGGCCTCACCGCAGGTGATGATCGATGCCGTGGCCAGGGTGCTGAAATGAACCCTCTGCTGCGCAGCCTGCTGTGTATCACCCTGATGGCCGCCGCCGGCCTGGCCCAGGCTTTTGGCCTGGACGACCTGAGCAAGCAACTGGGTGAGCCGGCGGTGGTCAAGGGCCCGTTCATCCAGGAAAAACACCTGCGCGCCCTGCCACAACCACTGGTCAGCAAGGGCCAGTTTGTCCTGGCCCGCGATCACGGCCTGCTCTGGCTGTTGCAGACGCCACTGAAGCAGGACTACCGCCTCGACGCCCAGGGCATTGCCCGCCGCGATCCGGACGGTTGGCAGACGCTGCCGGGCAACAGCGCCGGCAGCGAGCAGAACCGTCTGTTCTTCGCTGTCCTGCAAGGCGACAGCAGCGGCCTGCAGCGCGATTTCGACCTGAGCCTGCAGGGCGACGCACAGCACTGGCAACTGCGCCTGACCCCGCGCTCGTTGCTGCTCAAGCAGGTGTTCAAACAGATCGATATCGACGGCGGGCGCTTCGTCGAACGCATCCAGTTGCTGGAAACCCAGGGTGACAGCACGGTACTGAGCATGCCATCGAGCAGCAGTGCCGGCAGCCTGAACGACACGGAGCGCCGCGACTTTGCCCGGTGAACGCTGGTGGCCGCGCCTGTTTCTCCTGCTGCTGGTCGCCGTCCTGGCCCTGGCCGGCTGGCAGTGGCACCGCGCCGCGCCCTTGTCGGCCGACCTGATGACGCTGGTGCCCGGGGCCACCCACTACCCCTTGGTGCAGCGCGCCGAACAGCGCATGCAGGAACCCCTGAACCGCGAGATGCTGGTGCTGGTCGGCCATCCCCAACGTGAACAGGCCATTGCCCTGGCCCAACGCCTGGGTGAGCAATGGCAGGCCAGCGGCTTGTTCGAGAAGGTCCAGTGGAGCTTGCAGACCGACCTGCAGGCCGTGCGCGAGCAGTTGCTGCAGGGACGCCTGGCACTGCTGTCGAATGCCGATCGCAACGACGTGGTCCACAACCCTCAAGGCTTTATCAAGCAACGCGTCGAAAGCCTTTACGATCCTTTTTCCGGCGTCAGCCTGGTACCCAGCCAGGACGACTGGCTGGGCCTGACCGGGCGCATCCAGAGCAGCCAGCCACGACCCGCTGCGGTGCAGCTGGATACCGCCAGCGGCGCGCTGGTCGCTGAGGCGGATGGGCAGCACTGGGTCCTGCTGCGCGCCCGCACCCTGGGTAACGCCTTCGACCTGCAACTGCCGCTGCAGGTGGCCGGCCTGCTCACCAGCAGCCGCGTTGAAGCCGACCGGGGCGGTGCCCGCCTGCTGGCCGCCAGCGGCCTGCTGTATGCCGCCAGCGGCCAGCGCCAGGCCAGCCAGGAAATCACCTGGGTCGGCGGTGGCGCCAGCGTCGGTATCCTGCTGCTGTTGCTGCTGGCGTTCCGGCGCCTGCGCGTGCTGCTGGCCTTCGTGCCGGTGCTGGTCGGCATGCTGTTCGGCGCCGTGGCCTGCGTGGCACTGTTCGGCCAGATGCACGTGATGACCCTGGTCCTGGGTTCTAGCCTGATCGGCGTCGCGGTGGACTATCCACTGCACTACCTGTCCAAGAGCTGGAGCCTGCGCCCCTGGCACAGTTGGCCCGCCCTGCGCCTGACCTTGCCGGGGCTGAGCCTGAGCCTGATCACCAGTTGCATCGGGTACCTGGCCCTGGCCTTCACGCCCTTCCCGGCCCTGACCCAGATCGCCGTGTTCTCCGCCGCCGGCCTGCTCGGTGCCTACCTGAGCGCCGTGTGCCTGCTGCCAGCACTGCTCAAGGGCAGCGACCTGCGACCGTCGAACTGGCCCTTGCAGCTTGCGCAATGGCTGGTCGACCTGCGCCTCAAACTGCTGCACAGGGTGCCCGGCCCGCTGCTGCTCGGCCTGCTGATCCTGTTCTGTGCCGCCGGTCTGTGGCGGTTGGACAGCCGCAACGACATTCGCCAGTGGGTTGCCAGCCCAGCGCAATTGCTTGAAGAGGCCCAGGCCGTGGCTCGGATCACCGGCTACCAGCCGACCAGCCAGTTCTACCTGGTCCGTGGCGCCGACCAGACCCAACTGCTGGAGCGCCTGCAGGCCCTGGGCAACCGCCTCGAACCACTGGTCGACGCCGGCAAGCTCAAGGGTTACATGGCCCTCAGCCAGTTTGTCGCCAGCCCAGCTGAACAGCAGCAGACGCGAGAGGCGTTGAAAGCGATGCCCGAGCACTGGCAGCCCCTGCTGGCCCTGGGCGTACCACAGCGCGCGCTACAGGCCGAGCTGGACCGACTGCTGGCGCTACCCACCCTGGATATCGATCAAGCCCTCAGAGGCCCTCTGGGCGAGCCCTGGCGTACCTTGTGGCTGGGAACCGACGGTGAGGGCGTGGCGGCCATCGTCAGCCTGCAGGGCCTGAACGACGCGGCACTGCTGCGCCTACAGGGCGCCGACCTGCAAGGTGTGCAACTGGTGGATCGCCTCGGCGACCTGAACCAGCTGTTCGCCGCCACCCAGGTCAGCGCCGCCGAACTCAAGTTGTTGTCCTGCGCGCTGATCGTGGTGCTGCTGATCCTGCCCTTCGGCATGGGCGGTGCCCTGCGCATCGTTGCCCTGCCGCTGCTGGCCGCCCTGTGCAGCCTGGCAAGCCTTGGCTGGCTGGGACAACCACTGACGCTGTTCAGCCTGTTCGGCCTGCTGCTGGTCACGGCCATCAGTGTCGACTACGCCATCCTCATGCACGAACAGATCGGCGGCGCCGCGGTAAGCCTGCTCGGCACCCTGCTGGCCGCCAGCACCACCTGGTTGTCGTTCGGCCTGCTGGCGGTATCCAGCACGCCCGCCGTAAGCAATTTCGGCCTGGCAGTCAGCCTGGGGCTGGCATTCAGTTTCGTCCTGGCGCCCTGGGCCGCCACCGGGCACAAGGAGACACCCCGTTGAGCACTCGTCCATGGCTCAAGGCGCGCCTGTGGCTGATGGTTGCCCTGGCGCTGCTCAGTGCCTGCGCAGGCCTGCCCCTGCCTGAACGGCAGCCCGCGCTCAGCCTGCCGATGCAGTTGCACATCCAGCGCGAGCAAGCCGGCCAGCGCCAGGACTGGCTGCTGGTGATCCAGCAGGAGCAGGCCAGCCTGCGCTTCTCGCTCCTCGACCCGCTGGGTATTCCCCAGGCTCGCCAGCTACTGGTCGAGGACCGCTGGCAAGCGGATGGCCTGCTGCCGCCCAACCCCGCAGCACGGGAACTGTTCGCCGCCCTGCTGTTCGCCCTGACCCCGGACGATCAAGTGCAACGGCTCTATCCCGGTGCCCGCCGGCAAGGGCAGCAGCGCTGGCTGGGCGAGCGTTGGCGGGTCGATTATCGACACGCCGATGACTTCAGCTTGAACCTTGACCGGGGCCTGCGTTATCTAGTCAGTCCACTGCCCCGCGAGACCACGCCATGACCGCTTTTCTCAACGCCCTGGGCCTGGTCTGCGCCCTGGGACGAGACCAGGCCGACATTGCGCGCAAGCTGTTCGCCGGAGACTGCTCGGGCCTTCGCGAGGAAGCCGGCTGGGTGCCGGAGCGCCGTCTGCCGGTGGCCGCTGTGCCAGGCAAACTGCTCGACCTGCCGAGCGAACTGCAGGCGTCGCACAGCCGCAACAACCAGTTGCTCTACGAGGCCGGCCTGCAGATTGCCCCACAGGTCGCCCAGGCCATTGCCCGGCATGGCCGCCATCGCGTCGGCATCGTCTTGGGCACCAGCACCTCGGGCATCCACGAAGCCAGCGACGCCATTGCCCACTACCTGGGCGAGCAACACTTCCCGCCCGGTTATGACTATGCCCAGCAGGAGCTCAGCGCTGCGGCCAACTTCCTGGCCACCTGGCTGCAACTGAGCGGGCCGGCCTATGTCATCTCCACCGCCTGCACCTCCGGCGCCCGCGCCCTGATGAGCGCTCGCCGCCTGCTGGACCTGGGGGTTTGCGACGCGGTGATCTGCGGCGGTGTCGACAGCCTGTGCAAGCTGACGCTCAACGGCTTCAGCGCCCTGGAAGCAGTCAGCGGCCAGCGCTGCAACCCCTTCTCGGTCAACCGCGATGGCATCAACATCGGTGAAGCCGCGGCGCTGTTCTTGATGACCCGCGAGGCAAACAGCGAGGGCACACGCATCGCCCTGTTGGGCGCGGGCGCCAGTTCCGACGCCCACCATATCTCGGCCCCAGAGCCGAGTGGCAGAGGCGCCTTGCAAGCGATGACCAAGGCGCTGGACAATGCAGGTCTGCAACCGGCGCACATCGACTACCTGAACCTGCACGGCACCGCCACGCGGCACAACGACGCCATGGAAAGCCTGGCTGTGCATGGCCTGTTCGGCAGCGCACTGGCCTGTTCGTCGAGCAAGCCCATGACCGGCCACACCCTGGGTGCGGCGGGGGCGCTGGAAGCCGCGTTCTGCTGGTTGATCCTGGCCGCCGACAATGGCCTGGGAAGCCTGCCGCCCCATGTCTGGGATGGCGAACACGACCCGCAGCTGCCCCGGCTGAACCTGGTCGCCGCCGACCAGCGTCTGGCAGGCCAGGGCCCGCGACGCCTGATGAGCAACTCGTTCGCCTTCGGTGGCAACAATGTCAGCCTGATTCTCGGAGACACCCCATGATCACCTGGCCATTGGCCGAACTGCTGCCCCACGCCGGCGACATGATCCTCATCGATCAGGTCGACGCCTTTGACCAGGAGCAGATCCATACCCGCCTGACCGTCCGCCCCGGCGGCCTGTTCAGCCGTGCCGACGGCAGCCTGCCGGCCTGGGTCGGCATCGAGCTGATGGCCCAGAGCGTGGCCGCCTATGCCGGTTGCCACGCCCGCCAGCAGGGCAAGCCGGTGGAGCTTGGGTTTCTCCTGGGTACGCGCAAGTTCGAATGCAATGTCGAGCACTTCCCCGTCGATGCCCCGTTGCGCATCCATGCCCAGCGCTCGCTGGAAGACGAGGGCGGCATGAGCGTGTTCGAATGTCACCTGCACGGCCCGGGCATCCACGCCATGGCCCGCCTGAACGTTTTTCGCCCGCCGCAGCCAGCCAGCTACCTGGCCGAAGCGGGTCCCGAGGAGTCCCCCCATGACTGACACCATCCTGGTCACCGGTTCCAGCCGCGGCATTGGCCGGGCCATTGCCCTGCGCCTGGCACGGGCCGGCTTCGACCTGGTCCTGCACTGCCGTAGCGGCCGCAACGAGGCCGACGCCGTGGCAGATGAAGTCCGGGCGCTGGGCCAGCAGGCGCGCGTGCTGCAGTTCGATGTCGCCGATCGCGCCGCCTGCGCCAGCCTCCTGGCCGAAGATGTCGAGGCCAATGGCGCCTATTACGGCGTGGTGTGCAATGCCGGACTGACCCGCGACGGCGCCTTTCCCGCACTGAGCGAAGAGGACTGGGACCAGGTGCTGCGCACCAACCTCGACGGTTTCTACAATGTCCTGCACCCGTTGATCATGCCGATGATTCGCCGGCGCGCCCCCGGACGCATCGTCTGCATCACCTCGGTGTCCGGGCTGATCGGCAACCGCGGCCAGGTCAACTACAGCGCTTCCAAGGCCGGCGTGATCGGTGCCGCCAAGGCCCTGGCGATCGAGCTGGGCAAGCGCCGGATCACGGTCAACTGCGTCGCTCCCGGCCTGATCGACACAGCCATGCTCGACGAGCAGGTGCCGGTCGACGAGCTGCTGAAGATGATCCCGGCGCAGCGCCTGGGCACACCGGAAGAGGTCGCCGGTGCGGTGAATTTCCTGATGTCGGCCGAGGCCGCCTACATCACCCGCCAGGTCCTGGCGGTCAACGGGGGGCTGTGCTGATGAAACGCGTGGTCGTTACCGGTATGGCCGGTATCACGTCACTGGGCAGCGACTGGCAGACCATCGCCGGCAACTTCACCCACAATCGCAGCGGCATCCGGCGCATGGACGAGTGGGACCGTTTCGAAGAACTCAACACCCGCCTGGCCGGCCCCATCGATGACTTCAAGGTGCCGAGCGCCTGGACCCGCAAGCAACTGCGCAGCATGGGCCGGGTCTCGCGCCTGGCGGTGGCGGCGTCCGAGATCGCCCTGCGCGATGCCGGCCTGCTGGACGACCCGTCGATTCGCGACGGCCGCATGGGCGTGGCCTGCGGGTCGTCCACCGGCAGCACCGACGAGATGAAGACCTTCGGCAACATGCTGGCCAACTCGGTCTCCGATGGTTTGAACGCCAACTCCTACGTGCGCATGATGCCGCACACCACGGCAGCCAATATCAGCATCTTTTTCGGCCTCACCGGGCGCCTGATTCCCACCTCCAGCGCCTGCACCAGCGGCAGCCAGGGGATCGGCTACGCCTATGAGGCGATCAAGTTCGGTCGCCAGCCACTGATGCTCGCAGGCGGCGCCGAAGAACTGTGCCCGACCGAAGCCATGGTGTTCGACGCGCTGTACGCCACCAGCCTGAAGAACGATACGCCGCACAGCACCCCGAGCCCCTATGACAGCGGCCGCGATGGCCTGGTGATCGGCGAAGGGGCTGGCATGCTGGTGCTTGAGGAGCTCGAGCATGCCCTGGCCCGAGGTGCACGCATCTACGCCGAGATCGTCGGCTTCGGCACCAACGCCGACGGCCAGCACATCACCCGCCCGGAGCAGGCGACCATGCGCCGGGCCATGGAGCTGGCCCTTGAAGACGCCAGCCTGGCACCCGAGGCCATCGGCTATGTGAATGGCCACGGCACGGCCACCGAGCAGGGCGATATCGCCGAAACCCTGGCCACCAGCAGCCTGTTCGGCCCACGCATGCCGATCAGCTCGCAAAAGAGCTTCCTGGGCCACACCCTGGGTGCCTGTGGCGCGCTGGAGTCCTGGTTCAGCATCGAGATGCTCAACAGTGACCGCTACGTGCACACCCTCAACCTGGTAGACATCGACCCACGCTGCGGTGAGCTGGACTACCTGTGCAACACGTGGCGGGCCTTGAGCAACGAGTACGTGATGAACAACAATTTCGCCTTTGGTGGCGTCAACACGTCGCTGATCTTCCGCCGCTGGCACTGACCTACAGCGC
The DNA here is from genome assembly GCF_044769005.1 of Pseudomonas sp. NPDC090755. Lineage (NCBI taxonomy): Bacteria > Pseudomonadati > Pseudomonadota > Gammaproteobacteria > Pseudomonadales > Pseudomonadaceae > Pseudomonas > Pseudomonas sp. NPDC090755. The sequence goes on along the minus strand of NZ_JBIVXC010000001.1, from coordinate 422,654 downwards.
AGCGCCCTGGTGTCACTCAGCTGCGCTCCCGGGCCTGGCGGGTCAGCAGCTCGGCAAAGGCCCCGGCCATTGCCGATGGTGTGCCGCGACGCTGCACCAGCCAGACCGCGGTAATGGCATCGTCGTCGAGCAAGGTGCGATAGACCACGCCGTCCAGACGCATGCGCTGGAACGAAGCAGGCAGCACCGACACCCCCAGCCCCGCCGCCACCAGGCCGATAATGGTCATCGCCTCGCCCGCCTCCTGGGCGAAGTGCGGGCTGAACCCGGCCGCTCGCGCCAGACTCTGCAGTTGCGCGTACAGGCCACTGCCATAGCTGCGCGGAAAGAACACAAAGGGCTCATTGGCCAGGTCCGCCATATGCAACCCGGCTTCACTGCCCTGGGCCAAGGGGTGGGCCGCACCGATCACTGCGACCAACGGCTCGCGAAACAGCTCCACCACCTCCAGGCTCTCGGGCAACGCCAGCGGGCGGATCAGGCCGACTTCGATCGACTCGTCGAGCAGGGCATCGGCCACGTCGCGGCTGCTCATTTCCTTGAGATTGAGGTGCACCGCCGGGAAGCGCTGGCGAAACGCATGAATGGCCTTGGGAATGCTGGAGTTGATCGGCGCCGAGGAGGTGAAGCCAATCTTCATCTCACCCAGTTCGCCCAGCTGTGCGCGACGGGCAACATCCGCCGCCTTGTCGACTTGGGCCAGCACCAGGCGCGCCTCTTCAAGGAACAAGCGCCCGGCCTCGCTGAGCTCGACCCGACGGTTGGTACGCTCGAACAGGCGTGCCCCCAACTCCTGTTCCAACGCCTGGATCTGCTGGCTCAAGGGTGGCTGGGAGATCCCCAGTTGCTGGGCGGCGCGGCCGAAATGCAGCTCTTCGGCCACCGCGATGAAATAGCGTAGATGCCGCAGTTCCATGATCGCTCCATTAGGTCGTAAAACCTCTTAAACAGGTCGAACAATATATTGGAAATGATCATTAGCCAGCTATATGCTTTTTTCACTGCCTGCCAGGTTGTAGCGCCCGAGGTCCCCCGTGAAAACTGCTGTAGCTGCACACGCCCACGAATTGCCGCACGCCCCTGTCGACGAACACGTCGCGTCCGTTTCTGAACGCTGGATCGAAAAAGGCACCCCGGCCTTCATGCGCACGGTGCTGGCGCTGTTCTGCGGCGGCTTCGCCACCTTCGCCCTGCTCTACTGCGTGCAGCCGATGATGCCGTTGCTGTCCCAGGAGTTTTCCATCAATGCGGCGCAAAGCAGCCTGATCCTCTCGGTATCGACTGCCACCCTGGCCTTCGGCCTGTTGATCACCGGGCCGATCTCCGACCGCATCGGCCGCAAGCCGGTGATGGTGGCGGCCTTGTTCTGCGCGGCGCTGAGCACCCTCGTCGGTGCAGTGATGCCGAGCTGGCACGCCGTGTTGCTGGCCCGTGCCCTGCTCGGCCTGTCGTTGAGCGGGCTGGCTGCGGTGGCCATGACCTACCTCAGCGAAGAGATCCACCCGCAGCACATCGGCCTGGCCATGGGCCTGTACATCGGCGGCAACGCTATTGGCGGCATGAGCGGACGGTTGATCACAGGGGTCCTGATCGACTTCGTCAGCTGGCACACCGCCTTGCTGGTGATCGGCAGCCTGGCCCTGGTGGCGGCGCTGGTGTTCTGGAAAATCCTCCCCGAATCACGCAACTTCCGCCCACGCTCGCTGCACCCGCGCAGCCTGCTGGACGGCTTCACCCTGCACTTTCGCGATGCCGGGCTGCCCTGGTTGTTCCTCGAGGCCTTCCTGTTGATGGGTGCCTTTGTCACCCTGTTCAACTACATCGGCTATCGCCTGCTGGCCGGGCCTTACCATATGAACCAGGCACTGGTGGGACTGCTGTCGGTGGTCTACCTGTCGGGCATCTACAGCTCGGCACAGATTGGTGCCCTGGCGGACAAACTGGGGCGACGCAAGGTGTTCTGGGGCACCATCGTGCTGATGTTCGCCGGTTTGCTGATGACCTTGTTCACCCCATTGCCGCTGGTGATCGTCGGCATGCTGGTGTTCACCTTCGGCTTCTTCGGCGCCCACTCGGTGGCCAGCAGCTGGATCGGCCGGCGCGCGACCCGGGCCAAGGGCCAGGCCTCGTCGCTGTACCTGTTCAGCTATTACGCGGGGTCGAGTGTGGCCGGGACGGCCGGTGGGGTGTTCTGGCATCACGCCGGGTGGAACGGCATCGGGCTGTTCATTGGCAGCCTGCTGCTGGTGGCCTTGCTGGTGGCACTGCATTTGAGCAGGTTGCCGGCCAAGGCCTGAACGTATCGCGGGGCAAGCCCGCTCCTACAGGTTTTGTAGGAGCGGGCTTGCCCCGCGATTAGCTTCAGTTGACCACTTCAACCAGATCGACATCCACCTCACGGCTCATCAGGTGCTTCTCGACCTCACCGCTCAGCTTGACCCGGGTCTTCTCGTTGAACGCTACCGGCGGCAGGTCTTCATCATCGATCTCGACGTTGATGGTGCCGGTGCTGTCCTTGAACTCGTATTTGTCATCGTTGTTCAGCTTCTTCACCACGAAGCCCTGCAACACCACCGGGGTATCGTCGGCGGCATCGTTGGCGGCACTCACGGTGGTTACCGGCTGGGCGCCAGGGCCGGTGTAGCCGGCTGCCAGGGCGGCGGTGCTGAACAGTGGGGCAAGCAGCAGGGCGAGGTAACGGATTTTCATGGTTCAGGTCCTGTTCGGGTTTCGATGGGATCAGGTTACCCGGGCAGGCTGAATTGAAACTTAATGGCAAAACGCCCGGCATTGGCCGGGCGTTTTGTTATGCAGCAGTGCTTACTGGTGATACTGCGCCGACAACTCGTGCACGGCGTTGATGAAGACACCGGCATGCTCAGGGTCGACTTCCGGAGTGATGCCATGGCCGAGGTTGAACACATGGCCCGTGCCTTGGCCGTAACTGGCCAGGATACGTCCGACTTCGGCACGGATGGCCTCAGGCTTGGCGTAGAGCACGGTCGGGTCCATGTTGCCCTGCAGGGCGACCTTGCTGCCGACCCGCTGGCGGGCTTCGCCGATGTCGCAGGTCCAGTCCAGGCCCAGCGCGTCGGCACCGGCGTCGGCAATGCTTTCCAGCCACAGGCCGCCGTTCTTGGTGAACAGGATCACCGGCACCTTGCGCCCCTCGTGCTCGCGGATCAGGCCGCTGACGATCTTGCGCATGTAGGCCAGGGAGAACTCCTGGTAGGCCGCAGCCGACAGGTTGCCGCCCCACGTGTCGAAGATCTGCACGGCTTGCGCGCCAGCGAGGATCTGGCCGTTGAGGTAGCTGGTGACCGACTGCGCCAGCTTGTCGAGCAGCAGGTGCATGGCCTGCGGGTTGTCGTAGAGCATGGCCTTGGTCTTGCGGAAGTCTTTCGACGAGCCGCCTTCGACCATGTAGGTGGCCAGGGTCCAGGGACTGCCGGAGAAACCGATAAGCGGCACACGGCCATTGAGCTCGCGGCGGATGGTGCTGACCGCATCCATCACGTAGCCCAGGTCCTTCTGTGGATCAGGGATCGGCAGGGCTTCGATATCGGCCAGGGTGCTGATGACTTTCTTGAAGCGCGGACCTTCACCGGTCTCGAAGTACAGGCCCTGGCCCATGGCATCGGGAATGGTAAGGATGTCGGAGAACAGGATCGCGGCGTCCAGCGGGTAGCGGTCCAGCGGCTGCAAGGTGACTTCGCAGGCGAACTGCGGGTTCATGCACAGGCTCATGAAATCACCGGCCTTGGCGCGGCTGGCGCGGTACTCCGGCAAGTAGCGGCCGGCCTGGCGCATCATCCACACCGGGGTGACGTCTACGGGTTGCTTGAGCAGGGCGCGCAGAAAACGATCGTTCTTCAAGGCAGTCATGTCGGCATCCGGAAAAAAAGTGCGGGCATTTTCTCAGACACCAACAGAAAAGGCACGGTGGGAGCCGTGCCTTTTGTCTATCGACTTGTGACAGGTCAATAGATTTTGTTTAAAAGCATCGCCGGCGATGCCGGCTCCCACACCTAATCAGGTTTCCCCGATGTCCTGTGGGAGCCGGCAAAGCCGGCGATAGGGCCCGATCAGACGCCCAGGTAGTCCAGGATTCCCTCGGCGGCATTGCGCCCTTCGAAGATCGCCGTCACCACCAGATCGGAACCGCGGACCATGTCGCCACCGGCGAAGATCTTCGGGTTGCTGGTCTGGTGCTTGAACGCACCCTTCTCCGGCGCCACGACACGGCCCTGGCTGTCGGTCTGGATGCTGAACTGCTCGAACCACGGTGCCGGGCTCGGGCGGAAACCGAAGGCGATGACCACGGCATCGGCCGGGATGATCTCCTCGGAGCCCGGGATCGGCTCGGGGCTGCGGCGGCCACGGGCATCCGGCTCGCCCAGACGGGTCTCGACCACCTTCACACCCTCGACCTTGTCTTCACCGACAATGGCGATCGGCTGGCGGTTGTAGAGGAACTTCACCCCTTCTTCCTTGGCGTTCTTCACCTCTTTGCGCGAGCCCGGCATGTTCGCCTCGTCACGGCGGTAAGCACAGGTCACAGCCTTGGCGCCCTGGCGGATGGAGGTGCGGTTGCAGTCCATCGCCGTGTCGCCACCGCCCAGAACCACGACCTTCTTGCCCTTCATGTCGACGAAATCTTCCGGCGACTTTTCAAAGCCCAGGTTGCGGTTGACGTTGGCCACCAGGAAGTCCAGCGCATCATGCACGCCCGGCAGGTCTTCACCGGGGAAGCCGCCCTTCATGTAGGTGTAGGTGCCCATGCCCATGAATACGGCATCGTATTCGGTGAGCAACTGCTCCATGCTGATGTCCTTGCCCACCTCGGTGTTGAGGCGGAACTCGATGCCCATGCCGGTGAAGACTTCGCGGCGATTGCTCAGCACGGTCTTTTCCAGCTTGAACTCGGGGATACCGAAGGTCAGCAGGCCACCGATCTCCGGGTTGCGGTCGAACACCACCGGGGTCACACCGCCGCGCACCAGCACGTCGGCACAGCCCAGGCCAGCTGGGCCGGCACCGATGATGGCGACACGCTTGCCGGTCGGCTTGACCTTGGACATGTCCGGGCGCCAGCCCATGGCGAAGGCGGTGTCGGTGATGTACTTCTCCACCGAACCGATGGTCACCGCGCCGAAGCCGTCGTTGAGGGTGCAGGCACCCTCGCACAGGCGGTCCTGCGGGCACACCCGGCCGCACACTTCCGGCAGGGTGTTGGTCTGGTGCGACAGCTCCGCGGCGGCGAGGATGTTGCCTTCGGACACCAGCTTCAACCAGTTGGGGATGAAGTTGTGTACCGGGCACTTCCATTCGCAGTACGGGTTGCCACAGCCCAGGCAGCGGTGGGCCTGTTCGGCCGACTGCTGGGGTTTGAAGGGCTCGTAGATTTCCACGAACTCTTTCTTGCGTTGACGCAACAGTTTCTTCTTCGGATCCTTGCGCCCGACCTCGATGAACTGGAAGTCATTACTCAGACGTTCAGCCATGTTCAAAACCTCATCAAACTCTTCAGGCGCATATCACTGCGGGTTGGCACGGGTGCTGGACAGCAGGTTCTTCAGGTTCGCCGCCTTCGGCTTGACCAGCCAGAAGCGACGTACGTAGTCGTCCAGGTTCTCCCAGAGCTCACGCCCCCATTCACTGCCGGTTTCTTCGACGTACTCGGTCAGCACGCGGTGCAGATGGCTGCGATACGCCTCCATCGCTTCACCGGTGATGCGCTGGATCTCCACCAGTTCATGGTTGAGCTTGTCGACGAAGCTGTTGTCCATGTCCAGCACGTAGGCGAAACCGCCGGTCATGCCAGAGCCGAAGTTGTAGCCAGTCTTGCCCAGGACGCAGACAAAACCACCGGTCATGTATTCACAGCAGTGATCGCCCGTGCCCTCGACAACCGCGTGGGCGCCGGAGTTACGCACGGCAAAGCGCTCGCCCGCGGTACCGGCAGCGAACAGCTTGCCGCCGGTTGCGCCGTACAGGCAGGTGTTGCCGACAATGGCGCTGTGCTGGGTCGCGAACGGGCTGCCCGCAGGCGGCACGATCACCAGCTTGCCACCGGTCATGCCTTTACCGACGTAGTCGTTGGCGTCGCCTTCGAGGTACAGGTTCAGGCCACCGGCGTTCCACACACCGAAGCTCTGGCCTGCAGTGCCCTTGAAGCGGAAGGTGATCGGTGCCTTGGCCATGCCCTGGTTGCCATGCAGGCGTGCGATCTCACCGGAGATCCGCGCGCCGATGGAACGGTCGCAGTTGCAGATGTCGAGGCTGAACTCGCCACCGCTCTGGTCGCGAATGGCCGGCAGCGCCATGTCGACCATCTTCTCGGCCAGCACACCCTTGTCGAACGGCGGGTTGCGGTCGACTTCGCAGAACTGCGGCTTGTCGGCCGGCACGTGCGGGCTGCCCAGCAGCGGGCTGAGGTCCAGGTGCTTCTGCTTCTCGGTTTCACCGGGGAGCATTTCCAGCAGGTCGGTGCGCCCGATCAGCTCACCGAGGCTGCGCACGCCCAGCTTGGCCAGCCACTCACGGGTCTCTTCAGCCACGTAGGTGAAGAAGTTCACCACCATGTCGACGGTACCGATGTAGTGGTCCTTGCGCAGCTTGTCGTTCTGGGTGGCGACGCCGGTGGCGCAGTTGTTCAGGTGGCAGATGCGCAGGTATTTGCAGCCCAGGGCGATCATCGGCGCAGTTCCGAAGCCGAAGCTTTCGGCGCCGAGGATCGCGGCCTTGATCACGTCCAGGCCGGTTTTCAGGCCGCCGTCGGTCTGTACCCGGACCTTGCCGCGCAGGTCGTTGCCGCGCAGGGTCTGGTGGGTTTCGGCCAGGCCCAGTTCCCACGGTGCACCGGCGTACTTGATCGAGGTCAGCGGCGAAGCGCCGGTGCCACCGTCGTAGCCGGAGATGGTGATCAGGTCGGCATAGGCCTTGGCCACGCCGGCGGCGATGGTGCCGACGCCCGCTTCGGCTACCAGCTTGACCGAGACCAGCGCCTGCGGGTTGACCTGCTTGAGGTCGAAGATCAGCTGCGACAGGTCTTCGATCGAGTAAATGTCGTGGTGCGGCGGTGGCGAGATCAGCGTCACACCCGGCACTGCATAACGCAGGCGGGCAATCAGGCCGTTGACCTTGCCGCCTGGCAGCTGGCCGCCCTCGCCCGGCTTGGCGCCCTGGGCGACCTTGATCTGCAGGACTTCGGCGTTGACCAGGTACTCGGGGGTGACACCGAAACGACCGGTGGCCACCTGCTTGATCTTCGAGCTCTTGATGGTGCCGTAGCGGGCCGGATCTTCGCCGCCCTCGCCGGAGTTGGAGCGCGCGCCCAGGCGGTTCATGGCCTCGGCCAAGGCTTCGTGAGCCTCAGGCGACAGCGCGCCCAGGGAAATACCGGCGGAGTCGAAGCGCTTGAGGATCGCTTCCAGCGGCTCGACTTCTTCCAGGGCCAGCGCCTGGTCGGCGACCTTGACCTTGAGCAGGTCACGGATCATCGACACCGGACGATTGTCCACCAGCGCGGTGTATTCCTTGAATTTCTCGTAGTCGCCCTGCTGCACAGCGGCCTGCAGGGTGTTGACCACGTCAGGGTTGTAAGCGTGGTATTCGCCACCGTGGACGAACTTCAGCAGACCACCCTGCTGGATCGGCTTGCGCGGACTCCAGGCTTCGGCGGCCAGCAGCTTCTGCTCGCTCTCGATGTCGACGAAGCGCGCGCCCTTGAGGCGGCTGGCAACACCCTTGAAGCTCAGGCCGACCACTTCCTCGGACAGGCCGACAGCCTCGAACAGCTGCGCACCCCGGTACGAACCGACGGTGGAGATGCCCATCTTCGAGAGGATCTTCAGCAGGCCCTTGGAGATGCCCTTGCGGTAGTACTTGAAGACTTCGTCCAGGTCGCCCAGCACTTCACCGGTACGGATCAGGTCGGCCAGCACTTCGTAGGACAGGTACGGGTACACCGCCGAGGCGCCGAAACCGATCAGCACGGCAAAGTGATGCGGGTCGCGGGCAGTTGCGGTTTCCACCAGGATGTTGCTGTCGCAACGCAGGCCCAGTTCGGTCAGGCGGTGATGCACCGCACCGACGGCCAGCGCGGCATGGGCCGGCAACTTGCCCGGGGCGATATGGCGGTCGCTCAGTACCAGCTGGGTCTTGCCGCTGCGCACGGCTTCTTCGGCCTGGTCGGCGATGTTACGCACGGCCGCTTCCAGGCCGATGCTCTCGTCGTAGTTCAGGTCGATCAGCTGACGCTCGAAGCCCGGACGGTCGAGGTTCATCAACGAGCGCCACTTGGCCGGGGAAATGACCGGCGAGCTGAGGATCACCCGCGAAGCGTGCTCCGGGGATTCCTGGAAGATGTTGCGCTCGGCACCCAGGCAGATCTCCAGCGACATGACGATCGCTTCGCGCAGCGGGTCGATCGGCGGGTTGGTGACCTGGGCGAACTGCTGGCGGAAGTAGTCGTACGGCGAACGCACGCGCTGCGACAGGATCGCCATCGGTGTGTCGTCGCCCATCGAGCCGACCGCTTCCTGGCCTTGTTCGCCGAGCGGACGCAGCACCTGGTCACGCTCTTCGAAGGTGACCTGGAACATCTTCATGTATTGCTTGAGCTGGTCAGCGTCGTAGCTGGCCACGCCCTGGTCGTCGCTCAGGTCGGCCTGGATGCGCAGGGCATTCTGGCGCAGCCAGCGCTTGTACGGATGGCGCGACTTGAGGCGGTTGTCGATGGCGTCGGTGTCGAGGATCTGGCCGGTCTCGGTGTCCACGGCAAAGATCTGGCCCGGGCCCACGCGGCCCTTGGCGATGACGTCTTCAGGCTTGTAGTCCCACACGCCGATCTCCGACGCCAGGGTGATGTAGCCGTTCTTGGTGGTGACCCAGCGCGCCGGACGCAGGCCGTTGCGGTCGAGCAGGCAGACCGCGTGACGACCTTCGGTCAGCACGATGCCCGCCGGGCCGTCCCACGCTTCCATGTGCATGGAGTTGTATTCGTAGAAGGCGCGCAGGTCGGCATCCATGGTCTCGACGTTCTGCCAGGCTGGCGGAACCAGCATGCGCACGCCGCGGAACAGGTCGATGCCACCGGTGACCATCAGCTCCAGCATGTTGTCCATGCTCGAGGAGTCGGAACCGACGCGGTTGACCAGCGGGCCGAGTTCTTCCAGGTCCGGGATCAGGTCGTTGGCGAACTTGGTGCGACGGGCCTGGGCCCAGTTGCGGTTGCCGGTGATGGTGTTGATCTCGCCGTTGTGGGCGAGGAAGCGGAATGGCTGGGCCAGCGGCCATTTCGGCAGGGTGTTGGTGGAGAAACGCTGGTGGAACACGCAAATGGCGGTCTGCAGGCGCTCGTCATCCAGATCCGGATAGAAGGCGGCGAGGTCCGCCGGCATCATCAGGCCTTTGTAGATGATGGTCTTGTGCGAAAAGCTGCAGATGTAGTGGTCGGTGTCGGCGGCGTTGGCCACCGAGGAGCGACGACGGGCGCTGAACAGCTTGATGGCAAATTCCTGATCGCTCAGGCCTTCACCGCCGACGAACACCTGCTCGATCTGCGGCAGGCGCTCCAGGGCCAGGCGGCCGAGGACGCTGGTATCGATCGGCACCTTGCGCCAGCCCACCAGTTGCAGGCCGGCCGCGAGGATTTCGCGATTCATGTTCTCGCGTGCGGCTTCGGCGCGGGTGTTGTCCTGATTGAAGAACACCATGCCTACCGCGTACTGCTTGGGCAGCTCGACGCCGAACTGCTCCTGGGCCACTGCGCGCAGGAACTGATCGGGCTTTTGCATCAACAGGCCACAACCGTCGCCGGTCTTGCCGTCAGCGTTGATACCGCCGCGGTGCGTCATGCAGGTCAGTGCCTGCATGGCCGTTTGCAAAAGGTGGTGGCTGGGTTCGCCCGTCATATGGGCGATCAGGCCGAAACCACAGTTATCCTTGAATTCTTCGGGATGGTACAGACCTGTTTTCATAGACACTTTCTCACCAGGTTCGCCTCTCACCAAGGCAAATCTCTTTTTAGTACAACCACTTACCATCCACGCCGAACGAACGCCAGCTTTGCGGGGGCAATAGGGGAGCCATTGTTGCACAGCGACAGGGAAGCCCACAAATTTACGACGAATTGTCGTAAACCCATGTCGCATTTTTGAATGTTTTTAAGCGTGCGCCGTGGTAACGGCATGGCTTGAGTCTGAAGCGTTTCAGCCTGGACTGCAAGATGGGCTTTTGGCCGGCAGTCTGGGACAGAAAAGCCTGCCGCGTAGTACGCAGCAGGCTTGACCGAGTTTCAGGAGTCGCTCAGCAGGTGGCGGGGGTAGTGCCACCAGGCTATATCAGCGGGTCGCGGCCAGCTCTTGTTGGACGCTGGCGACGGTACGTGGCCAAGGTTTACCAGCCTGGACCTTGGCTGGCAAGGCCTTGATTGCAGCGAGCGCTGCATCGCGGCTGGCGAAGTTGCCGTAAGTGATCACGTACAGCGGCTTGCCCTGCAGGGTTTTCTTGAAGTAGCGATAGTCGCCACCCTGGGCTTTCACGTAGGCCTGGGCAGAGGCTTCGGAGCTGGTACCGAGGATTTGCACAACATAATTGCCTGGCTTCTGCCCTGCGTACCAGCCACCCCCTGCAGCGGGCTTGGCGGCAGGCTGGGCGGCGGGTTTAGCCGTCGCAACCTGAACAGGCGCAGGCTTGGCTGCTGGCGCAACCGGCTTGCTGGCAACAGGTGCAACCGGTTTTGGTGCTGGCGCGACAGGTTGCGCCTTGGCAACGGGCTGCGTGACAGGCTGCACCTGGGCTACAGGCTGTGCCGGCGCTGGCGCAGGGCCGGGCTGGACGCCGGCAGGCGGCGCAATGGTGGTGACCGTCGGCGGCTGCAGCGCGGTATCACCGGCCGGGCTACCTTCGTCGCCCTCACCCATGCCAGCCGCTTCGGCCAGGGGGCCACGCATCACCGGTTGCGACTGACCTACCAGCGGCAGTGGCATCGGCTGCGAGTTGCCGGCGAATTCGATGGCCGGGCTGCCATTGTTCGACTGTGCATTACCTGGCTGGCCCTGCCCCAGTGGCAGTTGCGCCTGTTCGGCCGGCGCCGTTGGCGCCTGGTCGCTCTTTTTCGGCATCAGCACGGCCGCACCCACGGCGACCACGACGACAGCAGACAGCGCCAGCACGTGTTTCTTAGGCATATTGAACCCCATTGATGGTCGCTTCGCCGTGGTCCGGCTGGCGATCATGGCTTCGATCAAGGTATCGCGGGCGACCTGGTTGATTGCCCCAGGCCAGCCATCGGAGTGTTGGTGAATATCGACAATCTGTTCACCGGTGAAGACCTCGATGCCCCGCCCGGCACCTTCCAGGCGCTGCTCGAGGTATTCCCGGGTTTCTTCTTCGCTGTAGGGCGCAAGCTCGATGACATGGAAACGCTCCATGTCGGCGCTTTGTGCCTCAAGCCCGGCGATCAGTGACGGCTCGCCGAACAGGAACACGTGCGGACGCCCTTCCGGGGTACCCGCCGCCAACTCCAGCAAGGCTTGGAGTGCCGACTCCTCCAGTTGTTCCGCATCGTCCACCAGCAAATAGACTTCCTGGCCGGTCAAGGCCAACTGCACCACCTGGGCCAGCAGTTCAGGCACTTCAGGCTGGGCAACGCCAAGGGACTGGGCCACTTGGCCGAGTACGCTGGCGGCATCGCTGGCACCGCGCGCGGACACCACCACGCTTTGCACCGACTGCTTGTTGGTGCTGGCGACCAGTGCCTGGCGCAGCAGGGTCTTGCCGCTGCCCTGAGGACCGGTCACCACCAGCAGCAGATGGCTGTAGCGGGCCAGGTGGTGCAACTGGCCAAGCACCGGCTTGCGCTGGGCTGGGAAAAACTTGAAACCTGGCACCCGTGCAGCGAAGGGGTCATGGTTCAACTGGTAATGGCCGAGGAAGGCCTCGTCGGCATGCAGACTAGTCATCGAACTCTCATCAACCTCAAAGCTGGGCCACGATAGCGCGGTAGTCCGCCGCCAGCGTGGCCTGAAGAATCTCTTTCGGGTAGTCGTCGGTGACCACCGCCTCGCCCATTTGGCTCAGCAGGACCAGCCGCAGACGACCGTCGAGTACCTTTTTATCCACTGCCATGTGCTCCATGAACTGGGCAGGGGTCATTTCTTCTGGCGGCACCACCGGCAACCCGGCGCGCTGGAACAGGCGGATACCCCGATCACGCGCCTGCTGGCTGATCCAGCCCAGGCGCATGGACATCTCCAGTGCCATCACCGTGCCAGCCGCGACGGCCTCACCATGCAACCAGACACCATAGCCCATGTGGGTTTCAATCGCATGGCCGAAGGTATGACCGAGGTTGAGGGTGGCGCGCACGCCGGACTCGCGCTCATCGGCACCGACCACGGCGGCCTTGGCCGCACAGGAGCGACGGATGGCTTCGGTCAGGGCGGTCTGGTCCAGGCCGCGCAAGGCGTCCATGTGTTCTTCGAGCCAGCCCAGGAAGGGCTCATCACAGATCAGGCCGTACTTGATCACTTCGGCCAGCCCCGCTGACAACTCGCGCGCAGGCAGGGTGTTGAGGCTGGTGGTATCGATCAGCACTGCATTGGGCTGGTAGAAGGCGCCGACCATGTTCTTGCCCAGCGGATGGTTGATACCGGTCTTTCCGCCGACCGACGAATCGACCTGGGACAGCAAGGTGGTCGGCACCTGGATGAAGTCCACGCCACGCTGGTAGCAGGCAGCGGCAAACCCAGCCATGTCACCGATCACGCCGCCGCCGAGGGCGACCACGGTGGTGCGACGGTCATGCCGCGCGGTCAGCAGGGCATCGAAAATCAGTTGCAGGGTTTCCCAGTTCTTGTGGGCTTCACCATCGGGCAGCACCACCGGCAGCACCGAGTAGGCACCCAGGGTACGGCTCAAACGCTCAAGGTAGAGGGGCGCGACCGTCTCGTTGGAGACAATGGCAACCTGCCGGCCGGCAATGTGCGGCGCCAACAGTTCCGTTTGATCCAGCAAGCCTTCGCCGATGTAGATCGGGTAGCTACGTTCGCCCAGTTCGACCTTTAGTGTCTGCATGTGTCCCCACAATGAACAAGGCGCGGCATCGATGGCTCGAGCCGCGCGATAACGGTGTGCCCTGTCACGGCATGACGGGTGGCCGAGGATAAGCCCGGCTCAACGGGGCGGCAACTTCTGCAAGCGCTCGAGAATATCCTGCACCACCATCCGCGGCGGCCGCTCATCGGTTTCCACCACCAGGTCGGCGATCTCGCGATAGAGCGGATCACGGATTTCCAACAAGGCGCGCAGGGTCGCTTCCGGGTTGGCCGTACGCAGCAACGGGCGGTTGCGATCACGCGCGGTACGCCCGACCTGCTGCTCGACCGAGGCGTGCAGGTACACCACCCGGCCACCGGCATGCAGGGCCTGGCGGTTGGCATCGCGCATCACCGCGCCACCGCCGGTGGCCAGGACCACGCCGTCGAAGGCACAGAGCTCGGCGATCATCGCCTGCTCACGATCACGAAAGCCCGGTTCGCCTTCCTTATCGAAGATCCACGGGATATTGGCGCCCGTGCGCAGTTCAATTTCCTTGTCGGAATCCTTGAACGGCAGGCGCAGCTCTTTGGCCAGCAGGCGGCCGATGGTGCTTTTACCAGCACCCATGGGCCCCACAAGTATCAAATTTCGCACAGAATCAACGACTCACAGCAATCGCCTGGTCACTCATGATACGCGGAGTCAGGAAGACCAGCAGCTCGGATTTTTTCTCTTGTAGAACATCGCGACGAAACAGCCGACCAACATACGGCACATCGCCGAAAAATGGCACCTTATCGACAACTTTACTTTGCACTGTCGAGTACACACCACCGATTACGATGGTCTCGCCATCACTGACATGGACCTTGGCATTGACCTCGTTCTTGCGGATGGGTGGCACCTGGGCCAAGGCATTGAGGTAGTCCGGCTCGTCCTTGGTCACCTTAACGGCCATGATGACCCGGTTATCGGGGGTGATCTGCGGCGTTACCTCCAAAGACAACGATGCTTCGCGAAAGGTCACGGACGTGGCGCCGCTGCCGCTGGTTTCCTGGTAGGGCACCTCGGTGCCCTTGATGATCCTCGCGGTCTCCCGGTCAGCGGTAACGACCTTGGGCTGGGAGATGATTTCGCCGTTGCCGGACTTCTCCATGGCACTGAGCTCAAGGTCGAGCAGCACATTATCGCGCAGCAGGCCCACGCCGATGGCTGAAGTGGCGCGCTCCACACCCAGGTCGACAAAGGCGTCACCGCCACCCAGGCTCAAGCCGTTACCCAACTGCAACTCGCCACCCCAGCGAACGCCCAGGCTTTTCTCGTAATCGACATTGGCCTCGACAATCCGCGCCTCGATCAGGACCTGGCGCACCGGCACATCCAGGCGCGCGATCAGTTGGCGCAGTTCTTCCAGGCGCTGCGGGGCCTCACGCACGATCAAGGTGTTGGTGCGCTCGTCAACGCTCACCATACCGGATGTGGCACCCCGGGGATCAGTCGCCTTCATCGCCTGGAACATGGCCGCGATATCGGCGGCGCGCGCATAGCTCAAGGGTAACAACGCCTGCTGCAGAGGCAATGACGCTGCGATTTGCTGGCGACCCTCCAGCGCTTGACGCTCCTGCTCGGCCAGCGCGCCAACAGGCGCCACCAGAAGGACGTTGCCTTGCTCACGCTTCTCCAGCCCCTTGCTGCGCAGCACCAGGTCCAGCGCCTGCTCCCAGGGCACATCCTTCAGACGCAGCGTCAACTTGCCCTGCACCGCGTCACTGGCAACCAGATTGACCCCGGAAAAATCCGCGAGCACCTGCAATACCGAACGCACCTCGACATCCTGGAAGTTCAGCGACAGCACTTCATTGCGCGATCCACTACCCGCCGACGATGCCCATACCGCCTGCACAACGAATAACGCCGCGAACACAAGCATCCTGCTTACTGCTGCCATTGCGACCTCCCTGGCCTGCACCTTCAACCTGCTTCTGCGGACGCCTTGAGCCTGAGGGTGCGACTTCGCTCAACCCAGCCCTTGCCGACCATGTATACCTCTTCAGCGACTTCAACCGCCCCCTCCTCAATGCTCACCACCCGACCGTTGTCGCGCCCCAGTCCATCGCCCAACTGCAGGCGGTACACAACCCCGGCAGCACGCAGCAAGGCAAAGCGGGTCTGGTGACGAACAAGGCTGCCCACCATTTCGAACTGTTCCAGCGGCAATCCCTGCACATCGCCTCGCTGGCGCTGCACGCGTGACGGCTCGAACGGACTTCGCGAAAAATGGGCTGCCGGTCGCTCGATACCTGCCAGGTCAGGTATCGCTGCACCACTCGCGCGCATCACCCGAGCGCGATAGGCACTGGCTCGCACCTGCATACGCAATTGCGCCGGGGCCTGAGCATCGACCGGGATCAGGGAAAAATCCTCCAGCGTGACGAGTCGAGGCAACCGGGCCAACCCCAGGGCAAAAGCGGCCAGGGCCACGTAGGTTCCTTGTAGTTGAAGCTGCATGGGCAGCTCAATGTGCTGGTCATGCACGACCTCCGGTAGCCGCTCCAACTGCTCGATGAACAGGCCGTGCTCATGACCCAGGTGCGCGATGTCTTCAAGCAGGCCCGCTGGCTCACCGCCCGCTGCCAGACGCCACAAGGCCGCATCGAGGGCCTTGTGGGCCGCAGCCAGCTGCGCCTCACTGCCGGCTAGCACCTGGACGCGCCGCGTCTTGTCAGCGGACTCGCTTGACAGCAGCCGTGACTGTTCGATGCGCTCGCCGACGTCGACGAACAGCGCCCGTAGATGGATGAAATAAGCCAGCCCCAGCAGCATGCCCAGAATGCCCAGTAGCAGTGCCCCTTGCCGGAACCAGGTACCGCCGGCCAACTGCTGCCAGAAAGCGTCCGATACCAGGTTCATGACTCCCCCCTCACGACCAGGCCCAGCTCGAAGGCCTCCCCGGCGTCCACCGCCTTGACCTGTTGCAAATCAGCTTCGCCAATCTCGCCAGACAGGTTGCGCAGCAGCTGAGCCACCAGCGAACCGGAGTCGGCCACCCCCATAACCCACAGCCGCTGACCTTGCGTCCTCAGCGCTGTGAGGTACACCCCCTGGGGCACGGTGCCTGCCAGTCGTTCGAACAGGTCCACCCGGGACAATCGCCTCGTCTGCAAACGCTCCAGTGCCTCAAGCCTGTCGCGGACCTGCGCATGGTCGACCTTTTGCTGCGCCAACCGCTCCAGCTGAGCATCAAGCCCCTCGATGACCTGTCGCGTGGCGACATCCTCGCGCGCCTGGCGCTGCAATGCCTCCCGACCGTAAGCATCCACCCGCCATATGACCAGCAGGGCGATCAGCACCATGCCCAGCATCCACCCTTGCAGGCGCCGGACACGCAGCTGCCGGCGCTGCTCACGCCAGGGCAGCAGGTTCATGTCAGGCATCGGTCGCCCTCCCGCATCGCCAGGCCGCAGGCAACTGCCAGGCTCGGCGCTTGCGCTGCCAGCGCCCGAGGGTCCAACCCCGGCGCCAGGCTCATGGCCTGGAAAGGGTCTGCCTGATGCACAGGCATCCCGAGCCGCTGCTGCAACTGCTCCGGCAAGCGACCCTCCAGCGCGGCGCACCCCAGCAGCACTAACTGGCCCGGCAACTCACGCCCGGGAACGGACAACAGGTAGCTGTCCACCGCCGCAACCAACGCCTGGACGTCACGACCCTGCCCACCCAGCAGCACCTTGCGTCGCAGCGGCACCGGTCCTGAATCCTGCTCGTGAATGACCAGGGCATCGCTTTGCAGCTGAAGCAGCAATGTGCGCTGTGCATTCGTGGCTGGCAATGCACGGTGCAGGGCGTGGTGATCGGCCTCAACCAGGCAGGCGTGCATTCCGGCAGCATCGAGCGCAACTTCCAGCACCTCCAGCAGCGCCAGATGGCAAGCCGCGACCACCACTTGCTGACGCCCTGGATCGTCAGGGTCGAGGCCGATGACCTGGAAATCGAGGGCGGCATCTTCAAGAGAGAAGGGAATGAACTGGGCAGCTTCGGACGATAACTGCCCGGCGATGGCTTCTTCATTGAGCGATACCGGCATCGAGATCAGCTTCTCGATCACCAGGGCGCCAGGCAGCGCCACGGCCACACGCCGGGCGGGCCGCACCATGCGCTGCCGCGCCTTGAGCAAGGCCGCTGCAACCTGCCCGGGGTCGCCGATCCAGCCATCGTGCATGGCCGCTGCAGGCAAGGGTTCGAGCGCCCAGGCACGCACCCGGCAACGACCGCGATAGCGCTGCACTTGCGCCAGTCTGATGAACGGCGGGGCGATTTCTACCCCCAGGAGTGAACCGGCATCCCTGCCAAAGCGTCCAAGCATCGGTTATTTCCTTGCTCGCAGCAGGCCACCGGGCGGACCTCGCCCTGACCTGGCTGACATCTCGAGCGCCGCGCCCATAACGCGGCGGTGCGAAAAATGCTTATAATGCCCAGCGTTTTTCCTTTATCCGCTGGCCCCGCGCGCAACCCACTTTTCAACCTGGACGCCCAAAAGCCTTGATACGCCTGCTGAAGTTCTTCTGGTGGTCTTTCGTCGCAGTCATTTGCGCACTCGTGCTCGGTGTGAGCGGCGCATTTCTGTATCTTAGCCCCAGCTTGCCCTCGGTAGAGGCCCTCAGAAGCATCCAGTTGCAGATCCCTTTGCGGGTCTATAGCAGCGACGGAAAGCTGATTGCAGAGTTCGGCGAAATGCGCCGTTCTCCCATACGTTTCGCCGACATTCCGCCACATTTCATCCAGGCTTTGCTCTCGGCCGAAGACGACAATTTCGCCAATCACTATGGGGTCGACCCCAGCAGCCTGATGCGTGCTGCAACACAATTGCTCAAGTCCGGGCACATCCAGACCGGCGGCAGCACCATCACCATGCAGGTGGCGAAGAACTTCTTCCTCAGCAGCGAACGCAGCTTCTCGCGCAAGACCAACGAAATTCTCCTGGCCCTGCAGATCGAGCGTGAACTGACCAAGGACGAAATCCTCGAGCTGTACGTCAACAAGATCTACCTGGGCAACCGCGCCTATGGCATCGAGGCCGCCGCACAGGTCTATTACGGCAAGTCGATCCGCGATATCAGCCTGGCGCAGATGGCCATGATCGCTGGCCTGCCCAAGGCGCCGTCGCGCTTCAATCCACTGGCCAACCCGGTGCGTGCCAAAGAGCGCCGCGACTGGATCCTGGGGCGCATGTACAAGCTGGGCAAGATCGATGAAGCCAGCTACCAGGCTGCCCTGGCCGAGCCGATCAACGCCAGTTACCACGTACCTACACCCGAGGTCAGCGCCCCCTACATCGCCGAGATGGCTCGCGCCGAAATGGTCGGCCGTTATGGTAGCGACGCCTACACCGAAGGTTTCCGGGTCACCACCACGGTGCCGAGCGACCTGCAGGAAATCGCCAACAAGGCCGTCCTTGACGGGCTGAGCACCTATGACGAGCGCCACGGCTACCGTGGGCCGGAAGCACGCTTCCCAGGCAAGACCCTGGCAGCCTGGCAGCAGGAACTGGGCAAGCAGCGCAGCCTTGGCGGCCTGGAACCAGCCATCGTCACTCAGGTCAGCAAGACCGGCCTGCAGGTACTGACCCGCGCCAACCAGCAGGAAAGCGTGGCCTGGGAAACCATGAAATGGGCTCGCCCGTTCCTCAACACCAACAGCCAGGGGCGCGCACCGCAGCAACCTGCCGACGTTGCCCAGGTGGGCGACCTGATCCGCGTCCAGCGCCTGGACGATGGCAGCCTGAAATTCAGCCAGGTCCCCGGAGCGCAAAGCGCACTGGTCTCGCTGGACCCGAACAGCGGCGCCATCCGCGCTCTGGTCGGCGGCTTCTCCTTCGAGCAGAGCAACTACAACCGTGCCATGCAGGCCAAGCGCCAGCCGGGCTCGAGCTTCAAGCCATTCGTCTACAGCGCCGCGCTCGATAACGGCTACACCGCCGCCAGCCTGGTCAACGATGCCCCGATCGTGTTCGTCGACGAGTACCTGGACAAGGTCTGGCGCCCGAAGAACGACACCAACACCTTCCTCGGCCCTATCCGCATGCGCGAAGCGCTGTACAAGTCGCGCAACCTGGTGTCGATCCGCCTGCTGCAGGCCATGGGCGTCAGCCGCACCATCGACTACATCAGCAAGTTCGGCTTTAACAAGCAGGACTTGCCCCCCAACCTGTCCCTGGCCCTGGGCACCGCGACCCTGACACCGATGGAGATCGCCACCGGCTGGAGCACATTCGCCAATGGCGGCTACAAGATCAGCCCGTACCTGATCGAACGCATCGAAAGCCGCAACGGCGAGACCCTGTTCACCGCCAATCCGCCACGGGTGCCGCAGACGACCCAGGATCAGCTTGGCATCGCCGCGCCTGAAACGCCGATCAGCATCCAGCTGCCGGGCGAGGCTGCCAGCACCGCCTCGTTCGACGCCGCGCAGACCGCGACCCAGGCGCCGGCGGTGGCCGAACGCATCATCGATGGCCGAACCACCTACATCCTCACCAGCATGCTTCAGGACGTTATCAAGCGCGGTACCGGGCGTCGCGCCCTGGCCCTGGGCCGTACCGACCTCGCAGGCAAGACCGGCACCACCAACGAATCGAAGGATGCCTGGTTCTCGGGCTACAACGCCGACATGGTGACCACGGTCTGGACCGGCTTCGACCAGCCGGAAACCCTGGGGCGTCGCGAGTATGGCGGGACCGTGGCGCTGCCGATCTGGATGAACTTCATGGGCCCGGCGCTCAAGGACAAGCCCAACCATGCCCCGGCCGAGCCGGAAGGCATCCTCAGCCTGCGGGTCGACCCGGTCAGCGGCCGGGCGGCATCGCCAGACAACCCCAGCGCCTACTTCGAGCTGTTCAAGGTCGAAGACACCCCGCCTTCGGGCAGCGAGCTGGGCAACGGCTCGGCACCCGGCAGCCCGCTGCCAGCGGACGAGGCAGCGCCGATCGACCTGTTCTGATCACCTGGCCTGGCGCGGCGGCCTGTAGCCGCTGCCGCCAGGCTGCGATCGACCGCAAAGCGGTCGTGAAACCGACCCGGCCGACAGAGGTGCCTGGATTGCGACTGCTGCGCAGTCGTTCGCAGCCTGGCGGCAGCGGCTACGAGAAGCATCAAGCTTGCGCGACACCCACAAAAAAGCCCCGACTCTCGCGAGCCGGGGCTTTTTGTTTCAACGCTACAACGGCTTAGCCGTTGAACACGTCATCCACGCTCTTGAGCGGGTAGTTCTTCGGATACGGCAGGGTCGCCACACCGGTCTCGATCGCAGCCTTGGCCACGGCGTCGGAGACGACGGTGATCAGACGGGCATCCATCGGCTTCGGAATGATGTACTCACGGCCGAACTCCAGGGCCTGCACGCCGTAGGCATCGCAGACTTCCTTAGGCACTGGCAGCTTGGCCAGGTCTTTCAGGGCGTTGGCGGCAGCGATCTTCATTTCTTCGTTGATGCGCTTGGCGCGAACGTCCAGGGCACCGCGGAAGATGAACGGGAAGCCCAGTACGTTGTTGACCTGGTTCGGGTAGTCGGAACGACCAGTGGCCATGATCACGTCGCTACGGGTAGCGTGCGCCAGCTCCGGGGAGATTTCCGGATCCGGGTTGGAGCAGGCGAAGACGATCGGGTTGGCCGCCATCGACTTCAGGCCTTCAGGGCTCAGCAGGTTCGGACCGGACAGGCCGACGAACACGTCAGCGCCTTCCAGGGCGTCAGCCAGGCTGCGCTTGTCGGTGGCGTGGGCGAACACAGCCTTGTACTGGTTCAGGTCGTCACGGCCAGCGTGGATCACGCCAGTACGGTCGACCATGAAGATGTTCTCGATCTTCGCACCCATGCTCACCAGCAACTTCATGCAGGAGATGGCGGCAGCGCCAGCGCCCAGGCAGACGATCTTGGCCTCTTCGAGTTTCTTGCCGGCGATTTCCAGGGCGTTGATCATGCCGGCAGCGGTCACGATCGCGGTACCGTGCTGGTCATCGTGGAATACCGGGATGTCGCACTGCTCGATCAGGGTGCGCTCGATCTCGAAGCACTCCGGTGCCTTGATGTCTTCGAGGTTGATGCCACCGAAGGTGATGGAGATGCGACGGACGGTATCGATGAAGGCCTGCGGGCTCTCCGACTCGACTTCGATGTCGAACACGTCGATGCCGGCGAAGCGCTTGAACAGAACACCCTTGCCTTCCATGACAGGCTTGGACGCCAGCGGGCCGAGGTTACCCAGGCCGAGGATGGCGGTGCCGTCGGAAATGACTGCTACCAGATTGCCCTTGCCGGTGTACTTGTAGGCCAGCTCCGGATCGCGACCAATTTCACGTACCGGCTCAGCCACGCCAGGGCTGTAGGCCAGCGCCAGGTCGCGAGCAGTCGCGGTAGGTTTGGTGAGCTCGACGCTCAGTTTCCCCGGACGAGGCTGAGCATGGTATTCGAGAGCGGCGGTTTTCAAATCTGACATGGTGGGCATTCCGCTATTTACTGTTCTGACGGACCGCCGAGGATACGCAAAGAGCAAAGGGCCGACAAGACTGGTCGGTCACTTGTGTCAAGGCCTTTAACCTACGACTTTCCGCCAAGAGCCGCAGCCTGCAAGGGTTTCAATGTGTACAATCGTACAAAATAATGTTCACAATTTTTTATCCAGAGACCCGCTCCAGCATCGATGGATCGGTCAATGGCAGCAACCAGCGCTTCTGCCCGGCCTTCAGACCGCCTTTGCGGGAACGATCCAGCACCCAGCCGCGAGCTTCGATTGTGCGCCCCTTGAGGTCGTCAAAGAATGAAGCAGGGAAATTGCGTTGCAGTTTTGCAGGCACCTGAAGCACCAGGGCATCGTCGATTTCGATCCAGACTCCGCCGCGATTGCGCTCGATACCCATCACTTTGCCGCTGATGATCGCAAAACCGGATTGCTGCACCCCAGCCGACGGCATCACGGGTGAGCGCCGCCACACCCCCGCGCCTTGCTGACGAGCGGTACGCTCGGCCTGCTGCTGGCAGTCGGCCAGGTCGACGTTCGGGGCAACGGCCACGCGATAACCAAGGCCTTCACTGAGCAGTTGGGCCTCGAAATTGTCGCCAGAGCGACCGTAGATATGTGCCAGGGTACGACCGTACTTGTCCCGGGACTCGACGCCCGGCACCAGCCCCACCTCGCCGCCGCTGGCCCTGACCAGTGCCTGAAGACGCTCACGAGCGGCCTCGGCAAAGGCTTCGCTGCTCCGGCCCTTGCGGCCGATTTCCGGTGCATTGAGACCAATCAGACGAACGCTGCGACCATCTTCAAGGCGCAAGGTATCGCCGTCCACCACCTGGCGCACGCCGACGCGCTGGGGGTCGACGGGTATCGGGCAGAAGGCCAGCACCGGCAACTGCCAAATGACGCCCACAAAAAAGGCGCCCACAAGGGACGCCTTTTTCAGCAGCATTGCCAGACCCACAGGGCCAGCGTTGCGCATTCTTACTTCTTGGCACCGAACATGCCGAAGCGATCTGCGAACTTCTGTACGCGGCCGCCGGTGTCCAGAACCTTTTGCTTACCGGTGTAGAACGGGTGGCATTCGTTGCAAACGTCGGTGCCCAGTGGAGCGCACAGGGTCGAACGGGTTTCGAACGAGTTGCCGCAGCTGCAGGTGACTGCGACTACTTCATAATTCGGGTGAATTTCTGGTTTCATGGTCACTTCCTCGACTGCGTGCCGCCACCCAACACCATTGTTGAATACCGCACGTAATTAGGCGGCGAATAATACCAGAGCATGCTGCCAACGCAAGTTGTCGCTTGCACCGACCGTCGTCTGCTAGGCTCGCCTGGTCTTGGAACCCCCCTTCAGAGAACTCTTCGCGTGTCCGACGTCATTCTGCGCCTTGCCCTGCCCTCGCCCCTGCGGCGACTGTTCGACTACAGGGCGCCGGCAAGCATGGCACGCCAGGCGCTGACCCCGGGCATGCGCATCCGCGTGCCGTTCGGGCGCCGGGAGATGATCGGCATTCTGATCGAGGTCAGCGACAAGAGCGAGGTGCCGGCCGACAAGCTCAAGCCGGCGATCGCCCTGCTCGATCCGCTCTCACCGATTCCCCCGACCCTGTTCAAGTTGTGCCTGTGGACCGCGCAGTACTACCAGCACAGCCTCGGCGACACCCTGAGCTGGGCCTTGCCGGTACTGTTGCGCCAAGGCGAGCCGGCCGAGGCGCGCCAGGAACGCTTCTGGCAGATCGCGCCGGGCGCGCGCCTGGATGATCCGCGCATCGCCCGTGCCCCACGCCAGCGCGAAGCCCTCGCCACCCTGGCGCAGCATCCCCATGGCATCGCCCACGGCCTGTTGAGCAAGTTCATGCTGAGCAAGGACAGCCTCGACCTGCTGCTGGCCAAGGAGTTGGTCCAGGTCGAGGTGCGCCGTCACGCAGTCCAGGAACGCCATGAGCACTGGCTCGCGCAGCCCGAGCTGCCACTGAACGACGAACAACGGGCGGCGTTCAATGCCGTGCGCGCAGGTTTCGACAACTTCCATGCCTTTCTCCTGGCCGGCGTCACCGGCAGTGGCAAGACCGAGGTCTACCTGCAACTGATCCGCGAAACCCTGGAGGCCGGCAAGCAGGCATTGATCCTGATTCCGGAGATCAACCTCGGGCCGCAGACCCTGGCCCGCTTCGAACAGCGTTTCAACGCCCGCATCGCCCTGCTGCACTCGGCGGTCAACGACCGCGAGCGCCTGGATGCCTGGCTGGCCGCCCGCGACGGCGAGGCCGATATCATCATCGGCACCCGCTCGGCGCTGTTCACCCCCATGAAGCACCCGGGGCTGATCATCATCGACGAAGAGCACGACGGCTCCTACAAACAGCAAGAAGGCCTGCGTTACCACGCCCGCGACCTGGCGCTGGTTCGCGCACGCCAGGAAAACATCCCGATCCTCCTGGGCTCGGCCACTCCGTCGCTGGAGAGCCTGCACAACGCTCACAGCGGTCGCTATGGCCTGCTGCGCCTCAACCAGCGCGCCGGTGGCGCCCAGCAGCCGCGTTTCCTGCGCCTGGACGTCAAGAGCCGCCCCCTGGACAGCGGCATCAGCGGCCCCATGCAGCAAGCCATCGGCCAGACCCTGGCAGCCGGCCAGCAAGTGCTGGTGTTCCTGAATCGCCGCGGCTTCGCCCCGACACTGCTGTGCCATGACTGCGGCTGGATGTCCGAATGTCCGCGCTGCGATGCACGCATGACCGTGCACCAGCGCTCCAACGAACTGCGTTGTCACCACTGTGGCTACGACGAACGCTTGCCGCGCCAGTGCCCGCAGTGCAACAAGGTCGACCTGCGCCCGGTCGGCGCCGGCACCGAACGCGCCGAAGAACGCCTGGGCATCCTGTTTCCTGACTACCCGGTGCTACGGGTGGACCGCGACAGCACCTCGCGCAAGGACGCCATGAACCAGCTGTTCGCCACCATCCAGCGCGGCAATCCGTGCATCCTAGTCGGCACCCAGATGCTCGCCAAGGGGCACCACTTTCCACGGGTGACCCTGGTGGCGATCCTCGATGCCGACGGCGGCCTGTTTTCCGGTGACTTTCGTGCCAGCGAGCGCATGGCCCAGTTGATCGTCCAGGTCGCTGGCCGCGCTGGCCGCGCCGAAGAACCGGGCAAGGTGATCATCCAGACCCACCTGGCCGACCATCCGCTGCTGGTGCAACTGACCGAGCAGGGCTATTTCGCCTTTGCCGAGCAGGCCCTGAGCGAGCGTCGCGCCGCCGGCCTGCCGCCTTTTGCCCACTTGGCCCTGCTGCGCGCCGAGGCCCACAAGCCCGGCCAGGCCGAGGCCTTTCTCGATGAAGCCTGTAGCGCTGCCGAGCAATTACTGGCCGAGCACGCCCTCAATGGCATCGAACTGCTTGGTCCGGTACCGGCGCCCATGGAGCGACGGGCGGGACGTTTTCGCGCGCAATTGTTGCTCCAGGCCAATGCCCGGGCGCCTTTGCATCGACTGATCAGCGCCTGGTTGCTACTGTTGGAGCAAATGCCGTCCGGGCGCCAGGTGCGCTGGTCGCTGGATGTGGATCCGGTGGATCTTTATTGATCGCTTCGGCCACATCGCGGGGCAAGCCCGCTCCTACAGGGGCGTAACCACTCCCAAAAGGTTGGCAACCTCGCCCCAGCAACGGATAATGTCCAGTTTTTCCACCTGCGCATCGAAGCGCCGCCGCGCCTGCGGTCGAACGAGAAGCCCATGAAAGACACCATTCGCCAGCTGATCCAGCAAGCCCTCACCCAACTCGTCACCGACGGTGTGTTGCCTGAAGGGCTGACGCCGGCGATCCAGGTGGAGAACGCCCGGGACAAGACCCACGGCGACTTCGCCAGCAACATCGCAATGATGCTGGCCAAGCCTGCGGGCATGAAGCCGCGCGACCTGGCGGAAAAAATCATCGCCGCCCTGCCTGCCGACGAGCAGGTCAGCAAGGTCGAAATCGCAGGCCCGGGCTTCCTCAACTTCTTCCAGAACACCCAGGCCCTGGCCGCTCGCCTGGACGCCGCACTGGCCGATGCCAAGCTCGGCGTCAGCAAGGCCGGCCCGCAACAGAAGGTCGTGGTCGACCTGTCGGCCCCGAACCTTGCCAAGGAGATGCACGTCGGCCACCTGCGCTCGACCATCATCGGCGACGCCGTGTCGCGCGTCCTGGAGTTCCTCGGCGACACCGTGATTCGCCAGAACCACGTGGGCGACTGGGGCACCCAGTTCGGCATGCTGATGGCCTACCTGCAGGAAAACCCGATCACCAGCGATGAGCTGTCTGACCTGGAGAACTTCTACCGCGCCGCGAAAAAGCGTTTCGATGAATCGGAAGAGTTCGCCGACCGCGCACGCGGCCTGGTGGTCAAGCTGCAAGCGGGCGACGAGGAATGCCTGAAGCTGTGGACCCGCTTCAAGGACATCTCGCTGTCGCACTGCCAGAAAACCTACGAACTGCTCAACGTCAAACTGACCATGGCCGACGTCATGGGCGAAAGCGCCTATAACGACGACCTGGCCAATGTCGTCAACGACCTCAAGGCCAAGGGCCTGCTGGTCGAGAGCAAGGGCGCCCAGTGCGTGTTCCTCGAAGAGTTCAAGACCGCCGAGGGCGAGCCCCTGCCGGTGATCGTTCAAAAGGCCGACGGCGGCTACCTGTACGCCACCACCGACCTTGCGGCCGTGCGCTACCGCAGCAACGTGCTCAAGGCCGACCGTGCCCTGTACTTCGTCGACCAGCGCCAGGCCCTGCACTTCAACCAGGTGTTCGAAGTGGCGCGCCGGGCCGGTTTCGTCGGCCACCCAATGCACATGGAACACATGGGCTTCGGCACCATGAACGGCGCCGATGGCCGTCCGTTCAAGACCCGCGATGGCGGCACCGTCAAACTGATCGACCTGCTGACCGAAGCCAAGGAGCGTGCCTACGCCCTGGTCAAGGAGAAGAACCCGGAGCTGGGTGAAGACGAGCTGCGCGCCATCGCCGAAGTCGTCGGCATTGGCGCGGTCAAGTACGCCGACCTGTCCAAGCACCGCACCAGCGACTACAGCTTCAACTTCGAACTGATGCTCAACTTCGAAGGCAATACCGCCCCTTACCTGCTGTACGCCTACACCCGCGTCGCCGGCGTGTTCCGCAAGCTGGGCAAAGGCTTCGATGAAGTGGACGGGCAGATCATCCTGCAAGCCGCCCAGGAACAGGACCTGGCTGCACGCCTGGCCCAGTTCGGTGAAATCCTGAACAACGTCGCCGAAAAAGGCACGCCACATGTACTTTGCGCCTACCTGTACGACGTGGCCGGCCTGTTCTCCAGCTTCTACGAGAACTGCCCGATCCTGGCCGCCGAAACCCCGGAACAGCAACAGAGCCGCCTGCGCCTGGCGGCCTTGACCGGTCGTACCCTCAAGCAAGGTCTGGAACTGCTCGGCCTGGAAACCCTGGAGCGTATGTAAGTTGGCTGCCAAGAAAAAACCCGCACCCAAGCGCGGCGCGAGTCGCAACCAGGCACCCGCCAAACAACCGGTTCCAGGCTGGATGTGGCTGGCCATCGGCCTGACGGTCGGTGCTTTCGTTGTGTTTTTGATGAAGCTCGAGCCTGGCAATGACGAGGTCAAGCGCACCAAGCCCGAACAGGCCAAGGCCGAGAAGGCCGCCGAAGCCAACAAGACCGCGCCTAGCCCGCAGCAGCCGGTGAAGCCCAAGTACGACTTCTATACCTTGCTGCCCGAGTCGGAAGTGATCGTGCCGCCTGAAGCCGTGCCGGAGAAGACACCCCCCGTCCCGGCCCAGCCACCGGTGACCCCGGCCGAAGCGGCCAAGATCGACACCGCACGGGCCCAGGCCGCGCTGATGGGGCAGACGCCACCACCCGCACCGCCGGTGATCAAGCCGGCGGCGACCACTCAGTTCTTCCTCCAGGCCGGCTCGTTCCGCAAGCAGGCCGATGCCGACAAGGTCCGCGCACAGATCATCCTGCTTGGCCAGGCGGTCAAGGTGGAGTCCGGCACCGTCAAGGAAGAAACCTGGTACCGGGTACTGGTCGGCCCGTTCAGCAACCGTGAACAGCTGACCGTGGCCCAGAAGCAACTGGCCGGCAGCGGCTTCAGCAACCTGCTGCTGCAGCAGCGCCAGACCCGCCAGTGACCTCCTGCGCGGCCTTGTCGGGCATGACAAGGCCGCGCAAGGCTTAACGCCGCTGGGCGTTGGCCAGCGACACCTGGGTGTTCAGCGTCCAGAAGTCATACAAGATGCCCACCAGGAACAACCCGCCCGTGAACAGGTAGATGATCCCGGTGATCCATTTGCCCTGGTACATGCGGTGCACACCGAAAATGCCCAGGAACGTCAGCAGGATCCAGGACAGGCTGTAATCCAGGGGACCGGCGTTGAAGCGCAGGTCGGCCTCGCGGTCCATCGATGGAATCAGGAACAGGTCGATCAACCAGCCGATGCCCAACAGGCCCAGGGTGAAGAACCAGATCGTGCCGGTCACCGGCTTGCCGTAATAGAAGCGGTGGGCGCCGGTAAAGCCAAATATCCACAGCAGGTAACCGATCACCTTGCTGTGCGTGTCATGCAGTTGTCCGTCCTGTTGATAACTGTTCATTCATAGCCTCTGCGGGTTATCGGAAAATTTTCTAAAGAAAAATGTGACTTTTTTGTGTCCAGCCGACGCATGGCACATTGCGATCGACAAACGGTCAAAAATTGATCAGCAAGCTGTTATAGAGTTGCGCGCTGACCAACAAGAGCCCTGCCTATGCGCCCTCTTTTCAAGACATGGCTGACCCTTTGCCTATTATTGCCACTGGCCGCCCACGCCACCAACCGTGAGCAACGTCTACCCAACGGCTTTTCCGGGTACACCACAAATTCCTCTGCCGTGCGTTCGACCAAGCACGTCAGCAGCAAGCCCCAGCACCGCACTCGCCCGAGCAAGCAGAGCCTGTCGACCCTGCCGAGCCTGCCGGTTGCCTCGATGTCGCCCAAGCAGAGCAGCGACGTGCTCAGCCGTGCCGTCAATGTCCTGGGCACCCCCTATCGCTGGGGCGGCAGCAGCCCGAGCAAGGGCTTCGACTGCAGCGGCCTGGTCAAGTACGCCTTCAACGACATCGATGAGATCGACCTGCCTCGCACCTCCAACGCCATGGCCCAGGGCCACGGGTTGAAAGTCGATCGCAACGACCTCAAGCCTGGCGACCTGATCTTCTTCAACATCAAGAGCCGTCGGGTCAATCATGTTGCCATCTACCTGGGCAACGACCGCTTCATCCATGCACCGCGCACGGGCAAGCGGGTCAGCATCGATACCCTGAGCAAGCCTTACTGGCGCAGCCGCTATGTCGTCGCCAAGCGGGTCCTGCCCAAGAGCCAGACGCAACAGCTGAGCCTGGCCAAGAACTAGACGCTCCCCGGCGCCCATTCCCGGGCGCATTGCGCACTGACCACCCCGCGTGTCACCAGGCCCTGAAGGCAACTGTCCAGGGTCTGCATCCCCAGCGCTCCCCCCATCTGCATCGTCGAGTACAACTGCGCCACCTTGCCTTCACGCACCAGGTTGCGCACCGCAGGCGTGGCCAGCAGGATTTCATGGGCCGCAACCCGCCCTCCGCCAATCCGCTCGACCAGCACTTGCGACACCACCGCCTGCAGCGATTCAGCCAGCATGGCCCGCACCAGTTGCTTTTCCTGCGGCGCAAACACATCCACCAGGCGATCGATGGATTTCGCCGCCGAGCCGGTATGCAGCGTCGCCAGCACCAGGTGGCCGGTTTCGGCGGCAGTCAGTGCCAGTCGGATGGTCTGCTCATCGCGCAACTCGCCCAGCATGATCACGTCCGGGTCCTGGCGCAGCGCTGCGCGCAGGGCCTGGGGGAAGCCGTGAGTATGCCTGCCGATTTCACGCTGGCTGATCAGGCTGCTTCGAGGGCTGTGGATAAACTCGATGGGATCCTCGAGCGTGAGGATATGCAGGGGTCGCTCATGGTTCAGGTGATCGAGCAGCGCCGCCAGGGTGGTGGACTTGCCTGAGCCGGTGGGCCCGGTGACCAGCACCAGCCCTGCCGGAAGCTCTGCAATCTGTCGAAAGACATCCCCCAGCCCCAGTTCGGCAAGGCTCCTGGCCTGGTCCGGAATGACCCGCAGCACCGCACCCGGGCCCTGGCGCTGATGAAACGCATTGATGCGAAAACGCGCCAGCGCCGGCACCGCCACGGAAAAGTCGATATCCAGATGTGTTTCGAAATCCTTTTTCTGCGCGTCGGTCATCAGTTGCCCGAGCATGTCATACACTTGCCCGGCGTCCAGCGCTGGCAGTTCCAGGCGGCAAATCCGGCCATCCAGGCGCAGGGCCGGCACTTCGCCAGCCCCCAGGTGCAGGTCCGAGGCCCCGCCCCGGGTTGCCAGGGCCAGCAGTTCAGTCACATCCATGAGACTCCCCAAAGGCTGCCAAGCAGGTAGAATGCCGCAGACCCAGGAAGCCGCCGGCATCGATCAATGTCCACCATAGCAGACAACCTTTCCACACTCGCCGCCCGCATCGACGCCGCCGCCCAGGCTGCCGGACGCGCACCATCG
Organism: Pseudomonas sp. NPDC090755; assembly: GCF_044769005.1. Classification (NCBI taxonomy): domain Bacteria; kingdom Pseudomonadati; phylum Pseudomonadota; class Gammaproteobacteria; order Pseudomonadales; family Pseudomonadaceae; genus Pseudomonas; species Pseudomonas sp. NPDC090755. The sequence goes on along the minus strand of NZ_JBIVXC010000001.1, from coordinate 392,502 downwards.
GCCATCCGCCTGCTGGCGGTGAGCAAGACCAAACCCGCTGCCGCCGTGCGTGAGGCCTATGCCGCCGGGGTACGTGATGTCGGCGAGAACTACCTGCAGGAAGCGCTGAACAAACAGGGCGAGTTGACCGACCTGCCCTTGACCTGGCACTTCATCGGCCCCATTCAGTCGAACAAGACTCGCGCCATCGCCGAGCATTTTGACTGGGTACACTCCGTGGACCGCCTGAAAATCGCCCAACGCCTGTCCGAGCAACGCCCCGATGGCCTGGCCCCGCTGAACATCTGCCTGCAGGTGAACGTCAGTGGCGAAGCCAGCAAGTCCGGCTGCACCCCGGACGAGCTGCCCGCCCTGGCCCAGGCCATTGTTGCCCTGCCACGCCTGCGCCTGCGCGGTCTGATGGCGATCCCCGAACCCACCGACGATCGCGCTGCCCAGGAGGCCGCCTTCGCTCAAGTTCGCCAGTTGCAGGCCAGTCTTGGCCTGGAACTGGACACCCTGTCCATGGGCATGAGCCACGACCTGGAAGCTGCCATCGCCCAGGGCGCGACCTGGGTGCGTATCGGTACCGCGCTGTTCGGTGCCCGCGACTACGGCCAGCCCTGACCCATGCCTTTTTCCACTTTTCCCCTCAAGGACCTGACATGAGCAAGACTCGTATTGCCTTTATCGGCGCCGGCAACATGGCCGCCAGCCTGATCGGCGGCCTGCGCGCCCAGGGCCTGGACGCTTCGCAGATCCGCGCCAGCGATCCGGGTGCCGAGCAGCGGGCAAAAATCCACGCCGAACACGGCATTGAACTGTTCGCCGACAACGCCCAGGCCATCGAAGGTGCCGACGTGGTGGTACTGGCGGTCAAGCCCCAGGCCATGAAGGCCGTGTGCCTGGCGCTCAAGCCAAGCCTCAAGCCCGGGCAACTGGTGGTCTCGATCGCCGCCGGCATCACCTGCGCCAGCATGAACAACTGGCTCGGCGCACAGCCGATCGTACGCTGCATGCCCAATACCCCGGCACTGCTGCGCCAGGGTGTGAGCGGTCTCTACGCCACCGCCCAGGTCTCCGACGCGCAGCGCCAACAAGCCGAACAATTGCTGTCGGCAGTGGGCATCGCCCTGTGGCTGGACACCGAGCAGCAACTCGACGCCGTTACCGCCGTATCCGGGAGCGGGCCTGCGTACTTCTTCCTGCTGATCGAAGCCATGACCGCGGCCGGTGAAAAGCTCGGCCTACCGCGTGAAACCGCAGCCAAACTGACCCTGCAGACCGCCCTGGGCGCCGCGCACATGGCCGTCAGCAGCGACGTCGACGCCGCCGAACTGCGCCGCCGCGTCACCTCGCCGGCCGGCACCACGGAAGCGGCGATCAAGTCGTTCCAGGCCGATGGATTCGAAGCGCTGGTGGAAAAGGCGCTGGGCGCTGCGGCGCACCGCTCGGCCGAGATGGCCGAACAACTGGGCAACTAAGGAGCTGGACATGGTTGGATTGAACACCGCTGCCATCTACATTCTGCAAACCCTGGGCAGCCTCTACCTGCTGATCATCATGCTGCGTTTCATCCTGCAGCTGGTTCGTGCCGACTTCTACAACCCGCTCAGCCAGTTCGCCGTGCGCGCTACCCAGCCGCTGCTCAAGCCCATGCGCCGGATCATCCCGAGCCTGTTCGGCCTGGACATGTCCTCGCTATTGCTGGCGATCGTCGTGCAAGTGCTGATCATGGGCCTGACCCTGCTGCTGGCCTACGGCACCACCGGCAACCCGCTGCAACTGCTGATCTGGTCGATCATCGGCGTCACCGCGCTGTTCCTGAAGATTTTCTTCTTCGCCCTGATCATCAGCGTGATCCTCTCCTGGGTCGCGCCGGGCAGCCACAACCCCGGTGCCGAGCTGGTCAACCAGATCTGCGATCCATTCCTGGCACCGTTCCGCCGCCTGCTGCCGAACCTGGGCGGCCTGGACATCTCGCCGATCCTGGCGTTCATGGCGCTGCAACTGATCGACATGCTGGTGATCAACAACCTGGCAGCCATGACCGGCATGCCGGAGATGCTACGCCTGTTGGTCTGATGGCCTGAAATCGCGGGACAAGCCCGCTCCTACAATGTCCGTAGGAGCGGGCTTGTCCCGCGATGCTGTCCTTGCCGCACAGATCGGTGGTCTTTAGACTTACGCCTCATTCAAGCGTGAGCAGGGTCGATGTCCACTGTCTTTCCCGAAGATTCGGTCGGTCTGGTAACACCGCAACTGGCACAGTTCAACGAGCCCCTGGCCCTGGCCTGCGGCCGCTCGCTGGCCTCCTACGAGCTGATCTACGAAACCTATGGCACCCTCAACAGCACAGCCAGCAACGCCGTGCTGATCTGCCATGCGCTTTCCGGTCACCACCATGCCGCGGGCTATCACAGCCCCAACGACCGCAAGCCGGGCTGGTGGGACAGTTGCATCGGCCCGGGCAAGCCCGTCGACACCAACCGCTTCTTCGTGGTCAGCTTGAACAACCTCGGCGGTTGCAACGGCAGCACCGGCCCCAGCAGCATCAACCCGGCCACCGGCAAGCCGTACGGCGCCGATTTCCCGGTGCTCACCGTGGAAGACTGGGTGCACAGCCAGGCCCGCCTGGCCGACCGCCTGGGCATCCAGCAATGGGCCGCGGTGATCGGTGGCAGCCTCGGCGGCATGCAGGCCCTGCAGTGGACCATCACCTACCCTGACCGCGTGCGTCACTGCCTGGACATCGCCTCGGCGCCCAAGCTCTCGGCGCAGAACATCGCCTTCAACGAGGTGGCGCGCCAGGCCATCCTCACCGATCCGGAATTCCACGGTGGTTCGTTCCAGGACCAGGGCGTGATCCCCAAGCGCGGCCTGATGCTGGCACGCATGGTCGGTCATATCACCTACCTGTCCGACGACTCCATGGGTGAGAAATTCGGTCGCGAGCTGAAAAGCGACAAGCTCAACTACGACTTCCACAGTGTCGAGTTCCAGGTCGAAAGCTACCTGCGCTACCAGGGCGAGGAGTTTTCCGGACGTTTCGACGCCAACACCTACCTGTTGATGACCAAGGCACTGGACTACTTCGACCCGGCCGCCGCCCATGGCGGTGACCTGGCGGCAACCCTGGCCGGGGTCAAGGCGGACTACTGCGTGATGTCGTTCACCACCGACTGGCGTTTTTCGCCGGCGCGCTCGCGGGAAATCGTCGACGCCCTGATCGCCGCCCGCAAGAACGTCTGCTACCTGGATATCGATTCGCCATATGGCCACGATGCCTTCCTGATCCCGACCCCGCGCTACATCACGGGGTTCAAGAACTACATGAACCGCATCGTCTGCTGAGGAACCCATGAGAGCCGACCTGGAAATCATCCAAGACTGGATCCCCGCCGGTAGCCGGGTACTCGACCTCGGTTGCGGTAACGGCGAGCTGCTGGCTTCGCTGCGTGACCACAAGCAGGTCACCGGCTACGGCCTGGAGATCGACCCGGACAACATCGCCGAATGCGTGGCACGGGGCGTGAACGTCATCGAACAGGACCTGGACAAGGGCCTAGGCAACTTCGCCAGCAACAGCTTCGACGTGGTGGTCATGACCCAGGCCCTGCAAGCCGTGGAGTACCCCGACCGGATCCTCGACGAAATGCTGCGCGTGGGCCGCCAGTGCATCATCACCTTCCCCAACTTCGGCCACTGGCGCTGCCGCTGGTACCTCGCGACCAAGGGTCGCATGCCGGTTTCCGACTTCATGCCGTATACCTGGTACAACACGCCGAACATCCACTTCTGCACCTTCGAAGACTTCGAGGCGCTGTGCGGCGAACGCCGGGCCCAGGTCCTCGACCGCCTGGCGGTCGACCACTTGCACCGCCACGGGTGGGCGAGCAGGCTATGGCCTAATCTTCTAGGGGAGATCGGCATTTATCGTGTCAACAGCCCCGGCCTTCTGGAACACAAGGTCGCTGTTTAACCCACTCGCTGGAGGAGATCGATCATGCGCCGCTTGTTCAGTTTCTTACTGGTCGCCTGCCTGAGCGCAACAGCACTCGCTGCCGACCCCATCAAGGGCGAACGCAAGGAAGTCTTCGGTGATGTGACCGTGCACTACAGCACGTTCATTTCCACCTTCCTGCAACCGGATATCGCCAAGTCCGCCGAGCTGGTCCGCAGCAAGAACCAGGGCGTAATCAACATCTCGGTGATGAACGCCGGCAAGCCGTCCACCGCCCAGGTCAGCGGCACCGTCAAAGACCTGACCAGCCAGTCGGTGCCACTGAAGTTCAAGCAGATCACCGAACAGGGGGCGATCTACTACATCGCCCAGTACCCGGTCGAGCAGGCCGAAACCCGTACGTTCACCATCAACGTTGAAGCCGCTGGCAAGTCCAACAGTTTCAGTTTCAACCAAGAGCTTTTCCCAGGCGAATGATGAATTTTCAGCAAATCGTATTGGCCAGCCACAACGCCGGCAAACTCAAGGAACTCCAGGCCATGCTCGGCGGCACCGTGCAGTTGCGCTCGGTTGGTGAGTTCAGCAGTGTAGAGCCGGAAGAAACCGGCCTGTCGTTCGTCGAGAACGCCATCCTCAAGGCGCGCAATGCCGCCCGCCTCTCCGGCTTGCCGGCGCTGGCCGATGATTCGGGCCTGGCGGTGGACTTCCTCGGCGGCGCGCCGGGCATCTACTCGGCGCGCTATGCCGATGGCCAGGGCGATGCGGCCAACAATGCCAAGCTGCTCGATGTCCTCAAGGATGTTCCCGAGGACCAGCGCGGCGCCCAGTTCGTCTGCGTCCTGGCCCTGGTGCGCCACGCCGACGATCCACTGCCGATCCTCTGCGAAGGCCTCTGGCACGGCCGCATCCTGCACCAGGCCAGCGGTGAGCACGGCTTTGGCTACGACCCACTGTTCTGGGTGCCGGAGCGCGGTTGCTCCAGCGCCGAGCTGACGCCTGCCGACAAGAACCAGATCAGCCACCGTGCCCGTGCCATGAGCCTGTTGCGTCAACGTCTGGGCCTGGCATGACCGATCATTCGCCGGCACAGCCACTGCACCTGGGCGAGGCTGGCTTTACTTCCCAGGCACCCCGGGCGGCCTTGCCACAGCTGCCGCCCCTGGCGCTGTACATCCATATCCCGTGGTGCGTGCGCAAATGCCCGTACTGCGACTTCAACTCCCATGCCGCCACGCCGGAACTGCCGGAAGAGGCCTATGTCGACGCCTTGCTGGCCGACCTCGACCAGGAACTGGGCGCCGTGTATGGCCGCCCGATCAGCTCGATCTTCTTCGGCGGTGGTACGCCCAGCCTGTTCAGCGCCCCTGCCCTGGGCCGCCTGCTGGCAGGTGTGGAACAACGCATCCCGTTCGCCAGCGATATCGAGATCACCCTGGAAGCCAACCCCGGGACCTTCGAGCAGGAGAAGTTCAAGGCCTACCGGCAACTGGGTATCAATCGCCTGTCGATCGGCATCCAGAGCTTCCAGCAGGCCAAACTCGAAGCCCTGGGGCGCATCCACAACGGTGACGAGGCGATTCGCGCCGCCGACATGGCGCGCCAGGCCGGTTTCGACAACTTCAACCTGGACCTGATGCACGGCCTGCCCGACCAGTCCCTGGACGACGCCCTGGACGACTTGCGCCAGGCCATCGCCCTGGCACCGACGCACCTGTCCTGGTACCAACTGACCCTGGAACCGAACACCGTGTTCTGGAACCAGCCGCCGGTGCTGCCGGAGGACGATATCCTCTGGGACATCCAGGAAGCCGGCCAGGCCCTGTTGGCCAGCCACGGCTACAGTCAGTACGAAGTCTCGGCCTATGCCCAGCCCGGCCGCGCCGCCCGGCACAACCTCAACTACTGGAGCTTTGGCGACTTCATCGGCATCGGTGCCGGCGCCCACGGCAAGCTCAGCCATCCGGACGGGCGCATCCTGCGCACCTGGAAGACCCGCCTGCCCAAGGACTACCTGAACCCGGCCAAACCCTTCAAGGCCGGCGAGAAGCTGTTGCCGGTGGACGAGTTGCCGTTCGAGTTCTTGATGAACGCCCTGCGCCTGACCCAGGGCGTGGACGCCGAACTGTTCAGCCAACGCACCGGCCTACCGCTCGAGCACCTCACCGCCGCCCGCCGTGAAGCCGAACAAAAGGGCCTTTTGCAGGTCGAACCGACGCGGCTGGTCGCTACCCCGCGCGGCCAGTTGTTCCTCAACGACCTGTTGCAGTATTTCTTGACCTAAGGATTGCGAATGGACCTGGTACTCGACCTGCTCTCGACCGTTTCCCGCTGGAGTCGTGGCAACCTGTCGGAGATCTCGCTGGCACTTGTAGGCTGTTTGCTGGTGCTCTTTGGCACCGACATCAAAGGCTGGGTGGAACAGCGCCTGGGCGGCCTGGCAGGCGCCTTGCGCGTGCCGTTCATGGCCCTGCTGGTGATGATCGGCAGTGGTGCGGCGCTGATCTATGCCACGCCCTGGGTGGTGAAAGGCCTGGCGCAGTTCAACAACTATGCGTTGGCGCCGGTGCTGCTGATTGTGCTGGTGCTGATTGGCGTGGTCGCGGACCGTCGCTAAAAGCATCGCGGGGCAAGCCCGCTCCTACACTAATCGCCTGTAGGAGCGGGCTTGCCCCGCGATTGGGATTACGCCAGTTTTTCGAACTTCAGATCCCACACCCCATGCCCAAGTCGCTCGCCACGGCGTTCGAACTTGGTGATCGGGCGCTCGGCCGGACGCTCCACGCATTTGCCATCAGCGGCCAGGTTGCGATAACCCGGCGCCACATTCATCACTTCCAGCATGTGCTCGGCATAGGGCTCCCAGTCGGTGGCCATGTGGAACACACCGCCGACCTTGAGCTTGCGACGCACCAGTTCCGCGAACTCAGGCTGGACGATACGGCGCTTGTGGTGACGGCTCTTGTGCCATGGATCGGGGAAGAACAGCATCAGGCGGTCGAGGCTGTTGTCGGCCACGCACTTGTTCAGCACTTCGATTGCATCGCAGTCGTACACCCGCAGGTTCTTCAGGCCCTGGGTCAGCACGCCATTGAGCAGCGCACCGACACCCGGACGGTGCACTTCGACACCGATGAAGTCCTGTTCCGGCGCGGCAGCGGCCATTTCCAGCAGGGAATGGCCCATGCCGAAGCCGATCTCCAGGGTGCGCGGCGCCGAACGGCCGAACACCTGGTCGTAGTCCACGGTGCTCTCGGCCAGCGGCAGGATGAACAGCGGTCCACCCTGCTCCAGGCCACGTTGCTGGCCTTCGGTCATGCGCCCGGCGCGCATCACGAAACTCTTGATGCGGCGGTGTTGGCGCTCTTCGCCTTCGGTGGAGATCGGCGTTTCTTGCGATTCAGTCATCAGGGGCTCTTACTTGATCAGACCAGTCAGCGGCGACGAGGCGCTGGCATAGAGTTTTTTCGGCATGCGCCCGGCCAGGTAGGCCAGGCGGCCAGCGACGATTGCGTGTTTCATGGCTTCGGCCATCATGATCGGCTGCTGGGCATCAGCGATCGCCGAGTTCATCAGCACCGCCTCGCAACCCAGTTCCATGGCGATGGTGGCGTCCGAAGCGGTACCGACTCCGGCATCGACCAGCACAGGCACTTTCGATTCTTCGAGGATGATCTGCAGGTTGTACGGGTTGCAGATCCCAAGACCGGTGCCGATCAGGCCGGCCAGCGGCATGACCGCGATGCAACCGGCTTCGGCCAGTTGACGGGCGATGATCGGATCGTCGCTGGTGTAGACCATCACGTCGAAACCGTCCTTGACCAGCACTTCGGCGGCCTTGAGGGTTTCGATCACGTTGGGGAACAGAGTCTTCTGGTCAGCCAGGACTTCCAGCTTGACCAGGTTGTGACCATCGAGCAGCTCACGGGCCAGGCGGCAGGTGCGCACGGCTTCGACGGCGTCATAGCAGCCGGCGGTGTTCGGCAGGATGGTGTAGCGATCCGGCGGCAGCACATCGAGCAGGTTCGGTTCGCCCGGGTTCTGGCCGATGTTGGTACGGCGCACGGCGACGGTGACGATCTCGGCACCCGAAGCCTCGATGGCCAGGCGGGTTTCTTCCATGTCACGGTACTTGCCGGTGCCGACCAGCAGGCGCGACTGGAAGGTACGGCCGGCCAGGGTGAAGGGCTTGTCACTGCGAAGGTTGCTCATCGGAAATCCTCTGAAAGGTTGAGGGACTTGCAAGGTGATCCTGTGGCTCTAGCCGCCGCCGATGGCATGCACGACTTCGACCTGGTCGCCCTCACGCAGCACCGTGTCTGCATGCTGGCTACGTGGCACGATATCCAGGTTGAGCTCTACCGCGACACGACGCCCGACAAGGTCCAGGCGGGTCAGCAGGGCCTCGACGCTTTCGCCGCCGGGCAACTCGAAGGGTTCACCGTTCAATTGAATGCGCATGCGCACGGCCACCATTGTTTTTAGGGGCCCGCATTCTAGCCCCGATCAGGCGCTGCAACCAAGGCCAAGCGACACCATTCGTCTCGATTCGGACCGCCGAGTCAACCCAGGCGCCAGGCAGCAAGGCCCAGGCACAGCCAGCCACCGAGAAATGCCAGGCCACCGATCGGGGTGATGATGCCCAGCTTGCCGAGGCCGCTGAGGGTCAACAGGTACAGGCTGCCAGAAAACAGCACGATGCCCAGTGCAAACAGACCGCCGGCCCATCCGACCAGGCGCCCGGGCAGCTGGCTGGCCAGTACTGCAACGCCCAGCAGGGCCAGGGTATGGACCAGCTGGTAGGTTACGCCGGTCTGGAAGATCGCCAGGTACTCGCTGCTCAAGCGACCCTTGAGGCCATGGGCGGCAAAGGCGCCCAGAGCAACACCGGTAAAGCCGAAGAAGGCGGCGAGCATCAGGAAGCTGCGAAGCATGGGGACAACTCCTTGTAGGGGGCCTGTATAATGGCCCGCTCATTCGGTTCGGCCAAGCCATCTCTATGCTGTCATCCCTGATCCGCCGCCTCACCCGCGCCCTGCTCTGGTTTGCCGTCGGCAGCGTATTGCTGGTCCTGCTGTTTCGCTGGGTGCCGCCACCCGGCACGGCGCTGATGGTCGAACGCAAGGTCGAATCCTGGTTCAACGGCGAGCCCATCGACCTGCAACGCGACTGGGAACCCTGGGAGCGCATTTCCGATGAGCTCAAGGTGGCGGTGATTGCCGGTGAAGACCAGAAGTTCGCCAATCACTGGGGCTTCGACTTCAATGCCATCCAGGCCGCCCTGGCCCACAACGAGCGCGGCGGCAGGCTGCGCGGCGCCAGCACCCTGAGCCAGCAAGTGGCCAAGAACCAGTTCCTCTGGTCCGGACGCAGCTGGTTGCGCAAGGGGCTGGAAGCCTGGTTTACCGCTTTGATCGAAGTGTTCTGGTCCAAGGAGCGAATTCTTGAGGTCTACCTCAACAGCGCCGAATGGGGCGAAGGGGTGTTCGGTGCCCAGGCGGCGGCGCGGCATCACTTTGGTGTCGATGCCAGCCAGCTGTCGCGCCAGCAGGCCAGCCTGCTTGCAGCAGTGCTGCCCAGCCCGCTGAACTGGAGCGCCAGCCGGCCCAGCAGTTATGTAGCGCGACGCGCCGGCTGGATTCGCCAGCAAATGCGTCAGTTGGGTGGTAGTGATTACCTGGTCCAGCTGGACGGCACGCGCAGTGCGCCCTGGAGCCAATAAATGAAAAAGCCCCGACGAGTCGGGGCTTTTCGATGCTGCTGGTTTCAGATCGCAATCAGGGCCTTGACCTTGTTCATCGCGTTCTTTTCCAACTGGCGGATCCGCTCGGCGGACACGCTGTACTTCTCGGCCAGGTCATGCAGCGTTGCTTTCTCCTCGGCCAGCCAGCGCTGGTAGAGGATGTCACGGCTTCGGTCGTCCAGACCCTGCAAGGCTTCATGCAGGTTGCTGGTGGAGTTGTCGCTCCAGTCGGCATCCTCCAGTTGACGCGCCGGGTCGTAGCGGTGGTCTTCCAAGTAGTTGGCCGGCGACTGGAAGGCGCTGTCGTCGTCGGCTTCGGACGCCGGGTCGAAGGCCATGTCCTGACCGGTCAGGCGACTTTCCATCTCACGCACTTCACGCGGCTCGACACCCAGGCTCTCGGCGACACGATGCACTTCATCGTTGTTCAGCCAGGCCAGCCGCTTCTTCTGGCTGCGCAGGTTGAAGAACAACTTGCGCTGGGCCTTGGTGGTCGCGACCTTGACGATGCGCCAGTTGCGCAGGATGAACTCGTGGATCTCGGCCTTGATCCAGTGCACGGCAAAGGACACCAGGCGCACGCCCATTTCCGGGTTGAAACGCTTGACCGCTTTCATCAGGCCGACATTGCCTTCCTGGATCAGGTCGGCCTGGGCCAGCCCGTAGCCGGAATAGCTGCGGGCGATATGTACGACGAACCGCAGGTGGGCAAGCACCATCTGCCGAGCTGCCTCAAGGTTCTGCTCATAGTAGAGACTCTCGGCCAGTTCACGCTCCTGCTCCGGCGTCAGCAAGGGAATGCTGTTGACCGTGTGCACGTAGGCTTCCAGGTTGGCACCGGGAACCAGGGCATAGGCAGGTTGCAACGAAGTGGTCATACGAAAAAACCTCCGACTCACTAAACTCGTGCCCGTGGGCACTGCCAACATTGACCGGAAACCGAGAAACAAGTTCCCTAAAAATGAAAAGAGTCAATACCGGCAAAAAGACACTATCGCGGTGCAAGCTCGCTCAAATGGCGGGCGACCGCAATCCAAGCACCGATATACCCTAACAGTACCGCCCCAAGCAAGAGTGACAGACCATCGGCAGCCGGCACGCCGGCCAGGGCAAAATCACTGCCATACAAGCCGGAAAGCCCGATTACCGCGTCGTTCAGCCAATCAAGGCCGAACGCTAGCACCCCCCAGGCCAGGAACCCGGCCCCCAGGCCGTACAAGGCGCCCATATAGAGGAAAGGTCGGCGAACGTAGCTGTCTGTGCCGCCAACGAGCTTGATCACCTCGATCTCGGTACGGCGGTTTTCGATGTGCAGGCGAATTGTGTTACCAATTACCAAAAGCAGCGCCGAAACCAGCAGGACGGTCAGACCGAAGACGAAGCGATCACCCAGCTTGAGGATCGCCGCCAGACGCTCGACCCACACCAGGTCCAGCTGTGCCACGTCCACCTTGGGCAGCTCCGAGAGGCGCTGGCGCAAGGCTTCAAGGGCCGGTTTGTCGACTTCCGCCGGCGTCACCACGACCACGCCGGGCAGCGGGTTCTCCGGCAACTCACGCAGCGCATCGCCCAGCCCGGACTGCTGCTGGAACTCCTCCAGCGCCTTCTCGCGACTGACGTACTCGGCCTCGGCCACGCCCGGCAAACCCTTGATCTGCTCGCGCAGGGCTTCGCCGTCTCGGCTGTTGGCATCGAGCTTGAGGTATAGGGAAATTTGCGCCGCGCGCTGCCAGGAACCGCCCAGGCGCTCGACGTTGCTCAGCAGCAGCGACAGCCCCATGGGCAGGCTCAGGGCCACAGCCATCACCAGGCAGGTGAAAAAACTGCCGATCGGTTGCTTGCCCAGGCGCCGCAGGCTGTCGAGCAGGCTCGAACGGTGACTTTCCAGCCAGGCGTGCAACAGGGTACGGAAATCCGGGCCATCGTCGTCATGGCCACCGCGCTTGTTCTTTTCCGGTTGAGGATCGGCAGCCTTGGGCGCGACCCGTTCGGAAACCTTGGGACTACGTGTCGCACTCATTGCCCGGCCTCCCCGTCGCCGATCAAGCGGCCGCGCTGCAGGGTCAGCATGCGATGGCGCATGCGCGCGATCAGCGCCAGGTCGTGGCTGGCGATCAGCACGCTGGTGCCCAGGCGGTTGATGTCTTCGAAAACACCCATGATCTCCGCAGCCAGGCGCGGGTCAAGGTTACCGGTAGGTTCGTCCGCCAGCAGCAAGGCCGGGCGGTGAACGATGGCGCGGGCGATGCCCACGCGCTGTTGCTGGCCGGTGGACAGATCGCCGGGAAACAGCTCGGCCTTGTCCGAAAGGGCCACGCGCTCGAGCGCCGAGTCGACCCGCTTGGCCACTTCGGCCTTGGACAGGCCGAGGATCTGCAGCGGCAGGGCGACGTTGTTGAACACGGTGCGGTCGAACAGCAACTGGTGGTTCTGGAACACCACGCCGATCTGCCGGCGCAGGAACGGGATCTGCGCGTTGCTGATCTGCCCCAGGTCCTGCCCGGCCAGCAGCAGTTTGCCGCTGGTGGGGCGTTCCATGGCCAGCAGCAGGCGCAGCAAGGTGCTCTTGCCGGCGCCGGAGTGGCCGGTGACGAACAGGAATTCACCCCGACGCACCCGAAAACTCAACTCATGCAGGCCTACGTGACCATTGGGATAGCGCTTGGCGACCTGTTCGAATCGAATCATGGATGCTCCCGCTCGGCAAACAGTGCTTTCACGAAGGGTTCGGCTTCGAACGTGCGCAGATCATCGATGCCTTCACCCACGCCAATATAGCGGATCGGCAAACCGAACTGCTTGGCCAGGGCGAAGATCACCCCGCCCTTGGCAGTGCCGTCGAGCTTGGTCAGGGCCAATCCCGTCAGTTCGACGCTCTGGTTGAAGTGCTTGGCCTGGTTGATGGCGTTCTGCCCGGTGCCGGCGTCCAGCACCAGCAGCACCTCGTGCGGTGCATCGGCGTCGAGCTTGCCGATCACCCGGCGCACCTTCTTCAGCTCTTCCATCAGGTTGTCTTTGGTGTGCAGGCGACCGGCGGTGTCGGCGATCAGCACATCGATGCCGCGGGCCTTGGCGGCTTGTACGGCGTCGAAGATCACCGACGCCGAGTCGGCACCGGTGTGCTGGGCGATGACCGGGATCTGGTTGCGCTCGCCCCAGACCTGCAACTGCTCGACCGCCGCGGCGCGGAAAGTGTCACCGGCGGCCAGCATGACTTTCTTGCCTTCAAGCTGCATTTTCTTCGCCAGCTTGCCGATGGTGGTGGTCTTGCCGGCGCCGTTGACGCCAACCACCAGGATCACGAACGGCTTGCCCTGGGACTGGATGCGCAGCGGCTGTTCGACCGGCTTGAGCAGGTCGGCCAGTTCGCCTTGCAGGGATTTGTACAGCGCGTCGCTATCGGCCAACTGCTTGCGCGCGACCTTCTGGGTCAGGCTCTGGACGATCACCGAGGTGGCCTCGACGCCGACGTCGGCGGTCAGCAGGCGGGTTTCGATCTCGTCGAGCAGGTCGTCGTCGATGGCCTTCTTGCCCAGGAACAGGCTGGCCATGCCTTCGCCGATGCTGGCACTGGTCTTGGACAGGCCCTGTTTGAGACGGGCGAAGAAACCGACCTTGCTGTCTTCGACAGGGGCCGGGGCTGGAGCCTCGACAGGCGCGACTGTGGCTACTGGAGCTACTGGAGCTACTGGAGCTACTGGAGCTACTGGAGCTACTGGAGCTACTGGAGCTACTGGAGCTACTGGAGCTACTGGAGCTACTGGAGCAGGTTCGGGGGTGACGACCGGAGCCACAACCGGTTCAGGCTGGGTGGCAATCGGCGCAGGCGCTACCGGAGGCTGGACGACAGGCACCACCACCGGCTCAGGCTGGGCGACAACCGACACAGGTACGACCGGAGGCTGGACGACGGGTGCCACCACCGGCTCAGGCTGCGCGACAACCGGTGCAGGAACGACCGGAGGCTGGGTAACAGGCGCCGGGCGCTCGGGAATCGGCGGCGGGCTATGCGGTTCGAGATCTGCGACCAGGGCGACCGGTTCTTCAGGCACGGGCAGAACCAGGCCGACGGACGGCACCGGCGGCGGTTCGACCGGGGCGACCGGCGGCGCAACATGAACAGGTGCTGGCGCGGCGGCAAGTACGGACGCGCCATCCACCGGAGCAACGGTGGCCGGGGCTTCGCCGGCGGGCGCAGCCGGCTGCTGCGGCTCGATCGGTGCAGGGGCTTGCGGCTGCTCGGCTACCGGTTGCTGGGGCTTTTTGCGCAGCCAGCTGAACAGGCCTTTCTTTTCACCAGCCGCGGCCGGCGTCTTTTTGTCGTCGTTGGAACCAAACATGGAAGACGGCTATCTCAGGGTAGCGATGCGCCACTGCGGCGCCTCGAAAATTCTTTTAACGCAGAACAGACTACTTTTAATCCGGCTCGTTCATGCGCAGCATTTTGTCATGAAGCCTGCGGGTCAGATCCACCACAGGCATGGTCGTCAGGCAACCGGATCAGTATCCTAGCACCTCCTAGCCCGCTGACGCTAAGACCACGCGGGCAGTCCTACAGGTTAAACAACGTATGAATGCTCTAGCCCGCCGCGCCGCTGGCCTGTTGCTCAGCACAGTTTGTCTGCCGTTCGCCGCCTTTGCCGCCGATCAGCAACCCACCCACGAGTTCATTCTCGACAACGGCCTCAAAGTCGTGGTGCGCGAGGACCACCGGGCGCCGGTGGTGGTCTCGCAGATCTGGTACAAGGTGGGCTCCACCTACGAGTCCCCAGGCCAGACCGGCCTGTCCCATGCCCTGGAGCACATGATGTTCAAGGGCAGCGAGAAGCTCGGCCCCGGCGAAGCCTCGCGCATCCTGCGTGACCTGGGGGCCGAAGAGAACGCCTTCACCAGCGACGACTACACCGCCTATTACCAGGTCCTGGCCCGCGACCGCCTGCCGGTCGCCCTGGAGCTCGAAGCCGACCGCATGGCCAGCCTGCGCCTGCCGGCCGACGAATTCAGCCGCGAGATCGAAGTGATCAAGGAAGAGCGCCGCCTGCGCACCGACGATCAGCCCAACGCCAAGGCCTTCGAACTGTTCAGCGCCATGGCCTTCCCGGCCAGCAGTTACCGCACCCCGACCATCGGCTGGATGGCCGACCTCAATCGCATGAAGGTCGAGGAGCTGCGCCATTGGTACGAATCCTGGTACGCGCCCAACAACGCCACCCTGGTGGTGGTCGGCGACGTCACCCCCGACGAGGTCAAGGGCCTGGCCCAGCGCTTCTTCGGCGCCATTCCCAAGCGCGCGATCCCACCGGCCAAGCTGCCGATGGAGCTGGCCACCCCGGGCCTGCGGGAAACCACCCTGCATGTTCGCACCCAGTTGCCGAGCCTGATCTACGGTTTCAACACCCCGGGCCTGGCCACCGCCAAGGACCCGCGCACCGTGCATGCCCTGCGCCTGATCGCGGCCCTGCTCGATGGCGGCTACAGCGCTCGCCTGCCGAGCCGCCTGGAGCGTGGCCAGGAGCTGGTCTCCGCAGCCTCGTCCAACTACAACCCGTTCACCCGCGGCGACAGCCTGTTCGTCATCTCGGCCACGCCGAACCAGCAAAAGCACAAGACCCTGGCCGAAGTCGAAAGCGGCATCTGGAAGCTGCTCGACGAACTCAAGACCACCCCGCCATCGGCTGAAGAGCTCGAGCGGGTGCGAGCCCAGGTGATCGCCGGGCTGGTCTATGACCGCGACTCCATCAGCAGCCAGGCCACCGCCATCGGCATGCTGGAGACCGTCGGCCTGTCGTGGAAGCTGATCGACAGCGAGCTGGACGAACTCAAAAGCGTCATCCCGGCGGATATCCAGAAGGCCGCGCGCACCTATTTCACCCGTGAACGCCTGAGCGTTGCCCACGTACTGCCCGAGGAGACCGCTCATGAGTGAACGCAACGCACCCCGCTACACCCTGATCGGCCTCGGTATCCTGGCGCTGGTCGCCGGGCTGGCATTCGTCCTGCCCAAACCCGCCCAGTCGGACGACGCCGCCAAACCGGCCGCCAGCGCTGCCGCCAGACCGGCCAACACCCTGCAGTCGCTGGCCGAGCTGGACGGCAAGGCTCCGAGCCGCCGGCAACTGAACATCCAGACCTGGAACACCGCCGAAGGCGCCCGGGTGCTGTTCGTCGAAGCCCGCGAACTGCCGATGTTCGACCTGCGCCTGACCTTTGCCGCCGGCAGCAGCCAGGACGGTGACGCGCCGGGCCTGGCGACCCTGACCAACGCCATGCTCAACGAAGGTGTGGCCGGCAAGGACGTCACCGCTATCGCCGAGGGCTTCGAAGGCCTCGGCGCCGACTTCGGCAACGGCGCCTACCGCGACATGGCCGTGGCTACCCTGCGTAGCCTGAGCGCGGCCGACAAGCGCGAGCCGGCACTCAAGCTGTTCGCCGAAGTGGTTGGCAAGCCGACCTTCCCGAAGGACGCCCTGGAGCGCATCAAGAACCAGATGCTGGCCGGTTTCGAGTACCAGAAGCAGAACCCGGGCAAGCTGGCCAGCATTGCCCTGTTCGAACAGTTGTACGGCAAGCACCCCTATGCCCACCCGAGCGATGGCAATGCCAAGAGCATTCCGCCGATCAGCCTGGAACAGCTGCACGCCTTCCATGCCAAGGCCTACGCCGCAGGTAACGCGGTCATCGCCCTGGTCGGCGACCTGAGCCGCAGCGAGGCCGAGGCCATTGCCGCCCAGGTCTCGGCAGCGCTGCCCAAGGGCCCGGCACTGGCCAAGGTGGCCCAGCCCGAGGCACCCAAGCCCGGCACCACGCACATCGACTTCCCGTCCAAGCAGACCCACCTGATGCTGGCGCAACTGGGCATCGACCGTAACGACCCAGACTACGCGGCCCTGGCGCTGGGCAACGTGATTCTCGGCGGTGGCTCCTTCGGCACCCGTCTGATGAGCGAAGTGCGTGAAAAACGTGGCCTGACCTACGGCGTGTACTCGATGTTCAGCCCAATGCAGGTGCGTGGCCCGTTCATGATCAACCTGCAGACCCGTGCCGAACTCAGCGAAGGCACCCTCAAGCTGGTCCAGGACATTCTCGCCGACTACCTCAAGACCGGCCCGAGCCAGCAGGAGCTGGATGATGCCAAGCGTGAGCTGGCCGGCAGCTTCCCGCTGTCCAACGCCAGCAATGCCAGCATCGTCGGCCAGCTGGGCGCCATCGGCTTCTACAATCTGCCGCTGACCTGGCTGGAAGACTACATGCAGCAATCCCAGGCCTTGACCATCGAACAGGTCAAGACCGCCATGAACAAGCACCTGGCCGCGGACAAGATGGTGATCGTCACCGCCGGCCCAACAGTGGCCCAGCAACCGCTGCCACCGCCCACCGACAAACCCGCCGAGCAACCGCTTGGCGTACCGGAGCATTAATGGCCAGTCCCTCTGCAAAATCGGCCCGGCCCCATAACGGCCAGGGCCAGCTGCGCATCATCGCCGGCGAGTGGCGCAGCCGCCGCCTGAGCTTCCCTGACGCCCCCGGCCTGCGCCCGACGCCGGACCGGGTGCGCGAAACCCTGTTCAATTGGCTGGCCCCGCACATCGAAGGCGCCAAGGTGCTCGATGCCTATACCGGCAGCGGCGCGCTGTACCTGGAGGCGCTCTCCCGTGGCGCCGCCGAGGCCGTGGCCCTGGACAGCAACCCTGCGGCCATCGCCAGCCTGCGGCAAAACCTGGAAACCCTGCGCTGCCCTCGCGGCCAGGTGATCCACAGTGATGCCCAGCGCTACCTGCAGGGCGAGCCGAAGCTGGCCTTCGACCTGGTGTTCCTCGATCCGCCGTTCCACCAGGACCTGCTGCCCACCACCTGCAACCTGCTCGAAGAGCGGCAGTGGCTGACCGCCAATGCCTGGATCTACACCGAGAGCGAAACCCCGCCCTCGACCCTGCAGCTGCCGGGCAACTGGCGCCTGCACCGGGAAAAGAAGGCCGGCCAGGTGTATTACGCGCTCTGGCAACGCGGCTGAAGCCCAGCACAAACGCGCAACGGGCATTACACTTGAAGACAACCGTTGCGCACTTTTCAAGAGATACCTCCGATGTCCCGTTTGCCGCCCAGCCCCTTCAAACCCGCCCTGGGGCTGGGCAATCCGCACCTGCAAACGCTATGGGGACCGCTGTGGCGCAAGTTGACCCACCTGGATCGCCAGCGTGAACGCCTGTGGCTGGCCGATGGCGACTTCCTCGACCTGGACTGGCATGGCCCTCACGAAGCCGCTACCCCGCTGGTGCTGGTGCTCCATGGCCTGACCGGGTCGTCCAGCTCCCCCTATGTCCTGGGCTTGCAGCAAGCGCTGGCAAACCGCGGCTGGGCCAGCGTGGCGCTGAACTGGCGCGGCTGCTCGGGCGAGCCGAACCTGCTGCCGCGCAGCTACCACTCCGGCGCCAGCGAAGACCTGGCCGAAGCCATCGCTCACCTGCGCGCCAGCCGCCCGCAGGCACCGCTGTATGCCGTGGGTTACTCATTGGGGGGCAACGTGCTGCTCAAGCACCTGGGGGAAGTCGGTTCGGCAAGCCAGTTGCAGGCTGCAGTGGCGGTATCGGTGCCCTTTCGCCTGGACCAGTGCGCCGACCGCATCGGCCTGGGCTTCTCGCGGGTCTACCAGGCGCACTTCATGCGCGCCATGCTGACCTACGTGAAGGACAAGCAGCGGCATTTCCAGCACCACGGCCACCATGAGGGGCTGGCGGCGCTGGAACGACTCGGGCCGCTGGAGAACTTGCGCACCTTCTGGGACTTCGACGGCCGGGTGACCGCGCCGCTCAATGGCTTTGCCGATGCCAAGGATTACTACCGACGGGCATCGAGCCGCTACTTTCTCGGCGAGAACCGCACACCGACGCTGATCATCCACGCCAGCGACGACCCCTTCGTGTTCAGCCACAGCCTGCCGGTGGCCAGCGAACTGGCCGTGGGCACCACCTTTGAACTGCATGCCCGCGGTGGCCATGTCGGCTTTGTCGATGGCAGCCTGCACAACCCTGGTTATTACCTGGAGCGGCGTATCCCGCAGTGGTTGGCAGGCTCCCTGTAACAACCGCCCGGCACCGCCGCTCCCACACGTTAGTCGCCGGTGGCCACCTGGCGCTGCGGGTTGGTGATCCACTCGCTCCACGAACCCGCATACAGCGTGCCCAGTGGATAGCCTGCCAGTGACAGGGCGAAGAGGTTATGGCAGGCCGTCACGCCGGAACCACAGTAAGCAACCAGCTGTTCAGGCGCGCGCTTGCCCAGTTGCTGTGCGAACCGCTGCTTGAGTTGGTCGGCAGGCAGAAACCGGCCATCAGCCCCCAGGTTGTCGGTAAACGCCGCGCACTGCGCCCCCGGGATATGCCCGGCCACCGGGTCGATGGGTTCCACTTCACCGCGAAAACGCGGCAAGCCGCGCGCATCGATCAGGGTCAGGTCCGGCTCGCCCAGACGCTTGGCCAGTTGTTCGGCGTCGATCACCAGGCCCATGTCCGGCTCACCCTTGAAGCTGCCTTCGCGTTTGGGTGGCGAGTCCAGGCTCAGAGGCAGTCCTGCCGCGTGCCAGGCTTTCAAGCCGCCATCGAGAATGAAGACGCCACTGCGCTTGCCCAGCCAGGCCAGCAGCCACCAGGCTCGAGCGGCAAAAGCGCCGGTGCCATCGTCGTACAACACCACCTCGCTGTCATTGTCGATGCCCCAGGTCCGCAGCTTTTCCACCAGCCGCTGTGCATCCGGCAGCGGATGGCGCCCGGTCACACCCTTGACGATCGGACCGCTGAGGTCACGCTCCAGGTCGGCAAAGTGCGCACCGGCGATATGCCCTCCGGCATAGCTGCGCTGGCCATAATCCAAATCTTCCAGGGCAAAACGACAATCGAGAATCACCAGCGCCGGCGTCTCCAGACGCTCGAACAGCTGCTGGGCGGTGATCAGTTGCGCGACGGGCATGACAGTCTCCTGAACGGTTGAACGGGTCGGGCCTGGGCGTTATTGCTCCAGTGCCTGGTTAAGCGAAACGTAGAATTCCTGGCACAGCGCATCCACCGCCGGGCGGGCCTTGGCAGTGACAAAGCCGAGCTCCAGCACCAGCACCTGGTAGATGCCCCGTTTGATCGCATCCTCACTCAGGTGCGCCGAGTTTTCCCGGGTAGTGCACAAAAAACGCACCCAGGAGGTCAGCACGATCCAGGCATTGAGGGTCAGCGACTCGATCTGCACAGCATCCATCTGCACGATGCCCGCTTCGACGAATCCTCTGTAGATAGCCTGGCCCTGGATCAGGCAGCGCTGGGAAAAGCGCCGGTAGCGGGCGGCCAGTTCCTTGTCGCTGTCGAGCAGGTGTTCGAGATCGCGGTGCAGGAAGCGGTAGTTCCACATCGCCGCCAGCAACGCCTTGAGGTAGAAGCGCTTGTCTTCAACGGTCGACAGCCGCCCCTGGGGCGGGCGCAGGAAGCTTTCCACCAGCTCTTCGTACTGGGTGAAGAGCACGGCGATGATTTCCTGCTTGTTGGCGAAGTGGTAGTAGAGATTGCCCGGGGAAATCTCCATGTGGGCGGCGATGTGGTTGGTACTGACACTGCGCTCGCCCTGTTGATTGAACAGTTCCAGGCTGTTCTGCACGATGCGCTCGCGGGTCTTGATACGCGGGGCCATGATCGGTTCCGGATGTCGAGCTTGAATGAATAGGTCCATCTTACGGTTATCGGAAACCGGATGTACCTGCCCGTCATCAAAAAAGAGTCGCACAAGGACAATATTAGAGTATAAGCTCTAGAAAACCTGCCGTGGAGTTTCGCATGTCCGCCGATGCTGCTCGTCTTTTGCCGCCCACCGCCCTCGATGACCTGACCGGGCAGTTCAATGCCCAGCGCCAGGCCTTTGCCGGCAATCCCATGCCACCGGCCGCACAGCGCCTGCAATGGCTCAAAAACCTGCGCCAGCTGCTGGTCACGCAACAGGATGCCCTGATCGCAGCCATCGGCGAAGACTTCAGCGGCCGCAGCGCCGACGAAACCCGCCTGGCCGAACTGATGCCCAGCGTGCAGGGCCTGCAGCATGCCGAACGCCACCTTAAAAAGTGGATGAAAGCCTCGCCACGCAAGGTCGGCCTGGCGTTCCAGCCGGCCAGTGCCAAGGTGCTCTACCAGCCCCTGGGCGTGGTCGGGGTCATCGTGCCGTGGAACTACCCGCTGTTCCTCGCCATCGGCCCATTGACCTGCGCCCTGGCCGCCGGCAACCGGGTCATGCTCAAGCTCAGTGAGGCGACGCCGGCCACCGGCCTGCTGCTCAAGCGACTGCTGGCCTCGGTGTTTCCCGAAGACCTGGTCAGCGTGGCGCTCGGCGAGGCCGACGTCGGTGAAGCCTTCTCGCGCCTGCCGTTCGATCACCTGCTGTTCACCGGCGCCACCAGCATCGGCCGGCATGTGATGCTGGCCGCGGCACAGAACCTCACACCCGTGACCTTGGAGTTGGGCGGCAAATCGCCGGCCATCGTCTCGACCAGCGTGCCCCTGGCCGACGCCGCCGAACGCATCGCCTTCGGCAAGACCCTCAATGCCGGGCAGACCTGCGTGGCGCCCGACTATGTGCTGGTGCCACGTGAGCGCCTGGACGACTTCGCCGCCGCCTACCAAAGCGCGGTGCATCGCTTCTACCCGACCCTGGCGGACAACCCGGACTACAGCGCGATCATCAATCCGCGCCACCTGGCGCGCCTGGAAGGTTACCTGGCCGATGCCCGCGACAAAGGCGCCAGGATCATCGACCTGTACCCGCAGGAAGCACGTCAGGGCCGCCGCCTGCCGCCTCACCTGCTGTTGCAGGTCAACGACCAGATGCGCGTGATGCAGGACGAAATCTTCGGCCCGCTGTTGCCGCTGGTGCCCTATGACCGTCTCGATGAAGCGCTTGCCTACATCAACCAGCGCCCACGGCCCCTGGCGCTCTATTACTTCGGCTACGACCGCGCCGAGCAGCACAAGGTGCTGGAGCAAACCCACTCCGGCGGCGTCTGCCTCAACGACACCTTGCTGCATGTGGCCCAGGATGACCTGCCATTCGGCGGTGTCGGCCCTTCGGGCATGGGCCACTACCACGGCCACGAAGGTTTCCTGACCTTCAGCAAGGCCAAGGCGGTGTTCGCCAAGCAGCGCTTCAACGCTGCCCGGCTGATCTACCCACCCTACGGCAAGTCGCTGCTCAAGCTGGTGTACAAACTGTTCATTCGCTAGTCCCACAACCAGGCAAAACAACAATGACCACAAGCCTGCCAGCAACACCCGCCCTGAGCCGCCGCGGGCTGCTCAAGTTCAGCCTCGGCGCCAGCGCCTTCCTGGCCACCGCCGGGTTGGGCGCCAGCCTCAGCGGCTGTTCGGCGCAGTCGCCTGCCCATGGTTTCCTGACCCTGCGCGAGGGGGATCTGCCGATCCTCCATGCCCTGATTCCGGTGATCCTCGCCGGCACCGCCGCCGCTGACAGCCGTGAAGCGCTGCTGCAGCGGCTGGACAACAAGCTCGCCAGCCTGTCGCCAGCCATGCTCAAGCTGACCCGACAGCTGTTCGATGTGCTGGCCCTGCCGGTAACCCGTGGCCCCTTGACCGGTATCTGGGGCAGCTGGGAGGGCGCCAGCAGTGAGCAGATCCAGGCCTTTCTACGGCGCTGGGAAAGCAGTTCGCTGAATCTGCTGCGCATGGGCCATGCCTCATTGCTGCAACTGCTGCAGATGGCCTGGTACGAGATGCCCGAATCCTGGGCCCAGTGCGGCTACCCCGGCCCTCCCAAAGTCTGACCCCTGCATAAATACAAGAGGCTGAAGATGCCCGTACCCGACCTGTTTCGCGAAGGCCTTGCCCGCGGCTGGAAAGCCCGCGATGCCTCGCGCCTGGACCAGGACCTGACCCTGGAAACCGATATCGCCATCATCGGCAGCGGCGCCGGCGGCGCCACCAGTGCCGAACTGCTCAGCGCCGCCGGCTTCAAGGTGCTGCTCATCGAAGAAGGCCCACTCAAGACCAGCAGCGACTTCCACCTGCTCGAAGACGAGGCCTACGCCAGCCTGTACCAGGAAGGCATCGGCCGCATGAGCAAGGATGGCGCCATCACCATCCTCCAGGGCCGCGCGGTGGGCGGCACCACCCTGATCAACTGGACCTCGAGCTTTCGCACTCCCGAGCCGACCCTGCAACACTGGGCCAGCGAGCACGGGGTCAAGGGCCTGAGCAGCGCCGAACTGGCGCCCTGGTTCGAGCGCATGGAACAGCGCCTGGGCATCGCGCCCTGGATCATGCCGCCCAACGCCAACAACGAAGCACTCAAGCGCGGCTGCGAAGCCCTCGGCTACAGCTGGAAGGTCATTCCGCGCAACGTGCGCGGCTGCTGGAACCTGGGGTACTGCGGCATGGGTTGCCCGGTCAACGCCAAGCAGTCGATGCTGGTGACCACCATTCCCGCCACCTTGGAAAAAGGCGGCGAGTTACTCTATCTGGCCCGTGCCGAGCGGCTGGTCCACGACGGCGAGCGCATCAGCAGCCTGCAATGCCAGGCCATGGATGCCCGCTGCGTGAACCCCACCGGACGCACCATCCAGGTCAAGGCGCGGCATTACGTGCTCGCCGGCGGCGGCATCAACAGCCCCGCCCTGCTGCTGCGCTCCGACGCCCCGGACCCCCATGAACGCCTGGGCAAGCGGACCTTTCTGCACCTGGTGAACTTCAGCGCCGGCCTGTTCAAGGACAAGGTCAACCCGTTCTACGGCGCCCCGCAGTCGATCTACTCCGACCATTTCCAGTGGCGCGACGGCGTCACCGGGCCGATCGGCTACAAACTCGAAGTGCCGCCGCTGCAACCTGCACTGGCCAGCACCCTGCTCGGAGGTTTCGGTCGCGACAATGCCCTGCGCATGGAGCAACTGCCACAGACCCACATGATGCTCGCCCTGTTGCGTGACGGTTTTCACCCGCAGAGCACCGGCGGCCAGGTCCAACTGCGCGGCGACGGCTCGCCGGTGCTCGATTACCCGGTCTCGGCCTATGCCTGGGACGGCGTGCGCCGCGCCTTCCACAGCATGGCCGAGATCCAGTTCGCCGCCGGCGCCGAAGCAGTGTTGCCGCTGCACAGCGACGGCCGTTACGTTAAGTCCCTGGGCGAAGCGCGGCAGATGATCGACGGCCTGAGCCTGGAGCTATTCCGCACCCGCCTGGGCAGCGCCCATGTCATGGGCGGCTGCGCCATGGGCGAAGACCCGCGCCAGGCGGTCTGCGACAGCCTGGGACGCCATCATCAATTGGAGAACCTGTCGATCCACGACGGCTCATTGTTTCCCACCAGCATCGGTGCCAACCCGCAGTTATCGGTGTACGGCCTTACGGCAAGGCTCACCGATGGCCTGATCGAGCGGCTGGTTTCCGGTAGATGACAACAATTGGGCTCACTGTCTATAGTGCCTTCAGCATGCGCGGGCGACTTGGCCGACCGCCACTGCTGCGATACCATCCGACTCCCCAACGCACTCCTGCCAGGACGACGCGATGAACCGAGTGTTGTACCCAGGTACTTTCGACCCTATTACCAAGGGCCATGGCGATCTGGTCGAGCGTGCCTCGCGGCTGTTCGACCAGGTGATCATTGCGGTTGCCGCCAGCCCGAAGAAAAACCCGCTGTTCCCGCTGGAGCAACGGGTGGAACTGGCTCGCGAGGTCACCAAGCACCTGCCCAATGTCGAGGTCATCGGCTTTTCCTCGTTGCTGGCGCACTTCGCCAAGGAACAACAGGCCAATGTATTCCTGCGCGGCCTGCGGGCGGTCTCCGACTTCGAGTACGAATTCCAGCTGGCGAACATGAACCGTCAGCTCGCGCCCGACGTCGAAAGCCTGTTCCTGACGCCTTCGGAGCGCTATTCGTTCATTTCCTCGACCCTGGTCCGGGAAATCGCGGCACTGGGTGGCGACATCACCAAGTTCGTCCATCCGGTGGTGGCCGACGCCCTGACCGAACGCTTCAAGAAGTGACATCGACGATTTGACGACCGCGCCCGCGTGCACTGCGGGCGCTAATGCGGCACAATTATGCCCATTGGTTTTCAAATGCCAGGGTCATGCCCCTGGCCGGAGTCCCCATGTCCCTGATCATCACCGACGATTGCATCAACTGCGACGTCTGCGAACCCGAGTGCCCGAACGCTGCCATCTCCCAGGGCGAAGAGATCTACGTGATCGACCCGAACCTGTGCACCCAGTGCGTCGGCCACTATGACGAGCCTCAATGCCAGCAGGTCTGCCCGGTCGACTGCATCCCCCTGGATGAAGCGCACCCCGAGACCCACGACGAGTTGATGGAAAAATACCGCCGTATCACCGGCAAGGCTTGATGCGACCTGGCGCCCGCCTGACCCCGCTGCTGCTTGGCGCGCTGCTCGCGTCAGGGGCTGCCTGTGCCCAGGCACAGGGCCCGGGCCAGGCGGCGATCGCCAGCCCGCACGCCCAGGCCACCGCCGCGGCTCGCGAAATCCTCGAACAAGGCGGCAACGCCTTCGACGCGGCCATTGCCGTCAGCGCCGCACTGGCAGTGGTCGAGCCCTATGGCTCGGGCCTGGGGGGCGGAGGTTTCTTCCTGCTGCGTGAAGCGGGCGATTCGCCGCGCTATGCCTTCCTCGACGCCCGCGAGCGAGCGCCCGGCAAGGCCAGCGAAACCATGTACCTCAAGGACGGCAAGGTCCAGCCGGGCCTGTCGATCAACGGTCCCCTCGCGGCGGCGATCCCCGGATTGCCGGCGGCACTGGCCGAGCTCGCGGCGCACTACGGCAAGCTGCCGTTCAGAAGCACCCTGGCCCCGGCCATTCGCCTGGCCAACCAGGGGTTTGCCGTCGACCGCATCTACCGCGACCGGGCACACATGCGCCTGAGCGCCCTGCGCGACGATCCGGAAAGCGCCCGCCTGTTCCTGCGCAACAACGACGTGCCGGCCCTTGGCGCGACGATTCGCCAGCCGGAGCTGGCCGTGACCCTCGAACGCCTGGCCAACCAGGGTCGTGACGGTTTCTACGGCGGCCCGACCGCACAGGCCATGGTCAATGGTGTCCAGGCCGCAGGCGGCCTCTGGAGCCTGGACGACCTCGCCAACTACCGTACCGCCAGGCGCGAGCCACTGCGCTATCAACTGGCCGACCAGCGCGAGCTGATCAGCGCCCCACCGCCCTCGGCCGGTGGCGTGGCCCTGGCCCAGAGCCTGGCCATGCTCCAGCGCCTGCCCTGGCAGAACGCAGAGCCGGTGCAGCGCAGCCACTATGTGCTGGAAGTCCTGCGCCGGGCCTACCGCGACCGTGGCCTGCTGGGCGACCCGGACTACGTGGCCAATCCGGTGGCGCAGCTGCTGGCGCGCCCGTACCTGAACAGCCTGACCGCCAGCATCGACGTCCACCAGGCCACCCCGAGCAGCAGCCTGCCGCCTGCTCCGGCCTGGCGCGAAGGTGACCACACCACCCACTTTGCCGTGATCGATGCCCAGGGCAACGCCGTAGCCGCGACGCTGTCGGTCAACTTGCCGTTCGGCGCGGCCTTCAGCGCGCCGGGCACTGGCGTGGTGCTCAACAATGAAATGGATGACTTTGCCGCCGATCCCCGTGGCAGCAACAGCTACGGCCTGGCCGGTAGCCAGGCCAATGCCGTGGCCGCCGGCAAGCGCCCCTTGTCGAGCATGAGCCCGAGCTTTATCGAGAGCCCCACCCAGTTCGCTGCCTTCGGTACACCGGGCGGCAGCCGCATCCCGAGCATGGTGCTGTTGTCGATGATGGGCTTTCTGGAAGGCAAGCCGGTTGCCAACTGGCCCGCCGTGCCGCGTTACCACCACCAGTACCTGCCGGACGTGGTCGAGCATGAGCCCGGCGCCTTCAGCCCGGCGCAACAACGCCAATTGCAGGCGCGCGGCTATCAGCTCAAGGACCTGGGGCGGACCTACGGCAACCAGCAAGTGCTGTACTGGAACAAGTCGGCCAACTCCCTGGAGGCCGCCAGCGACCCGCGTGGCGTCGGTGAGTCCACCGTGCTCAGCCCACGCTGAGCACCCTCATTTCTGGCATCGCGGACAGTAGACGCTGGCGCGCTGGCCCAGCTTGACCTCACGCAGGATGCTGCCGCAGACCTTGCAGGGTTCTTCTCCCCGCCCGTACACGAACAACTCCTGCTGGAAGTAACCCGGCTGGCCATCGCCGCCGATAAAGTCACGCAGGGTGGTGCCGCCGCGCTCGATGGCGCAGGCCAGGATGCGTTTGATCTCGATCGCCAGCTTCAGGTAACGCGCCCGGGAAATGCCCCCGGCTTCGCGGCGCGGATCGATACCGGCGGCGAACAACGCTTCGGTCGCATAGATGTTGCCGACCCCGACCACTACCGCGTTGTCCATGATGAACGGCTTGACGGCCATGGACTTGCCCCGTGACAGCTGGAACAGGCGCTCACCATCGAACAGGTCGGTCAGCGGCTCCGGGCCGAGCTTGATCAGCAACTCGTGGTTGAGCGGGTCCAGGCTCCAGAGCATCGCGCCAAAGCGACGCGGATCGGTGTAGCGCAGCGCCAGGCCCGACTCCAGTTCGATGTCCACATGTTCGTGCTTGGCCGCCGGCAGACCGATCTCGACCAGGCGCAGGTTGCCGGACATGCCCAGATGACTGATCAGGGTGCCGACCTCGGCGTTGAGCAGCAGGTACTTGGCCCGCCGCTCGACCGAGACGAAACGCTGGCCGGAGAGGCGAATGTCCAGGTCTTCGGGAATCGGCCAGCGCAGGCGCCGGTCACGGACGATCACCCGGCTGACCCGCTGGCCTTCCAGGTAAGGCGCAATACCGCGCCGGGTGGTTTCTACTTCGGGGAGTTCCGGCATGGATCAGTGACCGCCCAGCTCGCGAATGGTCTGTTTGAGGTTCTCGAAGTCGTACTCGGAAAGCCCGACATAGTCGAGCACCAGGTGCCCGACGGTATTCCACTCGTGGTCCACGCCCTGGTTACCCAGCACCCGGTAGGAGGCGCAGATGTGCTCGGCCATCTTCAGGATCGCCAGCAGGTTCTTCAGTGGGCTGTTGCGCGCCGAATCATCGCTGAACACCGCCAGGGCGTTGTGGTGGTTGGCGATGGCGCTGCTCAGGTGCTCCGGCAGGCGCCAGGACTTGGCGGTGTAGTAGCCGACCACCGCGTGGTTGGTATTGAACACCTGGTTCTCGGTGTCCACCACCCGCTGGTTGGCTCCGGCACTGGCATAGGCATCCTCGAGCACGCTCATGTAGTCGGGAAAGCGCTTGAGCATCAGGGGTACGCCGCAATCGTGGAACAGTCCCAGGGCATAGGCTTCATCCACCGCCTGGGAGCCGATGCGCTTGGCCAGGGTCAGGCAGGTCATGGCCACGTCCTGGGCGGTGTCCCAGAAACGGTTGAGAGTGACGATGGTGTCGTCGCTCATCTCACCCTTGATCGACTGGGCGTTGATCAGGTTGATGATCGAACGGCTGCCGAGCAGGTTCACCGCGCGCTGGATCGAGGCAATCTTGTTGGTCAGCCCGTAATAGGGCGAGTTGACCAGCTTGAGCAAGGCGCCGGACAGCCCCGGGTCCTGGGAAATCAGCTTGGCGATCACCTCCAGGTCAGGGTCGGGCATATATTGCTCGAACTGCAGGTCAACCATGATCTGCGGCTGCGGCGGCACACTGATGCCTTGCAAGGCTTGCTGGATCTGTTCGGCGGAGAGTTCCTGGGACATAAGTACACACTCGGGACTGAGGGGCGATTCTAACCTCTTGGACTGTTTGGGATCCAACCGCTGAGACCGGAACCGGCTATTTGTCGTCGACCGAGCCGGGCGCCCGGCCGACGCGCTATAATCCCGCTCTTTTTTCCCGGAGCGACGTCATGTCCCTGCCCAGCCTTCGTCTCAAAGCCAATGCCGACCGCCGCCTGCGCGCCGGCCATCTGTGGGTCTACAGCAACGAAATCGACGTCGCCGCGACCCCGCTGCATGGCTTCAAGGCCGGCGACCAGGCGGTGCTGGAAACCGCGGGCGGCAAGGCCCTGGGCATCGTCGCCATGAGCCCGAACAACCTGATCTGCGCCCGCCTGCTGTCGCGCGACAGCAAGCTGGCCCTGGACAAGTCGCTGCTGGTGCACCGCCTGAACGTCGCCCTGTCGCTGCGCGAGCGCCTGTTCGACAAGCCGTTCTACCGCCTGGTGTACGGCGACTCCGACCTGCTGCCGGGCCTGGTGGTCGACCGTTTCGGCGACATCCTGGTGGTCCAGCTGGCCTCGGCGACCATGGAAGCGCACAAGGACGAGGTGATTGCCGCCCTGGTGCAGGTGCTCAAGCCGACTGGCATCCTGTTCAAGAACGACTCGGCCGCCCGTGATGCCGAAGGCCTGGGCCGCTACGTCGAAACCGTATTCGGCCTGGTGCCGGAGTGGGTCGCCCTGGAAGAGAACGGCGTGAAGTTCGAAGCACCGGTGATGGAAGGCCAGAAGACCGGCTGGTTCTACGACCACCGCATGAACCGCGCGCGCCTGGCCCCCTACGTCAAGGGCAAGCGCGTACTGGACCTGTTCAGCTACATCGGCGGCTGGGGCGTGCAGGCCGGTGCCTTCGGCGCCAGCGAAGTGTTCTGTGTCGACGCCTCGGGCTTTGCCCTGGACGGCGTCGAGCGTAACGCCGGTCTCAACGGCATTGCCGAGAAGGTCACCTGCATCGAAGGCGACGTGTTCGAAGCCCTGCGCGAGCTCAAGGCCGCCGAAGAGCGTTTCGACGTGATCGTTGCCGACCCGCCCGCCTTCATCAAGCGCAAGAAAGACCTGAAGAACGGCGAAGGCGCCTACCGTCGCCTGAACGAGCAGGCCATGCGCCTGTTGAGCAAGGACGGCATCCTGGTCAGCGCGTCGTGCTCGATGCACCTGCCCGAAGACGACCTGCAGAACATCCTGCTGACCAGCGCCCGTCACCTGGACCGCAATATCCAGCTGCTCGAACGCGGCGGCCAGGGCCCGGATCATCCGGTACACCCGGCAATCCCGGAGACGCGCTACATCAAGAGCATTATCTGCCGTCTGCTGCCTAACAGCTGAGTGGTACAAAGCAAAAATCCCGGCACATAGGCCGGGATTTTTTTTGCACAGCGTTTCACCGGCGCGGATTAAAGCGGTCAACCATCCACAACGCCATTCCCTCCAGCCCGCAGCGGTGTAGAATCGGGCTATTCATCGCCAGTCATCCCCGGCGGGTTTATGAGCTCTGGCCGAGCGCGCGGCGATCCCGCGGCGTCATCGGCTTCATCCGTACCAGCGGCCACCTGCCTTCGGTGCAAAGGACAAGAGAAGCTCACGTCCCTTTTTGTTACCTGATTAGCCGCCAGGAGTGCTTCATGCCTGATTACCGCTCTAAAACGTCCACCCACGGCCGCAACATGGCCGGCGCTCGTGCCCTGTGGCGTGCCACCGGGATGAAGGACGACGACTTCAAGAAACCGATCATCGCCATCGCCAACTCCTTCACCCAGTTCGTCCCGGGGCATGTGCACCTGAAGGACCTGGGCCAACTGGTCGCCCGCGAGATCGAACGCGCCGGTGGCGTGGCCAAGGAATTCAACACCATCGCGGTCGACGACGGCATCGCCATGGGCCATGACGGCATGCTCTACTCGCTGCCAAGCCGCGAGATCATCGCCGACTCGGTCGAGTACATGGTCAATGCCCACTGTGCCGACGCCATTGTCTGCATCTCCAACTGCGACAAGATCACCCCCGGCATGCTGATGGCTGCCCTGCGCCTGAACATCCCGGTGATCTTCGTTTCCGGCGGCCCGATGGAAGCCGGCAAGACCAAACTGGCCAACCACGGCCTGGACCTGGTCGACGCCATGGTCATCGCCGCCGACTCCAGCGCCTCCGACGAGAAGGTCGCCGAGTACGAGCGCAGCGCCTGCCCGACCTGCGGATCCTGCTCCGGCATGTTCACCGCCAACTCCATGAACTGCCTGACCGAAGCCCTGGGCCTGGCCCTGCCGGGCAACGGTTCGACCCTGGCGACCCACAGCGATCGCGAACAGCTGTTCCTCACCGCCGGTCGTACCATCGTCGAGCTGTGCAAGCGCTACTACGGCGAGAACGACCCGTCGGTACTGCCGCGCAACATCGCCAGCTTCCAGGCGTTCGAGAACGCCATGACCCTGGACATCGCCATGGGCGGTTCGACCAACACCATCCTGCACCTGCTGGCCGCAGCCCAGGAAGCCGAGGTGGACTTCGACCTGCGCGACATCGATCGCCTGTCGCGCAAGGTGCCGCAGCTGTGCAAGGTGGCGCCGAACATCCAGAAGTACCACATGGAAGACGTGCACCGCGCCGGTGGCATCATCAGCATTCTGGGTGAGCTGGCCCGTGGCGGCCTGCTGCACACCAGCCTGCCGACCGTGCACAGCCGCAGCCTGGAAGAAGCCATCGCCAAGTGGGACATCACCCAGACCGATGACGAAGCCGTGCACACCTTCTTCAAGGCAGGTCCGGCCGGCATCCCGACCCAGACCGCATTCAGCCAGTCGACCCGTTGGGAAACCCTGGACGCCGACCGCGAGAACGGCTGCATCCGCAGTGTCGAGCACGCCTACTCGCAAGAAGGCGGCCTGGCCGTGCTCTACGGCAATATCGCCCTGGACGGCTGCGTGGTGAAAACCGCCGGCGTCGACGAGTCGATCCTGGTGTTCGAAGGCAACGCCAAGATCTTCGAAAGCCAGGACAGCGCCGTGCGCGGCATCCTCGCCGACGAAGTGAAGGAAGGTGACATCGTCATCATCCGCTACGAAGGTCCGAAAGGCGGCCCGGGCATGCAGGAAATGCTCTATCCGACCTCTTACCTGAAGTCCAAGGGCCTGGGCAAAGCCTGTGCCCTGCTCACCGACGGTCGCTTCTCCGGCGGCACCTCGGGCCTGTCCATCGGCCACGCTTCGCCAGAAGCCGCCGCGGGTGGCGCCATCGGCCTGGTGCAGGACGGCGACAAGGTGCTGATCGACATCCCCAACCGCTCGATCAACCTCTTGGTCAGCGACGAAGAACTGGCGGCACGCCGTGTGGAACAGGACAAGAAAGGCTGGAAGCCAGTCGAAGCCCGTCCACGCAAGGTGACCACCGCGCTCAAGGCCTATGCCTTGCTGGCGACCAGCGCCGACAAGGGTGCTGTGCGCAACAAGGCGCTGCTCGACGGGCTGTAAGTCGACGCGGCAAACAAAAAACCGGCGCCTGGTGCGCCGGTTTTTTTATGGCTCCGGTGTTGTGGTATTGCCATCGCAGGCTTCGCCAGCTCCCACAGAGGACCTGCAAACCTGTGGGAGCTGGCGAAGCCTGCGATGTGGCCTCATTGTTCCCTGATCTTGTACCAGGCCACGTACAGCGCCGGCAGGAACAACAGGGTCAGCAAGGTGGCAATGATGATGCCGCCGATCATGGCGTAGGCCATCGGCCCCCAGAACACTTCCCGGGCGATCGGAATCATCCCCAGGCTCGCCGCCGCCGCGGTCAGCAGGATCGGTCGGCGACGGTGATTGGTGGCTTCCAGTACCGCCGCCCAGGCGGAGAGTCCCTGCTCCTCGTACTCGTGGATCTGGGTCACCAGGATCACCGAGTTACGGATGATGATACCGATCAACGCCAGGATCCCGAGGATCGCCACGAAGCCCATGGGCGTGCCCGTCGGCACCAGTGCCAGGACCACGCCGATCAACCCCAGGGGTGCCACACTGGCCACCAGGAACAGCTTCTGCACGCTGTGCAACTGGATCATCAGGAAGGTACCCATCAGGAACAGCATCAGCGGTATAACCTTGGCAATCGGACCCTGTGCCTTGCCGCTCGCCTCCACCGTACCACCGGTCTCGACGGTGTACCCCACTGGCAGCTTGCTGATGAAGTCGTTGATTTGCGGTTCGAGCTCACGCACCAGGTCGGTCGGCTGGATCTCACCCCGAACCGCGGCCTTGATGGTAATGGTCGGCTTGCGGTCGCGACGCCAGACCAGCGGCTGCTCCAGTTCGTAGCGTACGGTGGCGAAAGCCAGCAGCGGGATCGAGGTGCCGTTGGGCGTGACGATCTGCAGGTTCTGCAAGGTCTGCGGCGAGCTGCGTTCACTGTCTTCGGCGCGGGCGATGACGTTGATCAGGTAGATGCTGTCGTTCACCTGGGTGATCGGCGTGCCACTGACAATGCTGTTCATCACATTGGCCACGTCCTCGGACGACAGGCCGAGCTGACGTGCCTTGTCCTGGGCGATCTCGACCCGCAGCACCTTGCCCGGCTCGTTCCAGTCGTAAATCATCTGGCCGATGTGGTCATTGCTGTCGAGCAGGGCCGCCAGGGCGATGGCGTGCTTGCGCACCTGGTCGATATCCGGCCCCATCACCCGGTACTGGATCGGCAGCCCCACCGGGGGACCCATTTCCAGCGACTGGACGTTGGTGCCGATACCGACGAAGTCTTCGCGCAGACGCTGTTTCAGGCGCTTGATCAGCACTTCACGTTCCTTGAAGCCTTTACTGACGATCACCAGCTGGGCGTAGTACGGGTTCTGCAGTTGCTGGTCCAGTGGCAGGTAGAAGCGAATTGCGCCCTGGCCGATGTAGCTGCTCCAGCGCTCGATCAGCTCGTCGCCCTTGAGGGTTGCCTCCAGCCGGTCCACCGCCTTGCGGGTTTCCTCGATCGAAGCGTTCTGCGGCAGGTTGAGGTCGACGAGGATCTCCGGGCGGTCCGAGGAGGGGAAGAACTGGTTCTGCACAAAACGCATGCAGAACAACGCCAGCACGAACAGCAAGATGGTGCCGACGATAGTCAGCCAGCGGTTGCGCATGCACCACAACAGGCTGTGCTCGAACGCCTTGCCGACGCGGCCGGGTTCTTCATTGTGCGGTTTGACCTTGCTACTGAGGATGTGCACGCCCAACACCGGCGCGAACATCACCGCCACCACCCAGGACACCAGCAAGGCGGCGGCAATCACCGCGAACAGCGTGTAGGTGTACTCCCCCGCCGAACTGGCATTGAGACCGATCGGCATGAAGCCGGCCACGGTCACCAGGGTACCGGTGAGCATCGGGAAGGCCGTCGAGGTGTAGGCGAAGGTCGCCGCCTGCTCCTTGGTTTCGCCCATTTCCAGGCGCGTCACCATCACCTCCACGGTGATCATCGCATCGTCCACCAACAGCCCCAGGGCAATGATCAAGGCCCCCAGGGAGATCCGCTGCATGGTGATACCGCTGTACTCCATGAAGATGAACACCATGGCCAGTACCAGCGGAATCGAACAGGCCACCACCAGGCCGGCGCGAATGCCTAAGCTGACGAAGCTCACCACCAGCACGATGACCACCGCTTCGAACAGGGCACTGGTGAAGCCGCCGACAGCTTCTTCCACCACCACGGCCTGGTCGGAGACAGTGTGCACGCCGACGCCAACCGGCAGCTCGCTGATCACCCGGTCCATCATCTTGTGCAGGTCGGCACCGAACACCTGGATGTTGCCACCGGCCTTCATGCCGATGCCCAGGCCGATGGCGGGCTGGCCGTTGTATCGGAACTGCGGCGAAGGTGGGTCGACGTAGCCGCGTTCGATGTCGGCAATGTCCGCCAGGCGGAAGAAGCGGTCATTGATGCGCAGGTTGACCGTCTCCAGGTCTTTCTCCGAGGCGAACTGGCCCGTGGTGCGCACCGACACCCGCTCGGGCCCGGCTTCGATCACCCCGGCCGGGGTGACCGCGTTCTGGCTTTGCAGGGCCTGCAGCACTTGCCGCTGATCGATGCCGAACGAGGCCAGCTTGCGTGTGGAGAAGTTCAGGTACAGCACCTCGTCCTGGGTGCCGATCATTTCGACCTTGCCAAGGCCCGGCACTTCGCGGATCTCGGCTCGCACCTGCTCGACGTAGTCGCGCAGTTGCCGCATGGTCAGGCCGTCGGCGGTAAAGGCGTAGATCGAGCCGTAGACGTCGCCGAACTCATCGTTGAACCCCGGCCCCTGGATGCCCTGGGGAAACTGGCCACGAATGTCCGAGATCTTCTTGCGCACCTGGTACCAGATTTCCGGAATGTCCTTGGCCGGGGTGGTATCGAGCAGGTTGACGTAGACAGTCGACTCACCCGGCCGGGTGTAACTTTTCACGTAGTCGAGCGAGTCCAGTTCCTCGAGCTTCTTTTCGATACGGTCGGTGACCTGGTTGAGGGTTTCATCCTGGGTCGCGCCCGGCCAGCGGGTCTGGATGACCATGGTCTTGATGGTGAACGAAGGGTCTTCCTCGCGTCCCAGGTTCATGTAGGAGAACACGCCCATCAGCAAGCCGACGAACATCAGGTACCAGACAAAGGATTGGTGCTTCAGCGCCCACTCCGACAGGTTGAAGCTTCCTTTCATTGTGGGTCTTCCTCATTGACGATGACCTTCTGGCCCGGTTTCAGGCTGTTCACACCTGCGGTTACTACGCGCTCCCCCGCCTGGACACCTGAGCCCAGCACCACGCTGTCGGAGGTGCGTTCAAGCAGTTTTACCTCGCGGGCGGCAACGGTGTTCTGCTGCGGATCGACCACCCACACCCGGGGCTGACCATCACCTTCGAGCAAGGCTGAAGCCGGCAGCTCGCTGCGGGGCGACACCGTCGAGGTGAGCGTGACGCTGATTGCCGTGCCCAGGTAGAAGGACTCGGGGGTATTGGCCAGCGTCAGGCGCGCACGGCGGGTGCGCGTGGCGGCGTCGGCCTGGGGCTCAAGCTCGCGCAAGGTTGCAGTGGTATTGATCGTCGGATCGAGTTGCGACGCCACAACGAATTTCAAATCAGTGGACAACTGTTCGGCCAGGTAAGTTGGCAGGTCGATCACCGCCTCCTTGATATCAGGGCGGGCCAGGGTGACCACCGGCTGGCCGGCACTGACGGTCTGCCCCGCTTCCGCCTGCCAGTTGGTCACCACCGCAGCGTGATCGGTGTGCAGCTCGCTGTAGCCGAGCTGGTCGCGCGCCTGGCTGACGGCGGCCCTTGCCTGCTCCAGGGCCGCGCTGGTGGTTTTCAGATTGGTCTGGGCGGCATCCAGTTGCGCCTGGGCGCCGACGCCGCGATCGAACAACTGCTGCTGGCGGCGCGCATCGGCCTGGGCATTGATCCACTGCGCCTGGACCTTGGCCAGGTCACCCTGGGCTGCGCGCAGCTGGTTGAGCTGGTCGGCCGGGTCGAGGCTGGCCAATTTATCACCCGATTTCACCTCACTACCGACATCGACCCAGCGCCGGGCAATACGACCGCCCACGCGAAAACCCAGGGTGCTCTCGTAACGCGCCTGGATAGTGCCGGCGAACCGCCCGAGGTTGGCTTGTATCTGCGGCTGGACGATCACCGACAGCACCGGGCGGACCGGCTCCGACTTCGCAGGTTCTTTTCCACAGCCCATCAGCAACAGGGCGCTACATAGCCCAAGGGTGACGGTTTTCATTGGGCAACCCCACTGTCCTTGAGCGGTGCGACTTCCACCTGCATGCCAGGCGTGAGCAACTGCCCCCCCGCCACCACCACGGTTTCCCCGCCTTTGAGGCCTTCAGCAATGACGACTTTGCCGGTGAGGTAGCGACTGACCTGGACCGGCCGCAAGCTGACCTTGTTGCCCTCGCCCACCACCCACACAGCTGGCTCATGCAGGGCCTTGGTCAACGCCGACCAGGGCAGTTCGATACTCGGCTTGCCTCGGGCATGCCCCGTGGCGGAGACCGCCGACCCCAGTTCCATGCCCGCCGGCACCTCACGCAAGGCCACTTTGACCTGCACCGTGCCGCTCTGCGCCGAAACGGTCGGGGTGATTTCACGCACATGGCCCTGAGCCTGGACTTTCGGGTTGTCCACCAGGCTGACGATGATGGTCTCGCTGCTCGGCGGCGCGACCAACAGGGATTCATAGACATTGAATACCGCATCACGCTCGCCATCGTGGGCCAGGGTGAAGATTGGCGCCGTGGCCTGCACCACCTGCCCGACTTCAGCCTGGCGCTCGGTGATGACGCCAGCGGCATCCGCCACCAATGCGGTGTAACTGAGCTGATCGCGGGCATTGGCCAGTTGTGCCTGGGCCGCCTTCAAGGCGCTCTGGCTACTGCGCAGCGCGGCCTGGGCCGAGTCGTATTCACTCTGGCTGGTATAGCCCTTGGGCAGCAGTTTCTGCTGGCGGACAAAGGCGGCGCTGGACTGGGTCACCCGTGCCTGCTCGGCGAACACCTCGGCCTTGGCCGAGTCGACACTGGCCTGCAGGTCCTTGGGGTCGAGCCGGGCCAGGACCTGATTGGCCTTCACGTGATCGCCCACGTCGACACTGCGGGAAATGATCTTGCCGCCCACGCGAAATGATTGATCCGCCTGTACCCGCGCCTGGACATCACCGGTGAGGCTCACGGAGGCAGCAAAGTCACTGGGTTGGACCTGTTGCACGCCCACTCGGCGAAGTTCAAGTTCAGCGGTGTTTTTCTCGCCACAGCCGGTGAGCACGAGCGCCGACCCCAGACTGACGACCAATACCGTACGCAACACCGTCATGCAGGCTCCTTGCATGTGCCAGATCGATATAGAGATGCGAGTGTTAGCGTAGATCAGGGTTTGTGGCGCCGCTTGCGACAAACGCAATTCATTTGCGCTCGGTCAATCGGCGATACTGGAGCGCCACCGCCCGCGCAAGGACGCCGTGATGCTGACCACCCTGGCCGTCGCCAACTACCGCTCGATCAACCACCTGGTGCTGCCCCTGAGCCGCCTCAACGTCATTACCGGGCCCAATGGCAGCGGCAAGTCCAACCTGTACAAGGCCCTGCGTCTGCTGGCCGAAACCGCCCAGGGCGGGGTGATCAACGCACTGGCCGGTGAAGGCGGGCTGGAGTCGACCTTCTGGGCAGGGCCGGAACGCATCAGCCGACGCATGAGCCGCGGCGAGGTCGCGGTCGAGGGTGGCCCGCGCCAGGACGCCAAGCGTCTGCGCCTGGGCTTTGCCGACGAGGATTTCGGCTATGCCATTGGCCTGGGGTTGCCCGCGTCCAGCGGTCACTTCATGCTCCCGGGCAAGTCCACGCCCATTGCCTCGCGCTTCACCCTCGACCCGCAGATCAAACGTGAATGCATCTGGGCAGGCCCGCTCTATCGCCCGGCCAGCCTGCTGGTTGACCGCCAGGGTGGCATGGTCCGCGCCCGCGAAGGCCGGCAATGGGATGTTCTGGCCCAGCACACGCCGGATTTCGACAGCCTCTACGATCAGGTCGGCAACCTGCGCTCCTCCCCGGAGGTGCTGCACCTGCGCGAGCGCATCCGCGGCTGGCGCTTCTACGATCACTTTCGCACCGACCGCGAGGCGCCGGCACGACGCCCCCAACTGGGTACGCGCACACCGGTGCTGCACCACGACGGTCGCGACCTGGCCGCCGCCCTGCAGACCATCATCGAGATCGGCGACGCCCAGGCGTTGTGGAACACCATCAGCGATGCCTTTCCCGGCTCGCACCTGACCATCGACGCCGTGCCCGGTGGCCTGTTCAGCCTGCAGTTTCATCAGGATGGGCTGCTGCGGCCGCTGTCGGCAGCGGAGCTGTCGGACGGCACCTTGCGTTACCTGCTACTGGTCGCGGCGCTGCTGAGCCCCAGGGCGCCGACCATGATGGTGCTCAACGAACCGGAGACCAGCCTGCATCCGGACCTGCTGCCGGCACTGGCACGCCTGATCATCCGTGCCACGGAGCATTGTCAGGTGTGGGTGGTGTCGCACGCACGGCGGCTGGTGGCCGCGCTGGAGCAGGATGCGACCTGCAATTCGATCGTGCTGGAGAAACAGCTGGGACAGACCCGGGTGGCGGGCCAGGGGATGCTGGATGGGCCGGCCTGGCATTGGCCGGAGTGATCGCCCGGTGGGAGTGTCTTGGGTGGGAGCGGGCTTGCCCCGCGAAGCGACATGGCTGACACACCGCAATCGCGGGGCAAGCCCGCTCCTACCGGTGTAGGAGCGGGCTTGCCCCGCGATGGGCTGCAGTCAGATCACGCCGAAACGGCTGCTGGCGCGCGCCCCACGTCCGGTTGCTTCCAGGAATCGGCTGCGCTTTCCTCGATGGCCTGCTGGATCGCCCGACGGCGACGTTCTTCGGCCTGGCGGCTGAAGTACCAGACCATGAAGGTCACCAGCGACACCGACAGCAGGATCAGACTGGCCACGGCGTTGATTTCCGGCTTGACGCCCAGACGCACGGCAGAGAAGACCTCCATCGGCAAGGTGGTCGAACCCGGGCCGGAAACGAAGCTGGCCAGCACCAGGTCATCCAGCGACAGGGCGAAGGACATCATGCCGCCCGCTGCCAGCGAAGGCGCGATCATCGGGATGGTGATCAGGAAGAACACCTTCCATGGCCGCGCACCGAGGTCCATGGCCGCCTCTTCGATGGACAGGTCCAGCTCACGCAGGCGCGCCGACACCACCACGGCCACATAGGCCGAGCAGAACGTGGTGTGGGCGATCCAGATGGTGACGATGCCACGCTCCTGCGGCCAGCCGATCATCTGCGCCATGGCCACGAACAGCAGCAACAGCGACAGACCGGTGATCACTTCGGGCATCACCAGCGGCGCGGTGACCAGGCCACCGAACAGGGTGCGGCCCTTGAAACGGGTGACCCGGGTCAGCACGAAGGCCGCCAGGGTACCCAGCGCCACGGCGGCGATCGCGGTGTAGCAGGCGATCTCCAGCGAGCGCATCACCGAGCCCATCAGCTGGCTGTTGTCGAGCAGGCCGACGTACCACTTCACCGACCAGCCGCCCCACACCGTCACCAGCTTGGAGGCGTTGAACGAATAGATCACCAGGATCAGCATGGGCAGGTAGATGAACAACAAGCCCAGGATCAACATCAGCTTGGAGAAACTGAAACGCTTCATGCCCGACCCTCCATCTCTTTGGCCTGACTACGGTTGAAGAGCAGGATCGGTACGATCAGGATCGCCAGCATCACCACCGCCAGGGCCGAGGCCACCGGCCAGTCACGGTTGTTGAAGAACTCTTGCCAGAGCACTTTACCGATCATCAGGGTTTCCGGACCGCCCAGCAGTTCCGGGATGACGAACTCACCGACCACTGGAATGAACACCAGCATGCACCCGGCGATGATGCCGTTCTTCGACAGCGGCACGGTGATCTTCCAGAAGCTGTTGAAGGTGCTCGAACCCAGGTCCGAAGCAGCTTCCAGCAGGCTCGCGTCGTGCTTCACCAGGTTGGCGTAGAGCGGCAGGATCATGAACGGCAGGTAGGAATAGACCACGCCGATATAGACCGCCAGGTTGGTGTTGAGGATCTGCAACGGCTGATCGATCAGGCCCAGCCACAGCAGGAAGGCGTTGAGCAGGCCGTTGTTGCTGAGGATGCCCATCCAGGCATACACGCGGATCAGGATCGCCGTCCAGGTCGGCATCATGATCAGCAGCAGCAAGACGGTCTGGGTTTCCTTGCGTGCATTGGCGATGCCGTAGGCCATCGGATAGCCGATCAGCAGGCACAGCAGCGTGCTGAAGAAGGCAATCTTCAGCGATCCGAGGTAGGCCGAGATGTACAGCTCGTCCTCGGTCAACAGGCCGTAGTTGGCCAGGTTGAGCACCAGTTGCACCTTGTCTTCAACGTAGCTGTAGATCTCGGTGTACGGCGGAATGGCCACGTCCGCTTCCGCGAAGCTGATCTTCAGGACGATGAAGAACGGCAGCATGAAGAACAGGAACAGCCAGATGAAGGGCACGCCGATCACCAGATGGCGTCCCTCGGGTTTCACCCGTTCGAAGGCTCGCTTGAGCTTGCGCATGTTCATGACCGCAGTACCACGCCGCTGTCGTCTTCCCACCAGACGTACACCTGGTCACCCCAGGTTGGCCGGGTGCCCTGGCGCTCGGCGTTGGCCACGAACGACTGGACGATCTTGCCGCCAGGCAGTTCGACGTAGAACACCGAGTGGCCGCCCAGGTAGGCGATGTCGTGGACCTTGCCGCGTGACCAGTTGTGCTCGCAGGTCGGCGCCGTGGTGGTCACCAGCAGCTTCTCCGGACGCAGGGCGTAGGTGATGCGCTTGTCTTCCACCGAGGTGGTCACACCGTGACCGACGTAGATGTTGCGCTCCAGCTCCTGGCTGGCAATGATCGCGTGACCTTCGGCGTCTTCGACCACTTCACCGTCGAACAGGTTGACGTTGCCGATGAACTCGCAGACCAGGCGGCTGGTCGGGGTCTCGTAGACGTCGATCGGGCTGCCGATCTGGGCGATCCAGCCCAGGTGCATGATGGCGATGCGCTGGGCCATGGTCATGGCCTCTTCCTGGTCGTGGGTCACCATCACGCAGGTCACGCCGACCCGCTCGATGATCTCCACCAGCTCCAGTTGCATCTGTGAGCGCAGCTTTTTGTCCAGCGCACCCATCGGCTCATCGAGCAGCAGCAGCTTCGGACGCTTGGCCAGGGAACGGGCCAGGGCCACACGCTGACGCTGGCCACCGGAGAGCTGGTGC
Source organism: Pseudomonas sp. NPDC090755 (assembly GCF_044769005.1). Classification (NCBI taxonomy): domain Bacteria; kingdom Pseudomonadati; phylum Pseudomonadota; class Gammaproteobacteria; order Pseudomonadales; family Pseudomonadaceae; genus Pseudomonas; species Pseudomonas sp. NPDC090755. The sequence continues at coordinate 351,265 of NZ_JBIVXC010000001.1, read as the reverse complement.
GGCTTGCGCTTGGCGTACTGGGTCATGTGCACCAGCTTGAGCATTTCGCCGACACGCGCGTCGATCTCGGCCTTGGGCATGCGGTCCTGCTGCAGGCCGAAGGCGATGTTCTGCGCCACGGTCATGTGCGGGAACAGGGCGTACGACTGGAACATCATGTTGATCGGCCGCTCGTAGGGCGGCATGTCGGTGATGTCTACGCCATCGAGGAAGATCCGACCTTCGGTCGGACGCTCGAAGCCGGCGAGCATACGCAGCAAGGTGGATTTACCGGAACCGGAACCGCCCAGCAGAGCGAAGATCTCGCCCTTCTTGATTTCCAGGGACACATCGTCCACGGCGACCGTTTCGTCGAACTTTTTTGTAACCCGGTCGATTTTGACCAGCACCTGTTTAGGCTGCTGATCGCCCTCGAGGGCTTTTTTATAGGCACCGGAGGCAACTGCCATGTGTGTAACTCCCAACAAAGTTTTTTGCGTCCGCCCCTGCCGTGACGGACCCTGGATTTTTACTTGCCCGATTTGATCTTGGTCCAGCTACGGGTCATCAAACGTTGCACTTTGGGCGGTAACTCGGAGTTGACGTACAACTTGTCCAGCACTTCTTGCGGTGGGTAAACCGCTGCGTCGGTTCTCACTTTCTGGTCCATCAGGTCGCCAGCCTTGGGGTTCGGGTTGGCATAACCGACGTTATCGCTCACCTGGGCAATCACCGCAGGTTCAAGCAAATAGTTGATGAAGGCGTGGGCCTCTTTGACATGGCTGGAGTCCTTGGGAATCGCCAGCATGTCGAACCAGAGGTTGCCGCCCTCCTTGGGAATCACATAGGCCACTTCCACGCCTTTGCCGGCTTCTTCGGCACGGGACTTGGCCTGGAATATATCGCCGGAGAACCCGGCAGCCACGCAGATGTCGCCGTTGGCCAGGTCCGAGATGTACTTGGAGGAGTGGAAATAGGTCACATAAGGACGCACGGCCAGCAGCTTCTCCTCGGCCTTGGCATAGTCCTTGGGATCGGTACTGTTGGGATTGAGCCCCATGTAGTTCAGTACCGCGGGTAGCATCTCGTCTGCCGAGTCGAGGAAGGCGACGCCGCATTTGGAGAGTTTCTTGATGTTCTCCGGTTCGAACAGCATGGCCCAGGAGTCGATCGTGTCGGTGCCCAGCGCCGCCTTGACCTTCTCGACGTTGTAGCCGATGCCATTGGTGCCCCACAGATAGGGGACGGCGTACTGGTTACCCGGATCGTTCTTTTCCAGGCGCTTCATCAGCGTCGGGTCAAGGTTCGCGTAATTGGGCAACAGCGACTTGTCGAGCTTCTGGAATACGCCCGCCTTGATCTGCTTGCCGAGGAAATGGTTGGACGGCACCACCACGTCGTAACCACTACGACCGGCCAGCAGCTTGCCTTCCAGGGTTTCGTTGGAGTCGAAGACATCCTGTACCGGCTTGATGCCGGTGGCTTTTTCGAAGTCCGCCAGGGTGGTCTGACCGATGTAGTCCGACCAGTTATAAATGTGCACCGTGGGCGCCGCTTGGACGCTGATCGCCAGCGTCATACTCGCTCCAGCCAGCATGGCCTTGCGAAATACAGATGTAGACAAGTGGGTAGTCCTCACAATAGTGCCCGTAGCAAACGGCATAAATACCTGCCGTATCAGCAAACCGGCGCGCAACTTACCTTCGATGCACTCATGTCGCAAAAAAAAATTCATTCTCGGAGCACCCTGGGCGTGATTAACACCGCCCAGGGTTTCAAACCGGCTTACTTGCCCGACTTGATCTTGGTCCAGATGCGAGTGATATCGCGCTGGGCCTTGGCGCCTGGGTCGGCAATGGCGTACAGCTGTTTCTTCACATCAGCCGGTGGGTAGATGCTCGGGTCGCCGGAAATGTCCTTGTCCACCAGCGCAGTCGCCGCCTTGTTGCCGTTCGGGAAGCGCACGGCGTTGGTGATTTCGGCCATGATTTCCGGTTGCATCAGGAAGTCCATGAACTTGTAGGCTGCATCGACGTTGGCCGCATCTTTCGGGATGGCAACCATGTCGTAGAAGGTACCGGCACCTTCTTTCGGAATGATGTAGTCCAGCTTGACCTTGTCGCCGGCTTCATGAGCACGGGCCTTGGACTGCTCCAGGTCACCCGAGTAACCCACGGCCACGCAGATGTTGCCGTTGGCCAGGTCCGAGATGTACTTGGACGAGTGGAAGTAGGCGACCGAAGGACGGATGCTCAGGAACAGGTCCTCGGCAGCCTTCAGGTCTTCCTTCTTGGTGCTGTTGGTGGGCTTGCCCAGGTAGTGCAGCGCAGCCGGGAGCATCTCGGTCGGTGCATCCAGGAAGCTCACCCCGCAGCTTTTCAGCTTCTCGATGTTCTCAGGCTTGAACACCGCATCCCAGGAATCGATCTTGTCGACGCCCAGCGCAGCCTTGACCTTCTCCGGGTTGTAGCCGATGCCGATGGAGCCCCACATGTACGGGAATGCATGCTTGTTGCCCGGGTCGCTGGCATCGCCAACGGCCTTGAGCAGGTCTTCGTCCAGGTTCTTCCAGTTCGGCAGCTTGGAGCGGTCCAGCTCCTGGTAAACGCCAGCCTTGATTTGCTTGGCCAGGAAGTTGTTCGACGGTACGACCACGTCGTAGCCGGACTTGCCTGCCAGCAACTTGGCTTCCAGGGTTTCGTTGCTGTCGAAGACGTCGTAGACAACCTTGATGCCCGATTGCTTCTCAAACTTGGCAACGGTGTCCGGCGCGATGTAATCGGACCAGTTGTAGACGTGCAGCACTTTGTCATCCGCCTGAACAGCACTGGCCATGGCGCCCATCAGGGACACAGCCAACAACGTCTTGCCCATTTTCTTCATGCGTAATGCTCCAGAATTTTTTATTTAGCCATCTGTTCAGCGGCCGGCTCTCTGCGGCGCAAGCACTGGGCGACTGAAACAGTCGCTAGTCTGGCAAGTTCCAAGGCGCTCTTTCAACAAAAGAGCCACCTTGAAACACTGTTATGCCACTACGCTAGCCTAGCACCTGGCTATTTCAGCGCTTCGAGCGTCAGGTCCAGGCATTTGCGTGCCTTTTCCACCAGCTCGTCGATCTCGTCACGGCTGATCACCAGCGGTGGCGCAATGATCATGGTGTCGCCCACGGCGCGCATGATCAGGCCGTTGTCGAAGCAGTGCTGGCGGCAGATCATGCCGGCGCCCTGGCCTTCGTAACGGGCGCGGGTTGCCTTATCCTTGACCAGCTCGATCGCGCCGAGCATGCCCAGCCCGCGCACTTCGCCCACCAACGGGTGATCGCTCAGCTCGCGCAGACGTTTTTGCAAATACGGTGCCGTTTCCTCCTTCACACGCTCGATGATCTTCTCGTCGCGCAGGATCCGCAGGTTTTCCAGGCCCACCGCGGCCGCCACCGGATGGCCGGAGTAAGTAAAACCGTGGTTGAAGTCGCCGCCTTCGCTGAGCACCTTGGCCACTTCGTCACGTACGATCACACCCCCCATGGGGATGTAACCGGAGGTCAGGCCCTTGGCGATGGTCATCAAATCGGGCTTGAGGTCGTAATAATCAGAACCGAACCACTCACCGGTACGACCGAAGCCACAGATCACTTCATCGGCGATGAACAGGATGTCGTACTTGGCGAGGATCTCCTTGATCTTCGGCCAGTAGGTGTCCGGTGGAATGATCACCCCGCCGGCGCCCTGGATCGGCTCGGCGATAAAGGCGGCGACGTTGTCTTCGCCGACTTCGAGGATCTTTTTCTCCAGCTGTTCGGCAGCCCAGACCCCGAACTCGTCCGGGGTCATGTCGCCGCCTTCACCGAACCAGTATGGCTGCGGGATATGCACGATGCCCGGCAGTGTTCCGCCCTGCGCATGCATGCCGCTCATGCCACCCAGGGCGGCACCGGCCACGGTGGAACCGTGGTAACCATTGATGCGGCCGATGATCACCTGCTTCTGCGGCTTGCCCTTGAGCGCCCAGTAGTGGCGGACCATGCGCAGGTTGGTGTCGTTGCCTTCGGAACCGGAGCCAGTGAAGAACACATGGGTCATGCCTTTGGGCGCCACGTCGGTCACCGCCTTGGCCAGCTCCAGCGCTGGCGGGTGGGCAGTCTGGAAGAACAGGTTGTAGTACGGCAACTCACGCATCTGCGCGGCGGCCTTTTCCACCAGTTCTTCACGGCCATAGCCAACCGCCACGCACCACAGGCCCGCCATGCCGTCGAGGATCTTGTTGCCCTCGCTGTCCCACAAGTGCACACCCTGGGCCTTGGTGATGATCCGCGGCCCCTTTTCCTTCAGCTGCTTGTAGTCGCTGAAAGGCGCGAGGTGATGCTCGCTGCTCAAGGCTTGCCACTCACGGGTTTGCGGGTTGTTGACGCTCATGTGCTTCTCCGTTTGTTGACGGCCGCGGTCCTGCGGCTCCGGGTTGATCAGACCGCAAACAGCAGGAACTCACGTTCCCAGGAGCTGATTACGCGTTTGAAGTTCTCATGCTCGGCGCGTTTGGTGGCGACGTAGCCGGCAATGAATTTCTTGCCCAGGTACGGTTCCAGCGCCTGGCAGTTTTCCATGCGCTCCAGGGCATCCTCGATGGTCAGCGGCAGGCGCAGGTTGCGCCGCTCGTAACCACGGCCCTGCACAGGCGCGCTTGGCTTGATGCCTTCGACCATGCCGATGTAACCGCACAGCAGGCTCGCGGCGATGGCCAGGTAAGGGTTGGCGTCGGCACCCGGCAGGCGGTTCTCGACCCGGCGATTCTGTGGACCGGCATCCGGCACACGCAGGCCGACGGTGCGGTTCTCTTCGCCCCACTCGACGTTTACCGGCGCCGAGGTATCGGGCAGGAAACGGCGGAACGAGTTGACGTTCGGTGCGAACAGCGGCAACACCACCGGGATGAACTTCTGCAGGCCGCCGACATGGTTGAGGAACAACTCGCTCATGCGGCCATCTTCGTCGGAGAAGATGTTCTTGCCGGTGTGCACGTCGATGATGCTCTGGTGCAGGTGCATGGCGCTGCCCGGCTCACCGGTCATCGGCTTGGCCATGAAGGTGGCGGCGACGTTGTGCTTGAGCGCCGCTTCACGCATGGTCCGCTTGAACACCAGGATCTGGTCGGCCAGGGCCAGGGCGTTACCGTGACGGAAGTTGATTTCCATCTGCGCAGTGCCGTCTTCGTGGATCAGCGTGTCCAGGTCCAGGTTCTGCAGTTCGCACCAGTCGTAGACGTCCTCGAACAGCGGGTCGAATTCGTTGGCCGCTTCGATGGAGAACGACTGGCGGCCGGTTTCCGGGCGGCCGGAACGACCGATCGGAGGTTGCAGCGGGAAGTCCGGGTCTTCACAGCGCTTGGTCAGGTAGAACTCCATCTCCGGCGCCACGATCGGCTGCCAGCCCTTGTCGGCATAGAGTTTGAGCACTTTCTTGAGCACGTTGCGCGGCGACAGCTCGACCGGGTTGCCCTGCTTGTCGTAGGTATCGTGAATCACCTGGGCGGTTGGCTCGATGGCCCAGGGTACGAGAAACACCGCGTTCTCGTCCGGCCGGCAGACCATGTCGATGTCGGCCGGGTCCAGCAATTCGTAATAAATGTCGTCATCGACGTAGTCGCCGGTCACGGTCTGCAGCAGGACGCTCTCGGGCAAGCGCATGCCTTTTTCGGCGATGAACTTGTTGGTCGGCGAAATCTTGCCACGGGTGATCCCGGTGAGGTCGCTGATCAGGCACTCCACTTCGGTGATCTTGTGCTCTTTCAACCAATCGGTGAGCTGGTCGAGGTTGGTACTCATAAATACCTCAGGAGGCAAATGTCTGGGCAATCGTCAGGACAGCCGCAATGGGCCGTCCCAGACATTCTGTATCCCGCACGGAGGTAAAGCAAAAGCCAGGCGCGGCGATACCACAGGCATTACCCGCAACGCTGGCGAGCCCGCTATAGTGATGGCAGAGGATATTCAGGGAAGCGTCGGCAACGGGCAGGTGGCCCGGGCCGTCAATTATTTCAGCCGGGGCATACAGTGCCGCCGCGGTGCGATAGCCACCCGCGTGGAATGCGTGCAAACCGTTCTGGGAACGGCAGGCAATGATGCCGGTTGTCGGCAGTCGTGACATGTAACCCCCGGTATTATTGGTGTTATGGGTTGCCACCGAGCTTAGCCTTGTTCATTTTTTTACACAACACCCCCGTAAAAAATAGAACACGGCCCGCTCAAAACCGCCGCTACCGTACGAAAGCAGTCCTTGTCGTCGCCCTCAATTGCAGCAAAAATGCCGCTTGAGGGCCATTTTAGGGCATCATGGGGTTGGCTTGACTTCAGCATGGCTTTCCGTTTGACTGGACCTGCAAGCCCCCATTGATTGATATTTTTAACAACAAAGGTGTTGCATCATGTCGGTACCCCCGCGTGCCGTTCAGCTTAACGAAGCGAACGCGTTCCTTAAGGAACATCCTGAGGTTCTCTACGTTGACCTTCTGATTGCAGATATGAATGGTGTGGTGCGTGGCAAGCGCATTGAGCGCACCAGCCTCCACAAGGTTTACGAGAAAGGCATCAACCTGCCGGCCTCACTTTTCGCATTGGATATCAACGGCTCCACGGTCGAAAGCACCGGCCTGGGCCTGGACATCGGCGATGCCGACCGCATCTGCTATCCAATCCCGGACACCCTGTCCAACGAACCCTGGCAGAAGCGCCCTACCGCGCAGCTGCTGATGACCATGCACGAACTCGAAGGCGAGCCGTTCTTCGCCGACCCGCGGGAAGTCCTGCGCCAGGTCGTGAGCAAGTTCGACGAGATGGGCCTGACCATCTGCGCCGCGTTCGAGCTGGAGTTCTACCTGATCGACCAGGAGAACGTGAACGGCCGTCCACAGCCACCACGCTCGCCGATTTCCGGCAAACGTCCGCAATCGACCCAGGTCTACCTGATCGACGACCTCGACGAGTACGTCGACTGCCTGCAGGACATCCTCGAAGGCGCCAAGGAGCAGGGCATTCCTGCCGACGCCATCGTCAAGGAAAGCGCCCCGGCGCAGTTCGAAGTCAACCTGCACCACGTTGCCGACCCGATGAAGGCCTGCGACTACGCGGTACTGCTCAAGCGCCTGATCAAGAACATCGCCTACGACCATGAAATGGATACCACCTTCATGGCCAAGCCGTACCCAGGCCAGGCGGGTAATGGTCTACACGTCCATATCTCGGTGCTGGACAAAGATGGCAAGAACATCTTCACCAGCGAGGATCCCGAGCAGAACGCCGCGCTGCGTCACGCGATCGGCGGTGTGCTCGAGACCCTGCCGGCGTCGATGGCGTTCCTGTGCCCGAACGTCAACTCGTATCGCCGTTTCGGTGCCCAGTTCTATGTACCCAATGCCCCGAGCTGGGGGCTGGACAACCGCACAGTAGCCCTGCGCGTCCCGACCGGCTCGCCGGATGCCGTGCGCATCGAACACCGCGTTGCCGGTGCCGACGCCAACCCGTACCTGCTGATGGCTGCCGTACTGGCGGGTGTGCACCATGGTTTGAGCAACAAGATCGAACCAAGCACCCCGATCGAAGGCAACGCCTACGAGCAAGTGGAGCAAAGCCTGCCGAACAACCTGCGCGACGCCCTGCGCGAGTTGGACGACAGCGAGATCCTCAACAAGTACATCGATCCGAAGTACATCGACATCTTCGTCGCCTGCAAGGAAAGTGAGCTGGAGGAGTTCGAACACTCCATCTCCGACCTCGAGTACAACTGGTACCTGCATACCGTTTAAGACTTGAGGGCCTTATCGCGGGGCAAGCCCGCTCCTACGCACCTGTAGGAGCGGGCTTGCCCCGCGATGCTTTACAAGGCCTTTTCGAAAATCTTCGAATTGCGCTGGTAGTTGTACAGTGAAGCCCTGGCCGCCGGCAGCCGCTCGACGCCGCTGGGCACGAACCCACGTTCGCGGAACCAGTGCGCGGTCCGGGTCGTCAGTACGAACAGGGTGTTGAGCCCCATTTCCCGCGCCCGGGTCTCGATGCGCTCCAGCAGCTCGTCACCCCGGCCACCATGGCGATACTCGGGATTCACCGCAAGGCACGCCAGCTCCCCGGCCTCGGAATCGGCAATCGGGTACAGCGCCGCACAGGCGATGATCATGCCCTCGCGCTCAACCACGCTGAACTGCTCGATCTCACGCTCCAGCACCTCGCGCGAACGACGCACCAGGATCCCCTGCTCTTCCAGCGGGCTGATCAGGTCAAGCAAGCCACCGACGTCCTCGATCGCCGCTTCACGGACCTTCTCGAACTGCTCCTGGGCCACCAGGGTGCCGCCACCGTCACGGGTGAACAGCTCGGTGAGCAAGGCGCCGTCTTCGCTGTAGCTGACGATGTGGCTGCGCGCCACGCCACCACGGCAGGCCTCGGCAGCGGCGTCGAGCAGTTCGGCCTGATAGTCGCTGCCCAGGCGTTGCAGGTGCGCCGGTACCTGCTGCGGGCGAAGTTCGCGCACCAGTCGGCCTTGTTCGTCGATCAGGCCGCGCTCGGCACCGAACAACAACAGCTTGTCGGCGCCCAACTCGATCGCAGCGCGGGTGGCGACGTCTTCGCAGGCCAGGTTGAAGATTTCGCCGGTCGGCGAGTAGCCCAGCGGCGACAGCAGCACGATGGAACGCTCGTCGAGCAGGCGGTTGATACCCTTGCGGTCGACCCGGCGTACTTCGCCGGTGTGGTGATAGTCCACGCCTTCGAGCACGCCGATCGGCCGTGCGGTAACCAGGTTGCCGGAGGCCACGCGCAGGCGCGAGCCCTGCATCGGCGAGGCGGCCATGTCCATCGACAGCCGGGCTTCGATGGCGATGCGCAGGTGTCCCACGGCATCGATCACGCATTCCAGGGTGGCGGCATCGGTGATACGCATGCCGCGGTGGTAGTGCGGGGTCAGGCCACGGCTGGCCAGGCGGCTTTCGATCTGCGGGCGCGAGCCGTGCACCAGTACCAGGCGCACGCCCAGGCTGTGCAGCAGCACCAGGTCGTGGACGATATTGCCGAAATTGGGGTCTTCGACCCCGTCACCGGGCAGCATGACCACAAAGGTGCATTCGCGGTGGGCGTTGATGTAAGGCGAAGCATGACGCAGCCAATTGACGTAATCGGGCATAACCAGGGAGCCTGTAGAGAAAGGGACAAAAACGGGAAAGCACACAGCGCTCGAAGGGTTATCGTCGGAACAGGCTTGGCGTCACGCGCAATCTCCTCTGGAAAACGGCCGAACTCAGCGGGCAATTACCGGGCTGAGGCAATAATGTTCGATCAACTCACGCAATAGACGCACGGTAGGCTGCAAGCGTGACATTTCAAGGTACTCGCCCGGCTGGTGGGCGCAGGCGATATCGCCCGGGCCCAATACCAGGGTCTCGCAACCCAGGCGCTGAAGATAAGGCGCTTCGGTGCCAAAGGCCACCGCTTCGGCCCGATGGCCGGTTAGACGTTCGGCCAGGCGCACCAGTTCCGCATCCGCCGATTGTTCGAATGGCGGCACCTCGGGGAACAGCGGCGCATAGTCGATGCGCACCTGATGCTGCTCGGCCAGGGGGGCGATTCTCTCCCGGATGGCCGCGCGCAGGGCCTGCGGGTCCATGCCCGGCAAGGGCCGCAAGTCGAACTCCAGGGCGCACTGGCCGCAGATCCGGTTGGGGTTGTCGCCACCGTGGATGCACCCGAAGTTCAGGGTCGGTTGCGGCACACTGAACTGGGCATTGTTGAACTGTTGCTGCCATTGCCGGCGTAGCCCCATCAACTCGCTCATGACCTGGTGCATGGCCTCCAGCGCGCTATGTCCGAGGCCAGGATCCGACGAATGGCCACTGCGACCGAGGATATCGATACGCTCCATCATCACGCCCTTGTGCAGGCGGATCGGCTTGAGCCCGGTCGGCTCGCCGATCACCGCCGCTCGCCCCAGCGGCCGGCCGGCTTCAGCCAGGGCTCGGGCGCCGGACATCGAGCTCTCTTCGTCGCAGGTGGCCAGGATCAGCAGCGGCTGCTTGAAATCATGAGCCAGCAAGGGCTGCACCGCCTCGATGACCAGGGCGAAAAAGCCCTTCATGTCGCAACTGCCCAGGCCCACCCAGCGCCCGTCCACCTCTGTCAGCTTGAGCGGATCGGTCTGCCACAGCTGCGGATCGTAGGGCACCGTATCGCTGTGCCCGGCCAGCACCAGCCCGCCCGGGCCACTGCCCCGGCTGGCCAGCAGGTTGAATTTGCCCGGGGTCACCTGCTGGATGTCACAGGCGAAACCCAGGTCTCCCAGCCACCCGGCCAGCAGGTCGATCACCGCGCGGTTGGACTGGTCCAGCGCAGGCTGTGTACAGCTGACCGATGGCGCGGCGATCAGGGCGGCGAACTGCTCTTTGAGCGATGGCAACGGCATGCGCTTTCTCCTTGGACGAACCTCATCATAGGGCCATCCGGCTCTGTGAATAAACCGCCGCGAGCCGAGTCCTGTACACTGCACCCCCAAGACGCTCCCTGTCATTCGAGCCTGGATCTACCAGCAATGCATAAAGAAACCGAAATCAAACTGCGGGTCAGCCGCGAGACCCTCGCCGCCCTGCGCGAACACCCATTGCTGAACAAGCGCAACAAGTCCGGCTGGCAAAGCCGCGAGCTGCTGAACCAGTACTTCGACAGCCCGGAGCGCGACCTGGCGGCGGCCAAGGTCGCCCTGCGCCTGCGCCGCGACGGCGATGTGGTGATCCAGACCCTCAAGACCCGCGGCCAGAGCGTCGCCGGCCTGTCCCAGCGCAACGAGTTCGAGTGGCAGTTGCCCAAGGCCAAGCTCGACCTGAAGAAGCTCGACGACCAGTGCTGGCCTGCCCAACTGGCCGAGCTGGACAAGAAAACCATCAAGCCGCTGTTCACCACCGACTTCACCCGCCAGTACGCGGAAATCGCCTGGGGCCGTGGCAAGGCCAAGGTGGTGATCGAAGCGGCCCTGGACCTGGGCAGCGTGGTCGCCGGCAAGCAGAAGGAAGAGATCTGCGAGCTGGAACTGGAACTACGCGAAGGCGCGCCTGAAGCCCTGCTGGAACTGGCCGCCGAGCTGTCGGCCGCCCTGCCACTGTTCCCGTGCGACATCAGCAAGGCCGAGCGCGGCTACCGCCTGCTCGACCCTGCCAGCTACGCCCTGCGCCTGCCGGCCGCCGAACTGAGCGCAGAAATGCCACTGGACGACGCCGTCGCGGCGCTGGCCTGGCAACTGCTGGGCGCCAGCCAGCGCCTGGCCGAGCAGTACCAGTTCAACGGTCACTGGCGCCTGCTGCAGGACTGGGTCCAGACCCTGGCCGAACTGCGCGCCCTGTTCGGCAGCCTGGGCCAGGCCGCCCCCCGTGCGACCACCCGTGCCTTGCGTGCCAGCCTCGATGCGCTGCTCGAAGACTGGCGTCCGCTGGTATTGGCCGGCAACGACGATGAAGACGTGCGTCGCGCCGCGCCCGAGCAGTTTGCCGACGAGCTGCTGGATACCCGCTGGGGCCAGTTCTCCCTAGAAACCTCGCGCTGGCTGCTGGCCCGTGGCTGGACCGTGGAGCGCAACAAGCGCGGCGACCGCCAGGGTGCCGCCCAGCTGACCAACTGGCTGAACGTGCTGCTGGCCGATGAAGCCAACGCCCTGCAACTGCCGCTGTACCATCGCCAGCCGGAAGACCTGGCCGAGCAGTTGCCACGTATCGAGCGCCTGCTGGCCTGGCTGCACCATGCCCGCCAGGTGCTGGAGAGCCCCGACCTGGACCGTCTGTTCGGCGAGCTGAACAAACTGCACGAACTGGCCAGCCTGCCGATCAGCGACGAAGTGGAAGCAGACGTGCGGACCGAGGTCCTTGCCGCCCGCGAGCAGCAGGCCATGGCCGTGTTCCAGAGCCGTGGCTGGAAGCACCTGCTGCGCAAGTAAGGGCTAGCGCAGCACCGGAAGACTGGTCGTGGACTTGATTTCAGACAAGGCCACGATCGAGTTGACCTCCTGGATCCCCGGCACCATCGACAGCTTTTCGAAGAAGAACCGTTCGTAGGCTTCGATGTCCGGGGTGACGATGCGCAGCAAGAAGTCCACCGCCCCCATCAGCACATAGCACTCCAGCACTTCCGGAAAGCCGCGTATCGCTTCGGTGAATTCGGTGAAATTGGAGCGGCCGTGGGCATTGAGTTTGACCTCGGCGAAAATCTGCGTGTTCAGGCCGATCTTCTTGCGGTCGAGCAGGGTCACCTGACCGCGAATCACCCCCTCCTCCTTCAGGCGCTGTATGCGCCGCCAGCACGGCGACTGGGACAGCCCCACCCGTTCGGCGATCTGCGCACTGGACAGTGAGGCGTCCTCCTGCAACAAGGCCAGGATGCGTCGGTCATAGGCGTCCAATTCGCTATGCATAATTATTTCTCCAAAAAATCATATGGCGAATTGAATAATTCAATAATCAGCCTTATCAATCGATCATAGAGAAAAAATACCCGGTTGCGCATGTAAAAATTCCCCTATCGATTCTGGAGAACTACATGAGCGCACTCGAACGCTTCGACAGCCCCGTTACCCCGTTGCGCGACGATGTCTGGGCTGCCAGCGCCGCCCACAGCCGCGTGCGCTATCACCTGCAGGTGGAAGCCGAGCCCGACAGCCTGTGCCGGGTACTGAACCTGTTCGCCCTGCAGTTCCTCACCCCTCATCAGGTGCAGATGAACCGGCAGGACGACCTGCTCCAGATCGACATCGAGATTGCCGGGTTGAGCTGGCACCGGGCCGAACTCATTGCGCAAAAAATGCGCAATTTGATCTGCGTCGACGAGGTCCGCTTGCAGCCTTGCCACTGATTGAGCCAGGGTGGGAAATACCGGGCAAAATTTTCGGCCTTGCTGGTTCCCAAAGCCAGCTAATCTTGTCAGTGCCACCCCTTCAGGCAGCTTGGCAAGGACGCCTAATGACTGTCACCCCCGAGGACCGCAGGCTGAGCCTGGACGGCCTGCTGGACGACCTTCTCGATGCCCGACTCATCCCTGCGCACACTGCCCGGGCACTGCGCAGCCGGGGCCTTGCTACCGACGACCACCCGCTTGAGCTCATCGCCCGCCAGGGCCTGCCGGACCCACGCCAGCCCGGCCAGCGCCTGGACATGGAAGCCCTGTGCCAATGGTTGGCCGCACAGACTGGTCAGCCCTACCTGTATATCGATCCGCTGCAACTGGACCTGGCGGCCACCACGGGCCTGATGTCTGCAGCCTTTGCCCGACGCCATGGCCTGCTGGCTGTCGCCGCCGATAGCCAAGGCGTCACCGTGGCCAGCGCCGAGCCTTATGTCACCTCCTGGGAAGTGGACCTTGCGCAAGTGTTGCGACGCCCGATCAAGCGCGTGCTGGCAAGTCCGTTGCAAATCCGCCAGTTCAGCCAGGCGTTTTTCCACCTGGCCCGCTCGGTCGATGGCGCCAGCCGCCAACAGGCGTTGCCTGTGCATAACCTCGAGCAACTGCTCGAACTCGGAAGCGATGAACGCCAGCGCGACAGCGATGATGCCCACGTCGTCACCCTCGTCGACTGGCTGTTGCAGTACGCCTTCGACCAACGGGCCAGCGATATTCACCTGGAACCCCGGCGCGACCAGGGCCACCTGCGCTTTCGCATCGACGGCTTGCTGCACCCGATCTACCAGTTTCCGGCCGAGGTCACCCTGGCGGTGATCAGCCGCCTGAAAACCCTCGGTGGTATGAACGTCGCCGAAAAACGCCGGCCCCAGGACGGCCGTATCAAGACCCGCCTGCCAACCGGCAACGAAGTCGAGTTGCGCCTGTCGACCTTGCCCACCACCTTCGGCGAGAAGCTGGTGCTGCGCATCTTCGACCCCCTCCTGATGCAGCAGGACTTCACCCAGCTGGGCCTGGACGGCGAAAACCTGGTGCACTGGCAGGCCATGATCGGGCAGCGCCACGGCCTGATCCTGGTCACCGGGCCCACCGGTTCGGGCAAAACCAGCACCCTGTACGCCACCCTCAAGTACCTGGCCACCCCGCAGGTCAACCTGTGCACGGTCGAAGACCCGATCGAGATGGTCGAGCCGCAGTTCAACCAGCTGCAAGTGCACCCGGCCATCGACCTGGGCTTTGCCGAGGGCGCCCGGGCCCTGCTGCGCCAGGACCCGGACATCATCATGATTGGCGAGATCCGTGATCTGGAAACCGCCCAGGTGGCCTTCCAGGCGGCGCTGACCGGACATCTGGTGCTCTCCACCCTGCACACCAACGATGCCTGCGGCGCCATCAGCCGCCTGCTGGAGCTCGGCATTGCCGCTCACCTGATCAAGGCCGGGCTGGTTGGCGTAATGGCCCAGCGCCTGGTGCGTACGCTGTGCCTGGCCTGCAAGGCGCCCACCGCGACGGGCTACCTGGCCCGGGGGTGCAACGAATGTCGGCAGACCGGCTACCACGGTCGCACCGGCATTCACGAACTGCTGCGCCTGAGCGACAGCCTCAAGGCTGCCATTTGCACCGATATCGACCTGGCAACACTGCGCCGGCAGGCACTCGCCGAGGGCTTGCGTAGCCTGCATGACAACGGCGCGCAGAAAGTCGCGGCAGGTCTTACATCGCAGGCCGAGGTGTTGCGCGTGGCGTCAGGGAACTAGATGCAGGCGGGCAGATCAAAGCGCGCAGATCACCACAGTTGGAGTTACCCCGAATGCGTTTCAAATTTGCAGTCGCAACCCTTGCCCTGCTCTGCGTGCCTGTCGGTTCGGCCATGGCCGACACCTTCTGGCGCAACGTCATCTCCTCCGGCGCAACGACCGCCTCCAGCTACCTGACCTCCAAGGACCACAAGCTGGTCGTCGCCGCCCAGGATGACGCCGGCAGCTTTGTGGCCAGCAATGGCGCCATTCGCGGCCCTTACCTGGAATCGGCAATGCAGAAAGTCCGTGCCGATAACCCAGGGTTGCAGGTCAGCGACATGGAACTGGCAAACGCCATCCTGGCCAAGAACGCCGTAGCCAGCGAGTAATTTCGCGACCTATCGCAGGCTTCGCCAGCTCCCACAAGAATGCTGCAGGCACTGCCTGTGGGAGCCGGCGAAGCCGGCGATTGGCGATAGCGTCCCCCCTTCAGCGATAATCCTCCACCGGCACGCAAGCGCAGAACAGGTTCCGGTCCCCGAACACGTTGTCCACCCGGTTAACCGCCGGCCAGTATTTGTGCAACCGCACATGATCACTGGGCGCTACGCCCTGGACGATGCTGTAGGGCCGCTCCCATACGCCCAGCACATCCGCCAGCGTATGCGGCGCATGCTTGAGCGGGTTGTCTTCGGCTGGCCAGTTGCCGTCCTGCACCTCGCGAATTTCCGCACGAATGCTCAGCATCGCCTCAATGAAGCGATCCAGTTCGGCCTTGGACTCACTTTCGGTCGGTTCCACCATCAAGGTGCCCGGCACCGGGAACGACATGGTCGGGGCATGGAAACCATAGTCCATCAGGCGCTTGGCAACGTCCTCCTCACTGATGCCGGTCAGCGCCTTCAACGGCCGCAGGTCGAAAATGCATTCATGGGCCACCCGCGCGTTGCGCCCCCGGTACAGCACCGGGAAAGCCTCGTTCAGGCGCTCGGCCAGGTAGTTGGCCGAGAGGATCGCCACCTCGCTGGCATCGGCGAGCTGTTGCCCCATCATGGCGATGTACATCCAGCTGATCGGCAAGATGCTCGCGCTGCCCCACGGCGCAGCACTGACCGCGGTGTTCTGCGGATCAGGCCCTGGCACCGGGATCACCGGATGGCTGGCCACGAAAGGCGCCAGGTGCGCACGCACGCCGATCGGCCCCATGCCCGGCCCTCCGCCGCCATGGGGGATGCAGAAGGTCTTGTGCAAGTTCATGTGCGAGACATCGGCGCCAATATCGGCCGGCCGGGTCAGGCCGACCTGGGCATTGAGGTTGGCCCCGTCCATGTACACCTGGCCACCTTGCTGGTGGATCACCGCGCAAATCTCGCTGATGCCCTCCTCATACACGCCATGGGTCGAAGGATAGGTCGCCATCAGGCAGGACAGGTGCTCGCCCGCGGCGTGGGCCTTGGCCTTGAGGTCGGCCAGGTCGACGTTACCGGCTTCGTCGCATTCGACGATGACCACCCGCATGCCGGCCATTTGCGCCGAGGCCGGGTTGGTGCCATGGGCCGACGAGGGAATCAGGCAAATATCACGGTGCGGCTGGTGACGGCTGCGATGATACTTGGCGATCGCCATCAACCCGGCATACTCGCCCTGGGCGCCGGAGTTGGGCTGCATGCAGATGGCGTCGAAACCGGTAATAGCACACAGCCAGCTTTCCAGCTCGTCGATCATCGCCTTGTAGCCCTGCACTTGCCCTGCCGGGGCAAAAGGGTGCAACTCGGCAAAGCCTGGCCAGGTGATAGGGATCATCTCGCTGCTGGCGTTGAGCTTCATGGTGCAGGAACCCAGGGGAATCATCGACTGGTTCAGCGCCAGGTCCTTGTTCTCCAGCTGTTTGAGGTAGCGCAGCATCTCGGTTTCGCTGTGGTGCTGATTGAACACCGGATGGGTCAGGAAGCCCGAACGGCGCACCAGGGCCGCCGGAATGCCTTCCGGCAGGGCCAGGGTATCGAGGGTGGGGATATCCAGGCCGTGGTCGGCACCGAGGAAAATGTCGAACAGACGCAGCACGGTGGACTCGTCACAGGTCTCGTCGAGGCTCACGCCCAGCTTGCCGCGCCCGAGAATCCGCAGGTTGATCCTGGCCGCCTCGGCGCTCTGGATGATCGCCGTCTGGCTGCCGCCGACCTCCAGGGTCAGGGTGTCGAAAAAGTGCTGGTTGAGGCGCTTGATGCCTTTGCTCTCCAGGCCTGCGGCCAGGACGAAGGTCAGCGCATGCACCCGCTGGGCAATGCGCTGCAAGCCTTCGGGGCCGTGATACACCGCGTAGAAGGCGGCAATGTTGGCCAGCAGCACCTGGGCGGTGCAGATGTTCGAGTTGGCCTTCTCGCGGCGGATATGCTGCTCGCGGGTCTGCAGGGCCATGCGCAGGGCCACGTTGCCGCGGGCATCCTTGGACACGCCGATGATGCGCCCCGGCATGGCCCGCTTGAAGTCGTCACGGCAGGCGAAATAGGCCGCGTGGGGCCCGCCGTAGCCCATGGGCACGCCAAAGCGCTGGGACGAGCCCAGCACCACGTCGGCGCCCTGTTCGCCCGGCGGGCACAGCATCAGCAGGCTCAGCAGGTCGGCGGCCACGCAGGCCAGGGCCTGTTGCTTGTGCAGCTGCTCGACCAGCGGGCGCAGGTCGCGGATCTCGCCATGGGTGTCCGGGTACTGCAGCAAGGCCCCGAACACCTTGTAGTTGCCAAGGTTCTCCACCACGTCGACGACCAGCTCGAAGCCAAAGCCTTCGGCGCGGGTCTTGAGCACCGACAGGGTTTGCGGATGGCAGTGTTCATCGGCAAAGAACAGGTTGCTTTTCGACCTGGCCACCCGCTTGGCCAGAGCCATGGCTTCGGCCGCTGCCGTGGCCTCATCGAGCAACGACGCGTTGGCCAGATCCAGACCGGTGAGGTCGATGATCATCTGCTGGAAATTCAACAGCGCTTCCAGGCGACCCTGGGCGATTTCCGGCTGATAAGGCGTGTAGGCGGTGTACCAGCCCGGATTCTCCAGGACGTTGCGCAGGATGACGGTCGGCGTGATCGTGCCGTGGTAGCCCATGCCGATCAGGCTGGTCCATACCTGGTTCTGCTCGGCATAGCCCTTGAGCTTGGCCAGGGCGGCCTGTTCATCCAGGGCGGCAGGCAAATCCAGCGGCCGGTTCAGGCGGATGCCCGGCGGCACGGTCTGTTCGATCAGGTCACTGCGGCTGCCCAGGCCCAGGGCCTCGAGCATGGCCTGCTGCTCCAGGGCATCGGGGCCCAGGTGGCGACGCAGGAAAGGATTGGGGTCGTGCAGTTGGCTCAGGGACGGCGACTGGGACATAGCGGCTCTCTCTTCCTCGACCAAGCCCCGAGCAGTCGAGGCATATTGAGTCTAGGAAGAGATTGCCGGTTTGTGAAAACTATTCGCCGATGGCGGCTTTGTAGCCAGCGGCGTCGAGCAGTTTGTCCAGCTCGGCCGGGTTGCTTGGCTTGAGTTTGAAGATCCAGCTTTCGTACGGCTGCTCGTTCAGCGACTCGGGGCTGTCGGCCAGCTCTTCGTTCACCGCGATCACCTCACCACCCACCGGGGCGTAGATGTCCGAGGCGGCCTTGACCGACTCGACCACACCGGCGGCGTCGCCAGCGGCGAAGACTTTGCCGACTTCAGCCAGCTCGACGAACACCACGTCACCCAGGGCTTCCTGGGCGTGGTCGCTGATACCGACGGTCACAGTGCCGTCGGCTTCCAGACGGGCCCACTCGTGGCTTTCGGCAAAACGCAGGTCGGCGGGGATGTTGCTCATCTTGTTATCCTCGATAGGGTCAGCGGAAAGCCCGCCAGAAAGGGTTCAGATCAGAATCTTGCCATGGCGCACGAAGGTCGGCTTGACCACCCGCACCGGGTACCATTTGCCGCGGATTTCCACCTCGGCCCGGTCGGCGGTTGCCATCGGCACCCGCGCCAGCGCGATGGATTTGCTCAGCGTAGGAGAGAAACTACCACTGGTGATCTCACCTTCGCCAATACCGGCGACACGCACCACCTGATGGGCACGCAGCACGCCGCGTTCTTCGAGCACCAGGCCGACCAGTTTCTGCTCGACGCCGTGTTCGATTTCAGCGAGCAGGCCCTGGCGACCGATGAAGTCACGCTGCGCAGGCTCCCAGGCGATGCTCCAGCCCAGGTTCGAGGTCAGCGGGGTGTGCACCTGGTCGATGTCCTGGCCATACAGGTTCATGCCGGCTTCAAGCCGCAGGGTGTCACGGGCGCCCAGGCCGCTCGGGGCGATGCCGGCACCGACCAGGTCGTTGAAGAAGGCCGGGGCCTGCACGGCGGGCAGGATGATTTCCAGGCCATCTTCGCCGGTGTAGCCGGTGCGGGCAATGAACCAGTCGCCTTCGTCGCGGCCTTCGAACGGCTTGAGCTCACGAATCAGCTCGGCCCGTGGCGCGCTGACCAGTTCGGCAACCTTGTCGCGGGCCTCGGGGCCCTGGATGGCGAGGATGGCCAGTTCCGAGCGTTCGCGCAGTTCGACCTGATAGTCGCCCTTGCAGGCGTTCAGCCAGGCCAGGTCCTTGTCGCGG
This sequence comes from Pseudomonas sp. NPDC090755, assembly GCF_044769005.1. Classification (NCBI taxonomy): domain Bacteria; kingdom Pseudomonadati; phylum Pseudomonadota; class Gammaproteobacteria; order Pseudomonadales; family Pseudomonadaceae; genus Pseudomonas; species Pseudomonas sp. NPDC090755. Next base: position 332,030 of record NZ_JBIVXC010000001.1, on the reverse strand, counting down.
GTCGCGGCGTTGACCACCAGGCGATAACCTTCGTCACAGCGGTAGACGATCATGTCGTCGATGACCAGGCCCTGCTCGTCGAGCATGGTGCTGTACAAGGCCTTGCCGGTTTCGCCCAGGCGATCGACATCGTTGGCCAGCAGGCGCTGCAGCCAGACCTTGGCCTGAGCGCCGTGTACATCGATCACCGTCATGTGGGAAACATCGAACACCCCGCAGTCACGGCGCACCTGATGGTGCTCCTCGACCTGCGAGCCATAATGCAGAGGCATGTCCCAACCGCCAAAATCGACCATCTTGGCGCCCAGCGCCAGGTGCAGGTCATAAAGAGGCGTGCGCTGTCCCATGGGTTTCTCCTTCCGGGATTGGCGAAGCAGCGGCTGTCGGCAGCGTTCCAGCTACCTGGTCTGTAGGACCGACCGCAGCGAATGCCGCGCATTGTAGCTGCAAGCTCGCAGGCTTACACCCTCAGCGCGATTGACCGGGGTGCCGGGCCGACCGTCGAATCAGGCCGATGACCGGCAAAAGCCCGACCAGGATCAGCGTCAGGGCCGGCAGCGACGCCCGCGCCCATTCGCCTTCGCTGGTCATTTCGAACACCCGCACCGCCAGGGTGTCCCAGCCGAACGGCCGCATCAGCAGGGTCGCCGGCATTTCCTTGAGGACATCGACGAACACCAGCAAGGCGGCGCTCAAGCCCCCCGGCACCAGCAGCGGTAGATACACCTTGAAAAACAATCTTGGGCCACTGACGCCCAGGCTGCGGGAAGCTTCGGGCAACGAGGGACGAATCCGGCCCAGGCTGTTTTCCAGCGGCCCATAGGCTACAGCGATGAAGCGCACCAGGTAGGCGAGCAACAGCGCCGACAGGCTGCCCAGCAGCAAGGGCCGGCCCGCGCCACCCAGCCAGGTGGAGAGCGGTACCACGACCTGGTTGTCCAGGTAACTGAAGGCCAGCATGATCGACACGGCCAGTACCGAGCCCGGCAGGGCATACCCCAGGTTGGCCAGCCCGACCCCGGCACCAATGGCCGTGGTCGGTGCCTGGCGTCGGGCAAAGGCCAGCACCAGGGCGACACAGACGGTGATCAGCGCCGCCATCGCGCCCAGGTAGAGGGTATGCAGGATCAGGCTGCTATAGCGCTCATCGAGATCGAAGCGCCCCCGTTGCCAGAACCACACCAGCAGCTGCAGCACCGGGATGACGAAGGCGCAGGCAAACACCAGCAGGCACCAGCCACTGGCCGCCAGCGCCTTGAAACCGCGCAGGTGATACAACGCCTTGCCCCGCGGCCGCTCGTTGCTGCTGCGCACCGCGCCACGGGCGCGGCGCTCGCCGTACAGCACCAGCATCACGACCAGCAGCAACAGGCTGGCCAGCTGTGCAGCGCTGGACAGGCTGAAGAAGCCGTACCAGGTCTTGTAGATTGCGGTGGTGAAGGTGTCGAAGTTGAACACCGACACCGCCCCGAAATCGGCCAGGGTTTCCATCAGGGCCAGGGCAACGCCGGCACCGATGGCCGGACGGGCCATGGGCAGCCCCACCCGCCAGAACGCCTGCAATGGCGAATGCCCCAGCACCCGGGCCGCTTCCATCAATCCCTTGCCCTGGGCCAGGAAAGCGGTGCGCGCCAACAGGTAGACATAGGGGTAGAACACCAGCACCAGCACGATGATCACCCCGCCGGTGGAGCGCACCCGGGGCAGGCGCATGGGCCCGAACCCTTCACGCAGCAGGCTTTGCACCGGCCCGGCAAAATCCAGCAGGCCGACGAAGACGAACGCCAGCACATAAGCCGGAATCGCGAATGGCAGCATCAGTGCCCAGTCCAGCCAGCGCCGGCCGGGGAACTCGCAGAGGCTGGTCAACCAGGCCAGGCTTACGCCCAGCACGGTAACGCCGATGCCGACACCGACGACCAGGGTCAGGGTATTGCCCAACAGGCGGCCCATCTGGGTATCGAGCAGGTGCGACCAGATCTGCGTGTCGATGGATTGCCAGGACAGCAGCAGCACGCTCAGGGGCAACAGCACCAGGGCGGCAATGGTGTAGACCAGGGGATACCAACGGCGTTGGGCGGGGTGAGCCAAAAGGAAATCTCTGTGGAAATGTTTACGACCGCATTACGGTCGATCGCGGGCGATGCCCGCTCCCACAGGGGTTCTCATGTGGGAGCGGGCATCGCCCGCGATGTGGGCCGTCAAGGCCCCGCAAGGATAAAGCCTTGCGCTTAGTTCCAGCCAGCCCGATCCATGAGTTTGATGGCTTCAGCCTGACGCTTGCCGGCGATTTCAACCGGGATGGTGTCGGCCTTGAACGAACCCCATGCGGCCACTTCCTCGGAAGGGGCGACTTTCGGGTTGGCCGGGAATTCCTGGTTCACGTCCGCGAAAAGCTTCTGTGCTTCTTCACCAGTCATCCACTCGACCAGCTTCTTGGCGGCTTCCGGGTGCGGCGCATATTTGGTCAGGCCGATACCCGAGAGGTTGACGTGCACACCACGGTCAGCCTGGTTAGGCCAGAACAGCTTGACCGCAAGCTTCGGGTTTTCCTTGTGCAGGCGACCGTAGTAATAGGTGTTGACGATGCCCACGTCGCACTGGCCGGCGTTGATGGCCTGCAGCAAGGCGGTGTCATCGGAGAACACGTCAGTGGACAGGTTGTTGACCCAGCCCTTGATGATTTCCTCGGTCTTCTTCTCGCCGTGGGTTTCGATCAGGGTGGCGGTCAGCGACTGGTTGTAAACCTTCTTCGCGGTGCGCAGGCACAGACGACCTTCCCAGTTCTTGTCGGCTAGGGCTTCGTAGGTGCTCAGTTCTTCCGGCTTGACCCGATCGGTGGAGTAGGCAATGGTCCGCGCCCGCAGGCTCAGGCCGGTCCAGTCGTGGGACGAGGCGCGGTACTGCTTGGGAATGTTTGCGTCGATCACGTCGGACTTGATCGGCTGCAGGATGCCCATCTGCTCAGCCTGCCAGAGGTTGCCGGCATCGACGGTCAACAGCAGGTCGGCGGTGGCGTTCTGACCTTCGGCCTTGATGCGCTGCATCAGCGGCGCTTCCTTGTCGGTGATGAACTTGATCTTGACCCCGGTCTTGGCGGTGTAGGCGTCGAACACCGGCTTGATCAGCTCGTCGATGCGCGAGGAATACACCACCACTTCGTCCGCCGCCTGGGCGGTGCCGCCCAACAGGGTCAGAGCCAGGGCGGCCAATACGTGCTTGCGTGGCAACATGGTGCAGTCCTCGGAGTTCAATTGAGGCGCAAATGGTAGTTAATCCCATTTGCCTTCTCAACCGAACTCACCGGCGAGGAGTTACCAGATGTTACGGTACCTTCAGGCGCGCGCCAGTTCCGGCAGGTCACCGCTCAAGCCCAGGGCCTGGCGGACGAACACGGCCTTGGCTTCGGGCAATTGCTCGACCCATTTCAGCCCGCTGTTGCGCAGCCAGCGCAGCGGCAGCGGATCGGCCTGGAACAAGCGCTGGAAGCCTTCCATGGCCGCCATCAGGGCCAGGTTGTGCGGCATGCGCCGACGCTCATAGCGACTCAACACGCGCACATCGGCCAGGCGTTCGCCACGCTCGTAGGCATGCTGCAGTTCTTCGGCCAGCACGGCGGCATCGAGAAAGCCCAGGTTGACGCCCTGCCCGGCCAGCGGGTGAATGGTGTGGGCGGCATCGCCTATCAACGCCAGGCCTTCGGCCACGTAGCGCTTGGCATGACGCTGGCGCAGCGGTACGCAGAGCCGTGGGTCGGCCTGCAGTACGGTGCCCAGGCGGCCTTCGAAAGCGCGTTCGAGTTCGCTGCAAAAGGCCTGGTCGTCCAGCTTCATCACGCGCTCGGCCTGCTCGGGGGTGGTCGACCATACGATCGAGCACCAGTCCTGTCGGCCGTCACGCAGCAGTGGCAGGAAGGCCAAGGGACCGTCATCAGTGAAACGTTGCCAGGCCGTGGCCTGGTGCGGTTCGGCGCAGCGCACGCTGGTGACGATGGCGTGGTGCAGGTAATCCCATTCACGGGTTTCGCAGCCAGTCAGGTGCCGCACGGCCGAGTTTGCGCCGTCGGCAGCGATCACCAGGGGCGCACGCAAGGTGCGGCCGTCGGCCAGGGTCAGCAGCCACTCATCACCGGAGCGGCGCATCTGTTCCAGGCGGGCATTGGCCAGCAAGCCAATCTCGCTGTCGTGCAGGCGCGCCAGCAAGCCGTCCTGGATGACCTTGTTTTCGACGATATGCCCCAGCACCTCGGCATGCACGCTGGCCGCCGAGAAATGGATCTGGCCGGTGCCGCTGCCGTCCCACACACGCATGTCCGAGTAGGGGCTCAGGCGCCGCTCGCTGATCCCCTGCCAGGCGCCCAGGCGTTCGAGAATGCGCTGGCTGGCCATCGACAGGGCGCTGACCCGCGGCTCGAAGGCGGCCTGCTGATCGAACGACTTGACCGACAGCGGGCTGCCGTCGAGCAGGAGAATCTCCAGGCCGCTGTGCTGCAACGCCAGGGCCAGGGCACTGCCGACCATACCGGCACCGACAATCAACAGATCTGCGCGCATTTCCATGCCTTAAGCCTGTCTCGCTTGCGGCTTGAGCCGCACGTAAAGGGTTTTGTCGACCCGCGCCACCAGCTCGCCGGCAGCGTCACGGATATCGACCTGAAGTCGTGGCAGGTATTTCTTGCCGCCTGCGGTGTGCTCGCGAATCTCGTCCAGCAGCCCGTCGTCGATGCGCAGGTCGGCGAACACAGGGCCTTTGCCCGGGGCAATGAAATCGATACTGGCGGCCTTGTCCCAGACGATGTATTCGCGCCCCAGCAGCTCCATCAGCATCAGCATGTAGAACGGGTCGACCATCGAGTACAGGCTGCCGCCGAACTGAGTGCCGACATAGTTGCGATTGAACCAGCGCAGGCCCATGCGCACCTTGATCTGACGCAGGTCCGGGCTGACGCTCTGTACGCGAATGCCGGCGCCCAGGTACGGCGGATAGATATTCAGCAGCCAACGCAGCTTGCGTGCGCGCCACGCCAGTTTTCGCGGATCGCTCATGTCAGCTCCGCAGGTCCGGACGCGTTCCCAGCCCCATGGCCTGACGGGCGAACCAGCGCTTGGCCGGCGGCAGCAGGTCAAGACCGAGCAAGCCCAGGTTGCGCCCGGTGGCGACCAGGGGTTGTGCATTGCCGAACAGGCGGGTGACGCGGTCGGAGAAGCCCACGGTCAGGTCCTGGTCCAGGCGCTGGCGCTCGCGATAGGCCTGCAGGGTGGCGAAGTCGCCCGGCACAGCAGGGCCGGCCAGCAAGCCTTCGGCCAGCGAGTGCACATCGCGCAGGGACAGGTTGAAGCCCTGCCCGGCGATCGGGTGCAGGCTGTGCGCGGCATTACCCAGCACTACCAGGTGCGAACGCACCTGCTCCTGGGCCTCGATCAGCGACAGTGGATACAGATGCCTTGCGCCAACCTGGCGCAAGGCGCCCAGGCGATAGCCGAATGCGTCCTGCAGCTCGCTGAGAAAACTGCGCTCATCCAGCTCGGCCAGGCGTTTGGCGTCCATCCCGGCGCGGGTCCAGACCAGTGCGCAGCGGTTCTCCGGCAGCGGCAGCAACGCCATGGGCCCGTCATCGGTAAAGCGCTCGAAGGCTTGCCCACGATGGGCTTCGCTCGGGGTGATGTTGGCGATCAGCGCGCTCTGGTTGTAGGGCCGCTGGCTGACATGGATGCCCAGCTGCTCACGCAAACCGGAGCGCCCCCCGTCGGCCAGCACCGCCAGGTCGCATTCCAGGATGGTGTCGTCGTTGAGCGACAGGCGATAGCCGTCCTCCAGCGCCTGCATCGCGGTGACTTCCGCCGGGCAGCGCCAGCTCACCACCTCGGCATCCAGGCCCTTCCACAGGCACTGGCCGAGCCAGGCGTTCTCCACTACATAGCCCAGGGCCGGTACTCCCTCCTCCAGCGCATCCAGGCGGGTGGCGCCGAACCGGCCACGGTCGGACACCTGGATCTGCCGGATCGGCTCGGCGCGGCGGCTGATCTGCTGCCACAGGTCCAGGCGCTCATAGATTTGCCGGGTGCCGAAGGACAACGCCGACGAACGCGCGTCATAACTCGGCTGATAGCTGTCACCCGGGGCGAAGGGCTCGATCAGCAGGATCTTCCAGCCACGCGCCTTGGCGCCGGCCTGCAAGGCCAGCGCCAGGCTGGCGCCAACCAGGCCGCCGCCGATGATTGCCAGATTGACCCGGTTCATGCCGCATCACTGCGCGCGGCAGCCATCAAGGCCTCGATTTCGGCGACCGTCTTTGGCACGCCCGACGTCAGGATTTCACAGCCCTGCTTGGTTACCACTACGTCATCCTCGATACGGACACCAATGCCGCGCCATTTCTTCGCGACGCTCTGGTTGTCGGCGCCGATATAGATGCCCGGCTCGACCGTCAGCGCCATGCCCGGCTCGAGCACCCGCCACTGGCCACCGACCTTGTACTCGCCGACATCATGCACATCCATGCCCAGCCAGTGCCCGGCACGGTGCATGTAGAAAGCCCGGTAGGCTTCGCTGTCGATCAGTTCCTGGACATCGCCCTGGAGCAGGCCCAGCTCCACCAGCCCCTCGGTGATCACCCGCACCGTCGCCTCATGGGCGTGGTTCCAGTGCCTGCCCGGTGCGATCGCGGCAAAGGCTGCTTCCTGGGCCTTGAGCACCAGTTCGTAGATGGCTTTCTGTTCCGCCGAAAACCGCCCGCTGACCGGAAAGGTCCGGGTGATGTCGCTGGCGTAGCAGTCGATCTCGCAACCCGCGTCGATCAGCACCAGATCACCGTCCTTGAGCAACGCGTCGTTCTCCTGGTAGTGCAGGATGCAGCTGTTGCGCCCGGCCGCGACGATCGAGCCGTACGCCGGCATCTTCGCCCCGCCCTTGCGGAACTCGTAGTCCAGCTCGGCTTCCAGGCTGTATTCGCGCAGGCCGGCACGGCAGGCCTGCATGGCGCGCACATGGGCACGGGCGGAAATCGCCGCGGCCTCGCGCATCACCTTCACTTCCGCTGCCGATTTATACAGACGCATGTCGTGCAGCAGATGATCCAGGGCAACGAATTCGTTCGGCGGCTGGGCGCCCAGACGTGCCTTGGAGCGGATCACGTTGATCCAGTCCATCAGGTGGCGGTCGAATTCCGGGTTGCTGCCCATGGCCGAATAGACCCGGTCGCGGCCCTCGATCAGGCCAGGCAGGATGTCGTCGATATCGGTGATGGGAAAGGCATCGTCGGCGCCAAAGTCGCGAATCGCCCCTTCCTGGCCGGCGCGCAGGCCATCCCAGAGCTCCCGCTCCGGGTTGCGTTCACGGCAGAACAGCACGTATTCGCCATGCTCGCGCCCGGGGATCAGGGCGATCACCGCTTCAGGTTCCGGGAAGCCGCTCAGGTACTGGAAGTCACTGTCCTGGCGGTACACATGCTCGACGTCGCGGTTGCGGATGGCAACCGCGGCGGCGGGCAGGATGGCGATGCTGTTGGGTTCCATCTGCGCCATCAGCGCCTTGCGTCGACGGGCGTACTCCGACTTGGGGATGTGGCTCATGGGCAGTGGCAGTCCCTGGTTGATCAGTGCAGCGAAGGTTTGGGCGCAGGCTCGGCGGCCGGCTTGGCCAGCTCTGTGTAGAGCAGCAGCGGCGCGACGCGCAGGTATTCCATGACTTCCATGTAGTCGTTTTCACCGTCCTCGGACTCTTCCAGGGCGTCCTGGACCTGGGAAATGGCAACCAGGTCACTCAGTACGTCCTTGGCGTCGGCGCTCAGTTCCAGGCCGCCGGCATTCTGGCCGAAACCGGTGAGGAAGCCCTGGCACCACTGGCCGAGGGCCGCGGCGCGCTCGGTCAGCGGCGCATCGTCGCCCGGCAGCAGCAGAACGATGGTGATGTCTTCACCGGACAGTTCACCCTTGACCATCTCCTGCAGGCCGATCAAGGCGTTACGAACATTGTCCGAAGGCTCGACCTCCAGCGCGTTGGCGGCATCGGCCAGCCAGGCATCGGCATCGAAGCCGGCACCGGCGCAGCTGCGACCAAGCAACAGCCCGTGCAGCTCGGCAGGGGAAACAGGGTGCCCGTTGCTGCTGAGCAAGGTGGCGAAAGCGGTGTACGGCGAATTGGTATTGGACATGGGCAACTAGGCGCCAGGCGGCGCAATGACTAGAATGAAGACCTTGTATCCTAGCACCGGCAGGCGCGCCAAGACCATCGACGCGGCCAACTCGGGGCAGACCTGGGCATAATCCGGGTAACCACACGCCAGACCGAATCGAGTGGCAACCAATGCAAGAGAACGATCTGCAAACGCTGATGGGCCGATTCGAACTGCTGATTGAGCGAGTCGAGCAACTAAAACGGCAAAATGCACTCCTACTGACACAGGAAAAGTCCTGGCGTGAGGAGCGCGCCCACCTCATCGAAAAAAACGAAATCGCCCGGCGAAAGGTCGAATCGATGATTTCGCGGCTCAAGGCCCTGGAGCAAGACTCATGAGTTCAAGCAATAGCGTCACCGTTCAGATCCTCGACAAGGAATATTCGATCATCTGCCCGCCGGAAGAGCGCAGCAACCTGATCAGCGCCGCCCGCTACCTGGACGGCAAGATGCGTGAGATCCGCAGCAGCGGCAAGGTGATCGGCGCCGACCGCATCGCCGTGATGGCCGCGCTGAACATCACCCACGACCTGCTGCACAAGCAGGAACGTCCGGAAGTGCCGGCCGGTGGAGCGACCCGCGAACAGGTGCGCGACCTGCTCGAACGTGTCGATCAGGCCCTGGCCGACGATGCGGATTCAAAAACCAGTTGAGTTTCAGTATACTGGCGCCACTCCCTGGAGTGCTTGCCAGTCGGTCATGTCCCTGAGCCGATACGCACAACCACGGGGGTTGCACGTTGGGGCCGGTGTGCATGTCCGCTTGACGGAAAGCCTTAACGCCTCCTGCAATCTCCACCTTGAACTTTCGGGTTCAAGGGCTACACCGACAGCGGTTCGTCGGGGAGCCTGAATCATCCTTGCCTGCGCCATCCGCGGGCAATCGAGCTGTTGCCATATGCGACAGCCTCTCTGGGAACGCCCGTGCCATGACCGACACCGCGCCGCTCACCCGCCCCCAGCTCCGTCGCCTGTTACGTGATGCCCGCCGTGCACTCAGCCCGGCCCAGCAGCGTCAGGCCGCGCAAGGCCTGTATCGGCAACTGGCCCAGCATCCGCTGTTCCGCCGCGCCCGCCACATCGCCCTGTACCTGCCCAACGACTGCGAGATCGACCCGCGCCTGCTGCTGCGCGAGGCCCAGCGCCGGGGCAAGCGTACCTACCTGCCGGTGCTGCACGCCTGGCCGAAAAGCAAAATGGTCTTCCAGCGTATCGAGCACGGCGAAAAACTGCGCCCCAATCGCTTCCGCATTCCCGAGCCGCACATCCGCCTGGCCCGGCAACGGCCCATCTGGGCGCTGGACCTGATCCTGCTGCCACTGGTGGGGTTTGATGAAGTGGGTGGCCGGCTGGGCATGGGCGGCGGCTTCTATGACCGCAGCCTGGCCTATCAAGCCCGCCGCAAGGCCTGGAAAAAGCCGTTGCTGCTGGGGCTGGCCCATGAATGCCAGAAGGTTGAACGACTGGCCCAGGCCAGTTGGGATGTGCCGCTACAAGGAACGGTCTCGGACCGTGGCTGGTACCTGGCGCCCGCTTGAGGCGCCGGCAAGGCGATCAACGCTGTTGCGGATTGACCGGCATTTCGTAGGGGGCGTCGAGCTTGCGTTCCCAAAGGCTTTGCGCGTAACCGGTGGTGACAACACCCAGACCGAACAAAAATACCAAAATCCAGAGCAGGTCCGGTTTGCGATTCATCGATTGCCCCCCTCAGGCAAACTGATCACGTTGTCAGCAACGTTTTTTAGTGGTTGCAGCAAGCGCCAAGCTTAAAATTGGCGCATTCTCCGACAACGCGCGTCGACACGCAAACCTTGACGCCAACCGACTGTCGGTTTCATGCAACAGGTTATTTCAAACCTCGCCAGGAGCAGCACCCATGGCCTATTGGCTAATGAAATCCGAGCCCGACGAACTCTCGATCAAGGATCTGGCACGCCTGAAGGAAGCGCGCTGGGACGGCGTTCGCAACTACCAGGCGCGCAATTTCCTGCGCAGCATGGCGGTGGGTGACCAGTTCTTTTTCTACCATTCCAGCTGCCCCGAACCCGGCATTGCCGGTATTGCCCGCATCAGCGCCGCCGCCTACCCCGACCCAACGGCCCTGGACCCGCAGAGCCATTATTTCGACGCCAAGGCCAATGACGCGAAGAACCCCTGGAGTGCGGTCGATGTCAGCCATGTCGAGACCTTCGGCAAGGTCCTGCAATTGGGCCACCTGAAGCAGCAGACCGCCCTTGCCGAACTGCCCCTGGTGCAAAAAGGCAGTCGCCTGTCGGTCATGCCGGTGACCGCCGAACAATGGGCCGCTGTACTCGCACTGCGTTAAACCGGGTAGGATTGCCGCACATTTGACGAACATCAACGCACCAGGATCGGTGCCGCGTCAGACTCTGACGTGAATGCAGCAGGATGCAGACCGATGAGCCAACGTACACCCAAACTGTTTGCCGGCGCCCTGATCGCCCTGCTCCTGGCCGCAGGCGGCCTGGGCTACTGGAAGTCCCTGCACGACCGCCTGCCCGAAGGCCTGAGCATGGGCAATGGCCGGCTCGAAGCCACTGAAGTGCAGATCGCCAGCAAGATCCCCGGGCGCCTGGCCCAGGTGCTGGTCGACGAAGGTGACAAGGTCCGCCAGGGCCAGTTGCTCGCCCGCATCGACACCCGCACCCTCGAAGCCCAGCGCAGCCAGGCCGAAGCCGAGGTGCTGCGGGCCCAGGAAAACTATTCTGCAGCCCAGGCCAACGTGCAACTGCGCCAGAGCGAGCTGTTGCTGGCCAGCCAGGAGCTCAAGCGGGTGCGGGAGATCTACCAGCGCAAATACGCCAGCCAGCAGCTGCTCGACCAGCAGCAGGCGCGCTACGACACCGCCAGCTCCGCCGTGGTCGCTGCGCGCGCGCAACTGGCCGCCATCAAGGCGGCCATCGGCGCCGCACAAGCCCAGGTCGCCCAGCTCACCAGCGAAATCGACGACAGTAGCCTGCGCGCCCCTATCGACGGTGTGATCCAGCTGCGCCTGGCCGAGCCGGGCGAGGTGCTTGGTGCCGGTGGCCGGGTGTTGATGCTGATCGACCCGAACGATCAGTACATGAACCTCTACCTGCCCGCCTCCACCACCGGCCGCCTGACCGTCGGTGACCAGGCGCGGGTGGTGCTCGACGCCTTGCCGGAAAAAGCCCTGCCGGCGAAAATCGCCTTTGTCGCCGCCAAGGCCCAGTTCACCCCGAAGCAGGTGGAAACCCGCGATGAGCGGCAGAAGCTGGTATTCCGGGTCAAATTGCGCCTGACCGACCCCGCTGCCGCGCCCCAGGCCAAGCCCGGCATGCCCGGCGCCGGCTACGTGCGCACGGCCGAAGTGGACTGGCCGGCCAACCTGCAATGAACGGGCTGGCACTGCAGGCTGAAGGCATCAGCCATGCCTATGGCAAACTGGCCGCCCTGCAGGACATCGCCTTCAGCTTGCCCGCTGGCACTCGCTGCGGCCTGATCGGTCCGGACGGGGCCGGCAAGTCCAGCCTGCTCGGCCTGATTGCCGGGGTGAAGAAACTGCAGCAGGGCGAGTTGCAAGTGCTCGGCGGTTCCATCCGCCGGCGCCGTCACCGCAATACCCTGTACGCGCGCATCGCCTTCATGCCCCAGGGCCTGGGCAACAACCTGTATCCCGAGCTGTCGATCAGCGAGAACATCCGCTTCTTTGCCACGCTGTTCGGCCTCAGCGCCGCCGAGTGCGAGCAGCGCATGCACAACCTGCTGCTGGCCACCGACCTGGCACGCTTTGCCGAGCGCCCGGCGGGCAAGTTGTCCGGCGGCATGAAGCAGAAGCTCGGCTTGTGCTGCGCATTGATCCACGAGCCGGACCTGCTGATCCTCGACGAACCGACCACCGGTGTCGACCCCTTGTCACGCCGACGCTTCTGGGAGCTGGTCGAGCAGGTGCGCCAGGAGCGGCCACAACTGACCCTGTTGGTGGCCACTGCCTATATGGAAGAGGCCGAGCAGTTCGAGCAATGCCTGATGCTCGATCGCGGAACCCTCATCGCCTCGGGCCCGACCCATACCCTGGCCGCTGTCACACCCAGCGGCAAACTGGACGATGCCTTCACCCACTTTCAGGGTGACCGCGCTCACAACGCACAGCCTTTGCAGATTCCACCGCGACTCGACGCTGATGCGGCCATTGCCATCGAAGCCCATGAACTGACCCTGCGCTTTGGCGATTTCACCGCGGTGAACAAGGTCAGCTTCGCCATCGGCCGTGGTGAGATTTTCGGGTTTCTCGGCTCCAACGGCTGTGGCAAGACCACCACCATGAAGGTCCTTACCGGCCTGATGCCGGCCAGCGAAGGCAGTGCCACGCTGCTGGGTCGCCCGGTGGACGCCAACGACCTGGCCACCCGCAAGCGTGTCGGCTTCATGTCCCAGAGCTTTTCGCTGTATGGCGAGCTCAGCGTGCGCCAGAACCTTGAACTGCATGCCCGCCTGTTCGACCTGCCCAAAGAGCAGAGCACGACACGCATTGCCGAACTGATCGAGCGCTTCACCCTGGGCGATATCGCCGACCAGCAGTCTGCCGCCCTGCCCCTGGGCTTGCGCCAGCGCCTGTCACTGGCCGTGGCGGTGTTGCACCGGCCTGAAGTGCTGATCCTCGACGAACCGACCTCGGGGGTCGACCCGGCCGCCCGCGATGACTTCTGGCGGCTGCTGATCGAATTGTCGCGGGAACAGGGCGTGACCATCTTCCTGTCCACCCACTTCATGAACGAAGCCCTGCGCTGTGACCGCATTTCCCTGATGCACGCTGGCAAGGTGCTGGCCTGCGACACACCGGCGGCGCTGCAACAGCAGTTTGCCGGCGACACCCTCGAAGACGCCTTCGTCACCTGCCTGGAGCAGGCCCAGGGAGCCAGAGAGGCGCCCACGGCCACGACCCGGCCCGACGCAGCCGCCAGCCCCACGCCACCGTTGCGCCGGGGTTTGGGCCTCAAGCGCCTGTTCGCCGTGGCCACCCGCGAAGGCAAGGAATTGCTGCGCGACAAGGTGCGCCTGGCCTTTGCCCTGCTCGGTGCGCTGTTCATGATGGTGATCTTCGGCTACGGCATTTCGCTGGACGTGGAGAACCTCGCCTTTGCCGTCTACGACCAGGACCAGAGCCCACAAAGCCGGGCCTACCTGGAAGCCTTTCGTGGCTCGCGCTACTTTGCCGAGCAACCGCCGATTCGCGATGCGGCACAACTGCACAAGCGCCTGCAACGCTCGGAAATCAAGCTGGCCCTGGAGATTCCCCCCGGTTTCGGCCGCGACCTGCACGCCGGACGCCAGCCGGTGGTGGCGGCCTGGCTCGACGGCGGCATGCCGTTTCGGGCCGAGACCAGCCGCAACTATGTCGAGGCCGTGCACCAGGCCAACCTGGAACAACTGACCGCCCTGAGCAGCAAGGCGTTGCCAGGACAAACACCGGTGCGCCTGGAAACACGCTTTCGCTACAACCAGGATGTGGTCAGCGTCAACGCTATCGGCCCTGGCGTCATGGCCCTGATCCTGGCGTTCATCCCGGCGATGCTTACTGCCCTGGGCATCGTGCGCGAGAAGGAACTGGGCTCGATCACCAACTTCTACGCCACGCCCCTGACCCGCCTGGAGTTCCTGCTGGGCAAGCAGGCGCCTTACCTGGCGATCAGCCTGGTCAACCTGGCCTTGCTGGTGGCCATGAACCGCTGGCTGTTCGGCGTGCCTTTCAAGGGCAGCGCCCTGGCCCTGGCGCTTGGCGGCCTGCTGTACCTGCTGGCGACCACCAGCCTGGGGCTACTGATCTCGGCGTTCACCCGCACCCAGATCGCCGCGATCCTGGGCACCATGATCATTACCAGCCTGCCCACCATCCAGTTCTCCGGCCTGATCGTGCCACGCTCGTCGCTCGATGGCTCGGCGGCGTTGATGGGGCAATTGTTCCCGGCAGGCTACTTTCTCGACATCGCCGTCGGCACCTTTACCAAGGCCCTGGGCTTGCGTGAGCTGTGGCCACAATGCCTGGCATTGGCGGGGTTCTTCCTGGGGTTCACCGGCCTGAGCCTGGCCATGCTGAAGAAGCAGGAGGCCTGATGCATCGCTTGGCACACACCCTGCGCCTTGGCTTGAAGGAGCTCACCAGCCTGCGGCACGACAGCGTCCTGTTGCTGTTCCTGCTCTATGCCTTCAGCGTGGCGATCTACATGCCCGCCGCAGGCTCGATCATCGGCGTGCACAACGCCAGCGTGGCCGTCATCGACGAAGACCACGGCCAGCTCTCGCGCAAGCTGTCCGAAGCCCTGCAGCCACCGGAGTTCCAGGCCGCCGTACCGCTGCCCTACGACCAGCTCGACCAGGCGCTGGACAGCGGCCTGTATACCTTCGTGATCAACGTACCGGTCAACTTCCAGAGCGACCTGCTGGCCGGGCGCTCGCCTGAACTGCAGGTCAACGTCGATGCCACGGCCATGAGCCAGGCGTTCATGGGCGCCGGCTACATCGGCCGGATTTTCGAGCGCGAGCTGCTCGACTACGCCAACCAGGGTTCGGCGGCGGCCGGCAGCCCGGCGCTGATCAGCGCCAAGGCCTTGTTCAACCCGAACCTGGAGGGCGGCTGGTTCCTGGCCGTGATCCAGATCGTCAACAACATCACCATCCTGGCCATCGTTCTGACCGGCACCGCACTGCTGCGCGAGCGCGAACACGGCACCCTCGATCACCTGCTGGTGCTGCCCCTGACCGCAGTGGAAATCATGCTGGCAAAAATCGGCAGCAACGCCCTGGTCGTGGTGCTGTGCACCTGGGTATCGCTGGAGGTGGTGGTCAAAGGGGCGCTCGGCGTGCCGTTGGCCGGCTCGCAGGCGTTGTTCCTAGCGGTGACGGCACTGTACCTGTTCGCCAGTACCGCCCTGGGGATCTTCCTGGCCACCCTGGCACGCTCGACGCCACAGTTCGGCTTGCTGGCGATTCCGGTGATCATCCCCATGCTCTTGCTGTCCGGCGGCAGTACGCCGCTGGACAGCATGCCGCAGTGGCTTCAATGGGTCATGCAGCTCTCGCCTTCGACCCACTTCGTCAGCCTCAGCGCCGCGATCCTGTTTCGCGACGCAGGGCTCGCCGTGGTCTGGCCAGACCTGCTGGCCCTGGCCGCGATCGGCCTGGCGTTCTTCGCCATTGCCCTCGGGCGCTTTCGCCGCAGCCTTACATCCTAGGGCCGGCGGGCATTACTGCACGATCAGGTTATTGAACAGCAGGTCATCGACCGTCGGCTTGCCTTCTTCGTTTTCGAGCACCTGCTGGACCTGCTTCAGGGCTTCCTGGCGCAGCTTCTCCTTGGCCTCGACGTTGCTCATGCTTTCCAGGTTCTGCTGGGTGAACAGGGCCACCAGCTGGTTGCGGATCAATGGCTCGTGGTGGCGTACCACCGCGGCGGCGGCATCGCTGTTCACGCGCAGGGCCACATCGGCCTTGTACACACGCAACCTGGCACCGCCTTCGAGGGCATAGTTGCCGACAAAGGGCGGGCTCAAGGAAATATAGGAAACCTTCGGCTCACCTTCCTTGGCCTCTTCGGCCATGGCTGCCATCGGCAGTGCCAGGGTCAGCAGCATCAAGATCCACGCTTTCACGAATTCGCTCCTCAAACAATTGGCGCCAGCATACCCAGCGCACCAGTCAAACCCAAGCCCGGGCTTATGCCGGCCTATCAGGGCGGGCCATGCTCGTTGACCCGCCACCCGGCCCACCTACACTTATCGGCCACAACGCGCAAAGGAATAGTCCCGATGAAAGCAGTGCTGTGCAAAACCCTGGGGCCGGCAAAGGACCTGGTCCTGGAAGAGGTCGCCAGTCCCGTCCCGAAAAAGAACGAGGTCTTGCTGGACGTGCAGGCAGCCGGGGTCAACTTCCCCGACACCCTGATCATCGAGGGCAAGTACCAGTTCCAGCCGCCGCTGCCGTTCTCTCCCGGTGGCGAGGCGGCAGGCGTGGTCAGCGCGGTGGGCGAAAAGGTCAGCGGCTTCAAGGTCGGCGACCGGGTCATGGCCCTGACCGGCTGGGGCAGCTTCGCCGAACAGGTGGCGGTGCCGGCCTACAACGTGCTGCCGATTCCGGCGCAGATGGACTTCAGCAGCGCAGCCGCCTTCGGCATGACCTACGGCACCTCGATGCATGCCTTGAAGCAGCGCGGCCAGCTCAAGGCCGGCGAAACCCTGCTGGTGCTGGGCGCCTCTGGTGGAGTCGGGCTGGCAGCGGTGGAGATCGGCAAGGCCATGGGCGCACGGGTGATCGCCGCGGCCAGCAGCGCCGAGAAGCTTGCCGTGGCCAAGGCCGCAGGTGCCGATGAGCTGATCAACTACAGCGGACACAGCCTCAAGGACGAGATCAAGCGCCTGACCGGCGGCAACGGCGTCGACGTGATCTACGACCCGGTCGGCGGCGACCTGTTCGACCAGGCCGTGCGCGGCATCGCCTGGAATGGCCGCCTGCTGGTGGTGGGCTTTGCCAGCGGGCGCATCCCGCAATTGCCGGTGAACCTGGCGCTGCTCAAGGGTGCCGCGGTGCTCGGCGTGTTCTGGGGTGCCTTTGCCCAGCGTCAACCGGCCGATAACGCGGCGAACTTCGAGCAACTATTCGCCTGGTATGCCGAGGGCAAGCTCAAGCCGCTGGTGTCACAGACCTTCCCGCTGGCTGAAGCCGGCGTTGCGATCGACCTGCTGGGTCAGCGCAAGGCAGTGGGCAAGGTGGTGGTGACAATGGGCTGATGTCGCCTGTTGGAGCGGACTTGCCCCGCGAGGCGATGTGGCTGACACGCCGCTTTCGCGGGACAAGCCCGCTCCTACAAGCGGCGAAAGCGCGCTTCCAGGTTGCGATCCGGCATGGCGTGGCTGCGCAGGGCATTGAGGGTCTGCTCGACGTAGTCGCGGGTGGCGCCATAACGGCCCTTGGCGCTGGCGAAGATCTTGCTCAGCAGGTCGTCCGGCAAGTTGCCGGCATAGCACGGCAGATGCCGCTCCAGGACGAAGCCCAGGGCCTGGACCTTGCTGCCATCCTCCAGCCGGCATGTCAGCCAGTGCGGTCGATACGCCGGATACGGCATTTCCCGTTGCCACAGGGCCAGCAGGGAGTCTTCCAGGCATTCATCCGGCAAACGATAGGCAAAGCCGCTGCAGGAGCCGCCTCGATCAAGGCCGAAGACCAACCCCGGGCACTCCGGGGTACCCCGATGCTCATGGGACCACAGGTAAAGCCCGCGATGATAACCATGCACCCGGGCACGACGGCGCTCGGCGGCGTTGCACTCCGGTCGCCAGATCAGCGAGCCGTAGGCAAACAACCAGACCGGGCCACCCTGGTGGCGCGACATGGTGTGTTGAACCGAGTGTCGAAGTTGCTCGTGGGACAGTTGTTGTCCGAAGTCGAGCAACGGAGGATAAGCCACATTCAAAGATGCAGATTCAATTGCCGACATAGCTGCCGCCAGATTTCCCCGTGAACTACTGAAGTAAGGCACTGTAAACGAATACTTCGCCCGCGTACTTACCGTACGGCAGATCGTGTATTGAATACAAGCCTCACCCCACACCGGAAGCGCTCTGTGACAAGGCGCAGAGCCAACAACCGGCTGTTGTTTCAAGTGTAGCGAAAGTTATTTACGCCAGTGGCAATAATAATTGCCTTATACCGGTAACCCACAACAGCGGTTATTAAAACAGGCACGCTATTGCAGCGTGCCTGTTTCCATCAATCAACCGCGCGGGGCATAGGCGAATACATCGGCACGCATCTGGTGCGCATCCATACCGGCTTCAACCAGCGCATCGAGGGTGGCGTAGATCATGTTGGGCGAACCGCTGGCATACACATGGACCCCGCTCAGATCGCCAAGGTCCTCGCAGACGGCCTCATGCAGCATCCCGCAGCGCCCTTCCCAGCCACACAGATCGCTGACCACCTTGTGCAGGAACAGGTTCGGCAATTGCTCCCACTCGGCCCAATGCTCGATCTGGTAGAAGTCTTCAGGCAGGCGAACGCCCCAATACAAGTGCACCGGGTGCTTGAAGCCCTGGGCACGGCAGTGTTCGAGCAGACTGTGCATCTGCGCCATGCCGGTGCCGGCGGCAATCAGCACCAGCGGGCCATCGGGCAGTTCCGCCAGGTGGGTATCGCCAAAGGGCATCTCCAGCCGCGCCATCCGGTCACGCTGCAACTGGGCGATCAACTCGACGGCGCTGTTCTCACGGGCCAGCACGTGCAGTTCGAGGTCGCGCCCGCTGTGGGGCGCCGATGCCAGGGAAAAGGCAGCCTTGTCGCCACCTGCACGCTCGATCATCAGGTACTGCCCGGCATGGTAGCGCGGTGGCTTGCCCGCCGGCGCACGCAGGCGCACGCGCCAGACGTCGCCTCCGACCTCTACGCACTCAGTCAGCTGACAGGCCAGTGTCCTTACCGGCAACTCGCCCAGGGCGAGCACGCCATCCCATAACAAGACACAGTCCTCCAGCGGCTCGGCGATGCAGGTAAACAACTCACCGTGATCACGTTCCTGGCCATCCTGACGCACCCGGCCTTCGACCAGCAACGCGGCACAGACGTGGCAGTTGCCATTGCGACAGCTCTGCGGGCAGTCGTAGCCCAGGCGACGCGCCGCATCCAGAATCCTTTCCCCGGGCTTGAGTGCCAACACGGCCCCGGACGGCTGCAAGGTTACCTGCATTTAGTCTATTCCCAACTGGTTCCACAGCTCATCGATCCGCCGGGTGACCGCTTCATCCTTGACGATGACGCGCCCCCATTCACGGGTGGTTTCACCTGGCCACTTGTGGGTCGCATCCAGACCCATCTTCGACCCCAGGCCGGACACCGGCGAGGCGAAGTCCAGGTAATCGATCGGGGTGTTGTCGATCATCACCGTATCGCGCTTGGGGTCCATGCGCGTGGTAATCGCCCAGATCACATCATTCCAGTCGCGGGCATTGATGTCGTCGTCGGTGACAATAACGAACTTGGTGTACATGAACTGTCGCAAAAACGACCAGACACCCAGCATCACGCGCTTGGCATGCCCCGGGTACTGCTTCTTCATGGTCACCACCGCCATACGGTAGGAGCAGCCTTCAGGCGGCAGGTAGAAGTCGGTGATCTCGGGGAACTGCTTCTGCAGGATCGGCACGAACACTTCGTTCAGTGCCACACCGAGAATCGCCGGTTCATCCGGTGGCCGGCCGGTGTAGGTGCTGTGGTAGATCGGCTTGTGCCGATGGGTGATGCGCTCGACGGTGAACACCGGGAAGCTGTCCACCTCGTTGTAATAGCCGGTGTGGTCGCCGTACGGGCCCTCCGGGGCCATCTCGCCCGGGTGGATCACACCCTCGAGGATGATCTCGGCGGTGGCCGGCACCTGCAGGTCATTGCCACGGCACTTGACCAGTTCGGTGCGGTTGCCCCGCAGCAGGCCGGCGAAGGCGTATTCGGACAAGGTGTCCGGCACCGGGGTCACCGCGCCGAGGATGGTCGCAGGGTCTGCACCGAGCGCCACGGACACCGGGAACGGCTGGCCCGGGTGCTTCTCACACCATTCGCGATAGTCCAGCGCACCGCCGCGGTGACTCAACCAGCGCATGATGACCTTGTTGCGACCAATGACCTGCTGGCGATAAATCCCCAGGTTCTGGCGGTCCTTGTTCGGTCCACGGGTCACGGTCAGGCCCCAGGTGATCAGCGGCGCGACGTCGCCCGGCCAGCAATGCTGGACCGGCAACTGGCCGAGGTCGACGTCGTCGCCCTCGATGATCACTTCGTGGCAGGCGGCATCCTTGACCACTTTCGGCGCCATGGACACGACTTTCTTGAAGATCGGCAGCTTCGACCAGGCATCCTTGAGGCCCTTGGGCGGCTCGGGCTCCTTGAGGAACGCCAGCAGCTTGCCGATCTCGCGCAGCTCGCTGACACTTTCCGCGCCCATGCCCATGGCCACCCGCTCCGGGGTGCCGAACAGGTTGCCCAGCACCGGAATGTCGAAGCCAGTAGGCTTTTCGAACAGCAGGGCCGGGCCTTTGGCGCGCAGGGTGCGGTCGCAGACTTCGGTCATTTCCAGGACTGGAGAGATCGGAACCTGGATGCGCTTGAGTTCGCCGCGCTGTTCCAGGCCACGGATAAAGTCGCGCAAATCGCGATACTGCATGCAAAAGCCTCGTATTCGCCGTACCGGTCGGGGTGCAGAGTGTATCGCCTTACCCGGCCGGCCAGAATAGCCAAAGTACAGATAGCAAAAAGCCGGGTTGCCCCGGCTCTTGCTCAGCGCAGTCGTTTACTTGCGCTTCATCGACAGGAAGAACTCGTCGTTGGTCTTGGTCTGCTTGAGCTTGTCGACCAGGAACTCGATGGCCGCGACTTCATCCATCGGGTGCAGCAGCTTGCGCAGGATCCACATGCGCTGCAGCTCGTCGTCGGCGGTCAGCAGCTCTTCGCGACGGGTACCCGAACGGTTGATGTTGATGGCCGGGAAGACGCGCTTTTCGGCGATCTTGCGGTCCAGCGGCAGCTCCATGTTGCCGGTGCCCTTGAACTCTTCGTAGATCACTTCGTCCATCTTCGAGCCGGTTTCGACCAGCGCGGTGGCGATGATGGTCAGCGAGCCGCCTTCTTCGATGTTACGCGCAGCACCGAAGAAACGCTTCGGCTTCTCCAGGGCGTGGGCATCGACACCACCGGTCAGGACCTTGCCGGAGCTCGGGATCACGGTGTTGTAGGCGCGGGCCAGACGGGTGATCGAGTCGAGCAGGATGACCACGTCCTTCTTGTGTTCGACCAGGCGCTTGGCCTTCTCGATGACCATTTCGGCAACCTGCACGTGGCGGGTTGGCGGCTCGTCGAAGGTCGAGGCGACCACTTCGCCGCGCACGGTGCGCTGCATTTCGGTCACTTCTTCCGGGCGCTCGTCGATCAGCAGGACGATCAGGTGGCACTCGGGGTTGTTACGGGTGATGTTGGCCGCGATGTTCTGCAGCATGATGGTCTTGCCCGCTTTCGGCGGGGCGACGATCAGGCCGCGCTGACCTTTGCCGATCGGGGCGCAGAGGTCGATAACCCGGCCGGTGAGGTCTTCGGTGGAACCGTTGCCGGCTTCCATCTTCAGGCGCTCGTTGGGGAACAGCGGCGTCAGGTTTTCGAACAGGATCTTGTTCTTCGCGTTTTCCGGCCGGTCGAAGTTGATGGTGTCGACTTTCAGCAGGGCGAAGTAACGCTCGCCTTCTTTTGGCGGGCGGATCTTGCCGACGATGGTGTCGCCGGTACGCAGGTTGAAGCGGCGAATCTGGCTTGGCGACACATAGATGTCGTCCGGACCTGCCAGGTACGATGCGTCAGCCGAGCGCAAGAAGCCGAAACCGTCCTGGAGAATCTCCAGCACGCCGTCACCGGAGATTTCCTCGCCGCTTTTCGCATGCTTTTTCAACAGGGAGAAAATCACATCTTGCTTGCGCGAACGGGCCATATTTTCTATGCCCATCTGTTCGGCCATTTCGAGCAGATCGGTAATCGGCTTTTGCTTGAGTTCAGTCAGGTTCATAAGGGGAGTGACGTAATCATGTAAGAAGGGGGAATTAAGCTTCCGGCTTGATGAAGCCGCGCCGCAGAGAAGGCGACAGGATCGCGTACTGATTCGAATTAGGGATGTGTCGGCGACGGCGTGCAGAGGGCACCGAAGAAACAGTGCGAGGCCGAATGTAACACCTGCATTTTCTGCCGTCTAGTCACTCGATAAAGAAAAGCCCCGTCGAATGCGGGGCTTTTTTGACTCAGATATTGGCGTCCAGGAAGGCTGCCAGCTGAGACTTGGACAGTGCGCCGACCTTGGTGGCCTCGACGTTGCCGTTCTTGAACAGCATCAGCGTCGGGATGCCACGCACGCCGTGCTTGGCCGGGGTTTCCTGGTTGTCGTCGATGTTCAGTTTGGCGACGGTCAGTTTACCCTTGTAGGATTCAGCGATGTCGTCCAGAACCGGAGCGATCATTTTGCAAGGGCCGCACCATTCAGCCCAGTAGTCGACCAGCACCGGGCCTTCAGCCTTCAGTACGTCGGCTTCGAAGGTGGCGTCGGTGACGTGTTTGATAAGATCGCTGCTCATGGAAGTCTCCAAGGTCGTAAGCAAAAAAACGTGGCCCATCATAGCCGCACCGGCGACGTACAGGAAGTCACGGGCGATTGAGTCTAACTATAGTTGTGCATGACCGCGCATATCGCCGCTGCCACAGGAATGTCATATTTCCCACTGGACCTGCCCTGCATCAAGCCTTGATACGCTGCGCGTTGGCGTCAGCCGTGGATCGTGGCAGGATTGCCGGGTTATCGACCGAGAAACCATGATCATGCCGCAAACCTCAGCGAAGAATCTGTCCTTGATCGCTGCCATCGACCTGGGCTCCAACAGCTTCCATATGGTCGTGGCCAAGGCCCACCATAGTGAGATCCGCATTCTTGAGCGGCTCGGGGAAAAGGTTCAACTGGCCGCCGGCATCAACGAAGAACGTCAGCTCAATGAAGAGTCCATGCAACGCGGCCTGGACTGCCTCAAGCGCTTTGCCCAGCTGATCAACGGCCTGCCCGACGGCGCCGTGCGCATCGTCGGCACCAACGCCCTGCGTGAAGCGCGCAACCGCGGCGAATTCATCCGCCGTGCCGAAGACATTCTCGGTCACCCGGTGGAGGTGATCTCCGGTCGCGAGGAAGCGCGCCTGATCTACCTCGGCGTGTCCCACACCCTGGCTGACACCCCCGGCAAACGCCTGGTCGCCGATATCGGCGGCGGCAGTACCGAATTCATCATCGGCCAGCGCTTCGAACCGCTGCTGCGCGAAAGCCTGCAAATGGGCTGCGTCAGCTATACCCAACGCTATTTCCGTGACGGCAAGATCACCCCGGCACGCTATGCCCAGGCCTACACGGCGGCGCGCCTGGAGCTGATGAGCATCGAGAACGCCCTGCACCGCCTGACCTGGGACGAGGCCATCGGCTCTTCCGGCACCATCCGTGCCATTGGCCTGGCGATCAAGTCCGGTGGCATGGGCAACGGCGAGGTCAACGCCGAAGGCCTGGCCTGGCTCAAGCGCAAGCTGTTCAAGCTGGGTGAAGTCGAGAAGATCGACTTCGACGGGGTCAAGCCTGACCGTCGGGCCATTTTCCCGGCGGGCCTGGCCATCCTAGAAGCCATTTTCGATGCGCTGGAACTGCAGCGCATGGACCACTGCGACGGCGCCCTGCGCGAAGGCGTACTTTACGACCTGCTCGGCCGTCATCAGCACGAAGACGTGCGCGAACGCACCCTGACCTCGCTGATGGAGCGTTATCACGTCGACCAGGGCCAGGCTGCCCGGGTCGAGCGCAAGGCCCTGCATGCCTTCGACCAGGTGGCCAAGGCCTGGGACCTGGAGGACGGAATCTGGCGCGAACTACTCGGCTGGGCCGCCAAGGTGCATGAAGTGGGGCTGGACATCGCCCACTACCACTACCACAAGCACGGCGCCTACCTGATCGAACACTCGGACCTGGCCGGCTTCTCCCGGGAAGACCAGCAGATGCTGGCGCTGCTGGTGCGCGGGCACCGCCGCAACATCCCCAAGGACAAGTTCGCCGAATTCGGTGATGAAGGCGTCAAGCTGATCCGCCTGTGCGTGCTGCTGCGCTTCGCAATCCTGTTCCACCACATCCGTGGCACCCAGCAGATGCCCACCGTTACCCTGCACGCCGCTGGCGACAGCCTCGACGTCGAGTTCCCGGCAGGCTGGCTGGAGGAAAACCAGCTGACCCAGGCCGACTTCGGCCTGGAGGCCGAGTGGCTGACCCGGGTCGGTTTCGTCCTCAGCGTACGCTGAGGACCGGGTTGCTCAGGCGCTCGAGCAGGGCGGACTGGGCACTGCGCGGGTTCTGGTTGCCGGTTGGCGTGCTGCGTACGTAGCGGCCGTCCGGCTGCAGGATCCAGGCGTGGGTGTTGTCGGTCAGATACCCTTCCAGCTCTTTCTTCACCCGCAGCACCAGCTTCTTGCCCTCGACCGGGAAGCAGGTCTCGACCCGCTTGTCGAGGTTGCGCTCCATCCAGTCGGCACTGGAAAGGAACATCTGCTCCTCGCCACCGTTGAGGAAGTAGAACACCCGGGTGTGCTCCAGGAAGCGGCCGATGATCGAACGCACCTGGATGTTGTGCGACACCCCGGCAATCCCCGGACGCAGGCAGCACATGCCACGCACCACCAGGTCGATACGCACGCCGGACTGGCTGGCCTTGTACAAGGCGCGGATGATCTTCGGATCGGTCAGCGAGTTGAACTTGGCGATGATGTGCGCCGGTTTGCCCTCGAGAGCGAACTGGGTTTCCCGGGCAATCATGTCGAGCATGCCCTTCTTCAGGGTGAACGGCGCGTGCAGCAGCTTCTTCATGCGCAAGGTCTTGCCCATGCCGATCAGCTGGCTGAACAGCTTGCCGACGTCTTCGCACAGGGCATCGTCCGAGGTCAGCAGGCTGTAGTCGGTGTACAGACGGGCGTTGCCGGCGTGGTAGTTGCCGGTGCCCAGGTGCGCGTAGCGGACGATCTCGCCCTGCTCACGACGCAGGATCAGCATCATCTTGGCGTGGGTCTTGAAGCCGACCACACCGTAGATCACCACCGCACCGGCGGCCTGCAGGCGGCTGGCCAATTGCAGGTTGGACTCTTCGTCGAAGCGCGCCCGCAACTCGATCACCGCGGTGACTTCCTTGCCGTTACGCGCCGCATCGACCAGCGCGTCGACGATTTCCGAGTTGGCGCCGCTGCGGTACAGGGTCTGGCGCACGGCCAGGACGTGAGGGTCCTTGGCTGCCTGGCGCAGCAGGTCGACCACCGGGGTGAACGACTCGAACGGGTGCATGAGCAGGATGTCCTGCTTGCCGACCACGCTGAAGATGTTCTCGGCGTTCTGCAGCAACTTGGGAATGGCGGGTGTGAACGGGGTGTATTGCAACTCCGGGTGGCTGTCCAGCCCGGTGATACTGAACAGGCGGGTCAGGTTGACCGGACCGTTGACCTGGTACAGCTCGCTTTCGCTCAGGCTGAACTGCTTGAGCAGGTAATCGGCCAGGTGTTTCGGGCAGGTATCGACCACTTCCAGGCGCACCGCATCGCCATACCGCCGCGAAAACAGCTCGCCGCGCAGGGCCCGGGCCAGGTCCTCGACATCCTCGGAATCCAGCGCCAGGTCGGCGTTACGGGTCAGGCGGAACTGATAGCAGCCCTTGACCTTCATGCCTTGGAACAGGTCATCGGCGTGGGCGTGGATCATCGACGACAGGAATACGTAGTTGTCGCCAGGACCACCCACCTCCTCCGGCACCTTGATCACCCGCGGCAGCAGGCGTGGCGCGGGAATGATCGCCAGGCCCGAGTCGCGGCCGAAGGCGTCCACGCCTTCGAGCTCGACGATGAAGTTCAGGCTCTTGTTCACCAGCAACGGGAACGGGTGGGTCGGGTCGAGGCCGATCGGGGTAATGATCGGCGCAATCTCGTCACGGAAGAAACGCCGCACCCAGGTCTTGAGCTTGGTGTTCCAGTGCCGACGGCGGATGAAGCGGATCTGGTGTTTTTCCAGCTCCGGCAGCAGCACGTCATTGAGGATCGCGTACTGGCGGTGCACTTCGCTGTGCACCAGATCGCTGATTCGCGCCAGCGCCTGGTGCGGTTGCAGGCCGTCAGCCCCGGCCTGCTCACGGGCGAAGGTGATCTGTTTCTTCAGGCCCGCCACACGAATTTCGAAGAACTCATCCAGATTGCTGGAGAAGATCAGCAGGAACTTCAGTCGCTCCAGCAAGGGGTAGTTCTCGTCCAGCGCCTGCTCCAGCACGCGGATGTTGAACTGCAGCTGGGACAATTCGCGATGAATGTACAGGCTGCTGTCGTCCAGGCCGGGAACGGCGATGGCCGGCGCCACCGCTACCGGGG
This sequence comes from Pseudomonas sp. NPDC090755, assembly GCF_044769005.1. Taxonomy (NCBI): domain Bacteria; kingdom Pseudomonadati; phylum Pseudomonadota; class Gammaproteobacteria; order Pseudomonadales; family Pseudomonadaceae; genus Pseudomonas; species Pseudomonas sp. NPDC090755. Next base: position 305,886 of record NZ_JBIVXC010000001.1, on the reverse strand, counting down.
CGGGCGCAAGCGCCTCGACCTCGGCCACAGGTTCCGGCACTGCGGCAGGCTCCGGCGGTGTGTCGAGCATCTGCTCGGGCACGGGCTGGGCTTGCTTCACATCGACTTCGCTAAGTACTTCGTTATTCATCTGGCGTTCCTGGAGGGCGTTACTGCCCTCTCATCAATTGAGCAGCGCGAACGGCGAAATAGGTCAGGATGCCATCAGCGCCCGCCCGTTTGAAGGCCGTGAGGGATTCCAGGATCACGCCTTCACTGAGCCAACCGTTCTGGATCGCGGCCATGTGCATGGCGTACTCGCCACTGACTTGATAGACAAAGGTCGGGACCTTGAATTCATCCTTGACCCGATAAAGGATATCCAGGTACGGCATGCCTGGCTTGACCATGACCATGTCGGCGCCTTCGGCCAGGTCCCCGGCCACTTCGTGCAGCGCTTCGTTGCTGTTGGCCGGATCCATCTGGTAGGAGGCCTTGTTCGCCTTGCCCAGGTTCAGGGCCGAGCCTACCGCATCGCGGAACGGGCCGTAGTAGGCACTGGCGTACTTGGCCGAATAAGCCATGATACGCACATTGACGTAACCGGCCAGCTCCAGGGCTTCACGGATGGCCTGGATACGACCGTCCATCATGTCCGAAGGCGCCACGACCTGGGCACCGGCTTCGGCGTGGGACAAGGCCTGGCGCACCAAGGCATCGACGGTGATGTCGTTCTGTACGTAGCCTTCCTCGTCTAGGATGCCGTCCTGACCGTGGGTGGTGAACGGGTCCAGGGCCACGTCGGTGATCACCCCCAGCTCCGGGAAACGCTCGCGCAGGGCGCGGGTGGCGCGCTGGGCAATACCTTCCGGGTTCCAGGCCTCGGCAGCGTCCAGGGACTTTTTCTCGCTCGGTGTCACCGGGAACAGCGCCAGGGCTGGAATGCCCAGGTTCACCCACTCTTGCGCAGCTTCCAGCAACAAATCGATGCTCAGACGCTCGACGCCCGGCATCGAGGCGACTTCCTCGCGGCGATTCTCGCCTTCCAGGACAAACACCGGCAGGATCAGGTCATCGACAGTCAGTACGTTTTCGCGAACCAGGCGACGGGAAAAATCGTCACGGCGGTTGCGGCGCAGACGGGTGGCAGGAAACAAACGGTTAGCGGGGGTAAAGCTCACGGCAGACTCCTGAGCCCGCGCAGGCGGGCGAGCGCGACAGTTATAAGCGGCCATTATGACGCTTGAATGACAGCCAGGGACAACCCTGCGACTTGAGGACGCAGCCATTGTCCTTGTAGGAATTCTTCACGTCGAGACACATTTGGACACTTTCCCCAAAGGCCACGAAGGGTTAGGCTGCGCGTTCATTTCGCCAGCACCCAGAAAATGCTCCAACAATTCCTGCAGGATTTCGGCTACTTTGCCCTTTTTCTCGGTACGTTTTTTGAAGGTGAGACCATCCTGGTTCTCGCAGGCTTCCTTGCGTCCCGCGGATACATGGATATCAACCTGGTGGTCCTGGTGGCCTTCTTCGGCAGCTATGCCGGTGACCAACTCTGGTACTTCATGGGGCGCAAACACGGGCGCAAGCTGCTGGCGCGCAAACCGCGCTGGCAGATGATGGGTGACCGCGCGCTGGAGCATATCCGCCGCCATCCGGATATCTGGGTCCTGAGTTTCCGTTTTGTCTACGGTTTGCGCACGGTGATGCCGGTTGCCATCGGCCTGTCCGGCTACCCGCCGCGCCGCTACCTGCTGCTCAACGGTATTGGCGCGATCGTCTGGGCCTTGGCCCTGGGTGCCGCCGCCTACCACTTCGGCGCCATTCTCGAAGGCATCCTGGGCAACGTGAAGGAATACGAGCTATGGGTGCTCGGCGGCCTGCTGGCCCTCGGCGGCTGCCTGTGGCTGCGCCGTCGCTTCAGGGCGGCGCGCGTCGCTCGCAAGGAAGCGGCTGGCGTAAAGACCGACCAGGCTGAGCAGGCTGTAGCCGACCAGCGCGATCCAGACCAGGGCAGTGACCGGCCATAAGTCGGTGATCCCGGCCAGCACCATGGCCGGGATATTCAGCCCCAGCCGCGCCAGTTCCAGCCTGAAGGCCCAGGGGCGATTCTCCAGGGCCGCGCCGAACACGAACAAGCCGAACGCCATCACCGCCCAACCCAGCACCAGGGCCGCGGTCGACCGTTGCTCGGCATGCTCCATCAGGTAGCTGCCCAACCCGACATACAGCGCAAACTGCAGCGTCACATAGACCTGCTGCGGCCAGCCCAGCGGTACCTCGAACTTGCGAAAGCGGCTCAGGTCCTGTTTGGGCTGGGGAAAGCGCCGCGCCACATCCGCCGGGCGCCAGCCGGTGGGCATGAACCAGATTCGCAGCTTGTCCCACCAGCGCTCGGCGTGCCGGGCGTCATGCCACAACTGGGCGTAGAACTGCAGGTTGGCCCACAACGGATTCCAGCTGGCCAGCGGTGTGGTCACGCCGAAAATCACCGGCTCGTTGTCGTCCTCTTCCTGGAACGTGCCGAACAGACGGTCCCAGACAATGAACACGCCACCGTAGTTACGATCCAAGTACAGAGGATTCTGTGCATGGTGGACGCGATGATTGGATGGCGTGATGAACAGCCACTCGAACCAGCCCAGCTTGGGAATGTGCCGGGTATGCACCCAGAACTGATAGAGCAGATTCAGCGCCGCGACGGTGATGAACACCAGCGGCGGCACACCCAGCACCGCCAGCGGCAGGTAGAAGATCCACGACAACAGGAAGCCGCTGCTGGTCTGGCGCAGGGCCGTCGACAGGTTGTAGTCCTCGCTCTGGTGATGCACCGAATGCGCCGCCCAGAGGATATTGCGCTCATGACCGAAGCGGTGCAGCCAGTAGTAGCACAGGTCGTAGAGGACAAACGCCAGCACCCAGACCCAGAGCGCCTCGCCCGGCAGCCTGAACAGCGCCAGGTGCTCCCAGGCCAGGGCATAGGTGACCAGCCCTACCCCCTTGGTCAACAAGCCCGTGGTGGTCGACAGCACGCCGGTGCTGAGGCTGTTGATGGCGTCTGCCAGCCGGTAGGTGCGCATGCCGCGCAGGCGGTCGGCGAGCAACTCGACCACAATCAGGACAAAGAAGAACGGCACCGCCAGCAAAATCAGGTCCATGGGTCATCCATCTCCAGGCTATTGCACAAGATTAGGCCCGGATGCCCGCAAACCCTATGGCGACATCTGCCAATTTAGAGGACATTTAACGCCTCGACTCGGGAGTAGTGAGCATGACCAAAAAAGTTGCAGTGATTCTTTCCGGCTGTGGTGTCTTTGACGGCGCCGAAATCCACGAGAGCGTGATCACCCTGCTGCGCCTCGACCAGCGCGGCGCCCAGGTGCAGTGCTTTGCGCCGAACATCGCGCAGATGCATGTGATCAACCACTTAACCGGTGAAGAAATGCCCGAATCGCGCAACGTCCTGGTGGAATCGGCGCGTATCGCTCGCGGCGAGATCAAGGACCTGCGTGAAGCGGATGCCAAGGATTTCGATGCCTTGATCGTGCCCGGCGGCTTCGGTTCGGCGAAAAACCTGTCGAATTTTGCCGTTGAAGGCACTGGCTGCACCATCCATCCGGATGTGCTGGCCCTGGCCGAAGCCTTCGCCGAAGCCGGCAAGCCGGTCGGCCTGATCTGCATCTCGCCGGCCCTGGCCGCGAAGATCTATGGCCCGGGCGTGGTCTGCACCATCGGCAACGACGCCGGCACCAGCGCGGCCATCGTCAAGATGGGCGGCACCCACGAGGAATGCGATGTCCACGACATCGTCGAAGACACCCAGCGCAAGCTGGTCAGCACCCCGGCCTACATGCTCGCCAAGAGCATCAGCGAGGCCGCAGGCGGCATCTACAAGCTGGTCGACCGGGTGCTGGAGCTGACCCACGAAGGCGAGTGAGCAGCCATCGCGGGGCAGCCCGCGCCCACAGGCGTTGTAGGAGCGGGCTTGCCCCGCGATCAGCCCGGATACTGGCGCGCCAGGCGCGTCAGGATGCGGTCCAGTGAATTGGCAAAGGCCTGCTTCTCGCGATCGCCATAGGGCGCCTGGCCACCACCGACCTGGCCCTGTTCGCGCAGGTCGGTGAACAGGTTGCGCACCGCCAGGCGCTCGCCCATGTTGCGCTCGTCGAACTCACGCCCGCGTGGATCGAGGCAGGCCACGCCCTTCTTGACCAGGCGATCGGCCAGGGGCACGTCGCTGCAGATCACCAGTTCGCCCGGTTCGGCATGCTCGACCAGGTAATCATCGGCAGCATCCGGCCCGCTGGGCACCACGATCAGCCTGACGCAGGCGAACGCCGGCTTGATCTGGCTCTGCCCGGCCACCAGCACAACCTCGAGCTGGCGCTTGAGGGCAAATTTGACGACCTGATCCTTGGCCGCCTTGGGGCAGGCATCGGCATCGATCCAGACACGCATCACATCAGCTTCCAACGAAAACGGGCGAACAGTATCCCTGCTCGCCCGTGCGGCTTCAAATCAACCCGCCGAGACGCGGCGTTTCTCGGCCAGTCGGCTGCGTCCGTAGAGCACCGCAATGGCCAGCATGGCCGCCACCTGGGCCGCCAGCGAGTAGGCATCGGCGTGGATGCCCAGCCAGTCGAACTCGAAGAAGGACACCGGGCGGGTGCCGAATACGCCGGCCTCCTGCAGGGCCTTGACCCCGTGCCCGGCGAACACCACCGACAGGGCGCAAAGCAAGGCGGCGTTGATGCTGAAGAACAGTGCCAGCGGCAGCTTCGCCGACCCGCGCAGGATCACCCAGGCCAGCCCCACCAGTAGCACCAGGGCCGTCGCGCCGCCAGCCAGCACGGCGTTGTGCCCGGCTTGTCCTGCCTGCAGCCAGAGGGTCTCGTAGAACAGGATCACTTCGAACAGCTCGCGGTACACCGAGAAGAACGCCAGCACGGCAAAACCGAAGCGGCCACCGCCACTGACCAGACTGCTCTTGATGTAGCTTTGCCAGGCCGCCGCGTGCCGACGGTCGTGCATCCATACCCCGAGCCACAAGACGATGACACTGGCGAACAACGCCGTGCAGCCTTCGAGCAGTTCACGCTGGGCGCCACTGACATCGATCACATAGGCCGCCAGGGCCCAGGTCCCCAGCCCGGCCAACAGGGCCAGGCCCCAGCCGACGTTGACGCTGCGCATGGCAGACTGCTGGCCGGTGTTACGCAGGAACGCCAGGATTGCGGCGAGCACCAGGATCGCTTCCAGGCCTTCACGCAACAGGATCAGCAACCCGGAGACAAAACTCAACGACCAGCTCAAGCCACCACCACCCAGCAGGCCACCGGCCTCCTTGAGCTTGGCCTTGGCCACCTGCAGCCGCGCACTGACCTGCTCCGGCGGCAAGCCGTCCTGCACGGCCTGCCGATAGGCCATCAGCGACTTCTCGGTGTCTTTGCGCACGTTGGTGTCGATGTTGTCCAGCGAGCTTTCGACCAGCTCGAAACCTTCCAGGTAAGCCGCCACCGAGAGGTCGTAGGCTTGCTCGCGGTCACCTGCCTGGTAGGCCGCCAGGCTCTTGTCCAGGGTGCTCGCGGTGTAATCCAGAAGCTGCGTCGGGCCACGCTGGGCCTGCGGTGGCTGGGCACGCTGGGCGCGGAACACAGCTGCAGCCTCGGCGCCCTGGGACGCTTCGACTTCCAACGGTGTCTGCCGGGCCAGATCGGCGAGATTGAAGGTGATTTCAGCCTTGGCCTTGGCAGGCTCCGTGGTAAAACCGGCGATGTAGGTGGCCAGGTCCCAGCGCTGACGCTCATCAAGCTGGTCGGCGAAGGACGGCATGTCGGTACCTTCGATGCCCTGCCCCAGGGTGTTGTAGAGGTCATACAGGCTCAGCCGGTCGAGGCGCTCGCTGCTGCGCAGATTTGCCGGTGGCGGAGTCAGGCCCACGCCCGCCAGACCATCACCGGCACCGCTGTCACCATGGCAAACCGAGCAATGCTGGGCGTACAAGGGTGCGCCGCGGCTGGGGTCGGGGGTGATGATCGGTGCCTGGCTGACTTCATACGCTACCGCCAGCTGTGCCCCCAGTTGCCGGGCCTGACGCGCGACGCTGGCACCGTCCTGGTGCTGGTTGATCGCCTGGCGCAGGCTGACCACGCCCTGCTCCAGTGCCTGGCGTTCGGCACGGGCCGGCAAACCGGCAACCAGGCCCTGCAGCACGTCGGTGAACTCCAGCTGCTCACGGTATTCACCTTCGTCCACCACCTTGCCCGCCTCGACCGTGGCGGGGTAGTCGGCGCCAATGTAGTCGAGCAAGTGCAGGGCCTTGGCCGCGTCTTCGACCGTGTCGGCCAGAAGCGTGGTACTGCTCAGCGCCAGCACCGGCCATAGCAACCAGGCGAGCAAGCGGGAACGGGGAATCATGGGGCCAATCTCAAATGACAATGCGAGGTATTGCATTGTTCACTTCCAATGGCCATCACTCAAGGTTTGCAGGGCAATCTCTGCAAAATCTAGTGACAATTTCATCTTCAGCAAAAAAAGGCGACCCTGAGGTCGCCTTTCTCTGTTGCTGCGATCGACTGCCTGTAGGAGCGGCGGTGCGACGACTCGACTTGCCCCGCGATGCGTCGCACCGCCGCTCCCACCCGCGGTAGCGGCTACAGCATTCAGACCGGTGCGCGTCGGATCGTTGCCAGCAAGGTGGCCGCACCGAGGAACAAACCGGCAAAGGTCCGGTTCATCCGCCGCTGCTGCTTGGGCGTGCGCAGCAGGCGCAATACCCGCGCCGCCAGCCCGGTGTAGCCGGCCATGACCAGCAGGTCGACGGTGATCATGGTCGCAGTGATGATCAGGTACTGGGGCAACAGGGCCGCGTGGGGGTTGATGAACTGCGGCAGCACCGCGAGCATGAAGATCAGTGCCTTGGGGTTGCTGACGTTGACCAGGAAGCCACGGAACACCAGGCTCAGCGGCTTGCCGATGGGCCGCACGGCGGAGTCATCAGTGATGTCGGCGGGCAGTGCACGCCACTGCTTGACCGCCAGGTAGACCAGGTAGGCAACGCCAAACCATTTGATCACCTGGAACGCGGTGGCCGATGCCGCGAGGACAGCGCCGACGCCGGCTGCAATAATCGCGATCTGCAGTACCAGGCCCAGCTGCAGGCCCAGGGCGTTCCAGTAACCGCGCCAGAAGCCGTACTGCAAGCCACAGGACATCGAGGCAATGGCCCCGGCGCCCGGCGACAGACTGATCACCCAGCAAGCGGCAAAAAATGCCAACCACGTTTCCAATGACATCGCGCACCTCGGCCCTGACTTGTTACAAAGCTCTAAGCTAGTGCGCTGGCGAAAAAATAACCACGATTTTTTTCAGCAATCGATCAGTTACCGGCCGTCTTGTCTTCGCCCACCAGCGGCACGATCTCGCTTCCGCGCCAGCGCCGCACCGACTTCTGGAAGAACTGGCTGTTGGGTACCTGGACCGTTGCCCCGCCGGTTTCCGGCAGTTCGATCAGGGTGGTGTACAGCAGGTTGATGGCGACCACCCGCCCCTTCACCCCGGGCTTGTCGATGGTTTCGACCAGTTCCACCACGTCGCCGATACGAAACGGCCCGACGGTGAAGATCAACACGGCGCACAACAGGTTCGACAACACGCTCCACATGGCGAAGAACGCCACCGCGGCCACGGCAACGAAACCGGACAAGGCCGTCCACAGCACCGTGGCGGACACCCCCAGGCGTTCGAGCACGAACACCAGTGCGCTGCCCATGATCAGCCAGCGCAGGCCACCGCGCACCGGCATCATCAGCTCCGGTGGCAGCGGGTAGCGCTCGCCCAGACGCTTCAGGCAGCGTCCGACCAGGCGTTGCAGGACAAAGGCGGCGCACAGGATCAGCAGGATCTGCAGGCCCAGCCAGAACGGAGCGATCCACTCCGGTGGCACCGGCAGTTGCAACGACCCAATCAAGACAACGCCTCCAGCTCCGCCTGCATGGTCTCCAGCTGCTCGAGGGCTGCCATCCAGGCTTCTTCCAGTTCGGCCTCGCGAACCTTGAGCTTGGCCTGCTGGGCCAACAGGTCACGCAGCTCGTCCTTGCGCGCCGACTCGTACAAGGCACTGTCACCGAGGCTGGCATCGACCTTCGCCAATTGCTCGTGCAGGGTGCCCAGCTCGCGCTCGAGCTTGTCCGCCTCACGCTTGTGCGGGGCCAACTGCTGGCGCAAGGCAGCGGCGGCCTGGCGCTGGGCTTTCTTGTCGGTCTTGTCGGCGTTGACCGGTGCAGTGCTGACCGGCGCATTGCGCTGGCGATAGTCGACCAACCAACGGGTGTAATCATCCAGATCGCCGTCGAAGGTCTCGACCTTGCCATCGGCCACCAGCAGGAAATCATCCGTGGTGCTCTTGAGCAGGTGACGGTCGTGGGAGACCACCAGTACCGCGCCGCTGAACTCCTGCAGGGCCATGGTCAGCGCCAGGCGCATTTCCAGGTCCAGGTGGTTGGTCGGTTCGTCGAGCAGCAACAGGTTCGGGCGTTCCCAGGCGATCAGTGCCAGGGCCAGCCGGGCCTTTTCGCCACCGGAGAAGTTCACCACCGGCTCGTCGATACGCCCACCGCGGAAGTCGAAGCCACCGAGGAAGTCGCGCAAGGTCTGCTCACGCTCGGTCGGTGCCAGGCGCTGCAGATGCAGCAAGGGGCTGGCCTTGTTGTCCAGGGAGTCGAGCTGGTGCTGGGCGAAGTAGCCCACCGACAGGTTCTCTCCCCGCACCAGGCGACCACTGAGCGGCTCCAGCTCACCGGCGAGGTTCTTGATCAGGGTCGATTTACCCGCACCGTTAGGGCCGAGCAGGCCGATGCGAGCACCCGGGGTGAGCTGCAGCTTGACCTTTTCCAGCACGGTCTTGTCACCGTAGCCCAGGCGGCCCTCGGAGAGGTCGAGCAAGGGGCTGGAGATCTTCTCCGACTCGCGGAAGGTGAAATCGAACGGTGAATCGACATGGGCGGCCGACAGCTCTTCCATGCGCTCCAGGGCCTTGATGCGGCTTTGTGCCTGGCGTGCCTTGGTGGCCTGGGCCTTGAACCGGGCGATGTACTTTTCCATGTGTGCGCGCTGGGCCTGCTGCTTCTCGTAGGCCTGTTGCTGCTGGGCCAGGCGCTCGGCACGGGTGCGCTCGAAGGCGGTGTAGCCGCCGCGATAGAGCGTCAGCTTGCACTGCTCGACGTGGGCGACATGGTCGACCACCGCATCGAGGAAATCGCGGTCGTGGGAAATCAGCAGCAGCGTGCCCGGGTAGCCCTTGAGCCAGTCTTCCAGCCAGAGGATCGCATCGAGGTCGAGGTGGTTGGTCGGCTCATCGAGCAGCAACAAGTCGGACGGGCACATCAGTGCCTGGGCCAGGTTCAGGCGCATCCGCCAGCCACCGGAGAAGTCACCGACCCGACGATCCATCTGCTCGTTGGTAAAGCCCAGGCCCGCCAGCAGCTTGCGCGCACGGGCATCGGCGGTGTAGCCATCGGCGCTGTCCAGCTCGATATGCAGGCGCGCCAATGCCGTGCCGTCATGGGCGGCTTCGGCGGCAGCCAGCTCGGCCTGCACCTTGCGCAGGCGGGCATCACCATCGAGCACATAGTCGACCGCCAGCCGGTCGAGGGTATCGACCTCCTGGCGCATGTGCGCAATACGCCAGTCGGCCGGCAGCTGACAGTCACCGGAGTCGGGCGTCAGCTCACCGCGCAACAGGGCGAACAGGCTGGATTTGCCGGCGCCATTGGCACCGATCAGGCCGGCCTTCTGACCGGCGTGCAGGGTCATCTCGGCGCCTTCTAGCAGGCGCTGGGGACCACGCTGTAAAGTGAGGTTCGATAGTCTGATCATAATGGCCGCGGAGTCTACCAGCTTCGTCGGCAACTGGCGCGAGTGGGACCATGCACACCGACCTGTGGAATTTTGCCTTGAAGCTCTACGCCCGCCCAGGCGTCGAGGCGGCGTGCCTGCACTGGCAGGATCAGGGCGGCGATGTCTGCCTGCTGCTCTGCGCGATGTGGCTGGGCGAACGGGGTGTGACGCCGGACGCGCAACGCCTGCGTACGCTGCATGAGCAGGCTGATGCCTGGCAAACCGAGGTGGTCAGACCGCTACGCAGCGTGCGCCAGCAATGGCGACAGGCAGCCGCGGACGATCCTCAACTGGCGGGTTTGCGTGAGCAGATCAAGGGCTTGGAGCTGGCGGCAGAACGCATTCTGCTGGAGCGCCTGGAGGGTCTCTGCGAGCACTGGGTGCCCACACCCGAACCTGGCGCAGACTGGTTGCAATGGCTGGCAGCAGACGCCGGCGTACATCACGACGCGCTGCACAGGCTGCGCGTCGTGATGCGTACGACTCAGGACGCCGAAGACGGGGGCTGAGGCGTCGTTACCGAAGCAGTCGGTGCAGCCGATGGCGTCGGTGCCGAAGTGCTGGAAGCTGGCGCGGCGGCTGGCGTCACAGGGGCTGCCGGCGCTGCAGGCTTGGCGGCTACCGATGGCGTGGCGGGCTTGGCTGCCGGTTTTGCAGCAGGCTTGGCTGGCGCTTTCGCCGCAACTGGCTTGGCTGCCGGTTTGGCCGCGGGTTTCGCCGCTGCAGGTTTGGCCGCGGGCTTGGCTGCGGGCTTCGCTGCTGCAGGCTTGGCGGCGGGCTTGGCTGCGGGCTTCGCTGCTGCAGGTTTGGCCGCGGGCTTGGCTGCGGGCTTCGCTGCTGCAGGTTTGGCGGCGGGCTTGGCTGCCGGTTTCGCTGCTGCAGGTTTGGCTGGGGCCTTGGCCACTGCCGGCTTGGCTGCGGCAGTCTTGGCGGCGGGTTTGGCAGGCGCTTTAGCAGCAGCGGGTTTGGCCGCGGGCCTGGCTGGTGCTTTCGCTGCCGCAGGCTTGGCTGCAGGTTTAGCGGCCGGTTTGGCGGCAGCCGTCTTGGCGGCGGGTTTGGCAGGTGCTTTAGCAGCAGGTTTAGCAGCTGGCTTGGCAGCAGTGCGTACCGGTGCTTTTGCCGCGGCGGGTTTGGCAGCGGGCTTACTCGCGGCCTTGGCCGGTGCCTTGGCGGCCGGTTTGGCAGCTGCAGGCGCAGGTGCAGGTTTTGCCGTACGCTGGGTCAGCGCCTTGGCGGCGGCCTCTTTGACCTTGCCAACGCCCTGGGCCAGTTTCAGGCTTTCCTGGGCATCACGCTTGAGCTGGGCAATGTAGGTGCGCGTCTGCGACTGACGATCCTTGAGCGAGTCGAGCAGCTCTTCCAGTTCAGCAGCGGCCGACTTGGCCTTGGCTTGTGCCTTGGCTTTACCGGCCTTGGCAGCGTCTTGCAGTTTGAGGCGAGACTTGTGCAGTTTCTCTTGCGCCTTGCCGCGTTGTTTTTCCAACTTGGCGAGGAGTTTTTCAGCATCAGCCAGCGCTTGCGAGCAGGCATTTTCCAAATGATCGAGCAGGCTGCCCGAGAGTTGTTGGAGCAGGTGCAACGGCGTACTTACTGGCTTCTTATTGGCCGACATGGTTTACCTCCTGGCTGACGAGAGTGCGGCTCATACTATGCTTCTGCTGCTACCGCCGCTAGGGCATGTTGACAGTATCGAAGGCGCCGCGTTGCATGCCTGGGCAAAGTTGTTATCGCTGCAGCTGGAATAAAGTGTAGATGCTGTACAAAGTGTTGCTGATATTTACACGATGTATCACCTGAAGGCTGGCATACTTCATTTCCGCTGAAGCAGGAGTGAGCCGGTGTCGCGCTATTTTGTATTAGGTCTTTTGCTATTGCCGGCATCGCTGATGGCGGCGCCTGCCACCCCCACCAACAACGATCACGATCTGGCCTACAGCCTGGGCGCAAGCCTGGGAGAGCGCCTGCGTAGTGAAGTTCCCAACTTGCAACCGGACGCCTTGATCGAAGGATTGCGCCAGGCCTATCAGAACAAGCCGCTGGCCCTGAGCAAAGAGCGCATGGACGCGATACTCGGCGAACATGAAAAACAGGCCAATGAGGCTGCGCTCAACGCACAAACCGAACAGTTGCTGAATGCGGAGAAACGCTTCATGGCCACCGAACGTGCACGCGCGGGTGTACGTGAGCTGGCCAACGGCATTCTGGTCAGTGAACAGGTCAAGGGCAGTGGCGCAAAACCTGCGCCGAAGGGAAAAGTGCAGGTGCGTTACGTTGGCAAGTTGCCAGATGGCACGGTCTTCGATCAGAACCAGCAAGCACAGTGGTTCAGCCTGGAGAGCGTGATCGAAGGCTGGCAGGTGGCATTGCCGGAAATGGCGACAGGTTCGAAGTGGCGCCTGGTCATTCCGTCAGCCCAGGCATATGGCGCCGAAGGCGCGGGCGACCTGATTGCGCCCTATACGCCCCTGGTGTTCGAGATCGAGCTGCTTGGCGTGGCCGACTGAGACGTCGGTACACCCGTCAAGCCTGCTCCGCAGCCTCTTCGCTGTGAGCGGTATGCAGTACTTCGATCAGGCAGTCTTCGAGTTCGAAACGTTCGCGCAGTTGGCCACCGAGCTTTTTCAGCTCTTCGGCGAAACGCTCCGTGTCGCTGCAATCGCCTTTATGGCAATGATCGTTGAAGGACAGAGCCCTTTCGGTGCTCACATCAATCCGCGGATTGATCTGCTCGGCCAACTCCAGCCCACGACCATCACCAAAGGCCTTGGCCTCGCTGGCCAGCTGTTCGCACACCTCGAAGTGCCAGGCAGACACGTAGTCCACGAGGATTTCACAGAAGCGCCCATTCAATGACTTGTCGGCGAAGGCTGGCTTCGCGTCGCGCAATTCACGAAAGGCTGTTACCAACTCCTCACGCTCTTGCAGCAAGCGGTCAATGAGCTTGTGAACCCCACCCCAGCGTTCCTGAGCATTCTGACAACTATCAAGCATGGCGATCTCTTCCCTTCTGGGTCATGCGCCTGCCCCCGCTCGCAAACATGCGGAGCAAAGGTGAAATCAGCAGGACGGCATCGAGCAGCTGTGTTTTCGATATGCGTGCAGGGAGATTATTCCCGTGCGTCCCAGGCTTCAAGGTACGCACGCGACAAAGTTCATACAAGTGTTTAATCCTTTCTGACGATGCCGCCGGTCGAATGCACCGGCAACCGTTTGCAGCGGATTTTCAGCGCAGGTGAAGCGCCGAACGGCTTTGTCCGAACAAGCGAAAAAGCGGAAGGGTCGCCAGCAGGACGAAGGACAGCAGACTCCACTCCGCGATGGTCAGGTCGAGAAAACTCCAGTTGATCGGCACACAGTCCGGGCTTCCGACGACCATGGCCTTGAACACCTGGCCCAGCGGCATGCTTTCGATCACATAGCCCAGCGGTGGCGCGCAGTCGGCGGCGACCCGCGACGGTATGCCCTGCAACCAGACATGCCTGGCTGCCAGGATGGCGCCACCCGTGGCAAAGAACAGCGCCAGTGCGGCATAGACACGCACCCCCAGACGCCCGGGCGCCTGTACCAATGCACACAGGCAGACCAGCGCGAAGGCCCCCAGGAACAATCGCTGGCTGTAGCACAACGGACACGGCGCCAGCCCCATGCCCCATTCGAGATAGAACGCGACGCCCAGCATCAACACTGAGGCCAGGAAGGCCGGAAAGAACAGTGAGCGCAAGCGAGCCATGAGCATGGAGTATCCAGTGTTCGAGGTGGACAGGTCTAAACGGTAGAGGAAAGGCGCGCCTTGTTTCAAGGCACTACAACTACGACAAGTCACTGACTGGAAAAGGAATAATCGGGAGATGACGCAGAAACTGCCTCGTCATTTGGCAGGCTCTGGCGAAGGAGTATGTAGGAAAATACTCCGAGGGCTTGGGCTCGCGATCTGGCGCGAGCCCAAGGGTACGTCAAGCTCGAACGGCCTCCGGCAAAGGCAGTGCCAGCAGCCGCTCATCCAGCAAGCCCAGACCTTCCTGGAACAACTGGTTGCTGCGTTCGGTGTCGCCCAACCCGGCCAGCAGCCGCGCCAGTTCGGCACAGGCCTCGGGGTTGCGTTGCAGGCGCAGGCTGCTTTCAAGATAGTCACGCGCCTTGCCCCACAGCCGATTCTGCAGGCTCAGTCGTCCCAAGGTCAGGAGCAGGCTCGGGTCATCGCCATGCTGCTTCAACCACCCTTCTGCAGTCTGCAGCTGGCGAGCCAGGTCGGACCCGCGCACCAGGCCATAGAGCCGTGCCAGATGGCTTTCATACTGACGCTTGAGCGCCGTGCGCAGCGCCTCCTCGGCCTCGCTCTCGGCGCCCAGCTGACGCAGTTGCTCGGCATAGGCCAGCACCAGTTGCGGCTCCTGGCGCTGGGCGGCAGTGAGCTGCTGCCAGGCCCTTTCCAGTGACTGGCGGGCGCTTTGTTCTTCCCCTTCCCGGCTGGCGGCCAGGCTGAGGTTCTCACCCCAGGCCCGTTGTTCCAGTTCCGCCAGTTCGGCAGCGGGCAAGACCTTGTCCTTACGCAGGTCCGGCATCAGCCGGATCAGTGCCGACCAGTCGCCGCGCTCGCGATACAGGCGCTGCAGCAGGCGCAGCACCTGGGCGTTATGGGGATGACGCTCCTGCATGGCCTGCAGGGTAACCAGGGCCGCTTCGCTTTCACCCTGATCCATCTGCAACTGGGCATGACTCAAGGCAATGGCGAGCTCGGCTTGCGGCTGGCGTTCCAGCGCACGCTCGAGCAGGTTGTCACGGTCTTCGACACGTCCCAGTTCATTGGCGGCCCGCGCCGCACCCAGGTAGTACAACAGCGGTTGGCGTTCGGCTTCGGCAGCGCGCTGCAGGTGGCGCTGGGCGCTGGCCCAGCGACCCTCGGCAAGGTCCAGCTGGCCCTGCTCGATGGCCAGGCGGGTACGCCGGCTGCGGTTACGGCGCGACCAGGGGTTGACCACACCGCTGGAGGTCAGCACCAGGCCAACCAGGTAGCGCACCAGCAAAATCACCAGGATGATGCTCGCCAGGGCTGCCAGTGCGGCCCAAAGCCCGGATTGATAGCGAAAGCCTCCGTAGGAAATCAGCACGTAGCCACTGTGCTTGGCGATCGCGATGCCCAGCGCAGCCGCCGCTGCAATGGCGATGACCGCCAGCAGGTAGACGCGTTTCATGGCTTGGCCTCCTCGGCCGGCAGGTGCCGGCGCTCCAGGTAGGCCTGAACGGCGGCGAGGCTGTCTGCCAGGTCCGGGACCACCACCGAGACCGGCTCATCGGCCAACGCATTGAGGCTGTCGAGCATGGCCTTGCTCTGCGGGTTGTCCGGGTTGAAGTTGGCCAGCAGGACACTGCGTGCATCATCCAGGGCCTGGGTATAGACCTTGGCTTCGCCATTGAGCGCGGCCCACTGGGCCTGCTCGATGGTCAGGCTCAGTGCCAGGCGCAGTTGATTGAGCGATTGTCCGGCCAGCAGCGGACGGATGTTGTCGTCGGCATCGAAGTCGATCTGGAAGTACTTCGACAGCTCTGCCCACCACTGCGACCAGCGACTGGCGCCATCGCCATCGGCGGTCAAGGCGCCGAGGGCATCGGCACCTGAGTTGAATTCCGGGGACAGGGCGCTGAGCTGCTGCACCTGTTCACGCTGGGCCGCCAGTTTCAGGAACAACCCGGTACGGTCCGGCTGCTGGGTGCTGT
This sequence comes from Pseudomonas sp. NPDC090755, assembly GCF_044769005.1. NCBI lineage: Bacteria > Pseudomonadati > Pseudomonadota > Gammaproteobacteria > Pseudomonadales > Pseudomonadaceae > Pseudomonas > Pseudomonas sp. NPDC090755. The sequence goes on along the minus strand of NZ_JBIVXC010000001.1, from coordinate 290,292 downwards.
TGAGGGCAGCCAGGCTCTTGGTCAGTTGCTCGCGGGCAGCGAAGGCGCCTGGATCGCTCTGCTCGCGCAGGATCTGATCGGCGCCCTCGACCAGGGCGCGGGCGCTGGCAATGTCCTGCAGGGCCGACAGGCGCAGGCTGGCCAGGCGCAGCAGGTGCTCGGCCTCGGCCAGGCGCCAGTCCTTGCGGCTCGCACCGAGGATGGTTTCCAGGCGCTGGCTCAGGCGCTGCTGGTCACCTTGCAACTGGGCCACCAGACGGCGGCGGTCTTCAAGCTCGGTGGCAGCGGGCAGGCTCGCCAGCTGCGCCGAGATCTGCTGCTCACGCAGCTGCAATGCCTGGGTCTTCTCGCTCAGGGATTGCAGGTACTGGCCCTGCCCCTGTTCGGCACCCTGGAGCTGACGTACCTGCCATACCCCCCACCCGCCAACCGCAACACCCGCCGCACCGAGCAGCAGGGCCAGGAGCGCCAGGCCATTGCCCGAGCGTTTGCCGGAAGTAGCGACAGTGGGTTCAGACGACTCAGGCGTCGATTGCAGATCATCGTTGGGCAAGACAGTTTCGCTCACGTATCCATCCTTTGCATTGGGCTCGTCGCCAATCAGCTTAGCGCCTCAGGGGCAGGTGCGGTCGTTTGCCGCAACGCTGTCATCAAAGCCGCGGCGCTGGCACCGCGACAGTCCACTACATACTGCGCACCGGCTTCCCGGGCTTGTTGCGCTACCCGCGGGCTGGGCACGAACAAGGGCAACCGGGCCAGCTGCGCCCAGTCACCTGCCGCCAGTTGCCGCAGGTGTTCAAAACCTTGTCCACTGCTGACCACCAGGCCATTCAGGCGTTCCCCGACCACACGCGCAGACAGCGCGCCCGGCGGGTAGGCAGGCAGGTTGCGACGGTAGAGTTCCAGATAATCGACACTAGCACCTAGCTCGGTGAGACGCTCGGCAAGCAGTTCGCGACCCCCTTCGCCGCGCATGATCAACACCCGCGGTGCCGGACCGGCCAGCGCCTGGTGCAAGGCTGGCAGTTGCAGCAACGCCTCACTGTCATCGCCGGCTTGTGGATAACTGACCCGGCACCCCTGGTCCTGCAGCACTTGCGCGGTGGCGGCGCCCACCGTGAACCAGGCCAGCGGCGGCAATTGGGGCCAGTACCGGGTCGCACCGGCAATTGCGAGGCGAGCCGCCGGTTTGCTGACCACGATGATCGCGGCGTACTGCTCCAGCGCGCGCAACATGCCCAGGCTGGGCTCATCCAGGCTCAGCGCCTCGATCTCCAGCAACGGCAGGCTGCTGCTGGATACGCCCTGTTCAGCCAGTGACTGAGCCAGGGCCGCGCATTCTTCCGCCGGCCGGGTCAGGAGCAGGCGCCAGCCGCTCACGGGTGGCCGGCCTCGCCATAGACCGCCTTGAGAATCTCTTCGGCGCCTTGCTTGAGCAGGTCCTCAGCCACCTGGACACCAAGGGCCTCGGCATCGCCGCGGGGTGCCCGGGCCTGGGCGGTCAGCAGTTTGCCGCCGCTGGGCTCGCCCACCAGGCCGCGCAGCCACAGCTGCTCGCCCTCCAGCACGGCGTAACAGGCAATCGGTACCTGGCAACCGCCATTGAGGCGTTTGTTCAACGCGCGTTCGGCAACCACGCGGTCGGCGGTGTCCTGGTGATGCAGCGGGGCCAGCAGCGCGTGGATTTCGCTATCGGCGCTGCGGCACTCGATGCCCACTGCGCCCTGGCCACCGGCAGGCAGGCTGTCGTCGACGCTGATACCGGATGTGATGCGGTCTTCGAAGCCCAGGCGGATCAGGCCGGCGGCGGCCAGGATGATCGCGTCATACTCACCGGCATCGAGCTTGGCCAGGCGGGTATTGACGTTGCCACGCAGGAAGCGGATCTCGAGGTCCGGGCGACGGGCCAGCAGTTGGGCCTGGCGGCGCAGGCTGGAAGTGCCCACCACGCTGCCGGCGGGCAGCTCGTCGAGGCTCTTGAAGGTATTGGACACGAACGCATCGCGCGGGTCTTCACGCTCGCAGATGCAGTACAGGCCCAGGCCCTGGGGGAAGTCCATCGGCACGTCTTTCATCGAGTGCACGGCGATATCGGCCTGGTTTTCCAGCAGGGCGGTTTCCAGCTCCTTGACGAACAGGCCCTTGCCACCGATTTTCGACAGCGGCGAATCCAGAAGCTTGTCGCCACGGCTGACCATCGGCACCAGGGTCACGAGCAACCCGGGGTGCGCCTGCTCCAGGCGAGCTTTGACATATTCGGCCTGCCACAGGGCCAGGGCACTTTTGCGGGTGGCGATGCGGATTTCGCGAGTGGACATGGAACGATCCGTACGAGATAGATTCTCCCGATGATAACAGCTCAGCCCAATCCGCTTGCAGATCTATATCACGTAAGCATGCGACCATCCCTGGTCGCCAGGACGCTACCGACTCGCGCCCTTCAGAGTTGCTGCATCATCTTGCGCACGCCGGCGACATGGCGGCGGCTGACAATCAGGGCATCGCCGTTGAGCCCCTTGAGGAACAGCTGGAAATGCCCCAGCGGCGTTCGCTGCAGTCGCTCGATACGATTGCGGGCGACCAGTGCGTTACGGTGAATACGCACGAAGCGCTCGCCGAACTCGTCCTCCAGGGCCTTGAGTGGCTCGTCGAGCAGCACTTCGCCGTTTTCATGGCGCAGCGTCACGTACTTGTGATCGGCAATGAAGTAGATCACCTGGTCCAGCGGGATCAACTCGATGCCTTTGCGGGTACGGGCACTGATATGGCTGCGTGGTCCGCTCCCGCTCTCGGCGGCCGGCCGGGTCAGTGCGGCCAGTTGCACCCTGCTGGGACGTTCGGCCTTGCGCAAGGCGTCGCGCAGGCTATCGGGCTGCACGGGCTTGAGCACATAACCCAGGGTGCTGTCGGTGAAGGACTGCACGGTGAACTCATCGTCACCCGTACAGAACACAACGGCAGGCGGGGCTTCGCGCTCGCACAGGCGGGCAGCGACCTGTAGACCGTCCAGGCCCGGCATGCGGATGTCGAGCAACACCACCTCGGGTTTGAGGCTGTCGATCAGGGCCAGGGCCTCTTCGCCATTGGTGGCGCTGGGCTCCAGAACTGTATAGCCCTCCAGTTCGCCAAGCAGTCGGCTCAGGCGTTCCCGGGCTTGGGGTTCGTCATCAACGATCAGGACATTCATATGGTGCTGGATTCCTGCGTGAGTCTCGCACAAGGATAGCGTAGACAGGTGAGGTGACGACCGTCACTGCGATCCACGCTCAGACTCGCACGATGGCTAAAGATTCACTGGTCCGGCAGGAAACATGCCGATCCTCTGTCCAACTGTAGACGGTTGCCGCAACACTGCCGTTCATTCGATAAATATCCTGCTCTGAGCAGGGTCTTTATTGGTGTCAGCGCGACATAAACCCGTATTTGCCCCGACCGCCGCCCTGCGGCACGGGCATCAACCCTGTTATCATCGACGCCACTTTTCCGTTCACGCCTTCAACGAGTGAATCCATGAGCACCGACAAGACCAATCAGTCCTGGGGCGGCCGCTTCAGTGAGCCCGTCGACGCCTTCGTCGCCCGTTTCACCGCCTCCGTCAACTTCGACCAGCGCCTGTACCGCCACGACATCATGGGTTCGATCGCCCATGCCACCATGCTGGCGAAGGTCGGCGTGCTCACCGACGCCGAACGCGACAGCATCATCGATGGCCTCAAGACCATCCAGGGTGAAATCGAGGCCGGCAACTTCGACTGGCGCGTCGACCTGGAAGACGTGCACATGAACATCGAAGCACGCCTGACCGACCGCATCGGCATCACCGGCAAGAAGCTGCACACCGGTCGCAGCCGCAACGACCAGGTCGCCACCGACATTCGCCTGTGGCTGCGTGACGAGATCGACCTGATCCTGGCCGAAATCACCCGCCTGCAGCAGGGCCTGCTGGAACAGGCCGAGCGTGAAGCCGAAACCGTCATGCCGGGCTTCACCCACCTGCAGACCGCCCAGCCAGTGACCTTCGGGCACCACCTGCTGGCCTGGTTCGAAATGCTCAGCCGCGATTACGAGCGCCTGGTCGACTGCCGCAAGCGCACCAACCGCATGCCCCTGGGCAGCGCCGCACTGGCCGGCACCACCTACCCGATCGACCGCGAACTGACCTGCCAGCTGCTGGGCTTCGAAGCCGTGGCCGGCAACTCGCTCGACGGCGTGTCCGACCGTGACTTCGCCATCGAATTCTGCGCCGCCGCCAGCGTGGCGATGATGCACCTGTCGCGCTTCTCCGAAGAACTGGTGCTGTGGACCAGCGCCCAGTTCCAGTTCATCGACCTGCCTGACCGTTTCTGCACCGGCAGCTCGATCATGCCGCAGAAGAAGAACCCCGACGTGCCGGAGTTGGTACGCGGCAAGACCGGTCGCGTCTTCGGCGCCCTGACCGGCCTGCTGACCCTGATGAAAGGCCAGCCGCTGGCCTACAACAAGGACAACCAGGAAGACAAGGAACCGCTGTTCGACGCCGCCGACACCCTGCGCGACTCGCTGCGCGCCTTCGCCGACATGATCCCGGCGATCAAGCCGCGTCACGCGATCATGCGTGAAGCCGCCCTGCGCGGGTTCTCCACCGCCACCGACCTGGCCGACTACCTGGTTCGCCGCGGCCTGCCGTTCCGTGACTGTCACGAAATCGTCGGCCATGCGGTGAAATACGGCGTGGATACCGGCAAGGACCTGGCCGAGATGAGCCTGGACGAATTGCGCCAGTTCAGCGACCAGATCGATGAGGATGTGTTTGCCGTGCTGACCCTCGAAGGCTCGGTCAATGCCCGCAACCACATTGGCGGCACCGCACCGGCCCAGGTGCGGGCTGCTGTGGCACGCGGCCAGCAACTGCTGGCCTCGCGCTAACCCCCTCCGCCAGGCAGCTACTCGGTCCGCTGCGACCGGGCCGCTGCCTGCAGCCGGGCCAGAAAGGCCGGAATCTCGGCCTGCTTGTCTGCCGCTACTTTCTGCACGTTGGGATTTTCGGCCAGGCGCTCGAGCAGCCCCCTGGCGGCCGGCAACGCCTGCAGATAGTCCACCCCGAACAGACGTTTGCCGACTTCTTGCGCCAGATCGACGCTGAAGACGAAGTACAGGTCGGCCAGGGTAAGGTGCTTTCCAGCCACGAACGGGGCAAACCGGCCACGCTGGCCCAGGGCCGCAAAGCCCTTGTCCAGATCGCGCCTGGCCTTGGCCTTCAAGGCATCGGGCGTTGCCCTGCCAGCAAAAAACACCTCGGCATAGCAGTAGCGGGCGGGCAGCTCAATGTACAACTCGATTTCCTTGGCCAGTGCTCGGACCTGCGCGCGCGCGAAGGGCGCGGTCGGCAACAGTGGAACCGACGGCCAGACTTCTTCCAGGTAATCAAGGATGGCATCGGTCTCGCTGATGAAGCCCTGGGTGGTTTCCAGCACCGGCACCTTGCCACGCGGACTGATCGCCAGGGTCTCGGGGTTCTGGCAACCGTGCAGGGGCACTTCTTCGAAGGGCAGGCCCTTTTCCAGCAGGGCAAGCTTGACCATGTTGTAGTAGTTGCTTGCAGCAAATCCATGCAATCGAAGCATTACAGCCTCCCAAGCCTACGGATAAAGCTGCATTGTGTGAGCGAAGCAAGACCCGATGAAGCCAGATAGTTCCTAGTGATGCGTAGGATCATTCTTGTCTTGCTTCGCCCCCAATTGCTTAGCGTTTGCCGGAGCGCACCATCTCCAGGAACGCCGGCATCTGCGCTTCCTTGTCGGCTGCAATCTTCTGTACATGCGGATTCTGCTTAAGGTGCTTGAGCAAGGCCTTGGCCTGCGGGAAGTCCTCCAGCACATCCATGTCGAAGACTTCCTTGCCCACGGCGCTGGCCAGGTCGAGGCTGAAGCAGAACAGCATATCGGCGATGGTCATTTCGCTGCCGGCCACATAGGGGTCAAAACTGCCGTTGCGCTTGAGTGTGGCCAGGCCTGCAAGCAACTCGGCCCTGGCCTTGTCCTTGATGGCCGGATCGACCTTGGTGCCAAAGAACGCCTCGGGGTAGCAGGCACGGGCTGGCAGCTCGATGTAGAGCTCGATTTCCTTGGCCAGCTCCCGCACCTTGGCCTGGGCAAAGGCATCCTTCGGTAGCAGCGGCTTGCCGCCCTGGGTTTGCTCGATGTACTCGATGATCAGATTGGTTTCACTGAGAAAGCCGTGTTCGGTTTCAAGTGTCGGCACCTTGCCACGCGGACTTTTCTCCAGCGCTTCGGGGCTCTGGCCACCGAAGAACGGCACTTCTTCGAACGGGACACCCTTTTCCAGCAGCGCCAGTTTGACCATGTTGTAGTAGTTGCTGACTGCAAATCCATGAAGCTTGAGCATGAAACAGCCTCCAGGCCGATAAGGGGTTGGCCGGATTGTTTATAGACTCAAGTACAAGGCACTGACCAGCATCATCGAGATTGTCGATAGCAAGGCATTGGCGCCTGGCTCGTGGCAAACTGGTCCCCCCTACAGAGGACAACGCCCATGAGCGAACCAACCGACATCGACAATGACGAAGAAGAATTCACCGAGTCGACCCTGATCGAAGCGATCGAAAACCAGATCGAAAGCGATAACCCTCCGGCGGCCAAAGCCACCTTCAACAAACTGACCCTGGTGGGTTACGAGCGCGAGGACATCCTCAATCTCATGGCCCATGTACTGGCCTACGAGATTGACGCGATGCTCGATGAAGACCGCGCGTTCGACACCGAATGGTACGAAACCGCCTTGCGCGCCCTGCCCGAGCTGCCGCCGGAAAAGCAGTGAGGCAAAGCAGGATTTCCCTGACTACACTGCAAAGCCAGGCACCGGCAACGGTGCTGCCCTCCTTGTCTGGAAGTCGGAGTCTCTATGTCGTTTACCCCAGAACTGATTGCCGAGCTGGAAGTCCTTGCCTTGTTCAACCTGGATAACAACCAGGAAGGCATCAAGGTCCACGCAACCGCTGCTCCTGACATCATCGCTGCTGCAAAACGCCTGCATGAAAAGCAACTGACCGACCAGCCGGATGGCGGCTACCTGACCAGCCTGGGCCATGACGCTGCCGAGAGTGTTCAGCAATTGCTGACCATCCTCAAGACACCCCAGCCAGCCTGATCCCGTCAGGCCCGCTCCGCGCAGGAGCGGGCTCGACCCGCGATGCGGCCAGCGCTAATAAAATGGCGTCAAAAATTAAATACGCCTTAATCCGAGCACGCCACTCAGGCTAAACTCGCCGATGCTCCCCTGACGGCCGGCCTTGGCACCCAATGAACCACCCTCACGAAATCCGCCCCGACCTTGACCAGGGAATCGACCGCAAGGTGCTCAGCCAGCTGCGCGCACGGTTCCTTACGCTCAACCAGGGCCGTCTGGCGCGAGCCATGGAGGGACTGTCCAGCCGCCAGCAACGGGTCCTGAACCTGCTGCCTCTGTTCTTCCACGTCAATCATCCGCTGCTGCCCGGTTATGTTTCCGGTACCACGCCTGCCGGTGTTTCAGGCTTCGAGCCAGACGCGCAGTTGCTGGCCGAAGCCCAGCGCCTGACCCGGTCCTTCTCCTACAAGGCCCGCCGCGCCAGCCCCCATCAACCCATTCACGGCCTGTTCCTGATGGGCAGCCTGGGCACCCTGGCCCAGGCCGAGCAGAGCGACATGGACCTGTGGGTCTGCCATGCCGCCGACCTGAGCGAGGTCGAACTCGCGGAGCTGCGCAAGAAATGCCTGCTGCTGGAGGCCTGGGCCGCCAGCCAGGGCGCTGAAGCCCACCTGTTCCTGATCGAGCCCGACAGCTTCGTGCAGGGCGAACGCGACAGCCAGTTGAGTTCCGACGACTGCGGCACCACCCAGCACTACCTGTTGCTGGACGAGTTCTATCGCACCGCGATCTGGCTGGCTGGGCGCACACCGCTGTGGTGGCTGGTACCCGTCTATGAAGAGCGCCGCTACCAGGATTACATCCAGACCCTGCTTTCCAAGCGCTTCGTGCGTGCCGAAGACGCGCTGGACCTGGGCCACCTGGCGCATATCCCGCCGGGCGAATTCATCGGTGCCGGACTCTGGCAACTGTTCAAGGGCATCGAATCCCCCTACAAGTCGGTGCTCAAGCTATTGCTCACCGAAGTCTATGCCAGTGAGTTTCCCCGTGTGCAGTGCCTGAGCCTGCAGTTCAAGCAGGCCGTGTTCGCCAATCGCCTGGACCTCGACGAGCTCGACCCTTACATGATGGTCTACCGGCGCATCGAGCAGTACCTGCAGGGTCGCGGTGAAAACGAACGGCTGGAGCTGGTGCGTCGCAGCCTGTACCTGAAGGTCAACAAGAAACTCAGCGGCCCGGCCAGCCAGCGCAGCAATAGCTGGCAACGCAACCTGCTGCAGCGCTTGAGCCAGGAATGGGGTTGGGAGGAACGCCAGCTGACGCTGCTCGACAACCGCAGTCAGTGGAAGGTGCGGCAGGTCGCTGCCGAGCGGCGGGCCCTGGTGAACGAGTTGAACCACAGCTATCGCTTTCTCTGCCAGTTCGCCCGTCACCAGAACGCCGACAACCGTATTGGCCAGCGCGACCTCAACGTGCTCGGCCGACGCCTGTACGCCGCCTTCGAGCGCCGTGCCGGCAAGGTCGAGTTCATCAACCCCGGCATCGCCCAGGATCTGGCCGAAGATACTCTGACCCTGGTCCGCGCCGTCGACCGCAAGGAACCCGGGCACCATCACTGGGGGCTGTACAACGGCAACCTGGGCGTCCATGAGTGGGAACACTTCACCCCGCTCAAGCGCTGCCGCGATCTGCTCGAACTGCTGGCCTGGGCCCACCGCAATGGCGTGATCGACAGCAGCACGCGGCTGGCCCTGCACCCGGGCGACAGCGACTTGAGCGAGCTCGAACTGTTCAACCTTATCGGCAGCCTGCAACAGAGCGTGGCCCTGCCCTTGTCCACCGTCAGCGAGCAACGCCTGCTGCAACCGAGTGTGGTCGATGAGTTGCTGTTGCTGGTCAACGTCGGTATCGACCCCTTGCGGCACCACCGCGAGCTGAACATCCTGATGACCACCGAGCGCACCGACTCGCTCAGCTACGCCGGCGTGCGCGAAAACCTGGTACTGACCCTGGACCAGGTCACGCTCAACAGCTGGAACGAGGTTCAGGTCCGCCGTTATGACGGCGAGCATGCACTGCTGTACTGCCTGCGCGACTACCTCAACAGCCTGGGCAGCGGCGCTCATCGGCCCCGGCTACAGGTCCGCTGCTTCTGCCACAACCGGGCGCAGGCCATCGCCCTGCGGGTCGAGGAGGTGTTCGTCAGCGCCCAGGACCTGCTCGGCCAGAGGCTGGGCCACCGCTACCTGCTACAGGTTGAGCAGCACACGCATGCGCTTGAACTGCAGCCTGGCGCAGTGGAGGTAATCACCCTGGAAGGCAACGAAGCACTGCTGGACTACCTGGGCGAAGAACGCCTCGACTACAGCCCGTTGCACCTGGACGCCAATGCCCTGCAGGACCACGACCTGGCGCAAGTCCTGCCGCTGGGAATGCCCGGGGCCATCCAGGTGTTCTATCGCGTTCAGGATGCCTGGGCAGACATCCACGTGCTGGATGAACACAATGCCCTGTGGCAGCAGCGCCTGCCGTTTCATGACGAAAGCAGCCTGCTGCTGCCACTGCAGCGCTTCTTTGAGTCGATCTTGTTCCGTCGCGATGCCAGCCGGCCGCTGGACCACCTGCATAGCCTGGGTTCGCTTAAGATCCTCTACTACCAGCTGTTGCCATCGGGCCCGGGCAAGGCCCGCATTGCCGAACCACGCCCGGCACCGGCCATGACCCTCGACACGCCGTATTACGACGTGCAGGCGATCGTGCAGCCGGGCGCCGAGAACCAGGTGCAGGTCACGCTCTACTGCAATCAACGGGAGTACTGTGAACTTGAGCATGGCGACCAGCTGTACGCCATGGTCGCCCGGGAGATCGTCGGCCAGCGCCGGCAAGCCGAACGCTACCGCTGCTACATCACTGACCTTGACCTCTGCGACTTGCTGGCAGAGGGTCAAGGTTCAAGTATTCGCTACCTGCGCCACAAGGGCGAGCTGGAGCGGGCGCTCAACGAGGCCCTGGCACAAGCCTGAGGTTCAGAGGTCGAAGTCGCCAGCGGCTTCTGGCTGATATTCGACGGCCAGCAGCTTGAGCTTGAGGGTCTTGCCGCCCGGGGCCGGCCAGTCGATCTGCTCGCCCACCGACAGGCCCAGCAGTGCGCTACCGATCGGGGCAAGGATGGAGATCTTGCCTTCGTCGGCGTTGGCGTCCTTCGGGTACACCAGGGTCAGGTGGTAATCCTTGCCACTGGCTTCTTCGCGGCAGTGAACACGAGAGTTCATGGTCACGACACCGGCTGGCACCTCCTCGTGACCGACCTGCTCGGCGCGGTCCAGCTCGCCCTGCAAGGCGAGCACACCCGGCGAATCCTGCGTCTTTTCGTCGAGGCTGTCGATCAGACGCTCGAGACGCTGGACGTCCAATCGGGTGACGATAATGGAAGGCTTGGTGCTCATGATCCAGTCAGACTCCTTTTTCTGGGCGATTAAAAGCAAAACCCCGCCCAAGGGCGGGGTTTGCAGGTACTCGGCATGGCCGAAGCAAACTCGACACTACCACAGCTCAGTAAATACACAATAGCCGGGATTCATACCGGGTTTGTCTGCTGACGGCGGGCCGCGGCCTCGCGACAGATCTGCCGACGCCGCTCGTCATCAGCCGAACGCCATTGGCGAATATCCTCGACATGGCGGAAACAGCCAATGCAGACTTTGTGCTCGTCCAGCCGGCAGGTGCTGATGCACGGCGATGGCACGGCCGGGCTGACATTGCTGTAGAGCGGCTTGGCCGGCTTTGGCGCGGTGCTCATCTCAGATCTCTTCGAAGTCGAGTTTCTCGCCGGCGCGCTCCCAGACAATGCGCTCGAGCATCTCGCCCAGCAACTCTTCGGTCTTTTCGCAAACCCACTTCTTCGATTCTTCGTCGTAGTCGAAGTGGAAACCACCGGACTTGTCGGCCAGCCACAGTTGGCGCAGCGGCTCCTGGCGGCTGAAGATCAGCTGGCTGCCATTGTCGAACTTGATGGTCAGCACGCCGGCCGAGTTTTCCATGTCCAGATCCAGGTCACTTTCGTCGAACAGGTCTTCCAGGGCCTGTTGGGTCGCATCGACCAGGTCGTGAAAACGCGCTTCGGTCAAACTCATTGCAAGAACCTCAAAAATGTCTGCACACACGCAAGCCGGGCAAGATACGAGCGCAGCGCGCCGAATGCAAAGAATAACGCCAGCTCGCCAGCCGCCAGCCTGCCCCCGCCCGACGGCGGGCCGCCTGCATAGGCAAGGCCGCGGGTGCTCGGTATACTCGGGCGCAATACTGCTTATTTCAAAGGATTACGCCATGAAGCGCCTGATCTCCACCCTCGCGGCGCTCGTCGCGGTTGCCTGCCTTGTTTCTGCCTGTGGGCAGAAAGGCCCGCTGTACCTGCCAGAAGACGGCAAAGACGGTAAAAAATCGCAATCGCACCAGCACAAACAAGGGTAAACCATGGACGCTTTCAACTACCGCGACGGTGAACTGTTCGCGGAAGGCGTGGCCCTGTCGGCCATTGCCGAACGTTTCGGCACGCCAACCTACGTCTACTCGCGCGCCCACATCGAGGCCCAGTACCGCAGCTACGCCGATGCCCTGCAGGGCATTTCGCACCTGGTCTGCTTTGCCGTCAAGGCCAACTCCAACCTCGGCGTGCTGAACCTGCTGGCCCGCCTGGGCGCAGGTTTCGACATCGTTTCCGGCGGTGAGCTGGAGCGGGTCCTGGCCGCGGGCGGACGCGCAGATCGCGTGGTTTTCTCCGGTGTCGGCAAGACCCGTGAAGACATGCGCCGCGCCCTTGAAGTCGGCGTGCACTGCTTCAACGTCGAGTCCACCGACGAGCTGGAGCGCCTGCAGGTCGTGGCGGCGGAAATGGGCGTGCGCGCTCCGGTTTCGCTGCGGGTCAACCCGGATGTCGACGCCGGTACCCACCCGTACATTTCCACCGGCCTTAAAGAAAACAAGTTCGGCATCGCCATCGCCGATGCCGAAGAGGTCTACATCCGCGCCGCCCAGCTGCCCAACCTGGAAGTGGTCGGTGTCGACTGCCACATCGGTTCGCAACTGACCACCCTGGAGCCCTTCCTCGACGCCCTCGACCGCCTGCTGGCGCTGATCGACCGCCTCGGCGACTGTGGCATCCACCTGCGTCACCTGGACCTGGGTGGCGGTGTCGGCGTGCGCTACCGCGACGAGGAGCCGCCACTGGCCGGCGACTATATCAAGGCGGTCCGCGAGCGCGTGGGCGAACGCGACCTGGCCCTGGTCTTCGAACCGGGCCGCTATATCGTCGCCAACGCCGGGGTCCTGCTGACCCGTGTCGAGTACCTCAAGCACACCGAGCACAAGGACTTCGCCATCGTCGATGCAGCGATGAACGACCTGATCCGCCCGGCCCTGTACCAGGCCTGGATGGACGTCACCGCCGTGCAGCCACGGGCCGGTGAAGGCCGTACCTACGACGTGGTCGGACCGATCTGCGAGACCGGCGACTTCCTGGCCAAGGAGCGCACGCTCAACCTGGCCGAAGGCGATCTGCTGGCAGTTCACTCCGCGGGCGCCTATGGTTTTGTCATGAGCTCGAACTACAACACCCGCGGTCGCTGTGCCGAAATCCTGGTCGATGGTGACCAGGCGTTCGAAGTGCGCCGTCGGGAAACCGTGGCCGAGTTGTTCGCCGGCGAAAGCCTGCTGCCGGAGTAAACCCATGCTGCTGCGTTTTACCAAGATGCATGGGCTGGGCAACGACTTCATGGTCCTGGACCTGGTCAGCCAGCATGCGCACATCCTGCCCAAGCACGCCAAGCAATGGGGCGACCGCCACACCGGCATCGGTTTCGACCAGTTGCTGATCGTCGAAGCACCGAGCAATCCGGAAGTCGACTTCCGCTACCGGATCTTCAATGCCGACGGTTCCGAGGTCGAGCAGTGCGGCAATGGTGCGCGCTGCTTCGCCCGCTTCGTGCTGGACAAGCGCCTGACGGCGAAAAAGCGTATCCGTGTTGAAACCAAGGGCGGCATCATCGAGCTCGACGTGCGCAACGACGGGCAGATCTGCGTCGACATGGGGCCGCCACGGCTGGTCCCGGCCGAGATCCCGTTCGAGGCACCGGAACAGGCCCTGAGCTACCCGCTGGAAGTGGCCGGCCGCCAGGTCGAACTGGCCGCCGTGTCGATGGGCAACCCCCATGCCGTGCTGCGTGTCGACGACATCAACAGCGCGCCGGTTCATGAGCTGGGCCCGCAGATCGAGCATCACCCACGCTTCCCGCAACGGGTCAATGTCGGCTTCATCCAGGTCATCGATCGTCACCGCGCCCAGTTGCGCGTCTGGGAGCGCGGCGCCGGGGAAACCCAGGCCTGCGGTACCGGCGCGTGCGCTGCGGCCGTGGCCGCGATCAGCCAGGGCTGGATGGATTCGCCGCTGCTCATCGACCTCCCCGGTGGACGCCTGTCCATCGAATGGGCAGGCCCGGGCAAGCCGGTGCTGATGACCGGCCCTGCCGTACGCGTGTTCGAAGGACAAGTTCGTCTATGAGTGAGTACCGACCATGAGCGATCAGCCCCAGGCTCCCGTTGAACAGTCCACCGACCTTGGCGCCGGGGGCTCGATGCCCGCCCTCGGGGCTGAAGCCGTGGTCGCCTACCTGCGCGACAATCCAACCTTCTTCGCCGAGCGTGATGAACTGCTCAGCGAACTGCACATTCCCCACCAGCGCGGCGACAGCGTCTCGCTGGTGGAGCGTCAGCTCAAGCTGCTGCGCGACCGCAACATCGAGATGCGCCATCGCCTGTCGCAATTGATGGACGTGGCCCGCGACAACGACCGGCTGTTCGACAAGACCCGCCGACTGATCCTCGACCTGCTCGATGCCGACAGCCTGGAGTCCGTGGTCATGGCCGTCGAAGACAGCCTGCGCCAGGAATTCAAGGTGCCCTTCGTCAGCCTGATCCTGTTCGGCGAAATTGCCGCTCCGGTGGGCCGCTGGGTCAACAGCGCCGACGCCCAGCAAGCCATCGGCGGCCTGTTGTGCAGCGGCAAGACAGTCAGCGGCAACCTGCGCGACCATGAGCTGGACTTCCTGTTCGGCGAAGACCAGCGCAAGGAAGTCGGCTCCACTGCCGTCGCCACCCTGAACCATCAGGGCCTGCATGGCGTGCTGGCGATCGGCAGCCGCGACCCGCAACACTACAAGAGCACGGTCGGCACCCTGTTCCTCGGCTACATCGCCGAAGTGCTGGGCCGCGTGGTGCCGCGCTTCACCCAGACCCTGCGCCCGGTGCGCTGATGGAGCGCCAGCTGCAGGCCTTCAGCGCGCACCTGCGCAATGAACGCCAGGTGTCTGAGCACACCCAGCTGGCCTACCGCCGTGACCTCGACAGCGTCCTGGCCTTCTGCAACAAGCATGCGATCGACAGCTGGAATGCCCTGCAAATACAGCACCTGCGCCAGCTGATTGCCCGCCAGCATCAGCAGGGCCAATCTTCGCGCAGCCTGGCACGTCTGCTGTCGGCGGTGCGTGGTTTCTACCGTTTCCTCAACCGCGAAGGCCTGTGCAGCCACGACCCGGCCAATGGCCTGTCGGCGCCCAAGGGCGAACGCCGCCTGCCCAAGACCCTGGACACCGACCGCGCCCTGCAACTGCTCGAAGGCGCGGTGGAAGACGAGTTCCTCGCCCGCCGCGACCAGGCCATGCTCGAACTGTTTTACTCCTCGGGCCTGCGCCTGTCGGAGCTGACCAGCCTGAATCTCGACCAGCTGGACCTGCCCGCCGGCCTGGTCCAGGTGCATGGCAAGGGCAGCAAGACCCGTGTGCTGCCGGTTGGACGCAAGGCCCGGGAGGCGCTTGAACAGTGGCTGCCCCTGCGCGCCAGCACGGGCCCGCAGGACGGTGCGGTCTTCGTCAGCCAGCAAGGACGACGCCTCGGACCGCGGGCCATCCAGCTACGGGTGCAGGCCGCCGGCGCCCGGGAACTGGGCCAGAACCTGCACCCGCACATGTTGCGACACTCCTTTGCCAGCCACCTGCTCGAATCCTCCCAGGACCTGCGCGCGGTACAGGAGATGCTCGGCCACGCCGACATCGCCACCACCCAGATCTACACGCACCTGGACTTCCAGCACCTGGCCGCCGTCTATGACAGCACCCATCCACGGGCCAAACGCAACAAGGGCAGCGACTCATGAGTATCAAGCTGATCACGTTCGACCTCGATGACACCCTGTGGGACACCGCGCCGGTCATCGCCAGCGCCGAGATCGTCCTGCGCGACTGGCTCGAGGCCAATGCCCCCAGCCTGGGCGGCGTACCGGTCGAGCACCTGTATGCCATCCGTGAACGCCTGGTCCAGGCCGAGCCAGGCCTAAAGCACCGCATCAGCGCCCTGCGTCGACGCGTGCTGTTCCATGCCCTGGAAGAAGTCGGCTACAGCGAGAAGCAGGCCCAGGCGCTGGCCAACGAAGGGTTCGAGGTGTTCCTGCATGCACGCCATCAGGTCGAGGTCTTCCCCGAGGTACAGCCGGTGCTGGAGATCCTGCGCCACCACTACATTCTCGGCGTGGTCACCAATGGCAATGCCGACGTAAGCCGCATCGGGCTGGCGGACTACTTCAGGTTCGCCCTGTGCGCCGAGGACCTGGGTATCGGCAAACCCGACCCGACGCCGTTCCTGGAGGCGCTCAAGCGCAGTGAAGTCGACGCCGGTGCTGCGGTGCACATCGGCGATCATCCGGGCGATGACATCGCAGGGGCCCAGCGCGCAGGCCTGCGAGCCATCTGGTTCAACCCGCAAGGCAAGACCTGGGAAGCCGAGCGTCGCCCTGATGCGGAGATCCAGCGCCTGTCGCAATTGCCCGAACTGCTCAACAGCTGGCGCTGATACGCGGATTCCGGCCACAAAAAAGCCCGCAGCGACGGCGGGCTTTCTTGTTGGCGGAACCACTCAGATAGGGCGGCTACCGTACTTGTTGTCCGGCTTCTTGGGCGGATCGGCGACCACATTGGCCTCCACTTCCTGCACCTTGCCGCCGCGGGCGAGGAACTCTTCCATCGCCTTGGCCAGCGCATCACGCTCTTTCTGCTTGGCTTCCATGCTCGGCATCTCGTCTACCGAGACCGCCGCCTTGGACTTGCCCTTGGCTACCGGCGCAGGACTGTCGTCACCGCTATCGTCCGCTACGTCGTCAGCCGCAGCTTCAAGGCCTTCATCGCCTTCGTCTTCGTCGCCTACTTCGAGGTCGTCATTTTCCAGATCGTCGTCGCTCATGTTCTACCTCATGACTTGCGAAAAGCAGATTAGTTATAGACCAGCAGCGCCGGGAATCGACAGCCACCGGAAAAATTCAAAGGGTCGCGGGTTTGCCGCCACCTCAAGCGTGCGCCACAAAAGAGGGCGAACGCCATGCAAGCCCCGCTCTTGGCAGGGCCTGACGAAATTAAAGAGCTACCGACAACGGGGCGTCGGCTTGCCCTGGCGTGATCAGCCTGCTCATTGGCAAGCCTAGCAAAGGGCAGCGAAGTTTGCGGACAGCTTGTCAGCTCCCTTCGGCGCGCATTCTAGCGTGCTCAGAGAAAAAGCAAAGTGCCTAAGTATCGCTGTGGCCTGTAAGTTTTATGCCTACTGGGAGCACACTGGAAAAGCAATGGCAAAAGCGCCGGATGAAACCGTTTGCGCTGACTGAAATGGACAACCTGCAGACAAAAAAATGCCCGGCAAGCCGGGCAAGTTTTTTTTCGAGGGCGCTACAGGTTGTAGCCGCGCTCGTTGTGTTGCGCCAGGTCGAGACCGACCGACTCTTCTTCTTCGTTGACCCGCAGGCCCATGACCAGGTCCAGCACCTTGAGGATCACGTAGGTGACGATCGCGGTGTAGATCACGGTAAAGCCGACACCCTTGGCCTGAACCCAGACTTGCGCGCCGATGTCTTCGACCGTGCCGAAGCCCCCCAGGGCAGGCGCTGCGAACACACCGGTGAGGATTGCACCGACGATGCCACCGATACCGTGCACGCCGAAGGCGTCCAGGGAGTCGTCGTAGCCCATCTTGCGTTTGAGGCTGGTGGCGCAGAAGTAGCAGATCACGCCAGCCACCAGACCGATCACCAGAGCGCCCATCGGGCCGACGGTGCCGGCAGCCGGCGTGATGGCGACCAGACCCGCCACCACGCCCGAAGCGATCCCCAGGGCACTGGGTTTACCGTGGGTCAGCCACTCGGCGAACATCCAGCCCAGGGCGGCGGCGGCGGTGGCGATCTGGGTCACCAGCATGGCCATGCCCGCAGTGCCGTTCGCCGCAGCGGCGGAGCCGGCGTTGAAGCCGAACCAGCCGATCCACAGCATGGCCGCGCCCATCAGGGTGTAGCCCAGGTTGTGCGGCGCCATGGGGGTGGTCGGAAAGCCCTTGCGCTTGCCCAGCACCAGGCAGGCAACCAAGCCGGCGATACCGGCGTTGATGTGCACCACGGTGCCGCCCGCGAAGTCGAGTACGCCCCAATCCCACATCAGGCCGCCGTTGCCGCTCCAGACCATGTGGGCAATCGGGGCATAGACCAGGGTGAACCAGATGGTCATGAAGATCAGCATTGCCGAGAACTTCATGCGCTCGGCGAAGGCACCGACAATCAGCGCCGGGGTGATGATCGCAAAGGTCATCTGGAAGGTGATGAACACCGCTTCAGGGAACAGCGCCGCCGAAGAGGTCAGGCTCGCCGGGGTCACGCCGGCGAGGAACGCCTTGGACAGACCGCCAACGAAGGAATTGAAGTTGACCACGCCTTGTTCCATACCGGTGGTATCGAACGCCAGGCTGTAGCCGTAGACCACCCACAGGACACTGATCAGGCCGGTGATCGCAAAGCACTGCATCATCACCGACAGCACGTTCTTGGAACGCACCATGCCGCCGTAGAACAAGGCCAGACCGGGAATGGTCATGAACAGCACCAGGGCTGTGGCGGTCAACATCCAGGCGGTGTCGCCGGAGTTGAGAACGGGGGCAGCCTCCTCTGCCAGGGCCAGGCCGGGCATTACGAGGGACAAAAGGGCTCCTAGCCCTGCGAACTGACGCAGAGTCATGTTGTTTTCTCCTGGGGCTTTGGGGTTTGGTGAGGCTTTTTTGTTAGATCGCGTCGGTATCGGTTTCGCCGGTACGGATGCGGATCGCCTGCTCCAGATTGACCACGAAAATCTTGCCGTCACCGATCTTGCCGGTGTTGGCCGCCTTGGTGATCGCTTCGATGACCCGGTCCAGATCCTTGTCATCGATGGCGACGTCGATCTTCACCTTGGGCAGGAAATCGACCACATATTCAGCGCCGCGATACAGCTCGGTATGGCCCTTCTGGCGACCGAAGCCTTTGACCTCAGTAACAGTAATGCCCTGCACGCCGATTTCGGACAGCGACTCGCGCACGTCGTCCAGCTTGAACGGCTTGATGATGGCAGTGACTAGCTTCATGTAACTCTCTCCCGAATTGGTGGACTTGCCCCAGGAAAACAAACCCGACTCAAGTCTAAGCGCAGCGCCTGGCTTTGTAACGCATCGTCGACCTGATATCCCCGGCCAACGCCAGAATCCGCTCCTGACGAAACAGCGTGATGCTCCGCCTGCACCCTGCTCCGTCACGGTGACTGCATCAGTGCATGGGTCATGGAGGTCTTTGCAGAAACCTTGCCAGAACCGCTAAATCGTCCAATAACAGGGACTTGCGATTGCACCCGGTGTTTGGCCAGTCGCCAGCACCGTTTCGGCGCACAACAACGGTGCGCGACCTTTCACCGCGATGCGCGAAAAGCGTGCAGAGCAAGGGTGACAACACTGCGTGTTACACTGACCCCCCATTGAATACAGCGGATAGCCGACCATGCTCGCGCCCAAAGCCTTTCTCGATGCCCTGAGCGACCAGGCCTCGCGCCTGTTCAGCGGCGACACGTCGCAACCTCGCGCCGAACTCGAAAGCCAGTTCAAGGCCCTGCTGCAAAGCGGTTTCAGCAAACTGGAACTGGTCAGCCGGGAAGAATTCGACAGCCAGATGGTGGTACTGGCCCGTACCCGCGCCCGACTTGAAGCGCTGGAAGCCAAGGTAGCCGAGATGGAGGCCCGCCTGAATCCACCCGCGGCGCAGTAATCCGCCGCAACCTGGCGCCCCTGTAGGAGCAGGCAAAACCTGTGATCGAGCGCGATGCGTTCGCAGGCCTGGTAACGCAGGATGTGCTGACCACACCGACCCCGTCGCCGGCTATGCCGGCTCCCACAGTAATCAGGCCAGCACCAGCCCCTGTGGGAGCTGGCGAAGCCTGCGATCGAGCACAACGCGCTCGCTGGCCTGGCAACGCAGGATGTGCTGACCGCACCGGCCCCATCGCCGGCACCCACAATCGATCGGCAAACACCGGTAAGTGCCCGCAGAAAAAAACAGACTCACTCTTCTGCGTCACACCCCTCATCGCCCCACTATCCTTGCACTGCCGCAGGACGCGGCCCGCATCGATCATGGAGCGTTCATGTCCCTCGCCCTCGTCCACAGTCGCGCCCAGGTGGGTGTATCGGCACCAGCCGTCAGCGTAGAAGCCCACCTGGCCAACGGCCTGCCCGCCTTGACCCTGGTCGGCCTGCCCGAAGCCACGGTCAAGGAAAGCAAGGACCGGGTGCGCAGCGCGATCCTCAACGCAGGCCTGGAGTTTCCGGCCCGGCGCATCACCCTCAACCTCGCGCCGGCAGACCTGCCCAAGGACGGCGGGCGCTTCGACCTGGCCATTGCCCTGGGCATTCTCGCCGCCAACGGGCAGTTCCCGGCCAAGGCACTGGATGAGGTGGAGTGCCTGGGCGAACTGGCCCTGTCAGGAGCGCTGCGCCCGGTGCAAGGCGTGTTGCCGGCTGCTCTGGCAGCACGGGAAGCCGGTCGAGCGCTGGTGGTGCCACGGGAGAACGCCGAGGAAGCCTGCCTGGCCTCGGGGCTGGTGGTATTCGCGGTGGAACACCTGCTGGAATTGATCGCGCATTTCAGCGGCCAGGCCCCCATCAGCCCCTATGCGGCCAACGGCTTGCTGCTGCAAAGCCGACCTTACCCTGACCTCAATGAAGTCCAGGGCCAGCAAGCGGCCAAGCGCGCCTTGCTGGTGGCCGCGGCCGGCGCGCACAACCTGCTGTTCAGCGGCCCGCCCGGCACCGGCAAGACTCTGCTCGCCAGCCGCCTGCCCGGGCTGTTGCCACCGCTGGATGAACGCGAGGCCCTTGAAGTGGCGGCCATCCAGTCGGTCGCCAGCCATGTACCGCTCAACAGTTGGCCACAGCGCCCCTTCAGGCATCCTCACCATTCCGCTTCCGGTGCGGCGCTGGTGGGCGGTGGCAGCCGGCCTCAGCCTGGAGAAATCACCCTCGCCCACCATGGCGTGTTGTTCCTGGACGAACTGCCGGAATTTGAACGACGGGTACTGGAGGTGCTGCGCGAACCCCTGGAGTCCGGCGAAATTGTCATTGCCAGGGCTCGGGACAAGATCCGTTTCCCGGCCCGCTTCCAGTTGGTCGCTGCCATGAATCCCTGCCCCTGCGGCTACCTGGGCGACCCCACCGGACGCTGCCGTTGCAGCAGCGACCAGATCCAGCGTTACCGCAACAAGCTCTCCGGCCCGTTGCTCGACCGTATCGACCTGCACCTGACTGTCGCCCGCGAAGCCACAGCCTTGTCGCCGACCGCCAGCAACGGTGAATGCAGCGCCAGTATCGCCGCCCGGGTCGCCGTCGCCCGGGACACCCAGCAGCAACGCCAGGGCTGCGCCAATGCCTTCCTCGACCTGCCGGGCCTACGCCAGCACTGCGCGTTATCCACAACTGACCAGCATTGGCTGGAAAGCGCCTGCGAGCGCCTCAGCTTGTCGCTGCGCGCCGCACACCGCTTGTTGAAGGTGGCCCGCACACTGGCCGATCTAGAGCGCGTCGAACAGATTGACCGGGGGCACCTTGCCGAAGCACTGCAATACCGGCCGACAACTACAACCTGAATTGAAAACGCCCTGCAAATATTTCAACTAGCACCGCATATATTTCAACATTGAAATATATTCCGGCAATTATTTTATTAATACCAATGCATAATTACAAGCGCCGCCCATCAACTTGCTTCATTGTCGACGAACACTATAATGGCCGGGCATTCCTCAACGCGCGTAATGTTTAATGCTCTACCAATTCCGACTCAAAGACAGCGCTCTTGTAGAGTTTAATTCCGAGCACTGCAAGATCGTCATCACCGATACACAAGGCTCGCCAGAAGAAATCACCCTGGCGCGCGCAGATTCACGGGCCCTTGAACTTCTGCTGATGGACCCCGGGGCGATCTGTTCCCGCGAGGACATACTGGCATACGCCTGGGAAGGCCGGATCGTCTCGGCAGGCAGCCTGAACCAGTCCATCTTCATGCTCAGGAACCTGCTCGGCGACAGCAAGGATCACGAAATCCTGATCACCGTCCCGCGACGGGGCTATCGCTTCAACAGCGAGTACCTGCTGGTGCGCCCGGAAGGCGTCGAAGCACCTCCGGTCGAAGCGCCTTCGAGCACAGAACCACCCGCGGCCAAGCCTGCCAGCAAGCAAGGCATCGGTACCCTGCTGCGGCTTGGCTACCTGGTGGCGGCGGTATGCACGCTCCTGTCGCTATGGCGGTTGTACGCCTGGTATGCGCCGACCAATGAATTGCAGGTCGCCACGATCCGACAAGGCGAACTGTCGATTTCCGCAGTAGGCAAAAGCGAGCATGACGTAAAGACACTCAAGTCTGATTTATTAACGCTCGGCTTATCCGAACAAAACCTGAAAGGCCAGGTTTTTATCAGCCGAACCGGCACTCGCATCAACTTGTCTTGTATCAGGCAAACAGGCGTCGCTTATAACATTGAGTTCCAGTTTGATGATGAGCGCATCATCAGCATGCTTAAAAAGTGCGTGGGTGGTGAATAATGAACATTGATCGAACCGCCTGGCTCCACGGGGCAACTATCGCGTCGATTTTACTGGTCTGTCTGGTAATTCTCTCCATCACGCTTCCCCGCCCCTATATCAATAGCCACCCCTATCGATCCGAGGCGAATCACTACATGGGCCACGACATCATGGTCGCCAAGGAGGGCCTGACCATCAGCGAGCCCAGTGCTGTCATCAGCCTGCTTGAGCGCATGGGAGACAATGAGCGGCACGCCGCCGTGGGCATCTCACTGGTCGATACCTCGCGCTGGCGAATGAAAGTGAAGGTTGAAGACATTCAGGTCAGCACCCACGAAGAACTCTTCGATGTCAGACACAACTCGGAATTGCTGTTTTCTCGCCAGTACTTCCGGCTGGGCTCGATCCTGACCCTGGACGTCATCCCGACCGATACGGATGCCCTGTGCTACTACCTGCTTGAACTCGATCGCTTGCGTTGCATGAACCCTTGAGGCCTGCCAGCACCACGCGGCAGGCCATAAATGACGATTTTTGATTCCTGTTTTCCTCGCTCACGGCCCAGAGTGGCGACGCGCCGCTGACCAGGTGATGACTTCAGGAATTTTCATGCCTCTTAAAAAGCTTTCCGTTCTTTTGCTCTCGATGAGTCTATTCGGCTGTTCGATGGCACCCAGCATCGACACGGCGATCACGCCCGAAGATCAACCCAGCGCTTCGCTCCACATCATTGAACATGATGACGGCGCTATCGCCTGGAAAAAGTCCACCACGCCATTGTCGAAAAACCATGACAAAGTGGTGATGATCAACTTGCCGAAAACTTTTTCATTCGACAGTAACGACCCCCGGCTTGCCAACTTCTCTGACGATGCAAACAAACTTCGCTTGCACTTCAGGAATGAGTTGAAAAAGCAACTGACCACAGCCGGCTATCGCGTGGTCGACAAGCCCACCAAAGGGGCGCTGTCACTGCAAGTATCGATTACCGATATCGAACGCGCGCCCCGTGATCCTAACGTCACGGAATACATCCCCATCGGCATGTTGGTCGGCCTGTCCCTGCACGCAACCGGCGTGCGCGACGAAACCCCCTACCTGTTCTTCAAGAGCACCATCAGCGACAGCCTGAGCGGTGAAACGCTCGTCCGTGCCGTGGACAGGGCCAGCGGCAAGAACATCGACCAGGACAAGGGCCCGGCCGTCGAGGACATCTATCCCGCTCTGGATACCGTGGCGCGGCTGATTCGTGAACGCCTGGACAGAGAGTTCCAGCCGAAGACATCGGCCTGATCCGGTCATCCCCCCATTCATCAAACGCTATTTGGAAGACAGATGAAATTTGCAAAGCAGTTTGTAGCGGCTCTCGTTGTATTCGGTTCCGTCAACGCCATGGCGGATGATCGTGGCCTGTACCTGGGCGGTGGTTTGACCAAGGTGGAAATCGACGAGCATCAGATCAGCGATGACGACAATGCCTACAAGGCTTTCGTCGGCTACCGCCTGAACCCTTACCTGGCAGTGGAAGGCGCCTGGGTGGACCTGGGCAACTTCGGCGGCAAGTACGGCAGCTTCGAGGGTCACTCGGTGCAGGCCACCGCCCACTTCGGCGTACCGGTCGGCAAGCGTGTGCGCCTGTTCGCCAGCGCCGGTGTTCACGCCTGGGACGCTGACAATGACTACGCCGGCGACAGCAGCGACCTGGACATGACCTACGGCCTCGGGGTCGAGGTGGACGTATTCCGTAATATTGGTGTTCGCCTGGAGCAGGAAGTGCTGGAGGTTGGCGACATCGATCTGGACCAGACCAGCGCCAGCGTCTACGTGATGTTCTGATCCCCCTCGCGGCTCACGCCGTGCCCGTGAGCCGCGCCCCGCTGCAAGCCAGTAGTAATTACCGCCAACCTGCTCTTTACTAGCAACAGCCCACCGTTGCGAGTCCGGCATGTTCGCATTCTTCGAGAATTACCCGCTGCTGATCGGCATCTCGCTGATCATCATCGATATCACCCTCTGGCAACTGATCCCGGTCCATCGACGCCCCTGGCGCATCGTCACCCGGACACTGGCGTTCGCCTTGTTCACCTGGGTGTTGATCAACGCCGGAATCAGCCCGCTGCAACCGCCCCCCTGGGTCGAGGACGTACCGCGCAACCTGCTGGCGACCGCGCTGGGAATTGGCTGGTGGTTATTCGGCGCACGCACCACGACCATCCTCATCGGCGTGATCCTGGGCGCGCGCAACGGCCATACCGGCCGGCTGTTGCAGGATGTGCTGGGGGCGGTGATCTTTCTGGTTGCCATGGTGGCCGCAGCCGCCTATGTCTTGCAGCTACCGGTAAAGGGGCTGCTGGCCACCTCCGGGGTCATGGCCATCGTCATCGGCCTGGCCCTGCAAAGCACCCTGAGCGATGTGTTTTCCGGCATCGTCCTCAACACCACCCGGCCCTATCAGCTCGGCGATTCGATCAGCATCGACGGCACCGAAGGCAAGGTGATCGAGATCGACTGGCGCGCCACCCGGCTGCTGACCAGCAACGGCAGCATGGCGGTGATTCCCAACTCGGTGGCCGCCAAGGCCAAGCTGCTCAATTTCAGTCAACCGAACGATGTGCACGGCGTGTCGATCACCGTAGTGGTGCCCGCCAAGGTGCGTCCACGCCGGGTGTTCGACGCCCTGGAAAAAACCCTGCAAGGCACCCGCGTGCTGCTGGCCAAACCGGCCCCCAAGGTGACCATCAAAAGTTCGACCCTGGAGTCGGTCGAATATGAAGCCAGCGGTTTCGTCAGCTCCATGGGCCAGAAGGCCGAAGTCCGCAACCACATGTTCGACCTCGCCCACCGCCATCTGGAGGCGGCAGGTGTAGTCTGGAACAGCGACACCCTGCCGACCCAGGCCTGGAGTCGCCAACGCGCACTGCTGGAGGATGTACGCATCTTCCGCTCGCTGAGCAACGAAGAGAAAGACAACCTCAGCCAGCGCATGACAGCCGTGGAGTACCTGGTCGACCAGGTGATCCTGGGCGTGGGCGACAGTTCGGACTATTTGCTGGTGATCGGCACCGGCGTGGTGTCAGCCAACATTCGTGACGGCGACAAGCTGATCGAAGCCGGGCGCATGGGCCCGGGCGAGATCCTCGGCCTGGAAGGCCTGCTGGAGGCTGACGACTCCGCCGCCGAGTTCCGCACCCTGACCAGCTGCATCCTCTACCGCATCGACAAGGCCGAAATACGCAGTTGTCTGGAGCAGCGCGGCGAGGTCAAGACGGCGCTGCTCAAGCTGCAACGCATCCGCCAGCAAACCCGGCAGTCGCTTTTGGAACAGAAACCGGCAGCCATCAAGAAAGGCGGCTTTCTCAGCTGGCTGCACAAGTAGCGCTCAGAGCACCACGCGCAAGCATTGTCCGGCGTGATACAGCGAGAACCCGGTTTCGTAGAAGCCGGTGCGCAGCGCCGGGGCCGACACCGGTTTCATCGCCGAGAACGGGATCGGCAAGGTGTCCGGGTTGTCCTGCAGCAGGAACTGGGCAAAGGCCTTGCCGATCACTGTGCCCGTGGTGTTGCCGCGGCCGTTGTAGCCGGTTACCGCGACCAGGCCCGGCGCCGGTTCGAACAGGCGCATCAGGTGATCGGGGGTGAAGTCGATGCAGCCGGTCCAGTGCATCTCCCACTCGACCTTGCCCAGTTGCGGGAAATAGTGGTTCTGGATGCGATCGGCCCAGCTGCGGATGAACCAGCTTGGCTTGTTGTCGACCCGGCCCAGGCTGCCCAGCAGCAAGCGGCCCTCGTCATCGCGGCGAATGCTGCTGAGCACCGTCCGGGTGTCCCAGGAGCCTTGGCCGTGCTTGAGCACGTTGTCGGCGGCCGCGCCGTGCAGTGGTGTCGAGGCGACCTGGTAGTAGTAACCGCGGAAGAAGTGCTTCTGCAGGGTGGTCCAGTCACCTTCGGTGTAGGCACCGGTGGAGATCACCACCTTCTCGGCGCTGACCGAGCCCTTGGCGGTCTTCACTCGCCAGCCACGGCCTTCACGTGCCAGCCCTTCGACAGCCGACTGCTGGAAAATCTGCCCGCCCAGGCGCGCGACCGCAGCAGCCAGTCCTTGGGTGTAGGCCATGGGGTTGATGGTGCCGGCACGGCGGTCGAGCAGTGCGGCGGAAATCTTGTCGGTCCCGCAGTACTCCTCGCAGCGCGCACCGGTGAGCAGTTCGACATCGGCGCCGCGACGGCTCCACTGCTGATGACGGGCTTCGAGGTCGGCCACGCCCGTGGCGTTGTGGGCCATGTGCAGGGTGCCGGAGTTGTGGGCCTGGCACTCGATCCCCAGGCGCTTGATGGTGGCGAACACTTCGGCGGGCGCTTCGCCCAGCACCTTGTTCAGGCGGCTGCCTTGCTGTTGGCCGAGGGTGGCCTCGACGTCGTCGGGGCGAATCCAGGTACCGGCGTTGACCAGGCCGACGTTGCGGCCGGAGCCGCCGTGGCCGATCTTCCAGGCTTCCAGCAGGATGACCGACTTGCCCTGCTCCAGCAGGTGAAGCGCGGCACTAAGGCCGGTGATGCCGCCGCCGATGACGCAGACGTCGGCCTTGAGTTCGGTGGCCAGCGTTTGCACCGGAGTGGCGAGCTTGGTGACGTGTTCCCACAGACATTGTTGACGCAGCTCTGGCATGGCTGGCTTCCTTCATTGTTCTTGTTCGGTGGTGGGCCGATCGCCGGCTACGCCAGCTCCCACAAGGTCACTAAATACCCTGTGGGAGCTGGCAGGGCCAGCGATGGGCTGAAGCGCTGATCAGTCGAACACAATCCCCTGGGCCAGCGGCAGCTCACGGGAATAGTTCACCGTGTTGGTCTGCCGACGCATGTAGGCCTTCCAGGAATCGGAACCCGACTCGCGACCACCGCCGGTCTCTTTCTCGCCACCGAAGGCGCCGCCGATCTCCGCACCGCTGGTGCCGATGTTGACGTTGGCGATGCCACAGTCGCTGCCCGAGGCGCTCTGGAAGCGCTCAGCCTCGCGCAGGTCGGTGGTGAAGATGCACGAGGACAGGCCTTGTGGCACTTCGTTGTTCAGGCGCAGGGCTTCTTCGAAGTCGTCATAGGCCAGCACATAGAGGATCGGGGCGAAGGTCTCGTGACGCACCACCGCGCTCTGGGACGGCATTTCGACGATGGCCGGGGCCACGTAGTAGGCATTCGGGTACTGGTCCTGCAACTGGCGCTCGCCACCGAACACCTGGCCGCCTTCGTCGCGGGCACGGGCCAGGGCATCCTGCATGGCATTGAAGGACAGCTTGTCGATCAGCGGACCGACCAGGTTTTCCTTGCGTGGATCGCCGATGCGCACCTTGGCGTAGGCAGCCTTGACCCGGGCAACCACCTCGTCCTTGATCGAGCGGTGCACGATCAGGCGGCGCAGGGTGGTGCAACGCTGGCCGGCGGTGCCGACGGCGCTGAACAGGATGCCGCGCACGGCCAGGTCCAGGTCGGCGCTTGGCGCCAGGATCATAGCGTTGTTGCCACCCAGTTCGAGGATGCTGCGGCCAAAGCGGGCGGCCACGCGCGGGCCGACTTCACGGCCCATGCGGGTGCTGCCGGTGGCGCTGACCAGCGGTACGCGCGGGTCATCGACCAGGGCTTCGCCGGCGTCGCGATCACCGATGATCAGCTGGCTCAGGCCTTCTGGCGCATCGCCAAAGGCTTTCAGGGCCTTCTCGAACAGGGCCTGGCAGGCCAGGGCGGTGAGCGGCGTCTTCTCCGATGGCTTCCACACCACGGCGTTGCCGCAGACCAGGGCCAGCGAGGTGTTCCAGGCCCAGACCGCAACCGGGAAGTTGAAGGCGCTGATCACCCCGACCACACCCAGCGGATGCCAGGTTTCACGCATGTGGTGACCCGGGCGCTCGGAGGCGATGGTCAGGCCGTAGAGCTGACGCGACAGACCGACGGCGAAGTCGCAGATGTCGATCATTTCCTGCACTTCGCCCAGGCCTTCCTGGGTGATCTTGCCGGCTTCGATGGAAACCAGCTCGCCCAGGTCGGCCTTGTATTCACGCAGTACTTCGCCGAACAGGCGAATCAACTCACCGCGACGGGGAGCCGGCACATTGCGCCAGGCCTGGAATGCCTGCTCGGCCTTGTCGATCTTGGCCACGACCTGGGCTTTGCTTTCCAGGTGCACCGAGGCAATCGCGCTGCCATCGATCGGGGTGTGAACGGGATGGTTGCCCTGGGTGTAGGCGCTGGCCGGGACACCGAGGCGGTCAAGCAGTCCATCAACCATTTTCTTCTCCTGCATGCGATGAGTGGTTGAATTAGTGATCCGGATCAGTATTAATCCGATCACTCTGGCGCAACAAACGACCTTTATTCTGCATATCATTCCGCCAGGTAATGATCTACCTGTTCAGAGACCGC
The DNA here is from genome assembly GCF_044769005.1 of Pseudomonas sp. NPDC090755. Classification (NCBI taxonomy): domain Bacteria; kingdom Pseudomonadati; phylum Pseudomonadota; class Gammaproteobacteria; order Pseudomonadales; family Pseudomonadaceae; genus Pseudomonas; species Pseudomonas sp. NPDC090755. The sequence continues at coordinate 261,801 of NZ_JBIVXC010000001.1, read as the reverse complement.
TATGTCCAAACGTCTGGTGCCCTCGATGGCCGCCCTGCAATGTTTCGAGGCCGCCGCCCGGCACCTGAGCTTCACCCGCGCCGCCGAGGAACTGCACCTGACCCAGAGCGCGGTGAGCAAGCAGGTCGCGCAACTGGAGGAGATGCTTCGCCATCACCTGTTCCTGCGCATCCGTCGCCGCCTGCAACTGACACCAGCAGGCGCCCTGTACCTGGCCGAGGTCAACAAGATTCTCACCCAGGTCGACATGTCCAGCCGCTACATCCTTTCCTACGGCCAGCAGACCGAAGTACTCAAGGTCGCCACCCAACCGAGCTTTGGCGTGCGCTGGCTGATTCCGCACCTCAAGGGCTTCGGCAAGCGCCACCCGAACATCCATCTGGACATCCGCAACGAAATGGAGCCCTTCGCCCTGCTGCAGGGCAAGGCCGACGTGGTGTTCTTTTTCGGCCAGGGCACCTGGCCCGGGGCGACCTGCGTCGAACTGTTCGGCGAGGAGGTGCTGCCCGTCTGCGCACCGGAACTGTTGCAGGGCCGCACCCTCAAGGACGCCAGCGAGCTGTCCGACCTGGTGCTGCTGCAAAGCACCTCGCGCCCGGAAGCCTGGCATGAGTGGTTCCTCGAACAGGGCCTGCATTCGGCCCACAGCTACCATGGGCCACGCTTCGATACGTTCTATATGAGCCTGAGCGCCGCCCAGGCCGGTTGCGGTGTGGCCCTGGTGCCGCGCTACCTGGTGGCCCAGGAACTGGCCGAGGGCAAGTTGATCGTGCCCTGGCAGCACAGCATGCGCAGCAACGGCGCGCATTTCCTGGCCTTTGCCGAGCACGCGGCGGAGGTCCCCAAGGTACGTGCCCTGGTCGACTGGATCGCGGCGGAACTGGCGCCCGCAGATCAAGAAATAACGGAATGACTGATCGACTTTTTTTCGCTTGCGGGAGCGCTGCATTCCTCGCTTTCATGTAGGGGTGCCCACTCACCAGGAAGCTTTCGATGCCCGCTCAAGATTTCGTCAGCCCGGACAGCATTCGCGCGCAGTTCTCGGCCGCCATGTCGCTCATGTACAAACAAGAAGTGCCGCTCTACGGCACGCTGTTGTCGCTGGTGAGCGAGGTCAACCAGCAGATCATGGCCGAGCAGCCAGAAGTGGCCCAGGCCCTGCGCTGGACGGGCGAAATCGAGCGCCTGGACCAGGAGCGCCACGGCGCCATCCGCGTCGGCACGGCCGAGGAACTGGCCACCATCGCCCGCCTGTTCGCCGTCATGGGCATGCAGCCGGTGGGCTACTACGACCTCAGCTCGGCCGGCGTACCGGTGCACTCCACCGCCTTTCGTGCCGTGCACGAACAATCGCTGCACATCAGCCCGTTCCGGGTCTTCACTTCGCTGTTGCGCCTGGAACTGATCGACAATCCGGCGTTGCGCGAACTGGCGCGGGAAATCCTCGACAAGCGGCAGATCTTCACCCCGCGCACCCTGGAGCTTATCCAGCAGTTCGAGCGTGATGGTGGCCTGAATGCCGATGATGCTCGCACCTTCGTCGATGAAGCCCTGCACACCTTTCGCTGGCACCAGGACGCGACCGTCACCGCCGAGCAGTACCAGCAACTACACGACCAGCACCGTCTGATTGCCGATGTGGTGGCCTTCAAGGGCCCGCACATCAACCACCTGACACCCCGCACCCTGGACATCGACGCCATCCAGCTGGGCATGCCGGCCAAGGGCATCCCACCCAAGGCCGTGATCGAAGGCCCACCGTCACGTCGCCATCCGATATTGCTGCGTCAGACCAGCTTCAAGGCGTTGCAGGAGAAGGTCACGTTCAGCGATCAGCAAGGTGCCGCAGGCGGTAGCCATACTGCGCGCTTCGGCGAGATCGAACAGCGTGGCGCGGCGCTTACTCCTAAAGGCCGCCAGCTCTACGACCAGCTGCTCGACGCTGCTCGCGATGCGCTGGGTGGCGTGCCCGCCGAAGCCAATGCCGAACGCTACATGAGCCTGCTCAAGGACAGCTTCCAGGCCTTCCCGGATGACCTGGCGCAGATGCGTGAACAGGGCTTGGCGTACTTCCATTACTTCCCGACCGAACGCGGCCTGGCAGCGCGCGGCGATAGCCAACGCCCGACTTCGTTGCAGGGCCTGATCGACGCCGGGCATGTGCATTTCGAAGCACTGGTGTACGAAGACTTCCTGCCGGTCAGTGCCGCAGGGATCTTCCAGTCCAACCTGGGTGATGACGCCCAGAGTGAATACGGCAGCAATGCCAATCGGGACGCGTTCGAGCAGGTGCTGGGCAAGCCGGTCCAGGACGAGCTGGCGTTGTATGCGCAGAGTGAGCGGCGGTCGTTGCAGGCCTGTGCCCAGGCGCTGAATCTGCCGGGCCTGTAAGGGCCCTATCGCGGGGCAAGCCCGCTCCTACAGACCTTGTAGGAGCGGGCTTGCCCCGCGATAGCGATCTCAAGAACACCCAAGAATCTCAACCTTCGGCAACGCCATCGCATCCGCCTCACCCTGCAGAAAATCACTCAACCGCCGCAACCGCTCCCCGCCCGGCCGGGTCTTGGGCCACACCAGGTAGTAATCCAGGCCACTGGCCACCGCTGTCGGCCAGGGTAGACTCAAACGCCCCTGGGCCACGTCTTCGGCCACCATCAGCAAATCACCCATGGACACGCCATAGCCCCGTGCGGCGGCGATCATGCCCAGTTCCAGGGTGTCGAACACCTGCCCACCCTTGAGCGAGACCTTGTCGGTCAGCCCCATGCGCGCCAGCCAGCTGCGCCAGTCACGCTTGTCCGGGGTCGGGTGGAGCAATTCGACACTGGCCAGGCGTCGGGCATCCCAGGGCCCTTCGGCCAGCAATTCCGGCGCGCCCACCGGGATCAGCAATTCGGAAAACAACCGGGCCACTTCCCAGTCCGGCGGAAAGTGCCCGTCACCCAGCAGTACCGCGCAGTCGAAGGGTTCGTGATTGAAGTCGACATGATCGACGTCCATCCAGGCGCTGGTCAGTTGCACCTCATTGCCCGGTTGCAGGTGACGAAAGCGGCTGAGCCGGGCCAACAACCAGCGCATGGTCAGGGTCGAGGGGGCCTTCATGCGCAAAATGTCATCTTCGCTGCGCAGGGTGTTGCAGGCACGCTCCAGCGCAGCAAAGCCCTCGCGCACACCGGGCAACAGCAAACGGGCGGCCTCTGTCAGCTGCAAGCTGCGGCCGTTGCGCACGAACAGGCGACAGGCGAAGTGCTCCTCGAGGGTCCGGATATGCCGGCTGACCGCACTCTGGGTAATCGATAACTCATCCCCGGCACGGGTGAAAGAGCTATGCCTGGCAGCCGCTTCGAAGGCTCTCAACGCATATAACGGCGGTAAACGGCGAGGCATGGGAAGTCCTCCACAAGGGTGCAGGCCATCATACCGGCATGAGTTTTAATCATGCCAATGATCGTTATTATCCTTTTGTGGATAAGCGCGCAAAGGGCGAGAATTCCAGACTTTCACTTATGTCGCGTCAAAAAAGGACGATTCAATGCAGGCCGCACCCACTCACGAACTCAAGGCCCTGCTGCGCCTGGCCGGTCCCCTGATCGCCTCGCAGCTGGCGCACATGCTGATGGTGCTGACCGACACCCTGATGATGGCCCGCATCAGCCCCCAGGCCCTGGCCGGTGGCGGCCTGGGCGCGGCCAGCTACTCGTTCGTCTCGATCTTCTGCCTGGGCGTGATTGCCGCCGTCGGTACCCTGGTGGCGATTCGCAAGGGCGCCGGCGACACCCTGGGCGCCGCCCGCCTGACTCAGGCCGGGCTGTGGCTGGCCTGGGCGATGGCGCTGGTGGCGGCCCTGGTGCTGTGGAACCTGGAGCCGGTGCTGTTGCTGCTCGGCCAAAGCCCGGACAACGTCCAGGCGGCCGGCCAGTTCCTGCTCCTGTTGCCCTTCGCCCTGCCCGGCTACCTGAGTTTCATGGCCCTGCGCGGCTTCACCAGTGCCCTGGGCCGCTCGGCGCCGGTCATGGTGATCAGCCTGGTCGGCACCGTGGCCAACTTCCTGCTCAACTATGCCCTGATCGAAGGCATGTTCGGCCTGCCCAAGCTGGGCCTGGTCGGTATCGGCCTGGTCACCGCGATTGTCGCCAACTGCATGGCGGTGGCCATGGCCCTGTACATCCGCTGGCACCCGGCCTACACCCCCTACCCGATCCGCCAGGGCCTGAGCCGCCCCTCGTGGCCGGCCTTGCGTGAACTGTGGCGCCTGGGCCTGCCGATCGGCGGCACCTACACCGTGGAAGTCGGCCTGTTCGCCTTCGCCGCCCTGTGCATGGGGGTGCTGGGCAGCACCGAACTGGCCGCCCACCAGATCGCCCTGCAGATCGTCTCCACCGCCTTCATGATTCCTGCCGGGTTGTCCTATGCCGTGACCATGCGGGTCGGGCTCTACTACGGTGGTGGTGATCTGCCTGGCGCTCGGCATGCCGGACGGGTCGGAATCGGCTTTGGCGCCTCGATGATGCTGGCCTTCGCGGTACTGTTCTGGTTGCTGCCGGATCCACTGGTGGGACTGTTCCTCGACCACGACGACCCGGCCTTCGCCGATGTCATCCAGCTGGCCGTGAGCCTGCTGATGGTCGCCGCCTGGTTCGAGCTGTTCGACGGTGTGCAAACCATCGCCATGGGCTCGATCCGCGGCCTCAAGGACGCCAAGACCACCTTCCTGGTCGGCCTGTTCTGCTACTGGGTGATCGGCGCCCCGGCGGCCTGGCTGCTGGCTTTCACCTCAGGTCTGGGCGCCGTGGGTGTGTGGTGGGGCCTGGCCCTGGGCCTGGCCTGTGCAGCGATCAGCCTGACCCTGGCGTTCGAGTGGCGGATGAAGCGCCTGATGACACCTAAAGGGCAGCCGATTGCGGCCGGGCCCCGGCCAGCAGGAAATTCATCAGCTCATCGATAGGCAGCGGCCGGCTGATCAGGAAACCCTGGACCTGGTCGCAGTTGAAACTGCGCAGCAGGTCCATCTGCTCCGGGCTTTCCACCCCTTCGGCGACCACCTCGAGGTTGAGGTTATGCGCCAGGTTGATCATGGCGTGCACCAGCTTGCGGTTCTCTTCGCGCTGCTCCATGCCGCCGACAAAGCTGCGATCGACCTTGAGCAAGGTGATCGGCAGGCTGTTGAGGTGGACGAAGGACGAGAAGCCGGTGCCGAAGTCATCCAGGGAAAAACGCACACCCAGGCGACCGAGGGCGTCCATGGTCTGCTTGACCAGGTCGTTGCGGCGCATCACTGCGGTTTCGGTCAGCTCGAACTCCAGCCAGCGTGCATCGACGCCATGTTCGATGATCAAGCGGCTCAGGGTCGCCAGCAACTGGCTGTCCTGGAACTGCCGGAACGACAGGTTCACCGCCATGTGCAACGGCGCCAGGCCCCGCTCGCGCAGGGCCTGCATGTCGCGCAGGGCCCGGGAGATGACCCAGTAGCCCAGTGGCACGATCAACCCGCTTTGCTCGGCCAGGGGCACGAACTCGCTGGGCGGCAACAGGCCACGTTCGGCATGGCGCCAGCGCACCAGCGCCTCCAGGCCGACAATGTGGCCGTCGGCCAGGTCCAGGCGCGGCTGGTAGTGCAGTTCCAGTTCATCGCGACGCAGGGCCCGGCGCAGTTCGCTTTCCAGGTCCGCCAGGCTGCGTGCGTTGCGGTTGATCCTTTCGTTGAAGATATGAAAGGTGCAGCCCTGGGTGCCCTTGGCCTGCTGCATTGCGATATGCGCATGCCACATCAGCGGGTCGGCGCCGCCTTGGGCGCGGGCATGGGCCACACCCAGGCTGCAACCGATCAACAGACTCTCGCCATCGACCCAGTAGGGTTCGGCCAGGGCCTCGGTGATGCGCTCGGCCATCCATTCGGCGCGCTGGGGTTCGCGGCGGGTGTCGATCAGCAAGGCGAATTCGTCGCTGCCCAGGCGCGCCAACTGGTCGCCGGCCTCCAGCTGGCTCTTGAGCCGGCCCACCACCTGCAGGATCAGCCGGTCACCGGCCTGGTGGCCGAGGGCGTCGTTGGCATGGCGGAAGTTGTCCAGATCCAGGTGGCCGAGGGCCACGCCACGGCCGTCGTTGTCGGCCAGGCGCGCGGCTAGCAGGGTCTGGAAGCCCTGGCGGTTGGCGATGCCGGTCAAGGGATCCTGCTCGGCCAGGCGTTGCAGCGTTGCCTCCAGCACACCGCGCTCACGCACGTGGCGCAGGCAGCGGCGCAGGGTATCGGGGTCCAGGCGGTCGAGGATCAGCCAGTCGCTGACGCCCGGAGGCGGCACTTGCGGTTCGTGCGCGAGCAACAGGACCATCGGCAGGATGCAGCGCCCGGGGGCCGGCTGCAATTGCGGGGTGGCCAGCACCAGGGCATTGCGGTCATTGGCAAACAGGCTGTCGACAGCTTCCCAGTTCGGTGCGGTCAACATCACCACACTGCCCGCCAGCGGCGCCAGGCAATCGCGCAAGGCCGCCGCCCACTCGGGCTCGTCAGCCAGCAAGAGCAAACGCAAGGGTTCGACAGGCGTAGACAAGCTGGCTCCTTAGGACATGGACACAGTCAAAATGACAATGGGCAGCGAGAACGGTCATCCTAAACCATTAGTGAAAATGATTTTCACTTAAAGTCGAGCCATTCCTTTGCCGACATCCCGCAGGTTTCAGCCACGCATCCTGCGGGAAAGTAACAAAAGCGGCAAATTTAGATCGCGTGCTACGTCACACTGTCAGACGGTCGCGGCAGAATCTTTCCACCCCTGCTAAAATGCGCGGCTATTTTTCTAGCGACCCCGGTTTTTTTCATGTCCCGACTCAATCCCCGGCAACAAGAAGCCGTGAACTACGTCGGCGGCCCTCTTTTGGTGCTCGCCGGTGCCGGCTCCGGCAAGACCAGCGTGATTACCCGCAAGATCGCGCACCTGATCCAGAACTGCGGGATCCGCGCGCAGTACATCGTGGCCATGACCTTTACCAACAAGGCCGCGCGGGAGATGAAAGAACGGGTCGGCACCCTGCTGCGCAAAGGTGAGGGCCGCGGCCTGACCGTGTCGACCTTCCACAACCTGGGCCTGAACATCATCCGCAAGGAGCATGAACGGCTGGGCTACAAGCCGGGCTTCTCGATCTTCGACGAGACCGACGTCAAGGCCCTGATGACCGACATCATGCAGAAGGAATACTCGGGCGACGACGGCGTCGACGAGATCAAGAACATGATCGGCGCCTGGAAGAACGACCTGATCCTGCCGCCCGAAGCGCTGGAAAAGGCCCGCAACCCCAAGGAGCAGATGGCTGCGATCGTCTACTCGCACTACCAGCGCACCCTGCGGGCGTTCAACGCGGTGGACTTCGACGACCTGATCCTGCAGCCGGTAAAACTGTTCGAAGAACATGCCGACATCCTGGAAAAGTGGCAGAACAAGGTGCGCTACCTGCTGGTGGACGAATACCAGGACACCAACGCCAGCCAGTACCTGCTGGTGAAGATGCTGATCGGTACGCGCAACCAGTTCACCGTGGTGGGCGACGACGACCAGTCGATCTACGCCTGGCGTGGTGCGCGGCCGGAAAACCTGATGCTGCTCAAGGACGACTACCCGTCCCTGAAAGTGGTGATGCTCGAGCAGAACTACCGCTCCACCAGCCGGATCCTGCGCTGCGCCAACGTGCTGATCTCGAACAACCCCCATGCCTTCGAGAAACAGCTATGGAGTGAAATGGGCCACGGCGACGAAATCCGCGTGATCCGTTGCAAGAACGAAGACGCCGAGTGCGAGCGGGTGGCCATGGAGATCCTTAGCCTGCACCTGCGCACCGACCGCCCGTACAGTGACTTCGCGATCCTCTACCGTGGCAACTACCAGGCCAAGCTGATGGAGCTCAAGCTCCAGCACCACCAGGTGCCGTACCGCATGAACGGCGGCAACAGCTTCTTCGGCCGCCAGGAAGTGAAGGACCTGATGGCCTACTTCCGCCTGCTGGTGAACCCGGACGACGACAACGCCTACCTGCGGGTGATCAACGTGCCACGCCGGGAAATCGGCTCGACCACCCTGGAAAAGCTCGGCAACTACGCCACCGAGCGCAAGATCTCGATGTACGCGGCCAGCGAGGAGCTGGGCCTGCGCGAACACCTGGACAGCCGATTCACCGACCGCCTGGAGCGTTTCAAGCGCTGGATGGACAAGGTCCGCGAACAGGTCGCCACCGAAGACCCGATCGCCGCCCTGCGCAGCATGATCATGGACATCGACTACGAGACCTGGATCCGCACCAACAGCTCCAGCGACAAGGCCGCGGACTTTCGCATGAGCAACGTCTGGTTCCTGATCGACGCGTTGAAAAACACGCTGGAGAAGGACGAGGACGGCGACATGACCATCGAGGACGCCATCGGCAAGCTGGTGCTGCGCGACATGCTCGAGCGCCAGCAAGAGGAAGAGGACGGTGCCGAGGGTGTGCAGATGATGACCCTGCATGCCTCCAAGGGCCTGGAATTCCCCTACGTGTTCATCATCGGTATGGAAGAAGAGATTCTTCCCCACCGTTCCAGCATCGAAGCCGACACGATCGAAGAAGAACGCCGCCTGGCCTACGTGGGTATCACCCGCGCGCGCCAGACCCTGGCCTTCACCTTTGCCGCCAAGCGCAAGCAGTACGGCGAGATCATCGACTGCGCGCCGAGCCGCTTTCTCGACGAGCTACCCGACGATGACCTGGCCTGGGAAGGCCTGGACGATGCCCCCGTCGAAGTGAAAGCCGCTCGCGGCAATAATGCACTGGCCGATATCCGCGCCATGCTCAAACGTTAGATAATCAACCTTTGTCGCGGCGTATTGCCGTGGCCACTCTTGCTACATCGAGGAAATACCACAGTGGAAGCACTGCACCAGAAGATTCGCGAAGAAGGCATCGTGCTTTCCGATCAGGTTCTCAAAGTCGATGCGTTTCTCAACCATCAGATCGACCCTGCGCTGATGCAACTGATCGGTGACGAGTTCGCCCGTCTGTTCGCCGATTCCGGCGTCACCAAGATCGTCACCATCGAAGCCTCGGGAATTGCCCCGGCAGTGATGACCGGCCTTAAACTGGGCGTGCCGGTGATTTTCGCGCGCAAGCACCAGTCGCTGACCCTGACCGAAAACCTGCTGACCGCCTCGGTGTACTCCTTCACCAAGCAAACCGAAAACACCGTGGCGATCTCCCCGCGCCACCTCAACAGCAGCGACCGCGTGCTGGTGATCGATGACTTCCTGGCCAACGGCAAAGCCTCCCAGGCGCTGATCTCGATCATCAAGCAGGCCGGTGCCACTGTTGCCGGCCTGGGTATCGTCATCGAGAAGTCGTTCCAGGGCGGTCGCGCCGAGCTGGACAGCCAGGGCTACCGCGTCGAGTCGCTGGCCCGGGTGAAGTCGCTGGAAGGTGGCGTGGTTACTTTCATCGAGTAAGCCACACCGACCTCATCGCCGGCTCCCACAAGGTTCAACCTGTGGGAGCCGGCGTAGCCGGCGATCGGCCCTCAAGCGACCACTGTCGCCTGCAACCCCGCCAGCAACAAACGCTGGTACAGCTCCTCCTTGAGCCCTTCCGGCCGCGCCAGCCCCATGCGCGCCAACTGCGCGGGATAGGCTTCAGGCGCCGGCGCATCCAGCGCCGCCTTGCCCAGCTCCAGCACTTCGCTCAGCTTGAACTTGCTCTTGAGCCAGTTCAGCGCCCGCAATACATCCCGCTCCTCTGCCGTAAAGTCGCTACCCAGCGGATACTCGGCAAACAGCTGCCCATGACGCTTGCGCAAGACCTCCAGCCGTTGCGGCGTGTTGTTACTGAACCGCGCGTCAAGCTGGAACCCCGGCGCCAGCTTGCCGGCCTTTTTCGCCTGCTCCATCAACCCGGCCTGGAAACGTGAATCACTGATCGCCAGCAACCGGGCAATCACCTCGGCGTCGGTCTGCCCGCGCAGGTCGGCGATGCCGTATTCGGTCACCACCAGATCGCGCAGGTGACGCGGGATGGTGCAATGGCCGTAGCTCCAGACCAGGTTGGAGCTGACCTCACCTCCCGACTCGCGCCAGCTGCGCAGCAGCAGGATCGAGCGGCCACCGTCCAGGGCGTGGCCCTGGGCGACGAAGTTGTACTGCCCGCCCACGCCGCTGAGCACCCGGCCGTCCTCCAGCTGGTCGGCCACGCCAGCGCCCATCAGGGTCATGCTGAACACCGTGTTGATAAAGCGCGCATCGCGGCGCTGCTCGCGCTTGAGAGACTCCTGGCCGTACAGCTCGTTGATGTAGCTGATGGCACTCATGGCAAAGCGCTTGCGCGATGCCAGGGGCATTTCCCGCAGGCGCTGGTAGAACGAACGGGGACCGAGGAAGAACCCGCCATGCACCAGCACGCCCGGGTCATCGCACTGCCGTTGCCCGTTGGCGAACACTGGACGCCGGACGATGCCCACCTCGACCAGCGCCAGCAGACCGTTGACGAACATTTCGCTGCAGCCGTACAGCCCCTCGCCGAAAGGTGCGGTGCCGCCTTCGCGCTCGATCAGCTGCTGCCAGGGCTGCACGTCGATATCGGCCATCAGGGCCTGGTACGCCGGGTTATCCACTTCACGGGCCAGCAATGCCGCCGTCACGGCATCGCCCATGGCACCGATGCCGATCTGCAAGGTGCCGCCATCACGCACCAGGGTGCTGGCATGCAGGCCGATGAAGTGGTCCTGGGTGGTGACCGGCATGTTTGGCGTCGAGAACAGGCGCCGCTGCTCGACCGTATCGATCAGCAGGTCGAAGTCCTGCCGGGGCAGCTCGCAGGCGCCCGGCATGTAGGGCAGTTCGGCATGCACCTGGCCCAGCAACAGGATGGTTTCGCCTGCCGCCCGCCGTCGGGCGATCATCGGCAGCAGGTCGAGGGTGATGTCCGGGTTGCAGCTCAGGCTCAGGTGCTCCGGGTGCTGTGCATCCTGCGCCACCAGCTGGGCCACCAGGTTCAGGCCCTTGGCATTGATATCCCTCGCCGCGTGGCTGTAGTTGCTGCTGACATAATCCTGCTGGGCCATGCTGCTGTGCAGCAGGCTGCCGGGCTGCATGAAGAACTGCTCGACGCGGATGTTGGCCGGCAGGCTGTTTGTGCGCAGGTCGCCCAGGTAATCGAGCTCTTCATAATCAGCGAACACCCGCTCGACGAAGGGTTCGAGAAAGCGCCGCTGCAAGCCGCTGCCAAGATCCGGCCGACCCAGACTCAGGGCGGTGTAGATCGTCAGGCGCCGCTCCGGCAACTGGCGGATGCGCGCGTACAGCGCATTGACGAAGGCATTGGGCTTGCCCAGTCCCAAGGGCAGGCCCATGTGGATATGCGCCGGCAAGCGCGCCAGCACCTGATCCACGGCCATTTCGATCGAGCAACTTTGCGTCATCGGTGCCTCCTGGTCGTCCCTGCAGGTTCGACCGAGCATGGCCCGAGTTTGCTCCCCTGGCCAGTGCCAGAAACGACAAAGCCCGCACAAGGCGGGCTTTGCTGGAAAAACGTGGGCTTACAGGCCGGACATTTTCTTGATGGCGCCTTTGAGGTCGTCATCCGAGCAGTCGGCGCAGGTGCCTTTTGGCGGCATGGCATTGATGCCGGTGATCGCCTTGGCCAGGATACCGTCCAGACCACCCTGGTGGTCGGCACGTTGTTTCCAGGCGGCGGTGTCGCCGATTTTCGGCGCGCCCAAGAGACCACTGCCGTGGCAGGCGTTACAGTGCTTGGCGATGATTTCGTCCGGGGTCTTGGCACCGCCGCCACCTGCGGAGGCAGCCACTTCCATGCCCTTGCATTCCTGCCCCTGTACACACACCTGGCCGACCGGTTCCAGTCGCTTGGCGATGTCGTCGTTGGTCGCAGCTTGTGCGCTGACTGCCCAAAGGGCCAATACGGCAGCTGGTACGGCCAGCATTTTCTTGATTAGATTCACGCGTACACCCTCATGGTGGCTAGTCACGCCCGCGGCCACGGTTTCGCAGGCGGCGCAAGTATAACGGGAACCCTGCCTTACCGAAACAACCCTAGAGTCCAAAGGGTCTTAGCCGCGACAATCCGCCGCGCGCGCAACACTTTAGAAGTTGGCCGGGGTTGCCGCACTGATCAGCCGGGCTGGCTCATCGTAGGGATTGCGGAAACGGTGCGGCTTGGTACTTTCAAAATAGTAGCTGTCGCCCGCTTCGAGGATGAAAGTTTCCAGCCCCACCACCAGCTCCAGGCGGCCTTCGAGGAGGATGCCGGTTTCTTCGCCATCATGGGTGAGCATCTCTTCACCGGTGTCGGCGCCCGGCGGATAGACTTCGTTGAGGAAGGCGATGGCCCGGCTCGGGTGCGCCTTGCCGACCAGTTTCATGGTCACCGCACCGTCGGAGATGTCGATCAGCTCGTGGGCCTTGTAGACGATCTGCGTGGGGTTTTCGGGTTGCAGCTCTTCGGAAAAGAACTCGACCATGGACATCGGAATGCCACCCAGCACCTTGCGCAGCGAGCTGATGGAAGGGCTGACGCTGTTCTTCTCGATCATCGAGATGGTGCTGTTGGTGACACCCGCGCGCTTGGCGAGTTCACGTTGAGACAGGCCCTTGAGCTTGCGGATGGCTTGCAGTCGTTCACCGACGTCCAAAGCTTGCGCCTCCTAAACGAACGAGTGGGGTCGAAATTGAACATTATCATCGCAACAGCGTTCAGTATTTACAACACTTCGACCCGCAGCCTGTCCGCTTTGGCGTTTCACTCGTCGATATAGTCCAGTGGCACGCGCTTGAGGTTGCAGAAAATCTGATACGGGATCATCCCGGCCTGCAGCGCCACATCACTGGCCAGCACGTTCTTGCCCCACAATTCCACCGGGCTGCCGACGCCAGCTTCGGGCACGTCGGTCAGGTCGATGCAGAGCATGTCCATGGACACCCGGCCGATCAGTTGGCTGCGCTTGCCGGCCACCAGCACCGGTGTGCCGGTGGGTGCCTGGCGCGGGTAGCCGTCGGCGTAGCCCATGGCAACCACACCCACACGGGTCGGCCGCGGGCTGATGAATTTCGCACCGTAGCCCACCGGCTCGCCGGCGGGCAGTTCGCGCACGCTGATGACCCGTGATTGCAGGGTCATCACCGGCTGCAGGCGCGCCGCCTCGGCCTGTGGCACTTCGAACGGGGTGGCGCCGTAAAGCATGATGCCCGGGCGCACCCAGTCACTGGGGATGTTCGGCCAGCCGAGCACGGCTGGCGAGTTGCGCAGGCTGACCTCGGCGCTCAGGCCCTGGCGCGCAGCCTGGAACACCGCCACCTGGTCGTTGCTGGCGCCGCTGTCGAGTTCGTCGGCACGGGCGAAGTGGCTCATCAGCACGATGCGGGTCACTTTGCCGCTGGCCAGCAGGCGCTGATAGGCCGCCTGGTAATCCTTCGGGTGCAGGCCAACCCGGTGCATGCCGCTGTCGAGCTTGAGCCAGACGGTGATCGGTGCGCTCATCCGGGTCTGCTCGATGGCTTCCAGCTGCCACAGCGAATGCACCACGCACCACAGGTCGTGCTTGACGATCAGCTCCAGCTCGCTGGCTTCGAAAATGCCTTCGAGCAGCAGGATCGGCGCCTTGATGCCGGCGGCCCGCAACTCCAGTGCTTCCTCGATGCAGGCCACGGCAAAACCATCGGCCTGTTGTTCGAGCGCCAGGGCGCAACGCACGGCGCCATGACCGTAGGCATCGGCCTTGATCACGGCCAGGGCTTTGGCACCGGACAGTTCACGGGCCAGTTGATAGTTGTGACGCAGGGCTTGGAGGTCGATCAGGGCACGAGCAGGACGCATGACGGCAGCCTTCTGGGCAGTCTGGTTGGAAGTAAAAAGCCCGGTGCCCGAAGGCAGCTGGTGGGCCGCAGTCGGCACCGGGTGAGGGATTGCGTGTTACGCCAAGGCAGCGACCACCGACAGTTCAACGAGGATTTCCGGCTCGCAGAGCTTGGCCTCGACCGTGGCGCGGGCCGGGGCGACGCCCTTGGGCAGCCACTGGTCCCACACCGCGTTCATGCCCTGGAAATGCGCATCGATGTCCTTGAGGTAGATGGTCACCGACAACAGACGGGTCTTGTCGGTGCCCGCCAGGTCCAGCAGGCGCTCGATGTTGCCCAGGGCTTCACGGGTCTGCTGTTCGATCCCGGCGTTCATGTCGTCACCCACCTGGCCCGCCAGGTAGACGGTGCCGTTGTGGGTAACGATCTGACTCATGCGCTCATTGGTGAGCTGGCGCTGGACTGGCATGCTTTGCAGGCTCCTGCTGTTTGCCGTAACGAGAAATATCAAGGCCTTCGGCACTGATCTGCGGCTTTTTACGCGCCATCAGGTCGGCCAGCAAGCGGCCGGAACCGCAGGCCATGGTCCAGCCCAGTGTACCGTGGCCGGTGTTGAGGAACAGGTTGCGGAACGGCGTGGCACCGACGATCGGCGTGCCGTCCGGGGTGGTCGGACGCAGGCCGGTCCAGAAGCTGGCCTGGCTCAGGTCGCCGCCGCGAGGATAAAGGTCGTTGACGATCATCTCCAGGGTTTCGCGCCGACGCGGGTTCAGCGACAGGTCGAAACCGGCGATCTCGGCCATGCCGCCCACACGGATGCGGTTGTCGAAACGGGTGATCGCGACCTTGTAGGTCTCGTCGAGAATGGTCGAGGTCGGGGCCATGGCCGGATCAGTGATCGGCACGGTCAGCGAGTAGCCCTTGAGCGGGTAGACCGGGGCGCGAATCCCCAGCGGCTTGAGCATCTGCGGCGAGTAGCTGCCCAGGGCCAGCACGTAGCGATCGGCGGTTTCCAGCTTGCCATCGACCCACACGCCATTGATGCGGTCGCCGGCGAAGTCCAGGCGCTGGATGTCCTGGCCGAAGCGGAACTCGACGCCCAGCTTGACCGCCATTTCCGCCAGGCGGGTGGTGAACAGCTGGCAGTCGCCGGTCTGGTCGTTGGGCAGGCGCAGGGCACCGGCGAGGATATCGGTGACATTGGCCAGGGCTGGCTCAACGCGGGCAATGCCTTCGCGGTCGAGCAGTTCGTACGGCACGCCGGACTGTTCGAGCACGGCGATGTCCTTGGCGGCGTTGTCCAGCTGCGCCTGGGTACGGAACAGCTGGGTGGTGCCCAAGCTACGGCCTTCGTAGGCGATACCGGTTTCGGCGCGCAACTCGTCGAGGCAGTCGCGGCTGTACTCGGACAGGCGGACCATGCGCTCCTTGTTCACGGCATAGCGGCTGGCGGTGCAGTTACGCAGCATCTGCGCCATCCACAGGTATTGATCAACGTCGGCGGTGGCCTTGATGGCCAGAGGGGCGTGACGCTCGAGCAGCCACTTGATGGCCTTGAGCGGTACGCCCGGTGCGGCCCAGGGCGAGGCATAACCCGGCGAGACCTGGCCTGCGTTGGCAAAGCTGGTTTCCATGGCGACAGCCGGTTGACGGTCGACCACGACGACTTCAAAACCCTGCCGTGCCAGATAGTAGGCACTGGCGGTCCCGATCACACCGCTACCAAGTACCAGAACTCGCATGTTGATTACCCTCGACGCAGCGCACAGCTGACATTTGTTGTTAATGGCGTAGATGCGCGCAGTATAGGAAGGTATGACCAGTGCTTTTCACTATATAAAAGCCTATATTTGGCGACAATTCTCGGCAAGGTTGGCTTTTACGGAGGGGCATCCACTATGAGAACCCAGCACCAAAGCAAGCGTGAACTGGACAAGATCGACCGCAACATCCTGCGGATCCTGCAAGCAGACGGGCGGATCTCGTTTACCGAACTGGGCGAGAAGGTCGGCTTGTCGACCACGCCCTGCACCGAGCGGGTCCGGCGCCTGGAGCGCGAAGGCATCATCATGGGCTACAACGCCCGGCTCAACCCGCAGCACCTCAAAGGGAGCCTGCTGGTGTTCGTCGAAATCAGCCTGGACTACAAGTCCGGCGACACCTTCGAGGAGTTCCGCCGTGCCGTGCTGAAGCTGCCGCACGTGCTGGAATGCCACCTGGTTTCGGGCGACTTCGATTATCTGGTCAAGGCGCGGATTTCGGAGATGGCCTCCTACCGCAAGCTGCTCGGCGACATCCTGCTCAAGCTGCCGCACGTGCGCGAGTCGAAGAGCTATATCGTCATGGAAGAGGTCAAGGAGAGCCTCAGCCTGCCGATTCCGGACTGAGGCTCAGACCAGCACCTGGCGGGTGCTGGCGATGTACTGGTGCACCAGCTTCTCGGCCTGCGGATCGATCATCTCGACCGGGCCGCGACCATTGGGGCAAGGCAGGCGCGGGGTGGTGCCGAACAGCCGGCAGATCAGCGGCCGCTCCTCATACACCGTGCAGCCATCCGGCCCCAGGTGCACACAGTTGAGCTCAGCCAGGGCGGCTTCCTGCTCGGCAGCGCTCTTGCGCGGCAGGCGGGCCATCTCTTCGGACGAAGTGGTCACCGGGCCGCAGCAATCGTGACAGCCGGGCACGCAGTCGAAGGACGGGATCTGCTCACGCAGGAAGCGGATCTTGTGGCTGTTGCAACTCATGGCGGCCTTGGCTGAAGCAGGGAAAAAAGCAATTTTGCCTCATGGTTGCCCCGCCGTGAAAGCACGGCTTATCCTGCGTCAAATTTTCCAAACACCCGAATCAGGATGACTTCATGACCGTCGGTGCCCCGCTGCCTGCCTCGCACACCGCTTCCTACTACGCCGCCAGCAGCGCACCCCAGCCCGACCATGCACCACTGGCCGACGAACTGCAGTGCGACGTCTGTGTGGTTGGTGGCGGCTATTCCGGGCTCAACACCGCCATCGAACTGGCCGAACGCGGCCTGAGCGTGGTACTGCTGGAGGCCCGGCGGATTGGTTGGGGCGCCAGCGGACGCAACGGCGGCCAGCTGATTCGCGGCGTCGGTCATGGCCTGGAGCAGTTCCGTCCACAGTTGGGTGACAGCGGTGTGCGCGCACTGAAGCTGATGGGGCTCGAAGCGGTGGAGATTGTCCGCCAGCGCATCGAACGCCATGCCATCGACTGCGACCTGACCTGGGGTTACTGCGACCTGGCCAACAAGCCGCGGGACTACCAGGGCTTCATCGAGGACGCCGAAGAACTGCACGCCCTGGGTTACCGCCATGAACTACGCCTGGTGGAGCCTGGACAGATGCACTCGGTGATCGGCTCGGATCGTTATGTTGGCGGCATGATCGACATGGGCTCGGGGCACCTGCACCCGCTGAACCTGGCCATCGGCGAAGCCGCCGTGGCCGAGCGGCTGGGCGTGCGGCTGTTCGAACAGTCGCCGGTCACCCGCATCGACTACGGCCCCCAGGTGCGCGTCCACACGCCGCAAGGCTCGGTGCGCGCCACCACCCTGGTATTGGCCTGCAATGCCTACCTGAACAATCTGAACCCGCAGCTGGGCGGCAAGATCCTGCCCGCCGGCAGCTACATCATCGCCACCGAGCCCTTGAGCGAAGCCCAAGCCCGGCAACTACTGCCGCAGAACATGGCGGTGTGCGACCAGCGCGTGACGGTGGACTACTTCCGCCTCTCGGCCGACCGCCGGCTGTTGTTCGGTGGTGCCTGCCACTACTCCGGCCGCGACCCGAAGGACATCGCCGGCTACATGCGGCCGAAGATGCTCAAGGTGTTTCCACAACTGGCGGAAGCGCGCATCGACTACCAGTGGGGCGGCATGATCGGCATCGGCGCCAACCGCCTGCCGCAGATCGGCCGCCTGCGCGAACAGCCCAATGTCTATTACGCCCAGGCCTATGCCGGCCATGGCCTGAACGCCACCCATCTGGCCGGAAAACTGCTGGGCGAGGCGATCAGCGGCGAACAGGCCGGACGCTTCGACCTGTTCGCCCAGGTGCCCCACCTGACCTTCCCCGGCGGCAAGCACCTGCGCTCGCCGCTGCTGGCCCTAGGCATGCTCTGGCATCGTCTCAAGGAGCTGGTCTAGGAACGCCAGAAAGGTTTGAGTCCCTCCTCACGCGCCTGACTCGGCGTCAGGCCGACATCACGCAGCTGTTCGGGCGTCAGCTCCAGCAGTGCACGGCGACTGTGCCAACGGTGCGCCATCAGCCCCCAGCGGCCGAGCCCGGCCGGGGCACTGAAGAGCTTCGGGCGCTGCTCGCGGCTCAGTTCTTCAGGGTGTAGTTGCAAGCGCACATCGCTCATGCCGCTCATGACGTGATTCCTCCGGGGGTTGGATAACCGTGGAAACAGCATGCGCGCTTGAAGAAAAGCATTACAGATTCAAAATAGCTGTATTATTTCCATACAGAACCGACTGATTTCCTACTGTGATGCTGTATTTTTCCTACATCTGTACCGGTCAGATGCTGTAGTCCTACGCAGGAGTATGCCATGAGCCTCTACGTCAACCTTGCCGAGCTGCTGGGCGCCCGCATCGAGCAGGGCCTGTATCGCCCTGGCGACCGCTTGCCGTCGGTACGCGCCCTGAGCGTGGAACACGGCGTCAGCCTGAGCACGGTGCAGCAGGCCTATCGCCTGCTCGAAGACAACGGCCTGGCCGCACCGCGCCCGAAATCCGGCTATTTCGTGCCCACTGACCGCAACCTCCCGGCCCTGCCCGCCGTCAGCCGACCGGCACAGCGCCCAGTGGAAATTTCCCAGTGGGAGCAGGTCATCGAACTGGTCCGCAGCGTCCCCAACAAGGATGTGGTGCAACTGGGACGCGGCATGCCGGATGTCGACAGCCCGACGCTCAAGCCGCTGCTGCGCAGCCTGGCCCAACTGAGCCGGCGCCAGGACATGCCGGGGCTGTATTACGACACCATTTCCGGCACCCTGGCCCTGCGCGAACAGATCGCCCGGCTGATGCTCGACTCCGGCTGCAGCATTGACCCGGCCGACCTGGTGGTGACCACCGGCTGCCACGAGGCCCTCTCGACCAGCATCCGCGCCGTGTGCCAGCCCGGCGATATCGTCGCGGTGGACTCGCCCAGCTTCCACGGCGCCATGCAGACCCTCAAGGGCCTGGGCATGAAGGCCCTGGAAATTCCCACCGACCCGCTCACCGGCATCAGCCTGGAGGCCCTTGAGCTGGCCCTGGAACAGTGGCCGATCAAGCTCATCCAGATCACCCCGAGCTGCAACAACCCCTTGGGGTACATCATGCCCGAGGCACGCAAGAAAGCCCTGCTGACCCTGGCGCAGCGCTTCGATGTGGCCATTCTCGAAGACGATGTGTATGGCGACCTGGCCTACACCTACCCACGACCACGCACCATCAAGTCGTTCGACGAAGACGGCCGGGTGCTGCTGTGCAGTTCGTTCTCCAAGACCCTGGCCCCGGGCCTGCGTATCGGCTGGGTAGCGCCCGGCCGCTACCTGGAGCGGGTGCTGCACATGAAGTACATCAGTACCGGTTGCACCGCGACCCAGCCGCAGCTGGCGATTGCCGACTTCATCGAAGGCGGCCACTACCAGCCCCATGTGCGGCGCATGCGCAGCCAGTACCAGCGTGGCCGCGACCAGATGAGCGACTGGGTCACCCGCTACTTCCCGGCGGGCACCCGCGCCAGCCGGCCGCAAGGCGGCTTCATGCTGTGGGTGGAGCTGCCGGAAAGTTTCGACACGCTGCGCCTGAACCGGGCTTTACTTGGGCAGGGTGTACAGATTGCCGTGGGCAGCATCTTTTCTGCCTCGGGCAAGTACCGTAACTGCCTGCGGATGAATTTCGCCGCGCGCCCTAGCGCTGCGATCGAAGCGGCGGTGCGCAAGGTGGGTGAAACCGCCATTCGTCTACTGGCCGAAGCGGACAGCGGCGGGTAACTTTCCGCCGCCGCTCGCGGTCAACATCCATAAGCCCCCGTTGTGAAGGATTCATCGCCTTGAGATACCCGCGCGCGCTGCCATTGTTGCTGTCGCTGATGCTCGCCCTGAGTGGATGCGCCAGCGTCGGCCAACCGCGCCAGACCAGTCAGGCCCTGCCAGCCAGCGATTCGTCCTTCGGTCGCTCGGTACAGCGCCAGGCCTCTGCCTATGACGGTCGTTCGGGCTTTCGCCTGCTGCCCAACAGCAACGAAGCCTTTCGTGCCCGCGCCGAACTGATCCGCAACGCCCAGTCGAGTATCGACCTGCAGTACTACATCGTGCGCGACGGCCTCAGTACCCGGGCGCTGGTCCACGAGCTGCTGCAGGCCGCCGATCGTGGCGTACGTGTGCGTATCCTGCTCGACGACACCACCAGCGACGGCCTCGACGTGAAGATGGCCACCCTCGCCGCCCACCCCAACATCCATATCCGCGTGTTCAATCCGCTGCACCTGGGCCGCAGCACCGGGGTCACCCGGGCCGTCGGGCGATTGTTCAACCTGAACCTGCAACACCGGCGCATGCACAACAAGCTGTGGCTGGTGGACAACAGCATGGCCATCGTCGGCGGGCGCAACCTGGGCGACGAGTACTTCGATGCCGAACCCAACCTGAACTTCACCGACATCGACCTGCTCGGTGTCGGCCCGGTGGCCGAACAGCTGGGGCACAGCTTCGACCAGTACTGGAACAGCGCGCTGAGCCGTCCGATCGGCGATTTCCTCATGACCCAGCCGACTGCTGACGACTTGCGTGCCAGCCGCCAGCGCCTGGAAGACTCGCTGGCCAAGGCCGAGGTCGAGCACAAGGCCCTGTATGACCGCCTGATGGGCTACAAGACCCGCCCTCGCCTGGATATCTGGCGCAACGAACTGATCTGGGCCCACAACCAGGCGCTGTGGGATGCGCCAAGCAAGGTCCTGGCCCGTGACGAGCCGGATCCGCAGTTACTGATGACCCAGCAACTGGCCCCCGAGATGAATGGCGTGCGCCACGAGTTGATCCTGGTCTCGGCCTATTTCGTTCCGGGCGCACCGGGCCTGCTGTACCTGACCAGCCGCGCCGACGCCGGTGTCTCGGTCAAGCTGCTGACCAACTCCCTGGAGGCGACCGACGTGCCGGCCGTGCACGGTGGCTACGCGCCCTACCGCCGGGCGCTGCTGGAACATGGCGTGCACCTGTATGAATTACGGCGCCAACCGGGTGACCCGAGCGCCAAGCGTATGCTGCACCTGCACGGCAGCTCGGACTCAAGCCTGCACAGCAAGGCGATCATTTTCGATCGGCGCAAAACCTTTATTGGCTCGTTCAACTTCGACCCGCGCTCGGTACTGTGGAACACCGAGGTCGGCGTGCTGGTCGACAGCACCGAGCTTGCTGAATACGCCCGAGACCTGGCCGTGCAAGGCATGGCGCCAACCCTGAGCTACCAACCCCGACTGGTCGATGGCCAGCTGGTCTGGGTCACTGAAGACAATCACCAGCTGCACACCCTGACCACTGAGCCCGGCGGCCTGTGGCGGCGCTTCAATGCCTGGATCAGCAAGGCCGTGGGCCTGGAACGGATGCTCTAGGCCGGCGCCGGCTCGAAGGCGCCTGGCCGCCGCGCCAGCAGCACAAGGCCCGCGGCACCGACTGCCATCAACAACGGCAAGGCATGCCCGCTGACCCATTGACTGCCCGCCCCTGCCGCCAGCGGCCCGAGCAGGCAGCCGATGCCCCAGAGCTGCGCCACGTGGGCATTGGCACGCACCAGTGCATCATCCCGGTAACGCTCGCCGATCAGCACCAGCGACAAGGTGAACAGGCCACCGGCACTGGCGCCGAACAGCACCCACAGCGGCCAGATCAGCCAGGTCTGCAACAGCAGCGGAATAGCCAGGCTCGACAGCAGCAGGGTCACCGCGCAACCGCCGAACAAGGCGCGCCGCGACATGCGATCGGCCAGGGCGCCGATGGGCAGCTGCAACAAGGCATCGCCGACCACCACGGTACTGACCATGAACAGCGCGACCTCAGTGCTGAAGCCCTGCTGCAGGCAATACACCGGCAACAGGGTCAGGATCATCGCCTCGAATGCGGCGAACAAGGCAATGGCCCAGGCAATGACCGGCAAACGCCGGCAGAAGCCCAGCAAATCGTAGAACGTGACGCTGCAGGCCTCGGCACTCGGCGCCCCGCCACGCCCGAGCAATACCAGCGGCGCCACCAGCAGCAGGCCGGCACCGATCCAGAAGCCGAAATCATCTTCCGAGCCCAGCACGCCGAGCAGCAGCGGCCCTGCCAGCTGGCTCAGGGCATAACTGCTGCCATACAGGGCCACCAGCCGACCACGCCATTGTTCGACCACCAACTGGTTGATCCAGCTCTCGCCGAGGATAAACACAATGGTCAGGATCATGCCGATCAGCAGGCGCAGCACCAGCCACAGCGGGTAACTGGGCAACAGCGCCAGTAGGCCGATGGACAGCGCCCCGCCCCACAGGCACAGGCGCATCAGCCCTGGCGTGCCGAAACGGGCGGCGAGGCGGCTGGACAGGCTGGCGCCGAACAGGACGCCGATGGCCGGCATTGCCGCCATCACGCCAATGGCAAAGCTGCCGTAGCCCCAGCCCTCCAGGCGCAAGGACACCAGCGGCATGCTCACCCCCAGCGCCAGGCCGACACTGAGCACCGCCGTCAGCACGGCGAAATAGGTTCCCCAACGCATTGCAGCCTCCCAGGCTGTCGTGGATCTGCAGAAACAACACAGCCGGACCCGCATCGAGCAGGGTCCGGCTGTGGTCAGGATCGCGCGGTAGCGGTTACAGCTTGATCCAGGTCGCCTTCAGCTCGGTGTACTTGTCCAGCGCATGCAGCGACTTGTCACGGCCGTTGCCCGACTGCTTGAAGCCACCAAACGGTGCGGTCATGTCGCCGCCGTCGTACTGGTTGACCCAGACGCTACCGGCACGCAGGGCCTTGGCGGTCAGGTGCGCCTTGGAGATGTCGGCGGTCCACACGCCGGCGGCCAGGCCGTATGGCGTGTCGTTGGCGATGTTGATGGCTTCTTCGGCGGTGTCGAAGGTCAGTACCGCCAGGACCGGCCCGAAAATCTCTTCCTGGGCAATCTTCATGGCGTTGGTGACGCCGTCGAAGATGGTCGGCTCGACGTAGGTGCCGCCGGTTTCTTCCAGGATCCGCTTGCCGCCTACCAGCAGCTTGGCGCCATCGCTGTGGCCAGCGTCGATGTAGGACAGGACGGTATTCAGTTGCTGGCTATCGACCAGCGCACCCACGGTGGTGGCCGGGTCCAGCGGGTTGCCAGGCTTCCAGGCCTTGAGGGCTTCGAGTACCAGCGGCAGGAACTTGTCCTTGATCGAGCGCTCGACCAGCAGGCGCGAACCTGCGGTGCAGACTTCGCCCTGGTTGAAGGCGATGGCGCTGGCAGCGGCTTGGGCAGCGGCGTTCAGGTCCGGTGCGTCGGCGAAGACGATGTTCGGGCTCTTGCCGCCGGCTTCCAGCCAGACACGCTTCATGTTCGATTCGCCAGCGTAGACCATCAGTTGCTTGGCGATCTTGGTCGAACCGGTGAACACCAGGGTGTCCACGTCCATGTGCAGGGCCAGGGCCTTGCCCACGGTATGGCCATAGCCAGGCAGCACGTTCAGTACACCGGCTGGGATACCGGCGTCGATTGCCAGCTGGGCAATGCGAATTGCGGTCAGCGGCGATTTTTCCGAAGGCTTGAGCACTACCGAGTTACCGGTGGCCAGGGCCGGGCCGAGTTTCCAGCACGCCATCAGCAGCGGGAAGTTCCAGGGCACGATGGCGGCAACCACGCCGACCGGCTCGCGGGTCACCAGGCCCAGTTGGTCGTGTGGGGTGGCGGCGACTTCGTCGTAGACCTTGTCGATCGCTTCACCGTTCCAGCGCAGCGCCTGGGCGGCACCCGGTACGTCGATGCTCAGCGAGTCACTGATCGGCTTGCCCATGTCCAGGGTTTCCAGCAACGCCAACTCCTCGACATGTTCGTTGAGCAGGGCGGCAAAGCGGATCAGGGTGGCTTTACGTTTGGCCGGGGCCAGGCGCGACCAGACGCCGGAGGCGAAGGTGGCGCGGGCGTTTTCCACGGCGCGCTGGGCGTCGGCGAGATCGCAGCTGGCGATGTGCGCCAGCAGACGGCCGTCGACCGGGCTGAGGCATTCGAACGTCGCGCCGGAAACGGCGGCGGTGTATTCACCATTGATGAAAGCGCGGCCTTCGATCTTCAATTGTTGGGCACGCTGTTCCCAATCCGCACGAGTCAGGGTGGTCATACGAAACTCCTCCTCTTGTTAAGGTGCAGTGCCGTACGAGGTCCCACGGGCACTGTCAAAAATTCTGGCTGGGCGTGCGATACGCACAGGCACCTGCCACCCTAAACCACAGGGGACCCAATTATCAATATATTTGACATAATCAGGCCAAACGCCTACTGATGTTCATTTTATTAAACAAACAAGAGAAAACGCCATGCTCATTGATCAGATTGTCGACTTCGCCCAGGTCCTGACCGAAGCTGAACGCTATCGCCCTGCCGCTGAAAAGATCCTCAAGGGTGAACCGGACCAGGCCGTCTACAACCACTACGCAAGCCCCTGCGGGCAGTTCGCCGCCGGCGTCTGGGAAGGCGAAGTAGGCCAGTGGACCGTCAATTACACTGAACACGAATACTGCGAGATCGTGCAGGGCGTTTCGGTGCTGCGCGATGAAAACGGTGGCGCGAAGACCCTGCGCGCAGGCGATCGCTTCGTGATCCCGGCGGGCTTCAAAGGCACCTGGGAAGTGCTGGATCCATGCCGCAAGATCTACGTGATGTTCGAACAGAAATAAGTAAATACCACTTGAGCAGGACCCGCTCAGCGGAGCATGGCGTTGCCCATCCGGGCATTCAATCAATCGAAGGAAGCAACGTCATGACTAACGAAGAAACCCTGCAACAGATCAATCACCTTGTCGGCACCCGCTATGTGCCTAGCGCCAAGGCCTACATCAGTGAGCTGACCGGCCGCGCTCGTGTGGTCGGTGCCGGTGAGTTCTCCACCCGCGAATACGACCCAAGCCGTATCCATGTCATCGCCAATGATGACGGCATCATCCAGTCGTTTCACTTCAGCTGATTACAGCGCGCCATAAAAAAAGGCCCGTATCCTGAGATACGGGCCCTTTTTTCGTCAGCCGGATCAATTACTTGATCTTGGCTTCCTTGTAGATCACGTGCTTGCGAACAACCGGATCGAATTTTTTGATTTCGATTTTGTCCGGAGTGGTGCGCTTGTTCTTGTCGGTGGTGTAGAAGTGGCCGGTATTAGCGGTCGACACCAGACGGATCAATTCACGCATGATTCTCTCCCTTAGACCTTGGCGCCGTTACGGCGAATGTCGACCAGAACGGCATCGATGCCGCGCTTGTCGATGATGCGCATGCCTTTGGCAGATACGCGCAGACGCACGAAACGCTTCTCGGACTCGACCCAGAAGCGATGATGCTGCAGGTTCGGCAGGAAACGACGACGGGTTTTGTTGTTTGCGTGGGAAATGTTGTTCCCGGTTACCGGACCCTTACCGGTAACTTGACAGACTCTCGACATGCCTCAGCCCTCTAAAACCACATGCCCAACCCGGCATGGGTTGGCCGCTTAATCTCTCAGTCTTTGGCGCCAGGCGCCGTGTTTCTTCAGGGTCTTATCGGTCAGATCGCCAACGCGATAAACCGAGCCCCTAGAAAAGAGCGCTGCTTTATACCAGAAAGACCAGAGCACAACAACAGAAGATGTACGTTGTCGTGCTGCCTGGCGCGCCGGAGCAGCATACCGACAGGGCTGGCCTGCCGTCGACCGCTCGTCGCACAATTGCTAAAAAAGGAGTTGGCCATTTAAGGCCCGGCACACTAGGGTAGGACATTTCCAGACTGCACTGGCAGATGGGCCATCGATCAGCCAAGGAATTCCCATGCGCGCTGCCGCTCTACCCCTGTTGTTCGCCACCCTGCTCAGCCCGGTGTTCGCCCAGGCTGACGCATTGAGTGTGTGCACCGAGGCCAGCCCCGAAGGCTTCGACGTGGTTCAGTACAACTCGCTGACCACCACCAACGCCTCGGCAGACGTGCTGATGAATCGCCTGGTCGAGTTCGACGCCAGCCAGGGCAAAGTGGTGCCGAGCCTGGCCGAAAGCTGGACCGTTTCGCCCGATGGCCTGATCTATGAATTCAAGCTGCGCCCCGGGGTGAAGTTCCACAGCACCGGCTATTTCAAGCCCGGGCGCACCCTGGACGCCGACGACGTGCTGTTCAGCTTCCAGCGCATGCTTTATCCCGCCCATTCCTGGCACAAGATCGCCCAGAGCGGCTATCCCCACGCCCAGTCCCTGCAGTTACCGAGCCTGATCAAGCAGATCGAGGCCGTGGATCCGCTGACCGTGCGCTTCACCCTCGACCATGCCGATGCCACCTTCCTGCCGACCCTGAGCATGGGCTTCGCGTCGATCTATTCGGCCGAGTACGCCGACCAGTTGCTCAAGGCCGGCACCCCGGAAAAGCTCAACAGCCAGCCGATCGGCACCGGTCCGTTCGTCTTCAACCGTTTCCAGAAGGATGCAGTGATCCGCTATCGGGCCAACCCGGATTACTTCGCCGGCAAGCCGGCGGTCGACCCGCTGGTCTTTGCCATCACCCCCGATGCCAACGTGCGCCTGCAGAAGCTCAAGCGCAATGAATGCCAGATCGCCCTGTCGCCCAAGCCGCTGGATATCGCCGCGGCCAGCAAGGACCCGGCCCTGAAGGTGGAAAAGACCGAAGCCTTCATGACCGCGTTCCTGGCCATCAACAGCCAGCACCCACCCCTGGACAAGGCTGAAGTCCGTCAGGCCATCAATCTGGCCTTCGACAAGGACAGTTACCTCAAGGCCGTGTTCGAAGGCACCGCGATTGCCGCCAACGGCCCCTACCCGCCCAATACCTGGAGCTATGCCAAGGACCTGCCCGGCTACCCGGCCAACCTCGACAAGGCCCGCGCCCTGCTGGACAAGGCCGGCCTCAAGGACGGCTTCAGCACCACTATCTGGACCCGCCCGCAAGGCAGCTTGCTCAACCCCAACCCGAGCCTGGGCGCGCAGTTGCTGCAGGCCGACCTCGCCAAGGTCGGGATCAAGGCCGAAATCCGTGTGATCGAATGGGGCGAGCTGATTCGCCGGGCCAAGGCCGGCGAGCATGACCTGCTGTTCATGGGCTGGGCCGGCGACAACGGCGACCCGGATAACTTCCTCAGCCCACAGTTCGCCTGTGCGGCGGTAAAATCCGGGACCAACTTCGCCCGTTATTGCGACCAGCGCCTGGACCAGCTGATCAGCGCCGGCAAGACCACAACCGACCAGAGCGTGCGCAGCCGCCTGTACCAGCAGGCCCAGGGGCTGATCCAGCAACAGGCGCTGTGGTTGCCGCTGGCTCACCCGACGGCTGCGGCGCTGACGCGCACAACTGTTGAGGGGTATAAGGTGAGCCCGTTTGGACGGCAGGACTTCGCTACGGTGAAGGTCCCGCGCTGATGCCATCTATCGCGGGGCAAGCCCGCTCCCACAGACCTGCACTGTATCTGTAGGAGCGGGCTTGCCCCGCGATAGGCCGGATCACGACGCGAACCAGCCCCACTCGGCCATTGACAGCGGCTCGCCGTCACCGACGATGAAGTGGTCAAGCACCCTGACATCGACCAGCCCCAACGCAGTCTTGAGGCGCTGAGTCAGCACCACGTCGGCATTGCTGGGCTCACTTACACCTGATGGGTGGTTATGACAGAGGATCAAAGCGGCAGCGTTGTGCGCCAGGGCACGCTTGATGACTTCCCGGGGAAATACACTGGCACTGTCGATCGAGCCACGAAACAGCACCTCAAAACCCAATGGACGGTGTTTGGTATCGAGAAACAGACATCCGAATACTTCGCTACGCTCATGTCGCAGCTTGGCTTTGAGGTAGCTGCGTACCGCGTCAGGGCTTTGGAGCACCGAGTCGCGAGCGATGGTTTGCTCCAAGTGCCTCCTGCCAATTTCCATCACGGCCTGCAACTGGGTGTATTTCGCAGGCCCCAGCCCGACCTCACGCTGAAACGTGGCCTGATCGGCCTCCAGCAAATGGCGCAATCCGCCAAACTGCTTCAGCAGATGCCTCGCCAGATCGACAGCACTCATACCCGCCACACCCGTGCGTAGAAAAACCGCCAGCAACTCTGCATCAGACAGGCTACCCGCTCCACGCTCCAGCAGTTTTTCCCGCGGCCGTTCCGCCGCAGGCCAGTCCCTGATACTCATGACCCATCCCTCTGTCTATCGGCTACTGCTCCTGGGTTTCAGCCCTGTGCTACATTACCCGCTCTTTTTTACGCGACGATCCGGCCTGGGGAGGCGTCGTCGCCGCGTACAATCACTGAGCAAAAGGCAAGCCTATGCAGCGGCTGTATCGTAAACGCATCGTTCTCGGCGTCGGCGGCGGCATCGCCGCCTACAAAAGTGCCGAACTGGTTCGCCGACTCCTGGAACACGGTGCGCAAGTGCGTGTCGTCATGACCCGCGGCGGCGCCGAATTCATCACGCCGCTGACCCTGCAGGCCCTGTCCGGCCACCCGGTGCACATGGACCTATTGGACCCTGCTGCCGAAGCGGCGATGGGCCATATCGAACTGGCGAAATGGGCCGACCTGGTACTGATCGCCCCGGCCACTGCCGACCTGCTGGCGCGCATGGCCCAGGGTGTGGCCGATGACCTGCTGACCACCCTGGTACTGGCCACCGACGCCACCGTTGCCGTCGCCCCGGCCATGAACCAGGCCATGTGGCGCGACCCGGCCACCCAGGCCAACCTCGAACTGCTGCAAAGCCGCAATATCCAGGTCTTCGGCCCGGCCTCCGGCAGCCAGGCTTGTGGCGATGTCGGCCTGGGCCGCATGCTCGAAGCCAACGACCTGGCCTGGTGCGCCGCCGAGTGCTTCAAGCGCGAATCGCTGACCGGCAAGCACATCGTGATCACCGCAGGGCCGACTCAGGAAAACATCGACCCGGTGCGCTACATCACCAATCACAGCTCCGGGAAAATGGGCTTTGCCCTGGCCGAGGCGGCAGTCGAAGCCGGTGCCAAAGTCACCCTGATCACCGGTCCCGTGCATTTGCCGACGCCCGATCGGGTCTCGCGCATCGACGTGGTCAGCGCCCGCGACATGCTGGCCGCCTGCGAAGCTGCAATGCCCTGCGACATTTTCATCGCCTCGGCCGCGGTCGCAGACTACCGCCCTGAAGTGATCGCCCCACAAAAACTCAAGAAAGACCCTACGACAGGTGACGGCCTACTGCTGCAGATGGTCCGCAACCCGGACATTCTCGCCACCATCGCCACCCGTCCAGACCGCCCGTTCAGCGTCGGCTTCGCCGCCGAGACCGAACACCTGCTCGACTACGCCGCGCGCAAGCTCAAGGACAAGAACCTCGACCTGATTGTCGCCAACGATGTGGCCAACCCCAGCATCGGC
Organism: Pseudomonas sp. NPDC090755; assembly: GCF_044769005.1. Lineage (NCBI taxonomy): Bacteria > Pseudomonadati > Pseudomonadota > Gammaproteobacteria > Pseudomonadales > Pseudomonadaceae > Pseudomonas > Pseudomonas sp. NPDC090755. The sequence goes on along the minus strand of NZ_JBIVXC010000001.1, from coordinate 232,406 downwards.
TTCAACAGCGAGGAGAACGCCTGCAGCGTGATCGATCGCCAGCTCCACGAAACACTCTTCGCACAGACCAGCAAGGGCAAGATCGCCCGCCAGCTGGTTGCTTTCATCGCCGAACGTCTCAACCAGGTTTAACTCTGCATGCACGCTCTACAAGCCAAGATTCTCGATCCACGCATCGGCAGCGAATTCCCGCTGCCGCAATACGCCACCCCGGGTTCGGCCGGCCTCGACCTGCGCGCCATGCTCAAGCAGGACACAATCCTTGAGCCGGGCCAGACCCTGCTGATCCCTACCGGCCTGTCGGTCTACATCGGTGATCCGGGCCTGGCGGCGCTGATCCTGCCGCGCTCGGGCCTGGGCCACAAGCACGGCATCGTGCTGGGCAACCTGGTCGGCCTGATCGACTCCGACTACCAGGGCGAACTGATGGTTTCCTGCTGGAACCGCGGCCAGACCCCATTCACCATCGCCGTTGGCGAGCGCATTGCACAACTGGTCCTGGTGCCCGTGGTGCAGGCTCATTTCGACGTCGTCGAAGCCTTCGACGAAAGCCAGCGTGGCGCTGGCGGCTTCGGTCACTCCGGCAGCCACTGACCCACCCATTGCCCACAGCGCGCCAAGGATGGCGAACTCTCTGGCGATATGACCGTCAAAGCGTTCAGTTTGAGCCTGCCCTGCACGCCCTCGATATTGGAGTTTCCCAGAGATGAACGACATGGCACACCTGGTACCCGCACTTCCCGACAGCATCTTCCGCGCCTACGACATTCGTGGCGTAGTCGGTAAAACCCTGACCGCCGAGACGGCTTACTGGATCGGTCGCGCCATCGGCGCCCAGACCCTCGCCCAGGGCGAACCGAACATTTCGGTCGGTCGCGACGGTCGCCTGTCCGGCCCGATGCTGGTCGAGCAACTGATCAAAGGCCTGGTCGACGCCGGTTGCCGGGTCAGTGATGTCGGCCTGGTGCCGACCCCTGCCCTGTACTACGCCGCCAACGTCCTTGCCGGCAAGTCCGGCGTCATGCTCACCGGCAGCCACAACCCGCCGGACTACAACGGTTTCAAGATCGTCATCGCTGGCGATACCCTGGCCAACGAACAGATCCAGGCCCTGTTGACCCGCCTGAAAACCAACGACTTGAGCCACGGCGAAGGCAGCGTCGAAACAGTCGAAATCCTGGATCGCTATTTCCAGCAGATCACCCGCGACATCAAGCTGGCGAAAAAACTCAAGGTGGTCGTGGACTGTGGTAACGGCGCGGCCGGCGTGATTGCCCCGCAACTGATCGAAGCCCTGGGCTGCGAGATGATCCCGCTGTTCTGCGAAGTCGATGGCAACTTCCCCAACCACCATCCGGACCCGGGCAAGCCCGAAAACCTGGTCGACCTGATCGCCAAGGTCAAGGAAACCGGTGCCGACCTGGGCCTGGCCTTCGATGGCGATGGCGACCGCGTCGGTGTGGTCACCAACACCGGTAGCATCGTCTACCCCGACCGCCTGTTGATGCTGTTCGCCCAGGACGTGCTGGAGCGCAATCCCGGTGCCGAGATCATCTTCGACGTCAAATGCACCCGCCGCCTGACCCCGCTGATCGAACAACAGGGTGGCCGCGCGCTAATGTGGAAGACCGGTCATTCGTTGATCAAGAAAAAGATGAAGCAAACCGGCGCCCTGCTGGCCGGCGAGATGAGCGGACACATCTTCATCAAGGAACGCTGGTATGGTTTCGACGACGGCATCTACAGCGCCGCGCGCCTGCTGGAGATCCTCAGCAAGGCCCAGGTCGATGCCGAGCAGCTGTTTGCCGCGTTCCCGAACGATATTTCCACGCCGGAAATCAACATTGATGTGACCGACGAGGGTAAATTCAGCATCATTGATGCACTGCAACGCGACGCCGACTGGGGCCAAGCGGCCAACCTGACCACCATTGACGGTGTGCGGGTCGACTATCCCCACGGCTGGGGTCTGGTTCGCGCCTCCAACACCACGCCGGTGCTGGTACTGCGCTTCGAGGCCGACACCGACGCCGAACTGCAGCGAATCAAAGAAGTTTTCCGCGCACAACTGTCGCGCGTTGCCCCTGACCTGCAACCAACGTTCTGACCGACTATTTGTTCCAACTGGAGCCCTGCATGACCCTCGATCGCGATGCCGCCACCCATGTCGCCCAGGTTTTGTCCGAAGCGCTGCCTTACATCCGCCGCTTTGTCGGCAAGACCCTGGTGATCAAATACGGCGGCAACGCGATGGAGAGCGAAGAGCTCAAAACCGGTTTTGCCCGTGACGTGGTGCTGATGAAAGCGGTCGGCATCAACCCGGTGGTCGTGCACGGTGGCGGCCCGCAGATCGGTGACCTGCTCAAGCGCCTGTCGATCGAAAGCCACTTCATCGATGGCATGCGCGTGACCGACGCGCAGACCATGGACGTGGTCGAGATGGTCCTCGGCGGCCAGGTGAACAAGGACATCGTCAACCTGATCAACCGTCATGGTGGCAGCGCCATCGGCCTGACCGGCAAGGACGCCGAGCTGATTCGCGCGAAGAAGCTCACCGTCACCCGCCAGACCCCGGAGATGACCACTCCGGAGATCATCGATATCGGCCATGTCGGCGAAGTCACCAGCGTCAACACCGACCTGCTGAACATGCTGGTCAAGGGCGACTTCATTCCGGTGATCGCGCCGATCGGCGTCGGTGCCAACGGTGAGTCGTACAACATCAACGCCGACCTGGTGGCCGGCAAGGTGGCCGAAGCACTGAAAGCTGAAAAGCTGATGCTGCTGACCAACATCGCCGGCCTGATGGACAAGCAAGGCACCGTACTCACCGGCCTGACCACCGAGCAGGTCAACGAACTGATCGCCGACGGCACCATCTATGGCGGCATGCTGCCGAAGATCCGCTGCGCCCTGGAAGCAGTGCAAGGCGGCGTCAACAGCTCGCACATCATCGATGGCCGCGTACCTAACGCGGTGCTGCTGGAAATCTTCACCGACAGCGGTGTGGGTACCTTGATCACCAACAGCAAGCAGCGTTAAACCTTTCGCGGGGCAAGCCCGCTCCCACACTGTGGGAGCGGGCTTGCCCCGCGATCAGGCACAAAAAAGGCGACCCCAGGGTCGCCTTTTTTTATTTGCCTCAGATCCCGTACTGGGCCCGATAGGCCTCGACGGCCGGCAGGTGTTGCTTGAGCGCCGGGTCGTCGGCGAGGAACTCCAGCACCTGGGTCAGCGAGACGATGCTCACCACCGGGATACCGAAGTCACGCTCCACTTCCTGGATCGCCGACAGTTCGCCGTTGCCGCGCTCCTGGCGGTTCAGCGCGATCAGCACGCCCGCAGCCTTGGCCTGCTGGCCCTGGATGATCTGCATGACTTCGCGGATCGCGGTACCGGCGGTGATCACGTCGTCGATGATCAGTACGTCACCGGTCAGCGGCGCGCCAACCAGGCTGCCACCTTCGCCGTGGGCCTTGGCTTCCTTGCGGTTGAAGCACCAGGGCAGGTCGAGCTGGTGGTGCTCGGCCAGGGCCACCGCCGTGGCGGCTGCCAGGGGGATGCCCTTGTAGGCCGGGCCGAACAGCACGTCGAACGGAATCTTGCTGTCGACGATCGCCGCCGCATAGAAACGTCCGAGCTGGGCCAGGGCCGAACCGCTGTTGAACAGGCCAGCATTGAAGAAATACGGGCTGGTGCGGCCCGACTTGAGGGTGAATTCACCGAAGCGCAGAACCCCGCGGTCGATGGCAAAACGAATGAAGTCGCGCTGATACGGCTGCATGAAGAGTCCCGGATACCACGGATTTAGCTAATTGAGTACAGCTCGGGTATCATACACGCACGAGATTTTTGGGGCCATTTATGCGGATCATCAGTGTGAACGTAAATGGCATTCAGGCTGCAGTCGAGCGTGGTTTGCTCAGCTGGCTGCAAGCCCAGAATGCCGACGTCATCTGCCTTCAGGATACCCGCGCCTCGGCCTTTGAACTCGACGACCCAGCTTTCCAGCTCGATGGCTACTTCCTTTATGCCTGCGACGCAGAAGTTCCCGCCCAAGGCGGCGTGGCACTTTATTCGCGGTTGCAGCCCAAGGCAGTCATCAGCGGCCTGGGCTTCGAGACAGCCGACCGCTACGGACGTTACCTGCAGGCCGATTTCGACAAGGTAAGCATCGCCACCCTGCTGCTGCCTTCGGGAATGAACGGCGACGAAGACTTGAACCAGAAGTTCAAGTTGATGGACGACTTCGCCAAGTACCTGGACAAGCAGCGGCGCAAGCGTCGCGAATACATCTATTGCGGCTCGTTGTACGTGGCGCAGCAGAAGCTCGACGTCAAGAACTGGCGCGACGGCCAGCAGTCGCCGGGCTTCCTGGCGCCTGAGCGGGCTTGGATGGACACCGTCGTCGGCGACATGGGTTATGTCGATGCCCTGCGCGAAGTCAGCCGTGAAGGCGACCAGTACAGCTGGTGGCCAGACAACGAACAGGCCGAGATGCTCAACCTGGGCTGGCGCTTCGACTACCAGCTGCTGACCCCGGGCCTGCGCCGCTTCGTGCGCAGCGCGCGCCTGCCGCGTCAGCCACGCTTCTCCCAGCATGCGCCACTGATCGTGGACTATGACTGGACGCTGACGATCTGAGTCGATCAGCTGCAAAAAAACCGACATCGTGTCGGTTTTTTTGTGGCTGCAATCTCACCTTGTTGGGGAGAGCTTGATCAGGGCGACGCCTATCGCAAGCCAGAGACTCCCGATATTGACCAACCATGCGGTCACCAACAACCGACACCGCAGCCTCGGTGGCCAGGTGTTGATATCAATCACTTTGCACCTCGTAGAGTACGTCTCCCAGCCACTCCCCAAATGATCCGCCACCGACACGTCCCGCAAGCGCCCCACCTCCGACCAGCATGTCCGGCTTACGTTGCTCTGACTGCGCGTCATAGGCCAGAGCGCTCAGTGAAAAACCCGCGTTTTAAGGGGCCGGCTTCGTTTCTGAATCGTGGCTCAGGCTTCCAAAAGCGTGATCAGGCCAACGCCCAGAAACAGCCAGGCCGAACCTATGATGACCAACCAGGCGGAGATGACCATCCGACGTTTCAAGCCAGGAGGAAAATTACGCACTTCGTCGGCATTCAGTAGCCCTCTCCTGATACCAAATGGCGGATAGAGCATTGCAGCGCAGATCGTGTTGACCAGGTAGTAACGTGATTTCAGGCTCGTAACGCCCCAGATGGGTATCTGTTGCAAGAGCCAGGGACAGTTGGGAAGCGCCGCAAGCATGATACTGAAGTTGCGGCTGCAGGCTATGTGACAGGAAATAGCGACCCCTGACATTCCAATCACGAAAGGTGTGAATAAAAAGGCGAAGCTCAGCCCTGGATGCCAGGAATGAAAGAAGTCAGATGTCATTGCTCAGTCCAGTTGTAAAGTTTCTCCCCCATGAGCTCCCCCCCTTTGCCCCCTACGACACCACCGGCCAGCGAACCACCTCCAACCAAGACAATGCCACAGACTGCCCCACCCAAACCTCCGGTGGCGGCGGCTACAATCCCACAGGTTAAATATGCGGCATAACCTCCAAGACCAGCACCAAACGTCCCGCCACCTAGCCCACCAGAAAAGCTCCCCGCCTCAGTAAACCGAATCCTCTTGCATTCCTCCGTCTCCCCGGCACGGCACACCTCCTGCACCTTGAGCATCGATGCACCGCCACCGAGCGCTACTCCGACGTAGCCCCCGTACTTGAGGTACTGCGCCGTCTTCGCCACCTGGTCCAGGTGCGTGGCATAACCGGGAATCTGCCCGGGCGCACCGGCTCGACTCCAGTGATGCACCAGACTCTTGGTCGAGATACCCAGGTCACGACGCAACACCTCGTAACTGCCAAGGTTCAGCGCTTTATTGAGGAAGGAGCCTCTCAACTGCCCATGCAGTTGCCGGAGCAACTGCTGGCGTTCGGCGAAAAACTCCGGGCTTTTCAAATGGCCATGGGTAATGAACGAGCGTTGATGCAACTGCTCAATTGCGTGCAAGGTGCCTTTGACCTGGTGCAGCCCTTGCGTGAGCATCGCCTGGCCGACACCCATCGACACGCTCGCCCCGCCGAGCAACCCGGCGATCTCGCCCTGGTAGCGGACCATGAAGCTGGCCTCTTCCTCGGTGAGCGGCGCCAGGACTTCACGAACCTGGGCAGCAGCGGCCATCAGGTCGGCTTCCTCCCGCGTGCAGGCCGTACCGTTATTCGGATCGCCAATAACGAACAGCTCGCCGGCCTTGTAGCCCTGGGCAAAAGTCGGATTGAGCCGGTGCAGCCGGGCCGACAGGTAACGGGTTTCGCCGCCGAGTTGGGCCAGCACCTGCTGGCCGGACATGCTGCGCGGCACCACATGGAAGCCAGGCTCCAGCGTGCCCGACGTGGCGGCCATGACCGGCATGGGCGGAGCCGTGGAAGAAACGCCGGACGCAGGTGATTTGAACGCCTGAGGTGCCGGCTCGGAAACGCTGCTGGCGGTTCGCGCAGCGCTAGCCCCGCCGCCCACGGGCGCTATCAACCGGTTGCGACCAGGTGGACAACCGCAACTGACCTGCGCACCGTCAACGGCAATCGGTACCCCGTCAATGCGCCAGGCCGCGAAGCCTTCAACAATTTTCCCGGCCTGCCCGCACTGCGGACAAGGCGTGGTGGCGTCGCCCAGGCGCAAGTGGCCGACCCCGTTCTGGGTGTGAGCACTCTGGCTGCTGAGGCAGGTAGCGCCGGTGGTGGTCTGGTCGCCATGCAGCCCGGCGCCGCGGCCATTCATGTTCATACGCAAGGCCATGCACTGATTCCCTGAGCAAGTGAAGCCCGGAACCTAGCATGTGAAAAACCGCTTTTTACCCGGAAAAATCGAAACGGAAATGCCCTACGCAACTCTCAGAATGTAATGTCATCTGTAGGAGCGGGCTTGCCCCGCGAAGCGGTGTAACAGACAAATCGCAATCGCGGGACAAGCCCGCTCCTACAGGTCGGTAGAAGCCGGACAGCAAAAAGGCGAGCCCATGGGCTCGCCTTTTCCGGGACTACTCAACCGATCACTATTTGATCGGCCGCCAGGTCAACGGATACCGATACGGCTGCCCGTCATTGGCCTTGACCCCGGCAATGATGGTCAGCACCAGCACCGCAACCATCAGCATGCCGAACAGCACGATGCCCACCAGCACGAACATCAGCGCGAAGCAGATCATCGAGGCCAGGAACACGGTGAGCTGGAAGTTCAGCGCTTCCTTGCCCTGGGCATCGATGAACGGGTCCAGGTCCTTCTTCCAGACCCACATCACCAGCGGGCCCAGCAGGTTGCCAAAAGGCACCACCAGGCCGAGCAAGGCCGACAGGTGACAGAACATCGCCCACTGACGAATCTCGGCATTGGGGGTAGGCAACTGCAACGGCTGTTCGCTCATGCTCTGCTCCTTGCGGTGTCGAAATCAGTCGGCCAGCGAGGCCTTCTGCAGTTCGAACAGGTCGACCATGCCTTTTTGCGCCAGCGCCAGCATGGCGTTGAGCTCTTCCGGCTGGAACGGCGCGCCTTCGGCAGTGCCCTGGACTTCGATGAAGCCGCCCTGGCTGGTCATGACCACGTTCAGGTCGGTCTCGGCCGCGGAGTCTTCCAGGTAGTCGAGGTCCAGGACCGCTTCGCCCTGGTACATGCCCACCGACACGGCGGCGATCATGTGCTTGAGCGGATCGCCCCCCTTGAGGCCGCCACGCTTCTTGACCACGCGCAGGGCGTCGACCAGGGCAACCATGGCGCCGGTGATCGAGGCAGTGCGGGTACCGCCGTCGGCCTGGATCACGTCGCAGTCGACGTACAGGGTGATATCGCCGAGCTTGCTCATGTCCAGGGCGGCGCGCAGCGAACGGCCGATCAGGCGCTGGATCTCGAGGGTACGGCCACCCTGCTTGCCGCGGGCGGCTTCACGCTGGTTACGCTCGCCGGTGGAGCGCGGCAGCATGCCGTATTCGGCAGTCAGCCAGCCCTGGCCCTGGCCCTTGAGGAAGCGCGGCACGCCATTCTCGACGCTGACAGTGCAGACGACCTTGGTGTCACCGAACTCGACCAGTACTGATCCCTCGGCGTGTTTGGTGTAGTTGCGGGTGATGCGGATCGAGCGAAGCTGATCGGCAGCGCGACCACTTGGACGTTTCATTTGGGATACCTGTACCGGGTTCGAATCTGCCCAGCATTATAAGCGCACCGGGCGATGAGGACACACCTATTGTCGCCGCGGCCGAAACCGACGGCCCAGAGGCGCTGGTCGGTTTTTTACGGCAGATGCCTGACTGTTTGTAACATCAGTGGATTGGGAGCCAGCGCCGCTCTGCGCTACAATCTTGCGCCTTTGCAGCCGGTTGGCTTTCCTTGACCCATTTTTGCGAGGTACTTCCCATGGTGCACAGCATGACCGCTTTTGCTCGTGTCGAGCGCGCCGGTAGCCAGGGCACCCTGATCTGGGAACTACGCTCGGTCAACCATCGCTACCTGGAGCCCCACCTGCGCCTGCCCGAGGCCCTGCGCGACCTCGAAGGCGCGGTGCGCGAAGCCCTGCGCCAGGGCTTGTCGCGGGGCAAGGTCGAATGCACCCTGCGCTTCAATGAAGAGAACGCCGGCAAACCCCTGCAGGTCGACCGCGAGCGTGCTGCGCAACTGGTCGCCGCCGCCGAGACCATCGCCAGCCTGATCAAGCAGCCGGCGCCGCTGAATCCGCTGGAAGTGCTGGCCTGGCCAGGCGTGCTGGTCGCCGACGCCAGCGACCCGCAGGCCCTGAACAACGAAGCGATGAGCCTGTTCGAGGAAGCCCTCAAGGAGCTCAAGAACGGTCGCAATCGCGAGGGCGCCGAACTGGCCCGCCTGATCAACGAACGCCTCGACGGCATGGCCAGCGAGGTCACCACCTTGCGCGCCCTGGTGCCACAGATGCTTGCGGCCCAGCGTCAGAAGATCCTCGACCGCTTCACCGACATGCAGGCCGAGCTCGACCCACAGCGCCTGGAACAGGAAATGGTCCTGCTGGCGCAAAAGAGCGACGTCGCCGAAGAGCTCGACCGCCTGAGCACCCACATCACCGAAGTGCGCCGGGTGCTCAAGTCCGGTGGCGCCGCCGGCCGGCGCCTGGACTTCCTGATGCAGGAGCTCAACCGCGAAGCCAACACCCTGGGCTCCAAAGCCTTCGATCCACGCAGCACCCAGTCCGCGGTCAACCTCAAGGTACTGATCGAACAGATGCGTGAACAAGTACAGAACATTGAGTAAGGCCACCCCGACCATGAATCACAGCAGCGGTACCCTCTACATCGTTTCGGCCCCCTCCGGCGCCGGCAAGACCAGCCTGGTCAAGGCCCTGATCGATGCTGACAGCAGCATCCAGGTCTCGGTTTCACACACCACCCGGGCCATGCGCCCGGGTGAAGTGCATGGTGTGAACTATCACTTCGTCGAGCACGCCGAATTCAAACTGATGATCGAGCAAGGCGACTTCCTCGAGCAGGCCGAAGTGTTCGGTAATTTCTACGGGACCTCGCGCAGCGCACTGCAACAGACCCTGGACCAGGGCCACGACCTGATCCTGGAGATCGACTGGCAAGGCGCCCAGCAGGTGCGCAAGCTGATGCCTGAGGCACGCTCGATCTTCATTCTGCCGCCGACCCAGGAAGCCCTGCGCCAGCGCCTGACCAACCGTGGCCAGGACAGCGACGAGATCATCGAAGGACGGATGCGTGAAGCGGTCAGCGAGATGAGTCACTACGACGAGTATGACTTCGTCATCATCAACGATGACTTCGCCACGGCGCTGGAAGACCTCAAGGCGGTGTTCCGCGCCAACCGCCTGCTGCGGGCGAACCAGCAGCAGCGGCACGGCCAGTTGCTCAAGCAATTGCTGGCCTGAGCAACCAGCAGTTCCAGCCGCTTAGCGGCGGCTGGAGACCGTGGCGTGACGTTGCAGGGTCATGCCCAGGAAGAACGCCGGCGCCCGCAGGCGTGACAGCATCATCAGCCCCAACCCCAGCAGGGTGATGATCACTGCGATCACGAACACCAACCCCAGGCCACCGACATGCGAACCGCTGCCAAACGACGGTGAAGCGCTGTCGTAGGCCGTCTGCAGGAAGATCACCGAGAGAATGCCGCCACCGAGCAGCGGGCACAGGCCACGCATCAGGAAGTGACGCACGCTGTCGAACAGGCTGTGGCGGAAGTACCAGACACAGGCATAGGCGGTCAGCGAGTAGTAGAAGCAGATCATCATGCCCAGGGCGGTGATGGTGTCGGCCAGCACGTTCTCGCTCAGGGTGCGCATGGTAACGTAGAACACGCCCGCCGCCACGCCGGCACAGATCGTCGCGTAACGCGGGGTTTTCGAGCGCGGGCAGATGTTGGCGAAGCGCTCAGGCACCGCACCGTAGTAACCCATCGCCAGCAAGGTACGCGCAGGCGAAACGAAGGTGGACTGCAGGGACGCTGCAGTACTGGCCAGCACGGCGATCGACATCAGGATCGCCAGCGGACCCATGACCGGGCCGGCCAGGTGAGCGAAGACGTTTTCCTGGATGCGCGGGTTGTTCAGGCCCAGGCCAATGTCACTGATACCGGCAAATTGCAGGGTGGCAATCGCCGTCACCAGGTACAGGCCCAGGATCAGCAGCACCGTCAGGGTTGCCGCACGGCCCGGGGTGTCGCCGCTGCCCACCGACTCTTCGCTGATGCTCAGGCAGACATCCCAGCCCCAGAAAATGAAGATCGACAGCGACAGGCCGGCGGTAAAGGCCGAGAACGACTCGACGCCGAAGGGGTTGAACCAGTCGAGGTCAAATTCCAGCGGCGGCGTGGTCGACGACTCGCCGAACGCGGCCATGGCAAAGCCCACCAGCACCACCAGCTGCAGCGCCACCAGACCGTACTGCACGGTCATGGTGGTGGCAATCCCCCGGCAGCAGATCCACACCGCCATGGCGATGAACACGCAACAGGTCACAACGTTGACCAGCAGGTTATCCGCCAGCGCTGCCACCTCGTGACTGCCGCTGATCTGCCCCAGGAATAGATAGAAGAAGTCGACGGCCACCCCCGCGAGGTTGGACAACACGATGGTGGTGGCCGTGACCAACCCCCAGCCGCCGATCCAACCGATCATCGGGCCGAAGGCCCGCGCCGACCAGGTGAAAGAGGTGCCGCTGTCCGGCTCTGCCGAGTTCAGCTCGCGATAGCCCAGCGCGACCAGCAGCATCGGCAGGAAGCCGACGATGAACACTGCCGGCAGATGGGCACCGACCTCGCGTACGGTGGGTCCGAGTGCGCCCGTGAGGGTGTAGACCGGTGCAATGGTGGAGATACCCAGGACAATGCTCGCCAACAGACCGAGCCGGCCCTTGGCCAGCCCTTTGGTTGCTTTCGATGCACCGCCTTCCTGGGTGCGAGCCTGCCCCATACCCGGGGACAGGCCAGCTTCGTATTCGCTCATGAGTAGTTGCCGCCGCTATTACTATTGTTCTCAGGACGCCCCGCAGCGCGTCCGCTTGCACTCAATGAAACCTGTTGCCTGTTGCTTTAACTCCGGATCGACCGGATCACTTCAAGCTGCTGTCTCCCGGTAGCGCTCACCCCTTGCACGGGCCAGGCATGCTTCACGAAACGCCTGGAACAGGCGCAACGAAACCGGGTTGTCGGCAAAGCGGTATTCGGGGTGCCATTGCACACCGACCACAAAGCCTGGGGCATCCTCCATGGACACCGCTTCGATCAAGCCATCCGGCGCCAGGGCCTCGGCACGCAGGCCGTCGGCCAGGCGATCGATGCCCTGACTGTGAAGGGAATTGACCATGAAGCTGTGCTCCAGCCCTAGCCGCTCGAACAGCCCACCGGGCTGCACCGTGACGCTATGGCGGGGGCTGTACTGCACTTCCAGTGGCGCGTCCTGCGGCTCGCGGTGATCGAGGAAACCTGGCAACTCCTGCACCCGCTGGTGCAGGCTGCCGCCCAGGGCGACGTTCAGTTCCTGGAATCCACGGCAGATGCAGAACACCGGTACACCGGTGGCAATGGCGGCCTGCAGCAACGGCAGGGTCAAGCGGTCGCGAAACACATCGTGCTTCGTCCCCTCCACGCTGGGGGCGCCATTGTAATGATGCGGCTCGACATTTGAAGGCGAACCGGTAAAAAGAATGCCATCCAGGCGCTCTAGCACACGCTCGGGATCGCCGGGCTCGGCCCGCGCCGGGAGGATCAGCGGAATCCCGGCGAAGCCTGCCGCCTCGACGTACTTGTCGCCGGCGGTGTGCGACGAATTGTTGCCCAACTGCTGACGGCAGGCGGAGACGCCAATCAAAGGCGACAGGCCAGTGGTAGTTTGCATGGGTTCACCCTCCCTTACAGCTTGATCCAGGTCGCCTTGAGTTCGGTGTATTTGTCAAAAGCGTGCAGCGACTTGTCACGACCATTGCCCGACTGCTTGAAGCCGCCGAACGGCGCGGTCATGTCGCCGCCATCGTACTGATTGACCCAGACGCTGCCGGCACGCAGGGCGCGGGCCGTGTTGTGGGCACGGGAAATGTCCTTGGTCCAGACTGCTGCGGCCAGGCCGAACGGCGAATCGTTGGCAATGGCCACGGCCTCTTCGGCGGTGTCGAACGTGATCACCGACAGTACCGGGCCGAAGATTTCTTCACGGGCAATGCGCATGGCGTTGGTGACGCCGTCGAAGATCGCCGGCTGCACGTACACGCCGCAGGTGTCTTCCAGCACACGCTCACCACCGGTCAGCAAGGTGGCGCCATCGGCCTTGCCGGCTTCGATATAGCCGAGCACGGTGTCCAGCTGGGTGGTGTCCACCAGCGCGCCGACGCGGGTTTGCGGGTCGAGGGCATGACCCGGCTTCCAGGCCTTGAGGGCCTCGACCACCATGGGCAGGAAGCGCTCCTTGACGCTGCGCTCGATCAGCAGGCGCGAACCTGCGATACACACTTCGCCCTGGTTGAAGGCGATCGCCGCCGCTGCCGCTTCGGCGGCCGCCTGCAGGTCGGGGGCGTCGGCGAAGACGATGTTCGGGCTCTTTCCACCGGCCTCCAGCCAGACCCGCTTCATGTTCGACTCACCGGCGTACACCATCAGTTGCTTGGCGATACGGGTAGAGCCGGTGAACACCAGCGTGTCGACATCCATGTGCAGGGCCAGGGCCTTGCCCACCGTGTGGCCATAGCCTGGCAGCACGTTCAGTACACCAGCAGGCAGGCCAGCATCGAGCGCCAGCTGGGCGATACGAATGGCGGTCAGTGGCGATTTTTCGGACGGTTTGAGGATCACCGAGTTACCGGTGGCCAGGGCCGGGCCGAGTTTCCAGCAGGCCATCATCAGTGGAAAGTTCCACGGAACAATGGCCGCGACCACGCCGACCGGCGAGCGGGTGACCAAACCCAGCTGGTCGGACGGGGTCGCAGCAACTTCGTCGTAAATCTTGTCGATGGCTTCGGCGTTCCAGCGGATGGCATTGGCCGCCGCGGGAATGTCGATGCTCATGGAATCGGCAATCGGCTTGCCCATGTCCAGGGTTTCCAGCAGCGCCAGCTCCTGGGCATTGGCCAGCAGCAGGTCGGCGAAGGCGATCAGTACGCGCTTGCGCTCGGCCGGGGCCTGGTTGGCCCACACGCCACTGTCGAAGCTGCGCCGGGCGGCGGCCACGGCGCGCTCGGCGTCGGCGCTGTCGCAACTGGCGATCTGCGCCAGCTGACGGCCGTCGACGGGGCTCGAACAATCGAAAGTGTCACCAGAGACACTGGTGCAATACTGCCCGTCGACAAAGGCACGGCCTTCGATCTTCAGGGTCTGGAACAGCTGTTCCCAGTGTTCACGTGGCGCAATTGTCATTGTTGTTCTCTCCGGGCATCACACGGTATGCAGGTACCAGTTATATTCGAGGTCGGAAATCGACACCTCGAACTCGGCCATTTCGCTTTCCTTGCAGGCGACAAAGACGTCGATGTAGTCCGGGCTGATGTACTGGTTCAGCACTTCGCTGTCATCGAGTTCGCGCAATGCATCGCGCAGGTTGTTCGGCAGGCTCTGTTCCAGTTGCTCGTAGGAGTTGCCTTCGATAGGCGCGCCCGGCTCGATCTGGTTGGTCAGGCCGTGGTGGATGCCGGCCAGGATCGCCGCCATCATCAGGTACGGGTTGGCGTCGGCGCCGGCCACACGATGCTCGATACGCACCGCATCGCTGCTGCCGGTCGGCACGCGGACCGCCACGGTGCGGTTGTCCAGGCCCCAGCTCGGTGCATTGGGCACGTAGAACTGGGCGCCGAAGCGGCGATACGAGTTGATGTTCGGGCACAGGAACGCCATCGACGCCGGCATGGTTTCCAGTACACCGCCGATGGCATGGCGCAGGGGCAGGCTCTGCTCGGGGTCGTCGCTGGTGAAGATGTTCTTGCCGGTTTTCTTGTCCAGCAACGAAATATGCACGTGCAGGCCGTTGCCCGCCTGGCCCGGGTAGGGCTTGGCCATGAAGGTGGAGTCCATCTCATGGTCGTAGGCGATGTTCTTGATCAGGCGCTTGAGCAGTACCGCGTAGTCGCAGGCCTTCATCGGGTCGGCAACGTGATGCATGTTCACTTCGAACTGCGCCGGGGCGCTTTCCTTGACGATGGCGTCAGCCGGGATACCCTGCTCTTTCGCCGCTTCCAACATGTCCTGCAGGCAGTCCACGTACTCGTCGAGGTCGTCGATCAGGTACACCTGGGTCGACTGCGGACGCTTGCCGGAAATCGGCGAGCGTGGTGGCTGCGGACGGCCGTTGAGGTTGTCCTGGTCGATCAGGTAGAACTCGAGTTCGAACGCCGCGCAGATGTCCAGGCCCAGCGCGTCGAACTTCTCCACCACACTGCGCAGCACTTCCCGCGGGTCGGCGAAGAACGGCTGGCCGTCCAGTTCATGCATGGTCATCAGCAGTTGCGCGGTAGGACGCTTCTGCCAGGGTTCGTAGCTCAGGGTACCGGGGATCGGGTAGCAGATACGGTCGGCATCGCCGATATCCAGGCCCAGGCCGGTGCTTTCGACCGTGGAGCCGTTGATGTCCAGGGCGAACAACGAAGCCGGCAGGTTGATGCCTTTTTCGTAGACCTTGACCAGGCTTGCACGCTCGATGCGCTTGCCGCGTACCACGCCGTTCATGTCGGCAATCAGCAGATCGACGAATTGCACTTCAGGGTGGGCCTTGAGAAATTCACCGACCTCGTCGAGAGGTGTGGCGCACGGGGAGACCGACGTCATGGCTAGGCATCCTTTGTTTTTTTCGAACGGCTGTGGAAGAGGTACTGCGGCGCTATCGGGAGCGGCGATGGTTTCGTTTTTTGTTCTAAGGAGTCCCATCGTGGGGAACTGCCGAACGTCGCCTGCAAGGACGAACGTTCCAGATTCTGACAGCGTTGTGAGTTGATTCACCGCTGCCGCTTCACTATAGAATGGCCCCAGCGCAACAGACATTGGCATTTAGGCAAGCAAAGAGTGCACCCATGCAATATCAGATCAGTCACGCCGACCTTTCGCTGGTCCTCGCCCTGGTGCGTGGACGCTCCCTGGCCAAGGCCGCGGAGCTGCTGCGGGTAGACGTTTCGACGGTGTTCCGTTCGATCCGGCGCATGGAAGCCGCCCTCGGTACCGCATTGTTCGTCAAAAGCCGCAAAGGCTATATCCCCACCGGCACAGCCCAGGCCCTGGCCGAACAGGCCGAGCGCGCCGAACAGGCCCTGGATGCCGCCCGGGTGGCCCTGGAACACGGTGAACAAGTGGTCAGCGGCACGGTGCGCCTGACCTGCACCGATGCTGTGCTGCACAGCCTGCTGCTGCCGGCGCTGGCCGAATTCATGCCGGCCTATCCCGCCCTGTCGCTGGAGCTGGCCACCTCAAACACCTTTGCCAACCTGAGCCGCCGCGATGCCGACCTCGCCTTGCGCCTGACCAACTCGCCGCCGGAGCATCTGGTCGGCCGCTGCCTGGGATCGGCGTCCTATGTGGTGTGCGGTCGCGAGGAGTTTCGCGACAAACTCAAGGAGGCACCGACCAGCCTGCCCTGGATTGCCCCGGATGACACCATGCAGGATCACTCCACCGTGGTCTGGCGCAGCGAGCACATGCCCGGCGTGGTGCCGCGCTACCGCTGCAGCAGCATCTCGGCCATCGCCCAACTGGTGACTGCCGGGCTGGGCGTGGCCGCGCTGCCTGACTACATGGCGCACACCCTGCCCGGCGTCGAGTCGTTGAGCAGCGCCCTGCCCGGCTGCGATACCGAGGTGTGGCTGCTGACCCGACCGGACTGCCGCGCACTGCGTTCGGTGCAGACGCTGTTCGATGAACTGACCCCGCGCCTGCGCGATGCCCTGAGCCGGCAATAGGCCTGAAAGCCGACCTCACGGGCGCAGGAGCGGGCTTGCCCCGCGATGCCCTCGAAATCACCGACCGCACAAGACCATTGCACTAGAGCCACCGAAGTGGATATTGTCGAACCTATCAAGGACCCGAAATGAAAACAGCGCTTCCCTAAAGGCTGGTGATTTTTTAAACTATCGAGTCCGCTCGCCCATTCGGGCTGAACACCGCATTTGCTACTTGAGGAAGACCATGGCCCGCGTAACCGTTGAAGACTGCCTAGAACACGTGGATAACCGTTTTGAGCTGGTCATGCTCTCTACCAAACGTGCCCGTCAGCTGGCCACCGGCGGCAAAGAGCCGAAAGTGGCATGGGAAAACGACAAGCCTACCGTCGTAGCCCTGCGTGAAATCGCTGAAGGCATCGTCACCCCTGAGTTCATCGCCGCCGAAGAAATCGTCACCGAAGACCCGGTCTTCGCTGCGTTCGAGGACGAGAACAACGAGGCCGTCTAAGCCTATGCCTGGTCGACGTAGTACGGCGCAGGACCCAGCCCCTCGGCAGGAGGTCGTACCTTGCCGAGCATAGACGCCCTCGCCGATCGCCTGTCGACCTACCTCGGCGCCGACCAGGTCAACCTGGTGCGCCGGGCGTACTTCTACGCCGAACAAGCCCACGACGGCCAGCGCCGTCGTAGCGGCGAAGCCTACGTCACGCATCCGCTGGCGGTGGCCAGCATCCTCGCCGACATGCACATGGACCATCAGAGCCTGATGGCCGCCATGCTTCATGACGTGATCGAAGACACCGGTATCGCCAAGGAAGCCCTCAGCTCGCAATTTGGCGAGACCGTGGCCGAACTGGTCGACGGGGTCAGCAAGCTGACCCAGATGAACTTCGAGACCAAGGCCGAAGCCCAGGCAGAGAACTTCCAGAAAATGGCCATGGCCATGGCCCGGGACATCCGCGTGATCCTGGTCAAGCTGGCCGACCGCCTGCACAACATGCGCACCCTTGAAGTGCTGTCCGGCGAAAAGCGCCGGCGCATCGCCAAGGAAACCCTGGAAATCTACGCCCCCATCGCCAACCGCCTGGGGATGCACAGCGTGCGCGTGGAGTTCGAGGACCTGGGCTTCAAGGCCATGCACCCGATGCGCTCGGCCCTGATCCATCGCGCGGTCAAGAGCGCCCGCGGCAACCGCAAAGAGATCGTCGCCAAGATCGAGACCTCGCTGGCCAACTGCCTGGCCGTCGACGGTATCGAAGGCGAAGTCAGCGGCCGGCAGAAGCATCTCTATGGCATCTACAAGAAGATGCGCGGCAAGCGCCGGGCCTTCAACGAGATCATGGATGTCTATGCGTTTCGCATCATCGTCGACAAGGTAGACACTTGCTACCGCGTGCTCGGCGCCGTGCATAACCTGTACAAGCCGCTGCCCGGACGCTTCAAGGACTACATCGCGATCCCCAAGGCCAACGGCTACCAGTCGCTGCACACCACCTTGTTCGGCATGCACGGGGTACCCATCGAGATCCAGATCCGCACCCGCGAAATGGAAGAGATGGCCAACAACGGCATTGCCGCGCACTGGCTGTACAAGTCCAGCGACGACGAGCAGCCCAAGGGCACCCATGCCCGCGCCCGCCAGTGGGTCAAGGGCGTGCTGGAAATGCAGCAACGCGCGGGCAACTCCCTGGAATTCATCGAGAGCGTGAAGATCGACCTGTTCCCGGACGAGGTCTACGTGTTCACGCCCAAAGGCCGGATCATGGAGCTGCCCAAAGGCTCCACGGCGGTCGACTTCGCCTACGCGGTGCATACCGATGTCGGCAACAGCTGCATCGCCTGCCGGATCAACCGGCGCCTGGCACCGCTGTCCGAGCCGTTGCAGAGCGGCTCCACCGTCGAGATCGTCAGTGCCCCGGGCGCCCGGCCGAACCCGGCCTGGCTCAACTTCGTAGTCACCGGCAAGGCCCGCACGCACATTCGCCACGCCCTCAAGCTGCAGCGCCGTTCCGAGTCCATCAGCCTGGGCGAACGCCTGCTGAACAAGGTGCTCAACGGCTTCGACAGCGCCCTGGAAAGGATTCCCCAGGAGCGCATCCAGGCCATGCTCAACGAGTACCGCCTGGAGCTGCTCGAAGACATGCTCGAGGACATCGGCCTGGGTAACCGCATGGCCTATGTGGTCGCCCGCCGCCTGCTCTCCACCGAAGGCGAGCAACTGCCGACCCCGGAAGGCCCGCTGGCGATCCGTGGCACCGAAGGCCTGGTCCTGAGCTACGCCAAGTGCTGCACGCCGATCCCGGGCGACCCGATCGTCGGCCACCTGTCTGCCGGCAAGGGCATGGTCGTGCACCTGGAAAACTGCCGCAACATCAGTGAAATCCGCCACAACCCGGAAAAATGCGTGCAGCTGTCCTGGGCCAAGGATGTCACCGGCGAATTCAATGTCGAACTGCGCGTCGAGCTGGAGCACCAGCGCGGCCTGATCGCCCTGCTGGCCAGCAGCGTCAACGCCGCCGACGGCAACATCGAGAAAATCAGCATGGACGAACGCGATGGTCGCATCAGCGTGGTCCAACTGGTGGTCAGCGTGCACGACCGCGTGCACCTGGCCCGCGTGATCAAGAAACTGCGCGCCCTGACCGGGGTGATCCGCATCACCCGCATGCGCACGTAGCCCAATAACAGCAAGGAGTCATCATGACCAAGACCGTCATCACCAGTGACAAGGCCCCGGCCGCCATCGGCACCTACTCCCAGGCGATCAAGGCCGGCAACACGGTGTACATGTCCGGGCAGATCCCGCTGGACCCGAAAACCATGGAACTGGTCGAAGGCTTCGAAGCCCAGACCGTCCAGGTCTTCGAAAACCTCAAGGCCGTTGCCGAGGCGGCTGGCGGTTCGTTCAAGGACATCGTCAAGCTGAACATCTTCCTGACCGACCTGAGCCACTTCGCCAAGGTCAACGAGATCATGGGCAAGTACTTCGAACAGCCGTACCCAGCCCGTGCCGCCATCGGCGTTGCCGCTCTGCCACGCGGCTCGCAAGTCGAAATGGACGCTATCCTGGTCCTCGAGTAATACCCAGGGGGCAGGCCGGACGGCCTGCCCTCCCCGCCCTGCAAGGACCCCCGCCATGCGCCACGCGCTAGCCCTGTCGCTGCTCGCCGCCCTGCTGAGCGGCTGCGCCAGTCACAGCCCGGAAGACCTCAACGGCACCTGGATCAACCAGAATGCCATCGACGCCGCCGTCAAAGGCGACAACTTGCGTCAGGCCCTGCTCAGCAACGGACCGAACCTGGAATGGAAGGTCAACATCGCTGCCTCCCAGGCCACCTTCAGCAACGGCTTCGAAGCCGGAGACGGTACCCTCAAGGCCGTGAAAGACGATCAGTGGGAAGTGGATTTCTACGGTAACTACGTGGAAAAACTCAGCCTCGATGGTGACGAGCTGATCCAGGCCGCCAGCGACTCGAATCCGCAGCCAAGCACCTTCGAGCGCGCCGAAAAGCCCGCACCCGCGGATGCACCTGTCGGCACCACCTTCGAAACCGCCCTCTACAGCGCCTATCTGGGCGGAGACTGGAAGGTCGTCGAAGGCCCGGGCACCGGCGCCGTGGTGCACTTTCGCGCCAACGGCCTGCTCGACGGCATGCCCGGCTTGGACCGCTACGCGCTGTGCCTGGCTGGCGATTGCGCGGCCATGAGCGGCGAGTTCGACAGCCTCTGGCTGGAGCGCAACAAGCAAGGCAATCCCTGGATCTTCAAGCGCGACGGTAAAAAGCTGGAAATCTTCCAGGCCGTCAACCAGGCCAAGGGCGACGAGATGCCCGACCTGCATCCCGGCACCCGACGCTGGCTGCTTGAGCGTCAGTAAGGGTCAGACGCTGTCGTTACCGGCAAGGATCGCCGCATAGCCTTCCTTGTAGCTTGGGTACTGTGGCGCCCAGCCCAGTGCCCGGGCACGGGCGTTACTGCAACGCTTGCTGCCGGTACGGCGCACCCGCTCCTGCTCCGACCACTGGGTAACGCCCATGTACTCGCGCAGCCAGGCCACCACCTCGGCCAACGCCGCAGGCGCGTCATCCACACCGATGTAGCAATCCTCCAGCGCACGCCCCTGGGCGTCGGCCTTGAGCAGGAAAGCCAGCAAGCCGGCGGCGTCATCGGCATGAATGCGGTTAGCGTACAGCGGCGGCTCCTGCGTGACCCGGTAGCCCTGGCGCACCTGACTGAGCAACCACTCGCGACCCGGCCCATAGATACCGGTCAGGCGCACAATGCTGGCAGGAATGCCGCTGGCCAGGGCCAGTCGCTCGGCTTCGAGCATGACAGTGCCCGAATAGCCTTGCGGTTCGGTGACCGAGGTCTCGTCGATCCACTCGCCCTGCTGCTGGGCGTAGACGCTGCTGCTGGAGACGAACAGCAGGCGCTTGGGCTTCTGCCCCCGCTCGGCCAACCAGCCGAGCACATGCTTGAGCCCCTCGACATAAGCCGCCTGATAACCCGCCTCGTCATGCTGGCTGGCGGCCGCGCTGTACACCAGGTAATCCGGTGCCTGCGCCGGCCAACCGTCCGGACAGCGCGCATCGAACAGGTCGGCGGCAATCCCGGCGACCCCTGCTGGCAACTTGCCAATATTGCGTCGCAGGCCGCTCACCTGCCAGTTGCAGGCCAGCAATTGCTCGGCCAGACGGCCACCGACATCGCCGCATCCGACGATCAGAACAGAAGGCGCAGACATCCCGATACTCCGCAATTCAAAGGGTCAGCCTATCCAAGTAAATCGATAGGCGGCTAGCAATCATGAAAAAAAAGAAACTTTATTACTTCTGCTAACAAGAATTACTTGCAATAATGGCCGCCCAAATTTTGTTCTCGGCCCGTCTCGAGGCCTAGAAGGACATCCACTGCTTTCTTCTTCATCAGGTCCGGCCAGCATGACACGTATTCAACCCTCCGCTTCGCCAACCACGCCACGCGCATGGCGCGCCATTGCCGCGCTGATGTTCAGCCTGGCGGTGGCCCCTGCAGCCCTGGCCGATGAGCCGACCACGCCGGCCGCAGCCACCGCCACTGCCGCCGCAGTAGCACCTGCCGCACCTGCTGCCGCTGCACCAGCCGCTGCACCAGCCGCTGCACCAGCCGCAGCCCCTGCTGCTGCACCGGTCGATGGCCAGGTGGTGAGCGACGTCGAGGAAGTCGAAGCACTGGTTGAAGACACCAGCCTGGGCATGGCCCACGACCTGTCCCCATGGGGCATGTACAAGAACGCCGACGTGGTGGTCAAAGCGGTCATGATCGGCCTGGCCATCGCCTCGATCATCACCTGGACCATCTGGATCGCCAAGGGCTTCGAGCTGATGGGCGCCAAGCGCCGTCTTCGCGGCGAAATCGCCCAGCTGAAAAAGTCCGCCACCCTCAAGGAAGCCAGCGAAGGCGCCAACAAGGAAGGCACCCTGGCCCACCTGCTGGTGCACGATGCCATGGATGAAATGCGCCTGTCGGCCAACGCCCGCGAGAAAGAAGGCATCAAGGAACGCGTCAGCTTCCGTCTCGAGCGCCTGGTAGCAGCCAGCGGTCGCAACATGAGCAGCGGCACCGGCGTGCTGGCCACTATCGGTTCCACCGCACCGTTCGTCGGTCTGTTCGGTACCGTATGGGGCATCATGAACAGCTTCATCGGCATCGCCAAAACCCAGACCACCAACCTCGCCGTTGTGGCCCCAGGTATCGCCGAAGCCCTGCTGGCCACCGCCCTGGGCCTGGTTGCAGCGATCCCGGCCGTGGTCATCTACAACGTCTTCGCCCGCTCCATCGCCGGTTACAAGGCACAGGTCGCCGACGCCTCGGCCGAAGTCCTGCTGCTGGTCAGCCGCGACCTGGACCACCAGCCAGAGCGCGCTGCCGCCCCTCACATGGTGAAAGTGGGGTAAGCCATGGGCCTGCATCTTAACGAGGGTGGCGACGATCTCGCCGAGAACCACGAAATCAACGTCACGCCGTTCATCGACGTGATGTTGGTCCTGCTGATCATCTTCATGGTGGCAGCCCCCCTGGCAACCGTCGACATCAAGGTCGACCTGCCGGCCTCGACCGCCAAACCGGCGCCAAGGCCTGAGAAACCCGTGTTCCTCAGCGTCAAGGCCGACCAGAACCTCTACGTCGGTGAAGAGCAGGTCCAGCGCGACCAGCTCGGTGCTGTACTGGATGCCAAGACCAAGGGCGACAAGGACACCACGATCTTCTTCCAGGCCGACAAGGGCGTGGATTACGGCGACCTGATGGACGTCATGAACACACTGCGGGCGGCCGGTTACCTGAAAGTCGGTCTGGTCGGTCTTGAGACGGCAGCCAAGAAATGATCAAGACGCGGCATAAGCTGGCGCGTTACAGCAGTAGTCTGGCGATTGTGCTGGGTATCCATGCCGTTGCCGTGTTGCTGACGCTCAATTGGTCGGTTCCCCAGGCTATCGAATTGCCGCCTGCGGCGATGATGGTGCAGATGGCACCGATGCCTGAACCGGCCCCTCCACCGCCACCGAAGGTGGTGACCCCGCCACAGCCGCCAGCGCCGGTCGAAGAACCGCCGCTGCCGAAACTGGCCGAGGCACCGAAGCCGAAGATCGCAATCGCCAAGCCGGCCAAGCCCAAGGCCAAGCCGCAGCCGCCCAAGCCTGAGAAAAAGCCTGAGCCGCCGCAGGAAAAGCCTGCCGATGAGGAAGTGGTCGATACCCCGCCAAACACTGCCCCTGCGCAGAAGTCGGCGGCACCGGCACCGAGCATCGCCAGCAACAGCAATGCCCTGCCGACCTGGCAGAGCGACCTGCTGCGCCACTTGGCCAAGTACAAACGCTACCCGGAAAACGCCCGGCGCATGCGCATGGAAGGCATCAACCGGCTGCGTTTCGTGGTCGACGCCGAGGGCAAGATCCTGTCCTACGCTCTGGCGGGAGGCTCTGGCAGCGCGGCTCTGGATCGGGCGACCCTGGAGATGATCCGTCGGGCCCAACCGGTTCCACCACCGCCCAAGGAATTGCTCAACAACGGCAGCATCGAGGTGATCGCGCCTTTCGTCTATTCCCTGGACAAACGTTGATCCATTGTTTCTGTCACACGTGAGCAACTTTGATAACGTGCGTCTATCGATTGCAGCCGCTATGCTGGGGGCGCAACTTCATGGACGCACGTTATGACCCTCACAGAATTGCGCTACATCGTCACCCTCGCCCAGGAGCAGCACTTCGGCCACGCCGCCGAACGCTGCCATGTCAGCCAGCCGACCCTGTCAGTGGGCGTGAAAAAGCTCGAGGACGAGCTGGGTGTGCTGATTTTCGAGCGTAGCAAAAGCGCGGTACGCCTGACCCCGGTCGGTGAAGGCATCGTCGCCCAGGCCCAGAAGGTCCTCGAACAGGCCCAGGGCATCCGCGAGCTGGCCCAGGCGGGCAAGAACCAGCTGACCGCCCCGCTGAAGGTCGGTGCCATCTACACCGTCGGCCCGTACCTGTTCCCGCACCTGATTCCGCAACTGCACCGGGTCGCCCCGCAGATGCCGTTGTACATCGAAGAGAACTTCACCCACGTCCTGCGCGACAAGCTGCGCAACGGCGAGCTGGATGCCGTGATCATCGCCCTGCCGTTCAACGAGGCCGATGTCCTGACCTTGCCGCTGTACGACGAGCCCTTCTATGTGCTGATGCCCAGCGAGCACCCCTGGACGCAGAAGGACACCATCGACGCCAGCCTGCTCAACGACAAGAGCCTGCTGCTGCTCGGTGAAGGCCACTGCTTCCGCGACCAGGTGCTCGAGGCCTGCCCGACCCTGACCAAAGGCAGCGACGGCGCCAAGCACACCACGGTCGAGTCCAGCTCGCTGGAAACCATCCGCCATATGGTCGCCTCCGGCCTTGGCGTATCGATCCTGCCCTTGTCGGCGGTGCACAGCCATCACTATGCCCCCGGGGTCATCGAAGTACGCCCGCTGAGCCCACCGGCACCGTTTCGCACCGTGGCGATCGCCTGGCGCGCCAGCTTCCCGCGGCCAAAGGCCATCGAGATCCTCGCCGACTCGATCCGCCTGTGCTCGGTCGCCAAGCCACCTGTGAGCCAGTAGGAAGCTGTCATGCCGGAGTTGTCCCAGGTTTCGGTGACGGCCTTGAAGGGCGTGGGCGAGGCCATGGCCGAGAAGCTCGCCAAGGTTGGCCTGGAGAACCTCCAGGACGTGCTCTTCCACCTGCCCCTGCGTTATCAGGACCGCACCCGTGTGGTCCCGATCGGTGCCCTGCGCCCCGGCCAGGACGCGGTGATCGAAGGCGTGGTCAGCGGCACCGACGTGGTCATGGGCAAGCGCCGCAGCCTGCTGGTACGCCTGGGCGACGGCACGGGCGTGCTGAGCCTGCGCTTCTACCACTTCAGCAATGCGCAGAAGGAAGGCCTCAAGCGTGGCACCCACCTGCGCTGCTACGGTGAAGCGCGCCCCGGCGCCTCGGGCCTGGAGATCTACCATCCCGAGTACCGCGCGCTGACCGGTGACGAGCCGGCCCCGGTGGAACAGACCCTGACGCCGATCTACCCGACCACCGAAGGCCTGACCCAGCAACGCCTGCGCCAGTTGTGCCAGCAGAGCCTGGCCATGCTCGGGCCACGCAGCCTGCCCGACTGGTTGCCTGAAGAACTGGCCCGGGACTACCGCCTGGCGCCGCTGGATGATGCCATCCGCTACCTGCACCACCCGCCGGCCGATGCCGACGTGGACGAACTTGCCGAAGGCCAGCACTGGGCCCAGCACCGCCTGGCCTTCGAAGAACTGCTCACTCACCAGCTGTCCCAGCAGCGCCTGCGCGAGAGCCTGCGCGCCCAGCGGGCGCCGGTGCTGCCCAAGGCGACCCGCCTGCCGCAACAGTACCTGGCCAACCTGGGCTTCACCCCCACCGGCGCCCAGCAGCGGGTCGGCAACGAGATCGCCTACGACCTCAGCCAGCCTGAGCCGATGCTGCGCCTGGTCCAGGGTGACGTTGGCGCCGGCAAGACCGTGGTCGCCGCCCTGGCCGCCCTGCAGGCCCTGGAGGCCGGCTACCAGGTCGCGCTGATGGCACCCACCGAGATCCTCGCCGAGCAACACTACGCCACCTTCAAGCGCTGGCTGGAGCCGCTGGGCATCGAAGTCGCCTGGCTGGCCGGCAAGCTCAAGGGCAAGGCCCGCGCCAGCGCCCTGGAACAGATCGCCGGCGGCGCACCCATGGTGGTCGGCACCCATGCCTTGTTCCAGGACGAAGTCAAATTCAGCAACCTGGCCCTGGCGATCATCGACGAACAGCACCGCTTCGGCGTGCAGCAGCGCCTGGCGCTACGGCAGAAAGGCGTGGGCGGGCAACTCTGCCCGCATCAGTTGATCATGACCGCCACGCCCATCCCGCGCACCCTGGCGATGAGCGCCTATGCCGACCTGGACACCTCGATCCTCGACGAGCTGCCGCCCGGGCGCACGCCGGTCAACACCGTGCTGGTGGCCGACAGCCGGCGCTTCGAAGTGGTCGAGCGAGTACGCGCCGCCTGCGCCGAAGGCCGTCAGGCCTACTGGGTCTGCACGCTGATCGAGGAATCCGAAGAACTGACCTGCCAGGCCGCCGAAACCACCTTCGAAGAGCTCGGCAGCGCCTTGGGCGAGCTGCGCGTCGGACTGATCCACGGACGCATGAAACCGGCCGAAAAAGCGGCGGTGATGGCCGAGTTCAAACAAGGCCACCTGCAGTTGCTGGTGGCGACCACAGTGATCGAGGTCGGTGTCGACGTGCCCAACGCCAGCTTGATGATCATCGAGAACCCCGAACGCCTGGGCTTGGCCCAGTTGCACCAGCTGCGCGGCCGGGTCGGCCGGGGCAGCGCGGTGAGCCATTGCGTGCTGTTGTACCATCCACCGCTGTCGCAGATCGGCCGTGAGCGCCTGGGCATCATGCGCGAAACCAACGACGGCTTCATCATCGCCGAGAAAGACCTGGAACTGCGGGGCCCCGGTGAAATGCTCGGCACCCGGCAGACCGGCCTGTTGCAGTTCAAGGTCGCCGACCTGATGCGCGACGCCGACCTGCTGCCCGCCGTGCGCGATGCCGCCCAGGCCCTGCTGGCGCGCTGGCCGGAACACGTCAGTCCACTGCTTGATCGCTGGTTGCGCCACGGCCAGCAATATGGACAGGTGTGACGCCCGTCCCAGAATGGATCCAGCTTCAGCTGCAAGCTGGTTATACTCTTGCGATTGAATTTCTGGATTCAGACCATGACTGAAGTTGCCCTGGATACCGCAATCCCCCACGCCCCGTCGGTTATCCGGCTGCTGCTGGAAAAAATCGGCATCAGCTGGCGCGAAGTACTGGATCAGCCGCACCTGCTACCCGAACGCAAGGTCCAGGCCGTGTTGCTCGACGACGCGGTCGGTGCCCTGATGGTGCTGTTTCCACAAAATCAGTTGCTCGACCTCAATCGCCTGACCGAGCTGACCGGCCGCAAGCTGGCCGCCGTGCCCCTGGAACGCCTCAAGCACATGCTCGACAAGCATGGCCTGAAGATCCTCCCCGGCATCCCGGCGCTGACCAGCTCGCCGTGCCTCTACGAAGAGAGCCTGCTGCTGCCGGAAAGGCTGCTGGTGCATTCCGGTGAAGCCGGTGTGCTGCTGGAAATCGACCGCGACGACTTCAAGAAAATGCTCAGCAAGGCCAGCGCCGGCAATTTCGGCGAGCGCCTGAGCAGCATCCGGCCGAACCTCGATCGCCCTGCCGACGACCGTAACGAAATCACCAAGGCGGTCCAGGCCTTTACGGCCCGGCGCATCCAGCAGCGCCTGGAAAGCACGATCGAGATTCCACCGCTGGCGGAAACCGCGCAAAAGATCATCAAGCTGCGCGTCGACCCCAACGCCACCATCGACGACATCACCGGCGTGGTCGAGACCGACCCTGCCCTGGCCGCCCAGGTGGTCAGCTGGGCGGCATCGCCCTACTACGCCTCACCCGGCAAGATCCGCTCGGTAGAAGATGCCATCGTGCGCGTGCTGGGCTTCGACCTGGTGATCAACCTGGCGCTGGGCCTGGCCCTGGGCAAGACCCTGAGCCTGCCCAAGGACCATCCACAGCACACCACGCCCTACTGGCAGCAGTCGATCTACACCGCGGCGGTCATTGAAGGCCTGACCCGTGCCATGCCGCGCGCCGAGCGCCCGGAAGCCGGCCTGACCTACCTCGCCGGCTTGCTGCACAACTTTGGCTACCTGTTGCTGGCGCATGTCTTCCCGCCGCACTTCTCGCTGATCTGCCGGCACCTGGAGGTCAACCCGCACCTGTGCCACAGCTATGTCGAGCAACACCTGCTGGGCATCAGCCGCGAGCAGATCGGTGCCTGGCTGATGCGTTTCTGGGACATGCCGGATGAACTGGCGACCGCCCTGCGCTTCCAGCACGACCCACAGTATGACGGCGACTATGCCGCTTTTCCGAACCTGGTGTGCCTGGCGGTGCGGCTGCTGCGCGCCCGCGGCATCGGCTCAGGGCCGGACGAGCCGATCCCCGACGAACTGCTCGAGCGCCTGAGCATCAGCCGTGAAAAGGCCGAAGACGTGGTGAACAAGGTGCTGGAGGCCGAAGTGCTGCTGCGTGAGCTGGCTTCACAGTTCAACCAGCACTGAGCCAGCGGCCTGGCCCTGCGGGTCAGGCCTTCTTCTTGGGCATCAGGTACTTCATCAGGCCCTGGAACCAGATCACCAGCGCCGGATTGCCCTTGATCTGGATGCTCTTGTCCTGAATGCCCTGCATGAACGCCAATTGCTTGTTCTTTGCCTGCAAGGTGGTAAAGCCGAAGGCCGGATCCTTGAAGGCAATGGCGAAGGCCGGTGCAGCATGGGTACCGGACTGGCTGCTGATGCGCATGTCCTTGACGATGAAGTGACGCGCGACCTTGCCGTCGAGGGTCTGCAGCTGGAACACCAGGTCCTTGTCGGTCAATTGCTGCTGGAAGGCCGGGTTCTTGCGGCTGGCCTTGGCCATCAGCAGGCCCATGGCCCAAAGGAGAAAGCGAAACTTCATGTGCACGCCTCGGCTAAAAAGTGACTGGCGGAGCAGTTTATAGTCTCGCTACGAAAACACCATAGTTACCGGGTCAGAAGTCATATGCCGCAATAAAAAACGGGCACCTGATCGGGTGCCCGTTTTTCAATGTAATCGTACAGGGCAGAGCATCAAGGATTGACGCTATCCTTGAGGGATTTGCCTGGTTTGAACGCGACGGTGTTGCTGGCCTTGATCTTGACCGGCTCGCCGGTTTGCGGGTTCTTGCCGGTGCGGGCACCGCGATGGCGTTGCAGGAAGGTGCCGAAGCCGACCAGCGTAACGCTGTCCTTGCGATGCAGGGCGCCGGTGATTTCTTCGAGCACGGCGTTGAGTACGCGATTGGCTTGCTCTTTGGTGAGGTCGGCCTTTTCAGCGATAGCTGCGGCGAGTTCTGGTTTACGCATAGTGAAGCCCCTTTGACGGATTTTTTGTTGTTATGCCGTGCTGCCCTTCAAGAACAGCGCCCAAGGCACCGCAGGCTCTAAACTGCGGCAGACGGGAGTGAGAATGGCATGCCGACAGGGGCCGCGCCAGTGTCCGCGCGGCCATTGTTGAGGCAACAACAGGGGAAACCCGACAGAACGCCGGCCATTTACGCCATCAGTGCCGGAAGCTGGCGATTTAGAGCCAGCTTCTCCATCACGGCCGTGCCGGTCAGTGCATAGCCCAGCAGATTGCCCTCGGTGTCGTGGCAGAGCACCTTGAGGTCAAGGCCCTGGCCTTCGACCTGCCAACTGCCTTCACGGCCATGGGGCGGTGGCGAGACCACCAGCGGGCAGGCCGGTGTCTTGACCGTCACCGGCATGGGGCCATAGGCAACCGCTGTCGGGTTGCCGGCCAGGGTCTGGGCCAAGGCTCGGGCGCAACTCATCAGTGGCATGACGTACAGCAGGTTCAGCCCGTCGACTTCGGCGCAGTCACCCAGGGCATAGATATTGGCGTGGGAGGTACGCAGTTGGCGGTCGACCACCACACCGCGGTTGACCTGCAACCCGGCAGCCGCCGCCAGGTCGATGCGCGGTCGCAGGCCGACGGCAGAGACCACCAGGTCGCAGGCAATGACCGCGCCATCGGACAGGTGCGCTTCCAGCCCCCCGGCAACGCGCTGCAGGCGCGTCAGCACCGGCCCCAGGTGGAAACGCACGCCCAGCCCTTCAAGACCCGCCTGAACGGCCGTAGCGGCTGCCGGGTGAAGCAGCGTCGGCATCACCTGCTCGCACGGCGCCACCAGTTCGACCTGGAACCCGCCCAGGCTCATGTCATTGGCGAACTCGCAACCGATCAGGCCGGCGCCGAGGATCAGCACCCGCTGCTTGCCGGCAGCGGCGGCACGGAAACGCGCGTAGTCCTCAAGGTCGTTGATCGGGAAGATCGCCTCTCCGGCATCGCCCTCCACTGGCACCTGCACGGTCTGCGCGCCCCAGGCCAGGATCAGGTCACGGTAGGCCACTTGCTCTTCACCGATCCACAGGCGCTTGTGGCCCGGGTCGATGCCGCTGATGCGGGTGTGGGTACGCACTTCGGCCTTGAGCTGCTCGGCCATGGCCCCAGGCTCGGCCATGCTCAGGCCGTCGGCGTCCTTGTTCTTGGCAAAGCCGGTGGAAAGCATCGGCTTGGAGTAGGAGCGGCCGTCGTCAGCGGTAATCAGCAGCAGTGGGGTATCGCTATCGAGCTTGCGAAACTCACGGGCCAGGTTGTAGCCCGCCAACCCTGTACCGACAATTACCACTGGAGCCGTCATGCCGTGCTTTCCTTGAAGTCTGGTTAAATGTTGATCAGCCGATGGCGATCATTTCGAAGTCCGATTTGCCGACACCACAATCAGGGCACAGCCAGTCTTCCGGCACGTCTTCCCAGCGGGTGCCTGGCGCGATGCCATCGTCCGGCCAGCCCTCGGCCTCGTCATAGATCAGGCCGCAGACAATACACTGCCACTTCTTCATCACACACTTCCTCAACGAACACAGGCTTTGGAGTGGCCGCTCTCGGGAACATTACAGTGGCGACCATCAACGAGGGGGCTTTGTACTGGAGCCAGGTGCCAGCATGCAAGCCGGATCGGCCATTCATGCTAAGCTCGCGGTCTCTTTGGCCTGTTAATCCATACCATCGTGCCGTACGAAACATCGCAAGCGCCCGCTGCAGAATGGTTGCAGTACTCGCAGGTAGCGGACAGCTCGACACCTGCCCTACTGGACTGGTTGTTCGATGAAGGTTCCCTGACCCGACGCCTGACTCGATTATCCGCCGATCACTTTTCCGTTACACCCCTTTACGAAGGCTGGCAGCCCCTGCGTGACGACGAATGCCAGGCCCTGGACCTGCCGCCCGGCAGCGAAGGCTGGGTCCGCGAGGTGTACCTGCGCGGTCATGGCCAGGCCTGGGTCTTCGCCCGCAGCGTCGCTGCGCGCAGCGCTCTTGAGAGCGGCGGGCTGGACATGGAAGCGCTGGGCAGTCGCTCCCTGGGCGAGCTGCTGTTCTGCGACCAGGCCTTCGTCCGTCGCGCCATCGAGGTCTGTCATTACCCCAAGGCCTGGCTGCCGGTTGCCGATGCCAGCGACACGCTGTGGGGACGCCGCTCACGCTTCGATCGGGCCGAGCTGAGCGTGCTGGTTGCCGAAGTCTTCCTGCCGTCGCTGTGGCAGGCCGCCGACCTTGCCGGGGAGAACCTTTGATGTACCTGCAGTTGCTCAAGTCGCTCAACCGCCTGCACCCACGGGCCTGGGACTTCATCCAGCTCAGCCGCATGGATCGCCCGATCGGTATCTATCTGCTGCTGTGGCCGACGCTTTCTGCCGTGTGGATCGCCGCCAAAGGCGCGCCGACCCTGGCCAACGTGGTGATTTTCACCCTCGGCGTGGTGCTGATGCGTGCGGCCGGCTGCGCCATCAACGATTTTGCCGACCGCAAGGTCGACGGCCATGTCAAACGCACCGCCGACCGTCCGCTGGCGGCCGGCAGGATCAACGCCCGCGAAGCCCTGGTGCTGTTTGCCCTGCTGGTTGGCGTGAGTTTCCTGCTGGTGCTGTGCACCAACGCCTCGACCGTGTGGCTGTCGTTTGGCGCGGTGGCGCTGGCGGCCTGCTACCCATTCATGAAGCGCTACACCTACTACCCGCAGGTGGTACTGGGGGCGGCCTATTCCTGGGGTATCCCCATGGCCTTCACTGCCGCCACGGGCGAGCTGCCGGCCATTGCCTGGCTGCTGTACATCGCCAACCTGATGTGGACGGTGGGCTACGACACCTACTACGCCATGGTCGACCGTGACGATGACCTGAAGATCGGGGTCAAGTCCACGGCGATCCTGTTTGGCGAGGCCGACCGGATCATCATCCTGACCCTGCAGGTGCTGTCGCTGGGCTGCCTGTTGCTGGCGGGCAACCGCTTCGAGCTGGGGGGGTGGTTCCACCTGGGGCTGTTCGCGGCCCTGCTGTGCTTTGCCTGGGAATTCTGGTCCACCCGCAAGCTGGACCGCGAGTCCTGCTTCAAGGCCTTCCTGCACAACCACTGGGCGGGGTTGCTGATCTTTATCAGCATCATTCTGGATTACAGTTTGTGATCGATCGCGGGACAAGCCCGCTCCTACTGGAGCGGGCTTGTCCCGCGATTCAGGCATCCTTATTTGATAACGTGCCAGACGTCCTTCATGCCATCACCGGTCATGTCACCGGCCTTCTTGTCCTTGATGAAGGTGTACACCGGTTTACCTTTGTACGCCCATTGCATTGAACCGTCGTCGCGCTTGATCTGCGTCCAGCCCTCTTCGGCCATGTCGCCTGACTTGACCATCAGTGGCGGCCAGTTCTTGGCGCACTCACCGTTGCACATGGACTTACCGTTCGCGTCCTTGTCGAAGGTGTACAGTGTCATGCCAGCATGGTCGACCATCACACCGTCCTTCATCATGGCATGATGAGCTGAGGCCATCCCCGGCAAGGCCAGTGCCACAGCAGTAAAAAGCGCCATCCAGTTCAGCGTATGTCGTGTCATTGGATCCACCGTGTTTCTCGGGAGAGGGAATTTAAGCCTAGCCCAGTAACCGAATGTTGCTGCAACAGCCCCGTACCTGTCACACGACTGCAATAATTCCGTTATCTAATGCGGGCCACGACACCTGAATGGGAAGAGGTTTGAACATGGTTGGCAGAAACATTCTGATCGTCGACGACGAAGCACCGATCCGCGAGATGATCGCCGTTGCATTGGAAATGGCCGGCTATGACTGCCTGGAAGCCGAGAACTCCCAGCAGGCCCACGCCATCATCGTCGACCGCAAGCCGGACCTGATCCTGCTCGACTGGATGCTGCCGGGCACCTCCGGTATCGAACTGGCCCGGCGCCTCAAGCGTGACGAGCTGACCGGTGACATCCCGATCATCATGCTCACCGCCAAGGGCGAGGAAGACAACAAGATCCAGGGCCTTGAGGTCGGTGCCGATGACTACATCACCAAGCCGTTCTCGCCCCGCGAGTTGGTGGCACGCCTGAAGGCCGTGCTGCGCCGCGCAGGCCCCAGCGATGGCGAAGCACCGATCGAAGTCGGCGGCCTGCTGCTCGACCCGATCAGCCACCGTGTGACCATCGATGGCAAGCCCGCCGAAATGGGCCCGACCGAATACCGCCTGCTGCAGTTCTTCATGACCCACCAGGAACGTGCCTATACCCGTGGCCAGTTGCTCGACCAGGTCTGGGGCGGCAATGTGTATGTCGAGGAGCGCACCGTGGATGTGCACATCCGCCGCCTGCGCAAGGCACTGGGTGATGCCTACGAGAATCTGGTACAAACCGTCCGTGGCACCGGTTACCGCTTCTCCACCAAGAGCTGAACCGGTCTTCACGCATTGCAAAGGACGCGTCGTTAATTGAACCAGAACTGGCATGGCACCCTGATTCGCCACATGCTGTTGCTGATCACTGGCTGCCTTGTGGTTGGCCTGATCAGCGGCTACTACGGCTGGAGCCTGGCCCTGGGCCTGGCGCTCTACCTGGGCTGGACCCTCAAGCAACTGCTGCGCCTGCATGAATGGCTGCGCCTGCACAAACCCGACGAAGCACCACCCGACGGCTACGGCCTGTGGGGCGAGGTGTTCGACAGCATCTACCACCTGCAACGCCGCGACCAGCGTGTGCGCGGCCGCCTGCAGGCGGTGATCGACCGGGTGCAGGAGTCCACCGCTGCCCTCAAGGACGCGGTGATCATGCTCGACAGCGACGGCAACCTGGAGTGGTGGAACCGTGCCGCCGAAACCCTGCTCGGCCTGAAAACCCCGCAGGACAGCGGCCAGCCGGTGACCAACCTGGTCCGCCACCCACGCTTCAAGGAGTACTTCGAACAGGAGAACTACCTCGAACCGCTGGAGATCCCTTCACCGATCAACGATCGCCTGCGGGTGCAACTGCACATCACCCGCTACGGCAATAACGAACACCTGATGCTGGTACGCGATGTCACCCGCATCCACCAACTCGAACAGATGCGCAAGGACTTCGTCGCCAACGTCTCGCATGAGCTGCGCACACCGCTGACGGTGATCGCCGGTTACCTGGAAACCCTGCTCGACAATGTCGAAGACGTGAACCCGCGCTGGGTCCGTGCCCTGCAGCAGATGCAGCAGCAAGGCGGACGCATGCAGACCCTGCTCAACGACCTGTTGCTGCTGGCCAAGCTGGAAGCCACCGACTACCCCTCGGACAACCAGCCGGTGGCCATCGATGCCCTGCTGCAATCGATCAAGAGCGATGCCCAGGCCCTGTCCGGCCAGCGCAACCAGCGCATCAGCCTGGAGGCTGCCCCCGGCATTCGCCTCAAGGGCAGCGAGGCCGAACTGCGCAGTGCGTTCTCCAACCTGGTGTTCAATGCGGTCAAGTACACCCAGGACGAAGGGCAGATCCGTATTCGCTGGTGGGCCGACGAACAGGGCGCGCACCTGAGCGTGCAGGATTCCGGGATCGGCATCGACGCCAAGCACCTGCCGCGCCTGACCGAGCGCTTCTACCGGGTCGACTCCAGCCGCGCTTCCAACACCGGTGGCACGGGCCTGGGCCTGGCGATCGTCAAGCACGTGCTATTGCGCCATCGCGGCCGCCTGGAGATCAGCAGCGTACCGGGCCATGGCAGCACCTTCACTTGCCATTTTTCCCCCGCCCAGATCGCCCAGCGCCTGGCCTCCTGACACCGCGCCCCTAGGCAATCGCGCCCCCAGCCGCTACATTGGCGGACTTGTGCCAGCGAATGCTGGCACCGCCTTTCTTAATTTTTTCAGATGACGGACCCCGTTAAACTCCATCATGGACCCTTCCCCTGGTTTTAGCCTCGCTTCACTTTTCGCCGATTTCGGCATGATCATTTTTGCTTTGCTGCTGGTGCTGCTCAACGGCTTTTTCGTTGCCGCCGAGTTCGCCATGGTCAAATTGCGCTCGACCCGGGTCGAGTCGATTGCCGAGCAGCATGGCTGGCGCGGGCAGATCCTGCGCACCGTGCACAACCAACTCGATGCCTACCTTTCCGCCTGCCAGCTGGGTATCACCCTCGCCTCCCTGGGCCTGGGCTGGGTCGGTGAACCGGCCTTCGCGCACCTGCTCGAACCTGTGCTGGCCGCCGTCGGCGTCGAGTCGCCGGAAGTCATCAAGGCCATTTCGTTCTTCAGCGCCTTCTTCGTGATTTCCTACCTGCACATCGTGGTCGGCGAGCTGGCGCCCAAGTCCTGGGCCATCCGCAAACCCGAACTGCTGTCGCTGTGGACCGCGGTACCGCTGTACCTGTTCTACTGGCTGATGTACCCGGCCATCTACCTGCTCAACGCCAGCGCCAACACCATCCTGCGCATTGCCGGCCAAGGTGAGCCCGGCCCCCATCACGAGCACCATTACAGCCGTGACGAACTGAAGCTGATCCTGCACTCCAGTCGTGGCCAGGACCCCAGCGACCAGGGCATGCGCGTACTGGCCTCGGCGGTGGAGATGGGCGAACTGGAGGTGGTCGACTGGGCCAACTCACGCGAGGACATGGTCTGCCTGGACGCCAACGCGCCGCTCAAGGAAATCCTGGCGATGTTCCGCCGCCACAAGTTCAGCCGCTACCCGGTACTGGATGCCGAGCGTGGCGAGTTCATCGGCCTGTTGCACATCAAGGACCTGTTGCTGGAGCTGGCCGACCTGGACCATATCCCCGAGTCCTTCAACCTCGCCGAGCTGACCCGGCCACTGGAACGGGTATCCCGGCACATGCCGCTTTCCCACCTGCTGGAGCAGTTCCGCAAGGGCAGCGCACACTTCGCCCTGGTCGAAGAAGCCGACGGCAAGGTCATCGGCTACCTGACCATGGAAGACGTGCTGGAAGTGCTGGTTGGCGACATCCAGGACGAACACCGCAAGGCCGAGCGCGGCATCCTCGCCTATCAGCCGGGCAAGCTGCTGGTGCGCGGCGATACGCCGCTGTTCAAGGTCGAGCGCCTGCTGGGCGTCGACCTGGACCACATCGAGGCGGAAACCCTCGCCGGCCTGGTCTACGAGACCCTCAAGCGGGTGCCGGAAGAGGAAGAAGTGCTGGAGGTCGAAGGCCTGCGCATCATCATCAAGAAGATGAAAGGCCCGAAAATCGTCCTGGCCAAGGTGCTCAAGCTCGATTGAGCCACCTCAGGGGTTGCCGGCGGTAAAGTCCGGCAATCCACCCACGGGCTGGTTGAACTGGTAGGGGATCGACTCCAGGGCCAGCCCGACATTGCGCTGCACGACAAAATGCAGGTGCGGGCCGGTGCTGTTGCCGGTATTGCCGGACCTTGCCAATGACGTGCCGTAGACCACCCGCTGCCCTTCCCTGACCACCACCGAACCTTGCATCAGGTGCAGGTAGACGCCCATGGTGCCGTCATCGTGCAGGATGCGCACGAAGTTGCCCGACGGATGCGTACCACGGCCGCTCTGGCTGTTCTCGGTCTTGATCACCACCCCGGCGCGGGCCGCAATGATCGGTGTGCCCTCGGGCATGGCGATATCCATGGCGTAGCGCCCCTTGGGCCCGAAGTGGCTGTAGCGGCCGTTCGGCCCCTGGCTCAGGCGAAAGGGCCCGCCCCGCCACGGCACGGGATAACGAAATGCCTGCTGGCGCTGGGCCGGATTGCCCAGGGCATATTTGAACCTTTCCTTGTAGGTGACCGGCTTGCCCGGCTGGCGTGCTGTGAGCACCGTCAGCGGCACCGTGGCGCGCGCCGGCAGCACCCGCCGCACGATCCGCGAAGCGCCGCCCTGGACGTTGCCCAGACGCTCCAGGCGCAACTCCACCTCCACCGGTGCATAGGTATCGTTGCGGGCACTCAAGCGCACGCCTTGTGCGAACGTACTGGCCTGCAGACGAACCTGGCCGTCCAGTTGCTCGACCATCGGCTCGCGGAAGACAAAGGGTCTACCGCCGGGAATGGGACGCTCGGAGTAGGAGACCACACCGTAGGCGTCGGTGCTTTTGTAGAGCGTCATGGCCAGTGCCGGCCCGCAAGCCGCGAGCAAGGCGCAGAACAGCAACGTGCGTGCGGGCATGGTAGTGGCTTTTTGACAGTTGAAGGTCTGTCAAAGGTTAGCAGCTCATCGCGGGGCAAGCCCGCTCCTACAGGTGGGAGCGGGCTTGCCCCGCGATAAGTCCTTTATCAGGCCCCCGGCACGAAATGCTTCTGCGCCGTACCACGGGCAATCAGCCGCGACAGGTAGTCGAGCTTCTGCGCATCCTGGTCGACGAACTTGAAGGTCAACTGCAGCCAGTCGCTGTCCGGTTTCGGTTCAAGGGCCGCAACCGCGTGCAGGTAGCCATTCAGGCGTGCGATCTCGGCATTCTCACCCTGCTCCAGGTCGAGCACGGCGCCTTCGAGCACCTGCGGCAGGGTCTCACCCCGGCGCACCACCAGGAGCGCCTCCTTGAGGCTCAGGGCCTTGATCACGCAAGGCTGGGTACCACCCGGCAAGCGCAGCTGGCCCTGGCCGCGGCTGGTCGCTGCAGCCGCAGGGGGCTGGGGTGCGTTGATCACCGGCCTGGCCGCTGCCGGTGCTGGCGGCGGCGCCACTTTGACCGTTTCAGCACGTCCGCCAGTCAGGGCACTGAGCGAGTCGTTGGCGAAAGCCGAGTTGACCCGCGCCGGTGCGCTGGACATCAGGGCATCGAGCTTGCCTGTCTTGCTCAGGGCCTTTTTCACCTTGGTCAGCAGCTGTTCATTGGTGAAGGGCTTGCCGACGAAGTCCGAGACGCCGGCCTGGATCGCCTGGACCACGTTCTCCTTGTCGCCACGGCTGGTCACCATGATGAACGGCATGGCCTTCATGGCGTCTTGCTGGCGGCACCAGGTCAGTAGCTCCAGGCCCGACATTTCCGGCATTTCCCAGTCGCACAGGACCAGGTCGAAGGCTTCGCGGGCCAGCAGGGCCTGGGCCTTGCGGCCATTGACCGCGTCTTCGATGACCATCCCGGGGAAATGGTTGCGCAGGCACTTCTTCACCAGGTCGCGAATGAACGGCGCATCATCCACCACCAGCACACTGACTTTACTCATCACCGCTCCTATTGCATCCCGACTCGCATATCGCCGAACGCAAACGAAAACGCCCGGCCAAAGCCGGGCGTTCGTTTTCGCAGGCAGTCTTATTTATCGTCAGATCTGCCCGGAACATTAGCCTTTTCGCCGCCGCCCTCGACCTCTTCCTTCATCCGCGCCAGCCCCAGGTGACGCACATCGGTACCCCGTACCAGATAGATCACAAGCTCGGAGATGTTGCGCGCGTGGTCACCGATCCGCTCCAGCGAACGCAGGGCCCAGATCACGCTGAGCACCCGCGAGATCGAACGCGGGTCTTCCATCATGTAGGTGACCAGCTCGCGCAGGGCGGTCTTGTACTCGCGGTCGATGGTCTTGTCGTACTGGGCCACCGACAGGGCCAGGTCGGCGTCGAAACGGGCGAAGGCATCCAGGGCATCGCGGACCATGTTGCGCACCTGGTCGCCGATATGGCGCACTTCGACATAACCCCGGGGCGACTCGCCCTCCTCGCACAGCTGGATGGCGCGGCGGGCGATCTTGGTCGACTCGTCGCCGATGCGCTCCAGGTCGATCACCGACTTGGAGATGCTGATGATCAGCCGCAGGTCGGAGGCCGCCGGCTGGCGGCGAGCAAGGATGCGCACGCACTCCTCGTCGATATTGCGCTCCATCTGGTTGATCTGCTCGTCGACTTCACGCACCTGCTGGGCCAGGCCCGAATCGGCCTCGATCAGCGCGGTGACCGCGTCGTTGACCTGCTTCTCGACCAGGCCGCCCATCGCCAGGAGGTGGCTGCGGACCTCTTCGAGTTCGGCGTTGAACTGCTGGGAGATGTGGTGGGTAAGGCTGTCTTTATCGATCATGGGAAATCCTTGGAGCGTCCGGTAAGTGCGGTCAGGCGGCGTTCAGTCGTCGAATCCTAGCCATACCGACCGGTAATGTAATCTTCGGTCTGCTTCTTCGCCGGGTTGGTGAACAGGGTGTCGGTGTCACCGAACTCGATCAGCTTGCCCATGTACATGAACGCGGTGTAGTCGGAAACCCGCGCCGCCTGTTGCATGTTGTGGGTCACGATGACGATGGTGTACTTGGATTTCAGTTCGTAGATCAGCTCTTCGACCTTCAGCGTCGAGATCGGGTCGAGTGCCGAACACGGCTCGTCGAGCAGCAGTACTTCCGGCTCAACGGCGATGGTGCGGGCAATCACCAGACGCTGCTGCTGACCACCGGACAGGCCCAGTGCCGACTCGTGCAGGCGGTCCTTGACCTCGTCCCACAGGGCCGCGCCCTTGAGTGCCCACTCCACGGCCTCATCGAGCACCCGCTTCTTGTTGATGCCCTGGATGCGCAGGCCGTAGACCACGTTTTCATAGATGGTCTTGGGGAACGGGTTGGGCTTCTGGAACACCATGCCGACCCGGCGACGCAGCTCGGCCACGTCTTCGCCCTTGCGGTAGATGTTGTTGCCGTACAGGTTGATCGCACCCTCGACACGGCAGCCGTCA
The DNA here is from genome assembly GCF_044769005.1 of Pseudomonas sp. NPDC090755. Lineage (NCBI taxonomy): Bacteria > Pseudomonadati > Pseudomonadota > Gammaproteobacteria > Pseudomonadales > Pseudomonadaceae > Pseudomonas > Pseudomonas sp. NPDC090755. The sequence goes on along the minus strand of NZ_JBIVXC010000001.1, from coordinate 192,877 downwards.
ACCAGGTCGTTCATGCGGTTGAAGGTCCGCAGCAGGGTCGACTTGCCGCAGCCGGACGGGCCGATGAAGGCGGTCACGCGCTGCTTGGGGATATTCATGCTGACGTCGAACAGGGCTTGTTTCTCGCCGTAGTACAGGCTCAGGCCCGGCACTTCGATGGCCACGGTTTCTTCAGCCAGACGCAGGCTCTGCTTGTCGCGACCCAGGGCCGACATATCGATGCCGTGGGCGTGGGATTCATGCTGCATGGTCAGACTCCATACGCTATCTATTTCGTTTCATCGAACCGCCCGGCACAACACACGGGCGGCACTTGCAATAAGGGGTGTATCGATCAGCTATCCAGCGCCTTGTACTTCTCGCGCAGGTGGTTACGAATCCATACCGCCGAGAGGTTGAGGGTGGCGATCACCAGCACCAGCAGCAGCGCGGTGGCGTACACCAAAGGCCGCGCGGCCTCGACGTTGGGGCTCTGGAAGCCGACGTCGTAGATGTGGAAGCCCAGGTGCATGATCTTCTGGTCCAGGTGCAGGTACGGGTAGTTGCCATCCACCGGCAGCGACGGCGCCAGTTTCACCACACCCACCAGCATCAGCGGCGCCACTTCACCGGCGGCGCGGGCCACCGCGAGAATCATGCCGGTCATCATCGCCGGGCTGGCCATGGGCAGGACGATCTTCCACAGGGTCTCGGCCTTGGTCGCACCCAGGGCCAGGGAGCCTTCGCGGACAGTACGCGGGATACGCGCCAGGCCTTCTTCGGTGGCCACGATCACCACCGGTACCGCCAGCAGCGCCAGGGTCAGCGAGGCCCAGAGCAGGCCCGGGGTACCCAGGGTCGGCGCCGGCAAGGCTTCGGGGAAGAACAGGCGGTCGAGCGAGCCACCCAGCACATAGACGAAGAAGCCCAGGCCGAACACGCCGTAGACGATCGCCGGTACACCGGCCAGGTTGTTCACGGCGATACGGATCAGCCGGGTGACCGGGCCCTGGCGTGCATACTCACGCAGGTACACCGCCGCCAGCACACCGAACGGGGTGACGATCACGGCCATGATCAGGGTCATCATCACGGTACCGAAGATGGCCGGGAAGATCCCGCCTTCGGTGTTGGCTTCACGCGGGTCGTCGCTGAGGAACTCCCAGACCTTGGCGAAGTACACACCCAGTTTGGTGAAGGTGCCCATGGCATTCGGCTGGTAGGCGTGGACCACCTTTTCCAGGTTGATCTCGACCTCACGGCCGTTGCCATCCTTGGCCACCAGGCTATCGCGGCTGAACTCCTGGTGCAGGTTGCCCAGACGCTCTTCGATAGCCTTGTAGCGGTTGTTCAGCTCGGCGCGCTCGGCTTCGATGTCAGCCTGGGCCGCAGCGTCCAGCTTGCCTTGCAGTTCCAGCTTGCGGCCTTGCAGGCGCAGGCGCTCGAGGCCATGGTTGATGGCACCGATCTCTTTCTTCTCCAGGGCCTGCAGTTCGCCCGCCAGCTTCTCGGTACGCTTCAGGCGGGTCTGCAGCTCGGCCCAGGCAGCCTGGCCTTCGGCGACCACCTTGCCGTTTTCCTTGACGCTGACCAGGTAGCCGTAGAAGTTGCCCCACTCACGACGCTCCAGGGCGATCAGGTCGACCGGTGTCTGCTGGTCGGTCAGCCATTCGCCAACCACCCAGGTGAAGTCGCTGCCGTTGAGGTCGCGGTTACCGACCTTGATCAGCTCGCGGGTCATGAACTCCGGGCCTTCGTCAGGCACCGGCAGACCGGCACCTTTCAGACGCGCACGGGGCACCTCTTCCTTCTGCACCAGCTCACCGACCACGATGTGGCTGGGCTGACCAGGCACGTTGTAGTTGGCCTGGATCAGGTCGGCCGGCCAGAAGTGGCCCAGGCCGCGCACGGCAATCACAGCGAGCAGGCCAACGGTCATGATAACCGCGATGGCGACCGCGCCACCGCTGATCCAGACACCGGGGGCGCCGCTCTTGAACCAGCTTTTGAGGGAATCCTTTTTCACGGATCGCTACCTTTCTATCAAAGCGACGAGTATTTCTTGCGCAGACGCTGGCGAATCAGCTCGGCCAAGGTGTTCATCACGAAGGTGAACATCAGCAGCACCAGCGCGGCGAGGAACAGCACGCGGTAGTGGCTGCCACCGACTTCCGACTCAGGCATCTCCACTGCAACGTTGGCAGCCAGGGTGCGCATGCCTTCGAACAGGTTCAGCTCCATCACCGGGGTGTTGCCGGTGGCCATCAGCACGATCATGGTTTCACCCACCGCACGGCCCATACCGATCATCAGCGCCGAGAAAATGCCCGGGCTGGCGGTCAGGATGACCACGCGGGTCAGGGTCTGCCACGGGGTCGCGCCCAGGGCCAGGGAGCCCAGGGTCAGGCTGCGCGGCACGCTGAACACGGCATCTTCGGCAATCGAGTAGATGTTCGGGATCACCGCGAAGCCCATGGCGATACCCACTACCAGGGCGTTGCGCTGGTCGTAGGTGATACCCAGGTCATTGGTGATCCACAGGCGCATGTCACCGCCGAAGAACCAGGCCTCCAGCAACGGGCTCATGTACAGGGCGAACCAGCCGGTCAGCAGGATCACCGGGATCAGGATCGCTGCTTCCCAGCCATCCGGAACCCGCAGGCGGATCGACTCGGGCAGGCGGCTCCAGGTGAAGCCGGCGACCAGAATGCCGATCGGCATCAGCAGGAAGAGGCTGAACACACCCGGCAGGTGGCCTTCAAGGTACGGTGCCAGGAACAGGCCGGCGAAGAAGCCGAGGATCACCGTCGGCATCGCTTCCATCAGCTCGATCACCGGCTTGACCTTGCGGCGCATGCCGGGGGCCATGAAGTAGGCGGTGTAGATGGCCGCGGCAATGGCCAGCGGCGCCGCCAGGATCATGGCGTAGAACGCCGCCTTCAAGGTACCGAAGGTCAGTGGCGACAGACTCAGCTTGGGTTCGAAGTCGGTGTTGGAGGCGGTCGACTGCCAGACGTACTTCGGCTCGTCGTAGTTCTCGTACCAGACCTTGCTCCACAGCGCGCTCCAGGACACTTCCGGGTGCGGGTTCTTCAGGCTCAGCGGCACCAGCTTGCCGCCTTGTTCGATGATGATGCGGTTGGCACGCGGCGACAGCGCCAGTACACCAGCGCCTTCGGCGACCGGCTCTACCAGCAGGGTACGGTGTGCGGTGCTGTGGAACACGCCGAGCTCACCGCTGGCGTCCAGGGCGACAAAGCCCTTGCGACGCTCTTCGGCGTCGATCTGCACGATCGGCGTCTTGCCCATCTGGAATTCGCGGATGCGCTTGAAGCGCTGCTCGCCATCCGGGTCGCGGGCCATGAACCATTGGGCCAGGCCACCCTTGGAGTCACCGATGATCAGCGAGATACCACCCACCAGCTGGGTGCTGGCAGTGATTTCGGCATTGCCGTCGTCGAGCAGTTTGTAGCGACCGTTGAGGCTCTTGTCACGCAGGCTGAAGACATCCGCCTGGGCCCGGCCATTGATGACATACAGCCACTGCTGGCGCGGATCGATGAAGATCGCCTTCACCGGCTCGGTCATCTGCGGCAGGTCGATACGGTTCTGCTCGCTGGTGACCTCGCCGGTCATCATGTTTTCTTCGCGGCTCAGCGACAGCACCTGCAGGTGCGCGCCGGTGGAGCCCGCCACCACCAGGGTTTCGCCATTCACGTTGAGGCTGACATGCTCCAGCGCACGGCCCTGGTCATCCAGGCTGAACGGCTCCTGGCCATAGGGGAAGTCGATGGCCGGGGTGATGGTTTTCTTGTTGTCCGGGTAGGTGATCTTGTAGCTGTGGCTGAACGCCAGCGCCTGGCCGTTGGACAGGCCCAGCACCACCAGCGGGTTGCCTGGCTGGTCGGCGCCAATGGAGGTCACCTGGGTGCCCGCCGGCAACGGCAGGTCGACACGCTTGAGCTCGGCACCGGTCTTGGTGTCGAAGAACAGGGCCTGGCCCTTGTCGGACACACGCATACCGACCAGGTTCTGCTCTTCCAGGGCGATCATCAGTGGCTTGCCGGCATCCTGGGACAGCCAGGTCGGCTCCAGCGCCTTCTTGCTGGTCAGCGTGGCGCCCTGGAACAGGGGCACGACCACGTAGGCCAGGTAGAAGAAGATCAGGGTGATCGCCGCCAGCACGGCAAGCCCGCCCACCAGTACATACCAGCGGGTCAGGCGATCCTTGAGCGCACGCATGCGCCGCTTGCGTTGCAGTTCGGGCGTATTGAAGTCAATCCGCACGGGGGGAGAATTTTGGGTCATTGTGGAGTTGGCCAGATCATTCATGCGCACACCCTAGCGGTCCCGTATGACAAAAACATGACAATGCAGTGACGCAAAAAAGCCCGCCGCTCAGAGGTCCTGGCAGCGGACTCGCAATTTGTGGTGGAACCGGGTCATTGACCAGGCCCCACCGAACGTTCAATTACTTCTTTGCAACGTTGCCGTTGTGCTCCAGGCCCAGGTCAGCCAAGGCTTTGGCAGCTACTTTGGCCGGCAGCGGGATGTAACCATCCTTCACGACAACCTGCTGGCCTGCTTGCGACAGAACCAGTTTGACGAACTCGGCTTCCAGCGGGGCCAGGGGCTTGTTCGGCGCCTTGTTGACGTAGACGTACAGGAAGCGCGACAGCGGGTAGGTGCCGTTCAGGGCGTTGGCTTCGTTGTCTTCAACGAAAGCACCGCCATCTTTCTTGGCCAGAGGCACGGTCTTGACGCTGGCGGTCTTGTAGCCGATGCCCGAGTAACCGATGCCGTTCAGCGAGCTGCTGATCGACTGCACGACCGATGCCGAGCCAGGTTGTTCGTTGACGTTAGGCTTGAAGTCGCCTTTGCACAGGGCTTCTTCCTTGAAGTAGCCGTAGGTGCCGGATACCGAGTTGCGGCCGAACAGCTGAACCGGCTTGTTGGCCAGGTCGCCGGTTACACCCAGGTCGCCCCAGGTTTTCACGTCGGCTTTGCCACCGCACAGGCGGGTGGAGGAGAAAATCGCATCGACCTGAGCCATGGTCAGGCCCTTGATCGGGTTGTCCTTGTGGACGAAGACGGCCAGGGCGTCGACGGCAACCGGGATAGCGGTTGGCTTGTAGCCGTACTTCTGCTCGAACGCCTGCAGCTCGACGTCCTTCATCTTGCGGCTCATCGGGCCGAGGTTGGCGGTGCCTTCGGTCAGCGCGGGTGGCGCGGTGGAGGAGCCGGCAGCCTGGATCTGGATGTTTACGTTCGGGTATTCCTTCTTGTAGGCCTCGGCCCACAGAGTCATCAGGTTCGCCAGGGTATCGGAACCGACGCTGGAGAGGTTGCCCGACACACCGGTGGTCTTGGCGTAGGTCGGAATAGCAGGGTCAACAGCGGCAACCGCATTGGCGGTGGCAACGCCAGCGGCGACGAACGTCAGGGCCGCCATCAAACGCTTCAGTTTCATGCCTTACTCCTAGCAGGAATTGGGGTGAGATGGATCGGGCCCAAGTATCTGCAGGCCGTATGAACACTCTATGAATCGAATGTGACAATTAGATGAAAGGCCATCACCGAATAACGGTGATGGCCTTTTCAAAATGTTGCGAGGGCGTGAAGCAGAGGGCTTTCAGCGCTTTTTAGCCAACAGGTAGCAGCCGACCAGCAGACCAATGGTGCAGATCCCGGCAACGTAGTAGGCCGGTGCCATGGGGCTGAACTTGAGCAATGCAGTCACCACCATCGGGGTCAGACCACCGAAGATGGCGTAGGCCAGGTTGTAGGAGAACGACAGGCCGCTGAAACGGACTACAGGCGGGAAAGCCTTGACCATGACGTAAGGCACGGCACCGACGATGCCGACACACAGGCCAGTCAGGGCATACAGCGGGAACAGCCACTCGGGGTGGGTCGGCAGGGTGTGGTAGAAGGTCCAGGACGAGGCCAGCAGCAACAGGCTGCCAACGATGAACACCCGCCCGGCGCCCAGGCGATCAGCCAGCGTACCGGTGGCGATGCAGCCCAGGCTAAGCAGTACGATCGCCAGGCTGTTGGCCTTGAGCGAGTCGGTCGGGCTGACCTGGTAAAGACTCTGCAGCAATGCCGGAGTCATCAGGATCACCACCACGATGCCGGCCGACAGCAGCCAGGTCAGCAGCATTGAAATGACGATGGCGCCGCGGTGATCGCGCAGCACCGCGCGAAGTGGCACTTCCTCGGCCAGGGCCTTGCGCGCCTGCATTTCGGCGAATACCGGGGTCTCGTGCAACCAGCGACGCAGGTACACCGCGAACAGGCCGAACACCCCGCCCAGCAGGAAGGGAACGCGCCAGGCGTAGTCGGCGACCTCTTGCGGGGTGTAGACGGTGTTGATCAGGGTCGCCACCAGCGAACCGAGCAGGATCCCGGAGGTCAGCCCTGCCGTCAGGGTGCCACAGGCGTAACCGGTATTGCGCGCCGGCACATGCTCGGACACGAACACCCAGGCACCCGGCACTTCACCGCCAATGGCGGCGCCCTGGATCACTCGCATCAGCAACAGCAGGATCGGCGCCCACAGGCCGATCTGCGCATAGGTCGGCAGCAAGCCCATGATCAGGGTGGGCACGGCCATCATGAAGATGCTCAGGGTGAACATCTTCTTGCGTCCCAGCAGGTCGCCGAAGTGGGCCATGATGATCCCGCCCAGGGGCCGCGCCAGGTAGCCGGCGGCAAAAATGCCAAACGTTTGCATCAAACGTAGCCATTCCGGCATGTCGACGGGGAAGAACAACTTGCCGACCACGGTGGCGAAAAACACGAAAATGATGAAATCGTAGAACTCCAGCGCGCCGCCCAGGGCGGAAAGCGACAGGGTCTTGTAATCACTGCGGGTCAACGGCCTTGAAGATTGCGCGATACTGCCGGGCACGGAGGTCATAGGTATCTCTTATTGGAATTGCTTTATTGAGACTACAGGCCGCTTGCGACGGGGCTTTGGGCCTGGGAAGCCTCGAACGATAGCAAATTGCTGGAAAAAGCACATGGCGTACAGATTCAATACAAGTATTCATGACTGCATGGTCGTCGCTACGCCTTCGGCTCTATATACTGGCCGCCTGTAGGAAGGGCTTGGGCCTTTTGAAGGATGTTGTGCGAAAACGCCGCTAGGTATGCTTAGTCGGTTTCGCAGAGTTTCCCTTCGCCGCCTGGCAAAGCGAAAGCAGCGTAGAATAGTTGTGCTGAATCGTTTTTCGAGGCGTCTGTCTTAGCGCCAACCAACGAAGCGTCACGGGTCAGAGGCACCCCCGGCATGATTGAACTCGAACAAGAAGATCCTATCCCGCAAGGCGACCTGGCCTTGCAGATCACCGCATTGCCGCGTGAAACCAACGGTTTCGGCGATATCTTCGGCGGCTGGCTGGTCGCCCAGATGGACTTGGCCGGCACCGCCATGGCCAGCCGTGTCGCCGGTGGCCGAGTGGCCACGGTGGCCATTGATCGCATGGCGTTCCTGGTCCCGGTGGCCGTTGGCGCCCAGTTGTCCTTCTATACCCAGACCCTGGAAATCGGCCGCAGCTCGATCCAGATGATGGTCGAGGTGTGGAGCGACGATCCGCTGTCCAGCGAATGGCGCAAGGTCACCGAAGCGGTGTTTGTCTTCGTTGCCATCGATGGCAGTGGCCGCACGCGCTCGGTTCCTCCTCGTCGCTGAGACACCGGCGCGGTAAACTCGTGGGTCTGCAAGCGGTCAAAGATCGTATGGCAAATCAACGAGATAATGCGCATGTCCACACCCCAGGTCGTAACCGAACTGCACGGCGAACTCAACTGCTGGCGCATCACCACTGACAGCGCCGAGCTGCTGGTCGCCCAGCAGGGCGCGCAAGTGTTGAGCTATCAGCGCGTGGGTGAACCGCCGCTGCTGTGGCTCAGCGAGCAGGCCATCTTCAAGCAGGGTAAATCCGTGCGCGCCGGTGTTCCGGTGTGTTGGCCCTGGTTCGGCCAGCTGGCACGCAACCCCGAGCCTGTCCAAACGATGTATCGCGGTGGCGAAGCACCGGCCCATGGGCTGGTGCGAGGCCGCGACTGGCAACTGTCGGAAATTTCCAGCGAAGGCGGCGCAGTGCGGGTCGACTTCACCCTGCCGGACACCCAGGGCGACCTGCCGGGCTGGCCGCACAATGTCGAGCTCAAGCTCTGCATCGTCATGGCCGAGCAGTTGAGCATCACCCTCACCAGCTACAACCTCGACAATGTCCCTGTCACCCTCAGCCAGGCACTGCATAGCTACTTTGCGGTCAGTGATGTGCGCCAGGTGCGCGTGGAGGGTGTCGCAGGCCTTGGCTATATCGAGACCCTGGCCAACTGGGAACAGCGTACACAGGCGGGTAGCCTGGGATTTGCCGGGGAAACCGACCGGATCTACCTGCAGGCCCCTGAACAGCTGAGCATTGTCGACCCGGCCTGGAACCGGCGCATCCAGCTGACGGCCAGTGGTTCACGCTCGGCAGTGATCTGGAACCCCTGGACCGATCGCGCCGCCGAGCTGCCGGACATGGCCGACGATGGCTGGCAACGCATGCTGTGTATCGAAACCGCGAACGTCTGGGACGATGTGGTGACGCTGGCGCCAGGTGCAACGCACAAGCTTGAGGTTCAGATCGGCAGCCTGAGCCTCTAGGCACTGTGGGAGCAACTGTCTTTGTGGGAGCTGGCGGAGCCTGCGATCGACTGCGCAGCAGTCGCAATCCGGCCACCTCGTTGGCGCAGGTGTACTGAAGCGGTCGCCGCACGGACCTCATCGCCGGCGATGCCGGCTCCCACAGGCTACAAGTCGCCTTCCTCCACCACCTTCACCTTCGCCGCATCCAGGGCGTAGGCGGCATCGGCCAGGTCGTTGCTGACCTTCTCGATCTTCAGGGTGCCGGTGACCCACAGCGGCGTGTAGATATCGTCCAGCTTCAGGCCATGGGGATAACGCACCAGCACCAGCTGGTTCGGCGGTGGCGGTGGCACGTGGATGCAGGCGCCCGGATAAGGTACGAGGAAGAACAGCGTGCTGTTGCCCTTGGCATCGCTTTCCAGCGGCACCGGGTAGCCACCCAGGCGAATGTGCTTGCCGTTCATGGCCGCCACGGTCTTGCTCGAATACATCACCGCCGGCAGGCCCTTGCTCTGCTTCAGGCCACCCTTTTCGGTAAAGGTGCCCGTGGCTTCCGGGGAGTTGTGGTCGATTTCAGGCATCAGCTCCAGGGCTTTCTGGTCCGACTTGGGCATCAACTCCAACCAGTCGGTTTCCGCCAGCTCGGCGCGAGCCAGGCTGCTGATCAACAACAGGGAAAGCAGTAATACACGGCGCATGAAAATGCTCGGCAACGAAAATTGCCGAGCATTTTAGCCTGCTGTCAGTTCTTTTTGACCAGACCGTAGATCACCAGAAGGACGACCGCGCCCACCAGCGCGCCAAGGAATCCCGCGCCCTGCCCGGCCTGGTAGATGCCCAGCGCCTGGCCGCCGTAGGTCGCGGCGAGCGAGCCGGCAATGCCCAGCAGAATGGTCATGATCCAGCCCATACTGTCGTCGCCGGGCTTGATGAAGCGTGCCAGCAGACCGACGATCAGGCCGATGAAGATGGTTCCAATGATGCCCATGGCAATCCCTCTGAATGGAATGACGCATGCCAAAGCCTAGTCAGCGCTTTGGCATCCCGCCATTCAGAGGGACAGCAAGGATCAGCCCTCGATCAGGGCTTCGACCTGCTGGATCTTCTGTTCCAGGGCCGCCATGTCGGCGCAGCGCAGGGTGGCGTGGCCGACCTTGCGTCCGGCCTTGAACGCCTTGCCGTAGTGGTGCAGGTGGCATTCGTCGATAGCCACGACCTTTTCCACCGCCGGTACGCTGCCGATGAAGTTGAGCATGGCGCTTTCACCGACCTTGGCGGTCGAGCCCAGCGGCAGGCCGGCAACGGCGCGCAGGTGGTTCTCGAACTGGCTGCATTCGGCGCCTTCGATGGTCCAGTGCCCGGAGTTGTGTACACGCGGTGCGATTTCGTTGGCTTTCAGGCCGCCATCGACTTCGAAGAACTCGAACGCCAGCACGCCGACATAATCCAGTTGCTTGAGCACACGGCCTGCATAGTCTTCGGCCAAGCCCTGGAGCATGTGGTCTTCGCTGGCCACCGACAGGCGCAGGATGCCGCTCTCATGGGTGTTGTGCACCAGCGGGTAGAAGCGGGTCTCGCCATCACGGGCACGCACAGCGATCAGCGACACTTCGCCGGTGAACGGCACGAAGCCTTCCAGCAAGCATGGCACGCTGCCCAGTTCAGCGAAGGTACCTACAACATCCTCGGCAGTTCGCAGCACTTTCTGCCCTTTTCCGTCATAACCCAGGGTGCGGGTCTTGAGCACGGCTGGCAGGCCGATGCTGGCCACGGCAGCGTCCAGGTCGGCTTGCGACTGAATGTCGGCGAAGGATGGCGTCGGAATGCCCAGGTCCTTGAACATGCTCTTCTCGAACCAGCGGTCACGCGCGATGCGCAGGGACTCGGCACTCGGGTAGACCGGCACGAACTGGGACAGGAAGGCGACGGTTTCAGCCGGCACGCTTTCGAACTCGAAGGTCACCAGGTCGACTTCGTCGGCCAGCTGGCGCAGGTGGTCCTGGTCGCCGTAGTCGGCCCGCAGGTGCTCGCCCAGAGGCGCCGCGCACGCGTCCGGCGCCGGGTCCAGGAAAGCGAAGTTCATGCCCAGCGGGGTTCCTGCCAGGGCCAACATGCGACCCAGCTGGCCGCCACCGATTACACCGATTTTCATGCTTTTGACCTCAGGCCTGGCGCGGATCTGGATTGTCCAGAACGTTGTCTGTCTGCTCGGTGCGGAACTGCTTGAGCACCGCATGGAACTGCGGGTGCTTGGCGCCCAGGATGCTCGCCGAGAGCAGCGCGGCGTTGATCGCGCCGGCCTTGCCGATGGCCAGGGTGGCAACCGGAATACCGGCCGGCATCTGCACGATCGACAGCAGCGAGTCGACACCGGAGAGCATCGACGACTGCACTGGTACGCCGAGCACCGGCAGGTGGGTCTTGGCGGCGCACATGCCTGGCAGGTGGGCAGCGCCACCAGCACCGGCGATGATCACCTCGATGCCACGGCCTTCGGCCTCTTCGGCATACTGGAACAGCAGGTCCGGGGTGCGATGGGCGGAAACCACCTTGACCTCGTAGGGAATGCCGAGTTTTTCCAGCATATCGGCGGTGTGGCTAAGGGTGGACCAATCGGACTTGGAGCCCATGATCACGCCAACCAGTGCACTCATCGTCGAGCCTCTTCTCTTGGGCGCCCGCAGGCGCGTCAAAAAACAACAAGCCACGCGGGACGACCGGCGTGGCTTGTTATGCGAATTAGGGTCGGGAAAACCGACCGAAGGCCGCGCAGTATACCGCAAAGCGGTGCGTTTAATGCACCCCGACGACCAACTGTCGCCCTTATTTTTCGGGGCTTTGGCTGACTTTCGGGTCAAGCCGGTGCGGCAGGCCCACCTTCCAGCTTGCGCCAGAGCAATCGCACGTTGGCCTTGCGCACCAACGCACAGCGATACAGGCGGATTTCCAGCGGCACGTGCCACTGGCTGCCGCCACAGATCACCAGCTCGCCACGCTCCAGCTCCGCCCGTGCCGACAGGCGCGGCACCCAGGCAATGCCCAGGCCTTCCAGGGCCATGCTCTTGAGGCTGTCGGCCATGGCCGTCTCGTAGACCGTGGTGTAGCGCAGGTTGCGCTGGCGCACCAGAAGGTTGACCGAGCGACCGAGGAAGGCACCGGCGCTATAGGCCAGCAACGGCACGCTGCCCTCGCCTTCAAGATCGAACAAGGGCTTGCCATCGGCATCGGCCGCGCACACCGGCAGCATCTCGGTATGGCCCATGTGCAGCGAAGGGAAGATCTCTGCGTCCATCTGCAAGGCCGCATCCGGATCGTAGAAGGCCAGCATCAGGTCGCAGCCACCTTCACGCAGGGCATGCACCGCATCGCCGACGTTGGTCGCCACCAGCCGGGTGGCGATGTTCAGGCCATCGTTGCGTAGCTGGGCAATCCAGCGCGGGAAGAACCCCAGGGCCAGGGAGTGCGCCGCCGCCACCTGGATCACCTCGCCCTGCCCGCCTTCCAGGTGATGCAAATGACGCAACACCTCGCCCAGTTGATCGACCACCGTACGCGCCGTGACCAGGAACAACTGGCCGGCCGCCGTCAGTTCGATCGGAGTGCGCGAGCGGTTGACCAGGGTCAGCCCCAACGCCGCCTCAAGGCTGCGGATGCGGCGGCTGAAGGCCGGCTGGGTCACGAAGCGGCGTTCGGCGGCCTGGGAAAAGCTGCGGGTCGCGGCCAGGGCACTGAAGTCTTCCAGCCACTTGCTTTCGAGGTTCATCACTCATCTCCCGGCATGCACCAAAATGGTACACGCTCGAATGTCAATCGGCGTCACATCAATCATTATGCCGTTTGTGCATAGGTTAGCGTGCAACAGCATTGGCCGCAAAATCGGCGCAGGCCTAGGATTGGCGCCATTCCGGCATGTGCCGGGCCAAACTCGAGATGATATTTATCATGTCCGCTGCTGCATCGTTCCGCGTCGAAAAAGACCTGCTTGGCACCCTTGAAGTCCCGGCTGATGCCTACTACGGCATCCAGACCCTGCGCGCTGCCAACAACTTCCACCTCTCCGGTGTTCCGCTGTCGCACTACCCGAAGCTGGTCGTGGCCCTGGCCATGGTCAAGCAGGCCGCTGCCGACGCCAACCGTGAGCTGGGTCACCTGAGCGATGCCAAGCACGCTGCAATCAGCGAGGCCTGTGCCCGCCTGATCCGCGGCGACTTCCACGAGCAGTTCGTGGTCGACATGATTCAAGGCGGTGCTGGTACTTCTACCAACATGAACGCCAACGAAGTTATCGCCAACATCGCACTGGAGGCCATGGGCCACCAGAAAGGCGAGTACAAATACCTGCACCCGAACAACGACGTGAACATGGCGCAGTCGACCAACGACGCCTACCCGACCGCGATCCGCCTGGGTCTGCTGCTCGGTCACGACGCCCTGCTGGCCAGCCTCGACAGCCTGATCCAGGCCTTCGCTGCCAAAGGCAAGGAATTCGACCACGTACTGAAGATGGGTCGTACCCAGCTGCAGGACGCCGTGCCGATGACCCTGGGCCAGGAATTCCGCGCCTTCGCCACCACCATGACCGAAGACCTGCAGCGCCTGCGCTCGCTGGCTCCGGAACTGCTGACCGAAATCAACCTGGGCGGTACCGCCATCGGCACCGGCATCAACGCCGACCCGGGCTACCAGGCCCTGGCCGTACAGCGCCTGGCAACCATCAGCGGCCAGCCGCTGGTACCGGCTGCCGACCTGATCGAAGCTACCTCCGACATGGGCGCCTTCGTGCTGTTCTCCGGCATGCTCAAGCGTACCGCGGTCAAGCTGTCGAAGATCTGCAACGACCTGCGCCTGCTGTCCAGCGGTCCACGCACCGGCATCAACGAAATCAACCTGCCAGCGCGTCAGCCAGGCAGCTCGATCATGCCAGGCAAGGTCAACCCGGTAATCCCGGAAGCCGTCAACCAGGTGGCCTTCGCCATCATGGGCAACGACCTGGCCCTGACCGTCGCCGCCGAAGGTGGCCAGCTGCAGCTGAACGTGATGGAACCGCTGATCGCCTACAAGATCTTCGACTCGATCCGCCTGCTGCAACGCGCCATGGACATGCTGCGCGAGCACTGCATCGTCGGCATCACCGCCAACGAACAGCGCTGCCGTGAACTGGTCGAACACTCGATCGGCCTGGTCACCGCCCTGAACCCGTACATCGGCTACGAAAACGCTACCCGTATCGCTGCCATCGCCCTGGAAAGTGGCCGTGGCGTGCTGGAACTGGTCCGCGAGGAAGGCCTGCTGGACGAAGCGATGCTCAACGACATCCTGCGTCCGGAAAACATGATTGCTCCGCGTCTGGTGCCGCTGAAGGCGTAACCGATGCTGTAACACCGCTCACCAGGTCGAGGGACTAGACACCTCTCACCTTTTGAGGGCCCAGGGATCAGATCCCCGGGCCCTTTTTTTATGCGTGAGAGCGGGCTTGCCCCGCGATGCGGCATGACTGACCGACCGCAATCGCGGGGCAAGCCCGCTCCTACCCACGCGCCAAGGCATGCTTATTGCTCGATATTGGTCAGCCCAACAGCCGGAAACCGAGCATGCTCCACTCACACCTCACCACGCTGAACGCCGTATCCCTGGTGTTGCAGGCCTTCCAGGACCAAGGCATCGATGCCGGCGAACTGCTCGAAGGCAGCGGCATCAGCCCGGCCGACCTGGGCCGCGCCGACTCGCGCATCACCACCCGCCAGGAACTGCAGGTGTGCGCCAACGCGGTAGCCCGGCGCCGTGAGGTGGGCCTGGAACTGGGCCGGCGCATGCATGTTTCCTGCTACGGCATGCTCGGTTACGCCCTGCTCTCCAGTGCCACCTTAGGTGACGCTTTGCGCCTGGCCATGCAGTATCCGGCGCTACTGGGAACGCTTTTCCAACTGCGCCTGATCGACGATGGCGAGCGCGTCTGGTTCAGCGCTGGCGACTACGACGAGGACCCAAAACTTGCGGCATTCAACGCCGAGTTCTGCCTGACCTCGTTGAAGGTCATCTGCGACGACCTGCTGGGCCAGTCGCTACCGCTGTTGGCCGCCCGCTTCGCCCACGGCGCGCCAGACTATCACCCGCTCTACGCCCAGACCTTCGACTGCCCGCTGGCGTTCGGCGCGCTCGACAATGCCTTTGCCTTCGATCGCCGCTGGCTGAACACTCCGCTGCCGCTGGCCGACCGGATCACCCACAGGGCCATGAGCGAACGCTGTCGTCGGCAGAACCTGGAGTTCACCGGTCGCCAGGCGTGGCTGGGAAGGATTCGCCAGCTGCTGCTCGATCAGCTGGACGCCGCACCCGGGCTGGAGGGCCTGGCCCGGCAGATGAACTGCTCATCGCGCACCCTGCGCCGACACCTGCAGGAACTGGGCAGCAGCTACCAGCAATTGCTCGACGAATTGCGCTTCGAGCGGGCCAAGCAGTTGCTGGCCGAAGACCAGTTGCCGATCTACCGCATCGCCGAGCAACTGGGCTTCAGTGAAACCGCCAGCTTCCGCCATGCCTTTTTGCGCTGGAGCGGCGTGGCCCCGAGTCATTTCCGCGCCTGAGCCGGGCGGGGCGAAATCCGGACAGCCAGGTTGGCCATATCGATCCCCTTTTGGCCGCATCCACCGTTCTGCCCCGGGGCGTGCCCATCAACAATGGAGGCACGCCAGTTACCCGGAGAACAATAAATGCTGACGATCTATTCCGATGACCACCGCCTGCACCACGGCCGCTGCGAGCTGATCGACGGGCAACTGATGCCCTGCTTTGAAATGCCCTCGCGCGCCGACCATGTGCTGGAGCGGGTCAAAAGCGTTGGCCTGGGCCCGGTGCAGGCGCCTGTGGACCACGGTCGCGCGCCTATCCTGCGGGTGCACAGCGCGGACTACCTGGACTTCTTCGAAGGTGCCTGGCGTCGTTGGGCCGAACTTGGCCACGAGGGCGACCTGCTGCCCTTCACCTGGCCCGCGCGCACCCTGCGCAGCGTCAAACCCAGCGGCCTGCATGGCGAACTGGGCTACTACAGCTTCGATGCCGGGGCGCCCATTACGGCCGGCACCTGGAAAGCCGCCTACAGCGCCGCCCAGGTCGCCCTCACCGCCCAGTCCGCCATGCAGGCCGGCGCCTACAGCGCCTTCGCCCTGTGCCGTCCACCTGGACACCATGCCGCCAGCGACGTCATGGGTGGCTACTGCTACCTGAACAATGCCGCCATCGCCGCCCAGGCCTTCCTCGACCAGGGCCGCAGCAAGGTCGCGATCCTCGATGTCGACTACCACCACGGCAACGGCACCCAGGAGATCTTCTACCAGCGCAGCGACGTGTTCTTCGCCTCGATCCATGGCGACCCACAGGCCGAATTCCCGTTCTTCCTCGGTTATGCCGACGAAGCAGGCGAAGGCCCGGGCCTGGGCTTCAACGCCAACTACCCGTTGCCCGCCGGCAGCGACTGGCCGACCTGGAACAATGCCCTGAACGATGCCTGCGAGCGCATCGCCGACTATGCACCGGATGTGCTGGTGGTGTCCCTGGGGGTCGATACCTTCAAGGATGACCCGATCTCGCAGTTCAAGCTGGACAGCCCCGACTATCTTCAGATGGGTGAACGTATCGCCCGTATCGGCAAGCCGACGCTGTTCGTCATGGAGGGCGGGTACGCCGTCGAGGAAATCGGCATCAACGCGGTGAACGTACTTGAAGGTTTCGAACGCGCCCAACAGGAAGCCCAAGCATGACCCGACTCAAGCGCCTGCTCGCCCCCCTGCTCTGCAGCACCCTGCTCGCCGGTAGCCTCGAGGCTGCCGAGCAACGCACCCTGCGTGTCTACAACTGGTTCGACTACATCACCCCACAGACCCTGGTGGATTTCCAGAAAGACAGCCAGGTCAAGCTGATCTACGACATCTTCGACACCAATGAGGCACTGGAAGCCAAGCTGCTGACCGGCAACTCCGGCTATGACGTGGTGGTGCCCTCCAACGTGTTCCTGGCCAAGCAGATCGAAGCCGGGGTGTTCCAGCCGCTGGATCGCAGCAAACTGCCGAACTGGCAGCACCTGGACCCCAAGCTGATGAAGCTGATCGAAGCCAACGACCCCGGCAACAAGTTCGCCGTGCCCTATATGTACGGCACCGTGCTGATCGGCTTCAACCCGGCCAAGGTCAAGGCGGTGCTGGGTGACAATGCCCCCGTCGACAGCTGGGACCTGATCTTCAAGGAAGAAAACATCGCCAAGCTCAAGCAGTGCGGCGTGGCCCTGCTCGACTCGCCGTCGGAGATCCTGCCGCTGGCCCTGCAGTACCTGGGCCTGCCACCCAACAGCGACAAGCCGGCCGACTACAAGAAAGCCGAAGAGCTGATGCTCAAGATCCGCCCCCATGTCACCTACTTCCACTCCTCCAAATACATGGCCGACATCGCCAACGGCGAAATCTGCGTCGCCGTCGGCTACTCGGGCAGCTTCTCCCAGGCTGCCAACCGGGCAATCGAGGCGAAGAACGGTGTGGTGGTGGACATGCGCTTGCCCAAGGAAGGCGCGCCGATCTGGTTCGACATGCTGGCGATCCCCAAAGGTGCCGCCAACCCGGAAGATGCCTACACCTTTATCAACTACCTGCTACAGCCCAAGGTCATCGCTCCCATCAGCGACTTTGTCGGCTATCCGAACCCGAACAAGGACGCCACGGAGATGGTTGCCCCGGCGATTCGCAACAACCCCAACCTGTACCCCACCGAAGCGGCCATGGCCAAGCTGTACACCTTGCAGCCACTGGCCCGTGACGCCGAACGTGCGCGGACCCGGGCCTGGACCAAGATCAAGGCCGGGACCTGACCCTCAGTCACGCCAGGCACGCCGCAGGCGTGCCAGGGCGTCGGCTATCCGGGCTTCGTCCACCGCGGCGAAGCCCAGCACCAGCCCGGCCCGCTTATCCACAGGGGTGGGTGAATCCGGCAACCAGTAATCGCTCAGGGCATTGAGTTCGACACCGACGGCCTCGGCGCGAACGATCAACTCCTGCTCGCGGGCATAACTGTCCACATCGACCTTCACATGCAGCCCCGCCGCCACCTCTGGCAAAGAGCCGAGGCCGGGGATATCCACAGGCCAGCCTGCCTGCAGGGCATTGCGCCGGTTCAGGGCCGCGCGCCGCACGCGACGGATATGACGCTGGAAATGCCCTTTGGCCATGAATTCGGCCATCACCGCCTGGGTACCGACCTCCGAGTGCCTGACCGCCAGCGCCCGGCAGCGGGAGAATGCCTGCACCAGGGGCTGCGGCAGCACCAGGTAACCCAGGCGCAAGGCCGGGAAGGCGATCTTGCCGAAGGTCCCGATGTACAACACCCGTCCGCTGCGATCCAGGGCCGCCAGCGGCGCCAGCGGCGCACCGCTGTAGCGGTACTCGCCGTCGTAGTCATCCTCGATGATCCAGCCGTCCTTGTGCTGCGCCCATGCCAGCAGCTCCAGGCGCCGGGCCAGGCTCATGGTGACGCCGGTGGGATACTGGTGCGAAGGGGTCACGTAACAGAGGCGGCAGTCGGGCAACCCATTGAGCGCCGAGCAGTCCAGGCCCTCGTTATCCACAGCCACGGGATGAACCTGGGCACCGGTCAGGGCGAAGGCATTGCCGGCGGCGCGGTAACCCGGGTTTTCCACAGCCACGCCTTCACCCGGCTCCAGCAGCAACTGTGCACAAAGGCTTATCGCCTGCTGCGCTCCACTGGTGATCACTATTTGTTCAGCCGTGCAGGAAAGCCCACGTGATCGGCGCAGATAAGTGGCGATCAATTCACGAAGTTGCGGTTCGCCCGCAGGATCGCCGTAACCCAGGGTGGCAGGATCGGGATTGCGCCAGAAACCCGCCTGCAGCTTGGCCCAGACATCGAAAGGGAACAGATCGAGCGCCGGTAAACCGACGCGAAACGCACGCGGAGGGCCGCTTTTGGGGGCGGGCAAATGGTGCTTTTCCAAGCGCTCCAGAGGGCCGCTGTGGATAACTTTACTGGATATAACCTCAGCACTATCGACTGATTTTGTGGATAACCCTGTGGGTAAACCCAGGGATAACCCTGTGGACACTTTTGTGGATAGTTTAGGCAGCTGGCTGACGTAGGTCCCGTCCCCTACCCGGCTTTCGATGAAGCCTTCGGCATAGAGCTGGTCATAGGCCCGCACCACACTGTTGCGCGATACGGCCAGCGCGGCGGCCATGTCACGACTGGCCGGCAACCGTGTACCACTGTCCAGGCGCCCGTCCAGCACCCGCATACGCAGGGCCTGGTAGAGCTGCCGGCTCAGGCCCTGACGGCGGTCGAGGACAATACCCGTAGGATCGAATGACCAGGTCAAAGGACGCTCGCTCATCACCAATGGACCTCTCAAATTAGCCACAAATGGCTCTTACCATGAACCAATAGCCTGCCTAGGATTGAACCATTCGCCAAGGACAATCCTCATGTTCACACCTTCGAGCTACAAGGAAACCGACCTCGAACGCCTGCAGGGGCAGATCGAGCAAACCCGCCTGGCCGTGCTGGTGACTCACGGTGAGTCGGGCCTGCAGGCCAGTCACCTGCCCCTGCTGCTGGATCGCAGCCAAGGCAGCAACGGCACCCTCTACGGCCACTTCGCCCGCGCCAACCGCCAATGGCAGGACCTGGCCAACGGCGCCGAAGCCCTGGTGGTGTTCTCAGGTCCCGATGCCTACGTCAGCGCGGGCTACTATCCAAGCAAGGCCGACGACCCGCGCACCGTGCCCACCTGGAACTACGTGGCCGTGCATGCCTGGGGCAAGGCCGAGGTCTATCACGATGCCGAGCGCCTGCTGGAGATCGTCCGGCGCCTGAGCGATCGCCATGAGCAAGGCCAGGCCAAACCCTGGTCGGTGGATGAGGCACCCGCCGACTACATGGCCGGCATGCTCAAGGCCATTGTCGGTTTTGCCCTGCCCATCGAGCGCTTGCAAGGCACCCGCAAACTCAGCCAGAACCGTTCGGCCATCGATATCGAAGGCGTGCGCACCCGCCTGAGCGACAGCCCCGATCCCCTGGATAACCAACTGGCCGCATTGATGCGCCAACCCTGAAAGGAAACTGCCATGCCGACCGTAACGATCCGCCCTGTCACCGCCGACGACCACAGCGATTGGCTGCCGTTGTGGCAGGCCTATCAACGTTTCTACGAAACCCGTATTGCCGATGAGGTCACTGCCGAGGCCTGGCGGCGCATGCTCGATCACAGCGAGCCGACCAATGCCGCGCTGGCCTGGGTCGATGGCAAGGCGGTGGGTATGGTCCACTGGATCTACCACCGCTCCAACTGGAGCATCGAAGACTCCTGCTACCTGCAGGACCTCTACGTGAACAGCGAGCAACGCGGTCTGGGCGTGGGCCGCCAGCTGATCGAACATGTCTACGATACCGCGCGCAAGGCCGGCTGCGCCAAAGTGCACTGGTTGACCCATGAAACCAATGCCACCGCGATCAGCCTCTATGAGCAGGTCGCCGAACGGCCTGGCTTCATCCAGTTCCGCAAACCGCTTTGAGCCCAGGAGCCTTTACATGAGTGCAACCTTGAACTGGCGTGCGGCCAAACGCCCGCAACCGACCACCTTGACCGGGCGTTTCATCCGCCTGGAAAAACTCGATCCCCGGCGTGACCGCGAAGACCTCTGGGAGGTGTTCCAGGGCGTCGGGGCCGACACGAAACTCTGGGACTACCTGGCATACGGACCTTTCACCGAACGGGAAGATTTCGACCACTGGCTCGATAGCAACGCGGCCAGCAGCGACCCGCTGTTCTACAGCGTCATCGATCTGGCCAGCGGCCAGGCCCAGGGTATTCTCAGCCTGATGTCCATCGTCCCGGACCAGGGCCGCATCGAAATCGGCCACATCGCTTTCGGCGCCGCCATGCAGCGCACGCCCAAGGGCACCGAAGCGGTCTATCTGCTAGGCAAGCTGGCGTTCGAACTGGGCAATCGGCGCCTGGAGTGGAAATGCAACGATGCCAATGCCCGCTCCAAGCGTGCCGCGTTGCGCTTCGGTTTCACCTTTGAAGGGGTGTTTCGCAAGCATATGGTGATCAAGGACAGGAACCGCGACACAGCCTGGTTCTCGATTACCGATGAGGAGTGGCCGGCGATTGCGGCGGGGTTCGAGCACTGGTTGTCGGCAGAGAACCAGCAGCCACAGGGGCAAGTACATACGCTCGAGGCTTGTCGAGCGCGATAGTCCTGGTCCGTTTCTGTAGCCGCTGCCGCCAGGCTGCGATCGGCCGTGAAACGGCCGCAAAACCGGCTTGCGCCTGCTGCGCAGGCGATCGCAGCCTCGTTCCTCGGCAGCGGCTACACAGGCAGTGCAGGCCCCTTAAAAAAAAGGGGAGCATACGCTCCCCAGAGGTTAACCGCTTGTAGATGAGGGCCTGAAAATCAGCCCTCGATCTCGATCAGGATTTCACCCGGGTTGACCCGGTCGCCCTTGGCCACGTGGATGGCAGTGACCTTGCCGGCGATGGCCGCCTGCACTTCGGTCTCCATCTTCATGGCTTCGGTGATCAGCACCGGCTGGCCGGCCTTGACCTGGTCGCCTTCCTTGACCAGCACATCGACGATGTTGCCCGGCATGGTGGTGCTGATATGGCCTGGTGCACTGGCCTGCTTGCGCTTGCTGCCGCCACCGCCGACGAATTCGTTGAGCGGCTCGAACACCACTTCTTCCGGCATGCCGTCGATGGACAGGTAGAAGTGACGCTTGCCTTCGGTCTTGACGCCAACACCGGTGATGTCGACGCGGTAGGTTTCGCCGTGGACGTCGATGACGAACTCGGTCGGCACGCCTTCGCCACTCGCCGAGGCCACCTTGCCCGCTTCCGGGATCGGCAGCAGCACTTCAGGGGTCAGGGTGCCCGCTTCGCGCTCCTCGAGGAACTTGCGCCCGATGTCCGGGAACATGGCGAAGGTCAGCACGTCTTCTTCCGACTTGGCCAGGTTGCCGATATCGGCACGCAGCTTGGCCATTTCCGGCTTCAGCAGGTCGGCCGGACGCACGTCGATGACCTCCTCACTGCCGATGGCCTGGCGACGCAGTTGCTCGTCGACCACACCCGGAGCCTTGCCGTAGCCACCTTGCAGGTACAGCTTCACCTCGTTGGTGATGGTCTTGTAGCGCTCGCCGGCCAGGACGTTGAAGAAGGCCTGGGTACCGACGATCTGCGAGGTCGGGGTGACCAGCGGCGGGAAGCCGAGGTCTTCACGCACGCGAGGAATCTCGGCCAGCACTTCGCTCATGCGATTGAGCGCGCCCTGCTCCTTGAGCTGGTTGGCCAGGTTGGAAATCATTCCGCCAGGCACCTGGTTCACTTGAACGCGGGTGTCGACGGAGGTGAATTCGCTTTCGAACTGGTGGTACTTCTTGCGCACGGCGTAGAAGTACAGGCCGATTTCCTGCAGCAGCTCCAGGTCCAGGCCGGTGTCGAACTCGCTGCCCTTGAGGGCGGCGACCATCGACTCGGTACCCGGATGGCTGGTACCCCAGGCGAAGCTGGAGATGGCGGTGTCGATGTGGTCGGCACCGTTCTCGACCGCCTTGAGCTGGCACATGGCAGCCAGGCCTGCGGTGTCGTGGGAGTGGATGAACACCGGCAGCGACTGCTCGGCCTTCAGCGCCTTGACCAGTTCACCGGTGGCATACGGGGTCAGCAGGCCGGCCATGTCCTTGATCGCCACCGAGTCGCATCCCATGGCTTCCATCTGCTTGGCCTGGGCCACGAAGGCGTCGATGGTGTGCACCGGGCTGGTGGTGTAGGCGATGGTACCCTGGGCGTGCTTGCCGGCGGCCTTCACCGCCTCGATGGCCACGCGCAGGTTACGCACATCGTTCATAGCGTCGAAGATACGGAACACATCGATGCCGTTGACCGCAGCCTTGGCGACGAAGGCTTTGACCACGTCGTCGCTGTAGTGGCGGTAGCCGAGCAGGTTCTGGCCGCGCAGGAGCATCTGCAGGCGAGTGTTGGGCAGGGCCGCACGCAGTTTGCGCAGGCGCTCCCACGGGTCTTCCTTGAGGAAGCGCACGCAGGCGTCGAAGGTGGCGCCGCCCCAGACTTCCAGCGACCAGTAGCCGACCTTGTCGAGCTTGTCGCAGATCGGCAGCATGTCTTCGGTACGCATGCGGGTGGCCAGCAGGGACTGGTGGGCGTCGCGCAGGATTGTGTCGGTTACAAAGATTTTCTTGGACATTATCGGGTTCCTCACAGGCCTGCGTGGGCGGCGATGGCGGCGGCGATGGCCAGAGCCAGCTCTTCGGGTTTGCGCTTGATCGAGTAGTTGGTCAGTTCCGGGTGGCTTTCAACGAAGCTGGTGTTGAACTGACCGCTGCGGAATTCCGGATTGCGCAGGATTTCCTGGTAATAAGCGGCGGTGGTCTTGACCCCTTGCACGCGCATGTCGTCCAGGGCCCGCAGGCCGCGGTCCATGGCTTCTTCCCAGGTCAGCGCCCAGACCACCAGTTTCAGGCACATGGAGTCGTAGAACGGTGGAATGGTGTAGCCGGTGTAGATCGCCGTGTCGGTCCGCACGCCGGGGCCGCCGGGTGCGTAGTAACGGGTGATCTTGCCGAAGCTGGGCAGGAAGTTGTTCTTCGGGTCTTCCGCGTTGATACGGAACTGCAGGGCGAATCCACGGTGCTGGATGTCTTCCTGCTTGACCGACAGCGGCAGGCCCGAGGCGATGCGGATCTGCTCGCGAACGATATCGATGCCGGTGATTTCCTCGGTGATGGTGTGTTCCACCTGCACCCGGGTGTTCATTTCCATGAAGTACACCTCGCCATCGGCGAGCAGGAACTCCACGGTACCGGCGTTCTCGTAACCCACGGCCTTGGCCGCGCGCACCGACAGGTCGCCGATGTAGGCGCGCTGTTCCGGGGTCAGTTGCGGGCTCGGGGCGATTTCGATGAGCTTCTGGTTGCGGCGCTGGATCGAACAGTCGCGCTCGAACAGGTGCACGACGTTGCCGAAGCTGTCACCGAGGATCTGTGCCTCGATGTGTTTCGGGTTTACGATGCATTTTTCCAGGAAGACTTCCGCCGAACCGAAGGCCTTGGTCGCTTCGGAGATCACCCGCGGGAAGGCCTGCTCCAGCTCCTCGCGGCTGTTGCAGCGACGAATACCGCGACCACCGCCACCGGAAGTGGCCTTGAGCATCACCGGGTAGCCGATGCGGTCGCCTTCTTCGAGGGCTTCATGAATGTCGGCAACGTTGCCCTCGGTGCCCGGGGTCACCGGTACGCCGGCCTTGATCATGCTGCGACGGGCTTCAGTCTTGTCGCCCATGCGGCGGATCACCTCGGCCGCCGGGCCGATGAACTTGATACCGCGCTCGGCGCAGATATCCGCAAGTTCAGCGTTCTCCGACAGGAAGCCATAGCCGGGATGCAGGGCATCACAACCGGTTTCCACCGCCAGGTTGACCAGCTTGCGCGGGTTCAGGTAACCGGCCAGGGGCTCGGCACCGATGCTGTGGGCTTCGTCGGCACGCTTGACGTGCAAGGCATGGCGATCGGCGTCAGAGTAGATCGCCACGGAACGAATGCCCATCTCGGCGCAGGCACGCACGATTCGGACAGCAATTTCACCGCGGTTGGCGATCAGGATCTTTTTTATCACTGGAGTATTCCCAAGGCCGCTAGAACAAACGAGCCGGCAACGCCGGTCGGCGCGTGACCAATCGTCGCTGGCCAGTCGCATCTTTACCCTAGCGCCGTCTCTGGATAAACAAAAATCAATATTTATTAGGGTGTGCATTAGCAAAAGCTTATAGTGCTGTTACAAGGTTTTGCCGAGGTGGGAATAAAATGCGTAAGTCATTGATGCGTATGACATTGCGTCAACTTCAGATCTTCAACGAGGTCTGCGATTTGCGTTCCTACAGCCGGGCGGCCGAGGAGATGTCGCTCACGCAACCCGCCGTTAGTCTACAGATCCGTCAACTCGAAGAACTGGTGGGCCAGCCGCTGTTCGAGTACGTCGGCAAGAAGCTCTACCTGACCGAGGCTGCCGAGGCCTTGCAACGCGCCAGCCGTGACATCTTCGGACGCCTGGAGAGCCTGGACATGCAGCTCTCGGACATGCAGGGTTCGCTGCAAGGGCATTTGAAGCTGGCGGTGGAATCCAGCGCCAAGTACTTCGTGCCGCACTTGTTCGCCGCCTTCAAACGCCTGCACCCCGAGGTCAACCTGACCCTGACGGTGGTCAACCGCGCCCAGGCGATCCGCCGGCTTTCCGACAACCGCGACGACCTGATCATCATGTCGATGGTACCCCAGGACATGGGCCTGGAGTTCCTGCCGTTCCTCAACAACCCGATTGTTGCGGTGGCGCCACCGGACCACCCGCTGTGCAAGCTGGAGAAGCTGCGCCTGCAGGACCTGGAGCCCCACACCCTGCTGATCCGCGAGCAAGGTTCGGGCACCCGCAAGGCCTGCGAGGAGTACTTCAAGGACAAGCGCGTGCACTTTACCCAGACCCTGGAAGTGGCCTCCACCGATGCCCAGAGAGAGTGCGTGGTGGCCGGCCTGGGTATTGCCCTGCTGACCCGCCACGCGCTGAACCTGGAACTGGCCACCGGTGTGCTGCGCGAGCTACCAGTGGAGGAATTGCCGCTGTACCGCAGCTGGTGCGTGGTGCAGTCCAAGGCCAAGCGGCAGTCGCCGGTGGCCTTGGCCTTTCTTGCGTTCATCCGTAGCGAACGGACGCAAATCAGCGCACTTGTTGAACGTTTTTCGGGGAATTTGCCGCCGATACCTGCCACACATTGATGGCCTGCAATTCGGGGTAATCGGCGATTTCCTGCAGCAGGCGGCGCTGCTCGGAGTAGCTTTCGATCGCGCGACGGAACTCCATGCGGCGCTGATCTTTCTCCTGCTGCTTGCGGGACTTGGCGCTGGGCTGATACGAGCCATCGAATTCACGAGCCATTGCATATCTCCCTGATCGAGTGCGGGAGTTTCAGCCTGACTACGCGGCGTTACGATTTGGCGGCGCGCCAATGACAAATCGATGAAATGACAGACATCCCTGTGGGAGCGGGCTTGCCCCGCGAAGGGGTGCAACTGAAAAACCGCAATCGCGGGGCAAGCCCGCTCCTACAGGGCGGTATCAGTCGTCCATCGCCTTCACGGACTTGGGCGACAGACGCAGGCTGCGCAAGCTGCGTTTAACGCTCTTGAGGTGGTTGACCAGGCTCGGGCCGCGAGCCATGGCCACGCCCATGGCGAGCACATCGATCACCACCAGATGGGCGATACGCGACGTCAGCGGGGTGTAGATCTCGGTGTCTTCGTGCACGTCGATGGCCAGGTTGACCGTCGACAGCTCAGCCAGTGGCGTCTGGCTCGGGCACAGGGTGATCAGCGTGGCACCGCTTTCACGCACCAGGTTGGCGGTGATCAGCAGGTCCTTGGAACGCCCCGACTGGGAAATGCAGATGGCCACGTCGCCCGGCTTGAGGGTTACCGCCGACATCGCCTGCATGTGCGGGTCGGAATAGGCCGCGGCAGTGAGCAGCAAGCGGAAGAACTTGTGCTGGGCATCGGCCGCCACTGCCCCGGAGGCGCCGAAGCCGTAGAACTCCACGCGCTGGGCCTGGGCCATGGCGCTCACCGCGCGCTGCAGGGCCTGGGGGTCGAGATGCTCGCGCACCTCCATCAGGGTATGCAGGGTAGTGTCGAAGATCTTCAGGCTGTAGTCGGCAACCGAGTCGTCTTCATGAATGGCGAACTGGCCGAAACTGGCACCGGCCGCCAGGCTCTGGGCAAGCTTGAGCTTGAGGTCCTGGAACCCGGAGCAACCGATGGCACGGCAAAAGCGCACGATGGTCGGCTCGCTGATACCAACGCTATGGGCAAGATCGGCCATGGAGCTGTGCATGACGGCTGCGGGATCGAGCAGCACGTGATCGGCAACCTTCAGTTCCGATTTGCGTAGCAGATGGCGCGACTGGGCGATGTGTTGCAACAGATTCAAGGGCAGGACTCGGTTATGATCGACTGACCGGGTTGTAGCTTTCTTGTAGTTATACTACATGACCGGCGACCCGCCCAGCTAAACGAACAGGAGAGTGGTGGTATTGACTATCCCTTGCGACATCATGGTATTTGGCGGCACGGGTGATCTGGCCCTGAACAAACTGCTTCCGGCGCTCTACCACCTGTATCGCGAGGGGCGCCTGCACAATGCCGTACGCATCATTGCCCTGGCGCGGCGCAATCTGCCACGCAGCGAATTTCTCAAGCTCATCGAACGCCGCTGCCGGGCCCAGATCGCCCGCATCGACTTCGACGAGGATGTCTGGGCGCGTTTTTCCGCCCGCCTGGACTACTTCGCCATGGATGCCTCGCAGAGTGCCGACTTCGGCCGCCTGGCGCGTTTTCTCGGCGAACCCGGCGGTTTGACCCGGGTCTACTACCTGGCCACCGCGCCCAACCTGTTCGTGCCCATCGCCAACCACATGAAAATCGCCGGGCTGGCCGACAGCGAAGCGCGCATCGTCCTGGAGAAGCCCATCGGCCACTCCCTGGAATCGGCCACCGCGATCAACCAGGCGATCAGCGACGTATTCGACGAATCGCAGGTGTTTCGCATCGACCACTACCTGGGCAAGGAAACCGTGCAGAACCTCATGGCCCTGCGCTTTGCCAACGCCCTGCTGGAGCCGGTGTGGCGCAACAACCAGGTCGACCACGTACAGATCAGCGTCTGCGAAACCCTGGGCGTGGAAAACCGCGGCGCCTACTACGACCGTGCCGGGGCTACCCGTGACATGGTGCAGAACCACCTCTTGCAACTGCTCTGCCTGGTGGCCATGGAGCCGCCGGCGCAGTTCGAAGCCGAAGCGGTACGCGATGAAAAGGTCAAGATCCTCAAGGCCCTCAAGCCCATTCGCGGCCAGGACGTGCAGGACAAGACCGTGCGCGGCCAGTACAGCGCCGGCAAGATCGGCGGCCAGGAAGTACCGGCCTACTACTTCGAGAAAGATGTCGACAACGACAGCGATACCGAGACCTTCGTCGCCGTAGAAGCGTATATCGACAACTGGCGCTGGGCCGGCGTGCCCTTCTACCTGCGCACCGGCAAACGCCTGGCCAAGCGCTCCTCGCAGATCGTCATCCAGTTCAAGCCGGTGCCCCATCGCCTGTTCGAGGGCGACCAGGCCAACCAGTTGCTGATCCAGCTACAGCCCGATGAACGCATCAGCCTGCAGATGATGACCAAGACCCCGGGCAAGGGCATGCGCCTGGAGCCGGTGGAGTTGAACCTCAACCTGGCCCAGGTGTTCGGCCAGACCCGCCGTTGGGACGCCTACGAGCGCCTGCTGCTGGATGTGCTGGAAGGCGACTCGACGCTGTTCATGCGCCGTGACGAGGTTGAGGCCGCCTGGGCCTGGATCGATCCGATCCTCACCGGCTGGCAGGAACATTTCCAGGCCCCACGGCCCTACCACGCCGGCTCCAATGGGCCGGACCAGGCCCACAGCCTGCTGGCGCACCAGGGGCGCGCCTGGCACCTCTAAAAGCTGTAGTGAGCGGACATCAGCCCAACCAGTTCTATGGCCGGCACCGGTCGACTGATCAGATAGCCCTGCACTTCGTTGCAGCCCTGCTCACGCAGGAAATGCAGTTGCTCGGGGGTTTCCACACCCTCGGCAACCACCTTCAGGTTCAGGCTCTTGGCCATGACGATGATTGCCCGGGTGATGGCGGCATCTTCACTGCCCTCGGCCAGGCCACGGATGAAAGCCTGGTCGATCTTTACGTAGTCCACCGGAAAGCGCTTGAGGTAACTGAGCGATGAATAACCGGTGCCGAAATCGTCGATGGCCAGCTTCACCCCCAGTTCATGCAACTGGCGGAAGGTGGCGATGATGTGTTCGACACTGTCGAGCAACTGACTTTCGGTCAGTTCCAGTTCCAGCAAATGAGGCGCCAGGCCGCTTTCATCGAGGACCTGGCGCACCAGGCTGACCAGCTTGCCCTGGCGTAGCTGGTAGACCGACAGGTTGACGGAAACACGGATCGGCTCAAGCCCCTGGCGCTGCCATTCACAGGCCTGCCAGCAGGCCTGGCGCAGCACGAACTCGCCCATGGGCGCGATCAGCCCGGTTTCTTCGGCCAGGCCAATGAAATCAGCCGGCGGCACCATGCCCCACTGCGGATGCTGCCAGCGCACCAGCGCCTCGGCGGCGTGCAGGCGCCCGGTGGCCAGGCAGAGCTTGGGCTGGTAGTAGACCTGCAACTGACGCGCTTCGATGGCCTTGCGCAGCTGGTTTTCCAGCTGCAGGCGCTGCAGGGTGCTGGCCTGCAGGCTTTCGGTGTAGAACTGGAAATTGTCGCCACCCAGGTGCTTGGCGTGCTGCATGGCCATGTTGGCCTGGCTGACCAGTGCCGTGACGTCACGGCTTGTATCGGACAGCAGACTGATACCCACCGAGGCACTGATCACCAGCTCATGGCCATCGACACGCAACGGCACCCGCAGCTTGTCGAGCAAACGGGCGGCCACCCGTACCAGGCTCGACAGGTTGGTATAGCCATCGAACAGCACCGAGAACTCATCACCAGACAGACGCGCCACCGTGTCTGCCTCAGGCATGGCGTTGCCGATGCGCTGGGCCACGCGCTTGAGCAACTGGTCGGCCATTTCATGGCCCAGGCTGTCGTTGAGCAGCTTGAAGCGGTCCAGATCGATATGCAGCAAGGCCAGGCCCCGGCCACTCAGGCGCACACGCTGGTTGGCCTCGTGCAGGCGCAGGCGGAACAGCGCGCGATTGGCGAGCCCGGTCAGTTCGTCGTAATGGGCCAGGTAGCGCAGGCGCTCTTCCGACTCGCGCCGGGCCGACAGGTCGGTGAAGAAACCGACAATGCTGCTGATATTGCCGTGCGTGTCGCGTACGCCGTTGAGCTGCAGCCATTGAGGGTACAACTCGCCGTTCTTGCGCGCCTCGACCAGTTCGCCTTCCCAGCTGCCGTACTGCTCCAGCGCCTGCTCGATCGCCTGGTAATGTCGCCAGGCATCGCGACTGCAGGGCAGCTCCAGCAGCCTGCCACCCAACAACTCTTCGCGAACATAGCCGGTGACCCGGCAGAACGCCTGGTTGACCGCCAGCAGACTGAAATCCGGGTCGAGGATAACGATGCCTTCGCGAGCGGCCTCAAATACCGTGGCCGCCAGCCGCTGTTGTTCCTCCTGCGCCTTGCGTGCGCTGATATCGCGGCGCGTGCCGAGCATGCGCACCACGCGCCCGCTGGCATCGTGCTCGATCGCCCGGCCACGGTCCTCGATCCAGCACCAGTGGCCCTGGCCGTGGCGAATGCGGTATTCGATGCGATAGTCCTCGGTGCGCCCCTTCAGGTGCTCGACCAAGGTCCGCTTGAGCAGCGGCAAGTCCTGCGGATGCAGACGAGGCTTGAGGTGCACTTCCATTTCCTGGACCAACCCGGGGTCCAGGCCGAACAACTCATGCAGCTGGGTATGGTGGATTTCGTCGGTCTCCAGGTTCCAGTCCCACAGCCCCAATTCGCTCGCCTCAAGGGCCTGGGCCAAGCGTTGCTCGCTCTTGCGCAGGGCCCGGTTGGCCTGGTCAAGTTCCTGGCTGCGCTGGGCGACCCGCGACTCCAGACCGGCCTGGGCCTCGCGCAGTTGTTCTTCGATCAGCCGCCGCTGCTGCACTTCGCCGGCCAGCGCCTGGTTGAGCCGCTCGCTGCGCGCCTGGGCCGATTGCAGGTGGTCGATCAGTGCCTGGTTCTGGAATCGCCTGAGCAATCCGCCTTCGATCAGCCGATTGACCTGCCAGGCCACCACCAGCAAGGCGCCCAGCAGAATCAGGCCAAGCCAGCCCCAGCCTTGTTGGCGTGGGTCGCCCTGCCAGAACAGGAAAGCGATGGGCGGTAGCAGGCAGGGCAAGGTAAAGCTGAGAAAGGCCGGCAGGCTGACGGCGTAGGCGATACTGGCCGACAGGGCCGCCGCCCCCAGCAAGCCGAACACCCAGGCCTGCTGCACGAAGTTATCCACAGGGACCAGGGCAATCGCCGCGCTGGCCAGGGTCAGGCCGCTGAACGCCGAACCGAACAGGAACATGCGCCGCCAGACCGGCTGGGCCTGACGCTCGGGCATGGCGGAGTCGAAAGCGGCGACCTGAATGACCCGCAGTGCCACCAGGGCGCTCAACCAGACCACCCAGACGCTGACCAGCAGGTAGCGCGCCGGGCTCCAGAGCAACCAGGCACAGACCAGACCGTTGAGCAGCATCAACAGGGTGGGCAGCAACGAACCTTGGTAGAGCAAGCGGGTGCGCTCTACCGCCAGTTGTGTGGCGAACTGTTTGCGGATGCTTCCACGAGACTGCAGAGGCACGCCGACGGCGTCGCAAGCGGATGTCATAGGCAGTGTTCTTGTAATGGTTAGCCCTAAACGTGGACGGAGCATACACAAGCGAAGGCCTGCGCCAAACTGCTCTGGATCATTATTCATCCGCGTAATTTTCCGACGACAAGCCCTCAAGCGCACAGGCTCTGGGCTACAGCCGATGACCGGCCGGTCGTCAGGGGCAAGTTTTTCTACTGTATATTTGCCCAAGGGTTGTCCGCGCCCCTAAAATGGTCGGATGCGCGATGATCTCTCTCTCCTGTTGAACTCCCTCAACGATGCCCAACGCCAGGCGGTAGCCGCCTCCGTGGGTCGTCAGTTGGTCCTGGCCGGTGCCGGCTCCGGCAAGACCCGTGTGCTGGTGCACCGCATCGCCTGGTTGATCCAGGTCGAGCAGGCCTCGCCGCATTCGATCCTGTCGGTGACCTTTACCAACAAGGCCGCGGCCGAGATGCGCCAGCGTATCGAACAGCTGATGGGCATCAACCCGGCCGGCATGTGGGTGGGCACCTTCCACGGCCTGGCGCACCGCTTGCTGCGAGCGCACTGGCAGGAAGCCGGGCTGAACCAGAACTTCCAGATCCTCGACAGCGACGACCAGCAACGCCTGGTCAAGCGGGTGATCCGCGAGCTGGGCCTGGATGAGCAGCGCTGGCCGGCACGCCAGGCCCAGTGGTTCATCAACGGCCAGAAAGACGAGGGCCTGCGCCCGCAACACATCCAGGCCAGTGGCGACCTGTACCTGGGCACCATGCGCAGCATCTATGAAGCCTACGAGGCAGCCTGCCAGCGAGCCGGCGTCATCGACTTCTCCGAGCTGCTGCTGCGCGCCCTGGACCTGTGGCGTGACCACCCGGGCCTGCTCGAACACTACCAACGGCGTTTCCGCCATGTCCTGGTGGACGAATTCCAGGATACCAACGCCGTGCAGTACGCCTGGTTGCGCCTGCTCTGCAAAGGTGGCGACAGCCTGATGGTGGTCGGCGACGACGACCAGTCGATTTACGGCTGGCGTGGCGCCAAGATCGAGAACATCCACCAGTACAGCGCTGACTTCCCCGACGCCGAGATGATCCGTCTGGAGCAGAACTACCGCTCCACGGCCGGCATCCTCAAGGCCGCCAACGCCCTGATCGCCAACAACAGCGATCGTCTGGGCAAGGAACTGTGGACTGACGGCGGCGATGGCGAGCCCTTGAGCCTGTACGCGGCCTTCAACGAACACGATGAAGCGCGCTACGTGGTCGAAACCATCGAGAGCGTGCTCAAGACCGGCCTGGCGCGCAGCGACATTGCCATTCTGTATCGCTCCAACGCCCAATCGCGGGTACTTGAAGAAGCCTTGTTGCGTGAACGCATCCCCTACCGCATCTACGGTGGTCAGCGCTTCTTCGAGCGCGCCGAGATCAAGAACGCCATGGCCTACCTGCGCCTGCTCGAAGGACGCGGTAACGACGCCGCACTAGAGCGGGTGATCAACGTTCCGCCGCGCGGCATCGGCGAGAAAACCGTCGAAGCGATTCGCGACCACGCCCGGCACAGCGAAGTATCGATGTGGGAATCGATGAACCTGCTGATCGCCAACAAGGCGCTCAAGGGCCGCGCCGCCAGCGCCCTGGCCGCGTTCATCGAGCTGATCGAAAACCTTGCCGCCAAGGTCATGGACATGCCACTGCACCTGATGACCCAGACGGTCATCGAGCAGTCTGGATTGATCATCTATCACCAGGAAGAAAAAGGTGAAAAGGGCCAGGCACGGGTAGAAAACCTTGAGGAACTGGTCAGCGCCGCGCGCAACTTCGAAACCAGCGAAGAAGATGCCGAACTCTCACCCCTGGCCGCGTTCCTCGGTCATGCTTCGCTGGAAGCCGGCGATGCCCAGGCCGACGAACACGAAGACAGCATCCAGCTGATGACCCTGCACAGCGCCAAAGGCCTGGAATTCCCGCATGTGTTCCTGGTCGGCATGGAAGAAGGCCTGTTCCCACACAAGATGAGCCTGGAGGAGCCCGGCCGTCTGGCGGAGGAACGTCGCCTGGCTTACGTTGGCATCACCCGGGCGATGCAACAGCTGGTGATGACTTACGCTGAAACCCGACGCCTTTATGGCAGTGAAACCTACAACAAGGTTTCCCGTTTCGTACGCGAGATTCCGGCGGGGCTGATCCAGGAAGTGCGCCTGTCCAACAGCGTCAGCCGACCGTTCGGCGCGGCGCAAAAGACCAGCGCCAGCAGCCTGTTCGCCAATGCCAACATTCCGCAAACCGCCTTCAACCTGGGCCAACGTGTGCAGCACGCGGTGTTCGGCGAGGGCGTGATCCTCAATTTCGAGGGCTCCGGCGCCCAGGCGCGGGTGCAGGTCAACTTCGCCGAAGGCAGCAAGTGGCTGATGCTTGGCTACGCCAAGCTGGAAGCCTTGTAGGAGCGGGCTTGCCCCGCGATCGCGTGCGGTCGGCCGCATCCCATCGCGGGGCAAGCCCGCTCCTACAAGCAAAAGCTGGAAACATTATGGCGCTGGTCATGTGTCCTGGAACCTGTGCACCATGACGCGCGTGCAATCCACAAAACGGGAATACCCTTCTATGCAACGTTTTCTCAGCATCGCCCTGGCGTTGTGCATCGGCCTGACGATGAGTCTCGACGCCAACGCCAAACGCCTCGGCGGCGGCAAGAGCTCGGGCGCCGCGCCTATTCACCAGACCCGCCAGGCAGCCCCGACCACTCCGGCTGCCGCGCCAACCGTTCCAGGTCGCGCACCTGCAGCCAGCGGCGCTTCGCGCTGGCTCGGCCCGCTGGCCGGCATCGCCGCCGGTGGCCTGCTGGCCTCCATGTTCATGGGTGACGGTTTCGAAGGCATGCAGATCTTCGACATCCTGATCATGGCGCTGATCGCCTTCCTGGTCTTCCGCTTCATTGCCGCTCGTCGCCGCCAGCAGCAGCCGCAAGTTGCCGCCGCCGGCCACGCGCCTTTCCAGCGTGAAGTGCACCAGCAGCCTGCCCAGCCGTCGGTCTTCGGTGGTTCGGCCGCCCCTGCCGCCGCCCGTCCGGTGATCAATGCTCCGGCCTGGTTCAACGAGCAGAACTTCCTGGCTGCCGCCCGTAATCACTTCCAGACGCTGCAGCAGCACTGGGACGCCAACGAAATGGACAAGATCGCCGAATTCGTTACCCCGCAAATGCTGCAGTTCCTCAAGCAGGAGCGTGCCGCGCTGGGTGATGGCTTCCAGTCCACCTACATCGACGACCTGAATGTACAACTGGAAGGCGTCGACGACCGCGCCGACAAGACCATCGCCACCCTGACCTTCAGCGGCGTGTCGAAAACCTCGCGTTTCGACCAGGGCGAAGTGTTCAGCGAAAGCTGGAACATGGAACGCGTGCAGGGCGAAAACCAGCCATGGCTGGTTGCCGGTATCCGCCAGAACGGCTGATCCTGCGGCATTGCACAAAAAAACCCCGGGCTTGTCCCGGGGTTTTGCTTTTAGCGCAGCGGGCTACTAGGGTATAACGCGCAGCCGTCGTAAAGGTTAGAGGATAGAACCGTGGAAGAAGTCATCGAGCAACTCCGAGAAGCCAACGAACCGGTACCGGTGCCCCTGGAGTTGCCGGACGAAGACCAGCTGGTCGAAATCGAAGAAGAGTTGTTCATCAACATTCCATTCGTCTTCAAGGAATTCCTGCTGACGGTCAGCGATGTGGTGTACGGCAGCCTCGAGCCGGTCACCGTGACCGACCCGCAATCGCACACCTACCTGCCGGATGTGGCGGCCAACGCCTGGGATGCCGGGGTGCCCCGCGACCTGATCCCGATCTGCCAGGATGGCGACGATTACTACTGCGTGGAAGAAGACGGCACCGTGGTGCTGTGGTCCGGCGAAGAAGAGGCCGTCACCGAGGACAGCTGGGAGTCGGTCTGGCACTGGGCGCGGGATGTCTGGCTGGAAAGCTGAATGAGAAATATCCTCACAAAATAATGGCTCTTCGCCATTAATGTTCGTAGAATCGCCTCGCATTCCTGTGCGTGGCGATTCGCTACCGCTCCATCCCCTCGGACATTCGACTCGTCCCGCGCAGGAAGCCCTCTCCCGCCTTCATCACCTCAGTGGTGATGCTCCTGATGGTTTTCCAGCGTTTCCAGCAAGGCGATCTGCATGCGCGTGTGCACGCGGATGAACCAGCGCCAGAGCAACGCTGCCACGCCCGCCGCCACCACCACGATCAGCACCAGCAACTCGCTGGTGGGCAGGATGCTGGCCGACAGCGCCGACAGCAGTAGGAAGATCACCAGCAAGGACAACAACGGAATGACTTCGGCAATCACCCGCCGTACGCGTTGGGTATGCCGCCCGGCCATTTCCGGTTTGACCCCAAGCTCGGCCAGGAGCATCGACAGGGCCTTGAGCTTGCGATAGGCGGCAATCAGGAATGGTAGCGACAGCAGCAATGCTGCGCCCCAGATCAGCGCCTTCTGCTGGCCCACATCGCTGATCCACTCGCCCAGGTAGCTACCGATACGCTCGGCGAAATACCCGCCGCTGAAGAAAATCGCCACCACCAGGGCCAGGTTCACCCCCACCTGCAGCAGGATGCGCCGCACCATGGACGCCACCAGGGCACCTTCGCCTTGTGGCTGGATACTGCGCAGCCACTCGCCATATAACGACAACACCCGCGCCAAGCGCCGCGGCACGATCTTGGCCAGCTTCAGCGACAGCGGGTCGGCGCCGCGGATCAGGTAGGGCGTGAGCAGCGTGGTAATGGCCGAGACCGCCACTGCCACCGGGTAGAGAAAGTCGCTGGTGACCTGCAAGGTCATGCCCAAGGCGGCGATGATGAACGAGAACTCGCCGATCTGTGACAGGCCCATGCCCACCCGCAGCGAGGTACGCCCGTCATTGCCGGCGATAAAGGCCCCCATACCGCACGACAGCATCTTGCCCAGCACCACCGCCACAGTAATCACCACGATCGGCCAGGCGTAATCGAGCAGCACCTGCGGGTCGATCATCATGCCGATGGCGACAAAGAAAATAGCACTGAAAAGATCACGAACCGGCTCGATCAGGCGTTCAATTTTCAGCAATTGCCGCGACTCGGCCATGATCGCGCCGATCAGGAAGGCGCCCAGCACCATGCTGTACTCCAGCTTGACCACCAGCAGGCAGAAGCCGAAACACAACCCCAGCACGGTAATCAGCAGCATTTCGTTGCTTTCGAAGCGCGCCACATAGGCCAGCAAGCGTGGTACCAGCAGAATGCCGATCACCAAGGCGACGATCATGAACAGCGACAGTTTGCCGACCGTGGAAAACACCTCGCCGGAACTGACCGAACCACTCACAGCGATCCCCGACAACAGGGCAATGATGCCGATACCAAGGATATCCTCGACGATCAGCACGCCGAATATCAGTTGGGCGAAGCGCTCGTTCTTCATCTTCAGGTCGTTGAGCGCCTTGACGATGATGGTGGTCGAGGAGATGGCCAGGATGGCGCCGAGGAACAGCGAGTCCATGGTGCTCCAGCCAAACCAGCGGCCGATCTCGAAGCCGATCCAGATCATCAGCACGATTTCCAGGAACGCCGCGATAAAGGCGGTGGCGCCCACCTTGAACAGCTTGCGCAGGCTGAACTCCAGACCCAGGCAGAACATCAGGAAGATCACCCCGAGTTCGGCCAGGGTCTTGATGGTGTCTTCGTCGTGGATCAGGCCGAAGGGGGGGGTGTGCGGGCCGATGATGAAGCCGGCGACGATATAGCCCAGCACCACCGGCTGCTTGAATCGGTGAAACAGGATGGTGACCACACCGGCGACCAGCATGATCACAGCCAGATCCTGGATAAAGCTAATGGCATGCATGGCGCGGTACTCCTTACCCCGTGACGAAGCCGCTACTCACCCAGGAATTGACTGATTGAGTCGCGGGCACATAGTGTTTTTAATGTAGGAAACCCACCTTGCATGGGCTTTCTCAGGTTAACACCGCGACCTGCCGCGAAAAGCCGATGCAATAAGTGGAAACAGATAGGCAAGATCAACGCCGCAAATGGCAAAAACAGCGTGACGGCAAGGCCGCTGTCAGCGTCCCGTCTCTAGATGGGAATCGTAATAGGGGAAAGAAGCGTGAATACCAGTCGCCACCCCGTCTCAGCGCAACCTAACCGTGAGCACACTATGGAACCTGGAAACGCCCAGCTGTCGATGACCGTCCTGATGACCCCGGACATGGCCAACTTTTCTGGCAATGTGCACGGCGGCACCCTGCTCAAGTACCTGGATGAAGTCGCCTATGCCTGCGCCAGCCGCTACGCCGGCCGCTACGTGGTTACCCTGTCGGTGGACCAGGTGGTCTTTCGCGAACCGGTGCATGTCGGTGAACTGGTGACCTTCCTCGCCTCGGTCAACTACACCGGAAACACCTCGATGGAGGTGGGCATCAAGGTCGTCACCGAAAACATTCGCGAACGCTCGGTGCGCCACAGCAACAGCTGCTTCTTCACCATGGTCGCCGTCGATGACGACCGAAAGCCCGTGGCCGTGCCGCCGCGCCAGCCGGAAACCAGCGAGGAAAAACGCCGCTACCTGCAAGGCAAGCAGCGCCGGCAGATTCGCCAGGAACTGGAAAAGCGCTACCAGGAGCTCAAGGGCGACGTGCTTTAACCGGCAAGACGCTTGGCTTCAAAACGCACCCGAGGGTGTACGATGCGGTCCTGGGCCCGCACCAGCTCAAGCTCATAGCTGGCGCAGGCCTGGGTTTCCAGCAGCACCTCATGCACGGCAGCGGCGGTGAACTCGAACGCCGTCAGCCAGTCGTCGCCCAGCAGCACCCGGGCCAGGAACAGCCCCGAAGTCAGGTCGCCGACACCCACCGGGTGACGCGGGAAAGCCAGCAGCGGCCTGCGCAAGTGCCAGCTGCCTTCGGCAGTCACCAGCAGCATCTCGAAATCTTCCGGTCCACGCTCCGGGTATGCCAGGTGCTTGACCAGAATAGCTTTCGGCCCCCGCGCCAGCAGGCTGCGCGCCATGGCCACGCAGTCTTCCAGGGACTCTGGCTGGCGATCACAGAAGCTGTTGAGCTCCAGCTGGTTTGGGCACAACACATCCGCAGCCGCCAGGGCTTCTTCGAGCAAGAAGACACTGACCTCGGCCGGTACGATGCAGCCTTTCTCCGGATGACCCATGACCGGGTCGCACAGATACAGGGCCTTGGGGTTGGCCGCCTTGATGCGCGCCACGCCACTGAGAATCGCCCGTCCCTGTTCAGCACTGCCCAGGTAACCGGACAGCACCGCATCGCAGTTGCCCAGCTCACCGATCGTCGCAATACCTTCCACCAGCGCGGGGATTTGCGCTGGCGCAAGCACTTCCCCCGTCCACTGGCCATACTGAGTGTGATTGGAGAACTGCACCGTGTTGAGCGGCCAGACATTCAGCCCGACCCGCTGCATAGGGAACACCGCCGCCGCATTACCGGCGTGGCCGAAAACCACATGGGACTGGATGGCGAGCAAATGCGGCGTACGTTTCATTCAGGACTTCCAGGCAAGAAAATGAAAAACACGGCGCGCAGTATGGCGCTAAATGCCACCTGTACGACAGACCGGAGAGGCAGTTAAGCTGGACGTACTTCGTTGGAGCCAATGTAAATGCTGACCCTGGGTAATCTCTTCGTGCTGATGTTGCTGGCCTCTGCCGGCGCCTGGCTATGGCACAACCACGGATTGCGTGAAAAGGCCCTTGAACGGGTCAAGCAGCACTGTGCAAAACTCGATCTGGAACTGCTCGACGGCAATGTGGCGCTCAAGCGCATCGGCTTTGTCCGCGACGCCGAGGGCCGCAAGCGCCTGGCCCGTGTGTATAACTTCGAATTCACCGTCACTGGTGAACAGCGCCATCCGGGCACCGTCACCCAGTTCGGTGCCCACAGCATGCAGATCGAACTGGCGCCCTACCCCTTCGAAATCAAACCCGCCCCGCACACTGACAACGTCATCGAAATGAAGCAGTGGCGCCAGGACCACAACCGCTGGCGCAACTAGAGACGACAGGCCACCATGGCCTGTTGCAGCGCTTGGCGATCCTGGGCGGCGGTAAAGATCAATTCGATGCGCGAGTCGCGTCGCCATTCGCTGGGCAGCCAGTGCAACTCGTCCTGCTGCGCCAATACATTGAGCGACTGCCAGCCGTGGGGGCTGTGGATAACCAGTTTGGCCCGGCACCAGTTGAAATCAGCCAAAAACTTTTCCACACGCGCGTGATCGATCAGCTGCTGTGGATGCCAGCGCCAGCCGATGCTCCAACCGTCATCGCTGTCCTGAACACTGCACAGGGGTTCACGTGGATTTATCCACAGGGCCGCCAGAGGCTCGATTTTGCTGGGCAAAATCAGCTTATCCACAACCCCTTCTGCAGTCGTTCCAGGCATTCGAACGGGCAGTGCCGACAACGCCAACCGACCCAGCTCGGTCCAACACAGCGGCTGATCCGGCAACCGGGAAGTTATCCACAGCCGCCGTTCATCATCCACAGCCTCTGATTTGTTCAACACCAGCAGGCCTGCACTGGCCAGGGTTTCCTGCTGCGCTGCCGGCAACGGGATGCCGGCGGCCAGTTGAGCGGCGTCCAGCACCATCACGGCCGGTTGCACGGCCAGGACGCCTCTCCATGGCGCCTGCTGCAGCTGCTTGAGCAGTTGCAGCGGATGCCCCAAGCCCGAGGGTTCAATGAACAACCGGTGCGGCCTGACCTTGCGCAACAGGCGACCCAGCCCGACCTGGAACGGCGCGCCATTGACGCAGCACACGCAGCCGCCCGCCACTTCCGCCATGCCGATGCCCTGGTCGTCAGTGCTCAGCAAGGCAGCATCCAGGCCAATCTGGCCGAACTCGTTGATCAGCACCGCCCAGCGCTCGTCGGGCGGGCGCTGGGTCAGCAAGTGGCGAATCAGGCTGGTCTTGCCGGCCCCCAGCGGGCCGGCAATGACGTGAGTTGGAATGTTCTGAAGCATGTGGCGGTACGCACCCGGAGTTTGTGCCACTATGCCTTGATTGCAGGCCACCCCGTCAAGGTCAGGCGGCATCCTCCTCGTACCAGGGGCCAAACGGGTCCGGTAACTGACGCCAGCTTTCAGCACCTTCGGCCATTTCCGCATCACTTAACAGGCAAGCCTCAAGCTGCGCATCGAGGCGGGCAAAGTCGATGTCCTGGCCAATGAACACCAACTCCTGGCGGCAATCACCGCATTCGCTCGTCCAGTTCTTGAGAATGGCGGCGGTGCTCTGTTCGTCCTGCGGCCAGTGCTCGCGTGGAACAAAGCGCCACCAACGCCCGGCAAAGCCATAGCGCATCATGCCCCCGGCCTGGGACCAGCTGCCGGCGTCCTGGTGTTTGTTGGCCAGCCAGAAGAAACCTTTGGAGCGCAGTAGCCGGCCATTGCTCCAGGGGCCGTTGATAAAGTCGAAGAAGCGCTGCGGATGAAGCGGTCGACGCGCCTGCCAGGTGCTGGCGGCGATGCCGTATTCCTCGGTTTCCGGCACATGCTCCCCGCGCATCTCCTGCAACCAGCCGGGTGCCTGCGCGGCGCGCTCGAAGTCGAACAGGCCGGTGTTGAGGATCGACGCCAAGGGCACCTGGCCCATGTTCATCGGGATAATCCGCGCCTGGGCATTGAGCCGGCGCAAGATGGCGCAGAGCTCGTCACGCTCATGGCTGCTGATCAGGTCGATCTTGCTGAGCAGGATGACATCGGCGAATTCCACTTGCTCGATCAGCAGGTCGGTGATTGAGCGCTGGTCCTCTTCCCCCAGGGTCTCGCCACGACTGGCCAGGCTGTCGGCGGCCTGGTAGTCACGCAGGAAATTAAGGCCATCGACCACCGTCACCATGGTGTCCAGACGCGCCTGGTCAGCCAGGCTGCGGCCCTGGTCATCACGGAAGGTAAAGGTCTCGGCTACCGGAAGCGGCTCGGAAATGCCGGTGGACTCGATCAGCAGGTAGTCGAAACGTCCCTCCCGGGCCAGCCGGCCCACTTCTTCAAGCAGGTCCTCGCGCAGGGTGCAGCAGATGCAACCGTTGCTCATCTCCACCAGTTTTTCTTCGGCGCGGTTGAGGCTGACATTGCGCTGCACCTCGCTGGCATCGATGTTGATTTCACTCATGTCGTTGACGATCACCGCGACCCGCAGGTTCTCGCGGTTACGCAGCACGTGGTTGAGCAAGGTGCTTTTGCCGGCACCGAGGAAGCCGGAAAGCACGGTAACGGGAAGGCGGTCGGGCATGGTCTGGTCCTCATCTGGGCAGGTGCATTCGAACGATGCATTGCGCAATGTTATATTATAACAATACAATTTTGCCAACCTGCTCCAACACGCCACCCGGAACATGAGCTGACCATGACTGCCTTTACGCTTCCCGATATCGCCGCTCAAGACATCCGTACTGCTTTGCCACTGGACTGGGTCGGCATGTGCAACATTGCCTTACCGCTGCTGTTTCAGGACAACAGGCTACGCGCCAGTGCCGACGCTGGGGTCAGCCTGGACGATGGCAACGCTCGCGGAATCCATATGTCGCGCCTGTACCTGGCACTGGAAATGTTCGAACAACAGCCGTTGAGCCCGCTGTTGACGCGCCAGGTTCTGGAGAGTTTTCTAACCAGTCACGCCGGTTTATCCACTGCAGCCTATTTGAATCTGCGCTTCGATTTGCTGCTCAAACGTCCAGCACTGGTCAGCCCATTGGCGGGTTGGAAGGCCTATCCGATTACACTTTCCGCTCAGCTAAACGATGAAATGTTCCACGTGGAACTATTTGTGACGCTGGACTACTCCTCGACCTGCCCCTGTTCGGCGGCCCTGGCCAGGCAGTTGATCCAACAGCAGTTTCTGTCTGACTTCGGCAATCGCCCCCTGAGCCACGACGCCGTGCTCGCTTGGTTAGGCAGCACCCAGGGTGTGGTTGCTACGCCCCATAGCCAGCGCAGCGTGGCGAAACTACAGGTTCGCTTGCGGGAAGGTCGAAATGAGTTGCCGATTGTCGACCTGATCGATCAGGCTGAAGCCGCTTTGGGCACCGCTGTGCAAACAGCGGTGAAACGTGCGGATGAACAGGCCTTCGCCTTGGCCAACGGTCAGAACTTGATGTTCTGTGAAGATGCCGCGCGGCGCCTGCATGTGGCCCTGCGCAGCCTGGAAGGGTGCAGCGGCTTCAAGCTGCGCGTGGAACATGCGGAAAGTCT
The DNA here is from genome assembly GCF_044769005.1 of Pseudomonas sp. NPDC090755. NCBI lineage: Bacteria > Pseudomonadati > Pseudomonadota > Gammaproteobacteria > Pseudomonadales > Pseudomonadaceae > Pseudomonas > Pseudomonas sp. NPDC090755. Next base: position 150,570 of record NZ_JBIVXC010000001.1, on the reverse strand, counting down.
GCATGCCCACGACGCGGTTGCCGAAAGCCGGTGGGGCTGGATCGACTAGGTCCGTGGCTTGACCGTTCCACAGTCAGCACCCAGCCACACGGCACGGGTGTTCATGCTGCCCTGCTGCTGGACGCCCGACGCATTGAAGGTGCCGGCGACCTCAGTGAGAAACTCGCGGTCACTAAGAAAGGTAGCTTGTCCCGCGCCCTGGGCCTTCGGACAGGTGAAGGTGAATTTCCACACATTGCCACTGCGTTCGGTGATCTTCTGGGTGCAGCCAGACTTCGGGTCCTGCAGCGGGATGTCGTTGGTCTTGACCTGTTCAGGGGTGAGGCACGAGCGCACGCCCTGACCGGCGATATTGATGCCCTGATTGGCCAGCCCCCCTTCGATCATTGCCCGTTGCTCGGGCGGCAGGTTCTTCAGCTGGCCGAGCATGAAGCCCATGTCCGGCAGCTGCTTGCCATCGACCTGCATATTGCTGGTGGTCAGCTCCCACAGCCCGGGTTGCAACATCTGTGCATGCACCAACGGGCTCGCCAGCCCCAGGACCAGTGCCAGCATCGGCAGACGACTCTTCATGTAATGGACTCCTCGAAACTCCAGCCCCAAGCTGGAACACAGCTTAGACGTCATTTTGTGCTTTCGGTTGCAAGGTCGGCCTCGAACATGCTCTGTTAGAGACAGTGCCCTTGGATAGCAGGATGCGTATGGATTACCACAGCCCCTTATTCTTCGGTTACCTCATCGTTGTGATACACCTGCTGGGCAGTATCGCCGCCGTGCATGCGGTACTCACCGTGCGCACCGCCCAAGGGGCGATTGCCTGGGCCCTGTCGCTGGTGTTCATTCCCTACTTCACCCTGATCCCCTACCTGGTGTTCGGCAGTCGTACCTTCGATGCCTACATCCATGCCCGCCGCCAGGCCAACCGTGAAATGCATGTAGCCATGGCCGACCTGAACTGGCGGCCCTGGGTTGAAGAGGCGCTGGCCGCGCGAAGCTCCGAGTCCTACAACTCGCTCCGGGCCATGCCCGGATTGGGACGCATGCCTTGCCTGGCGAACAATCAGGTGCGCCTGCTGATCGATGGCAAGGCCACGTTCGATGCCATCTTCGCCGCCATCGAGCACGCGCGGGATACGGTGCTGGTGCAGTTCTTCATCATCCATGACGACAACCTGGGCCGGGCATTGCAGGCCCTGCTGCTGAAAAAAGCCGCCGAGGGAGTACAGGTCTATGTGCTCTACGACCGGGTCGGCAGTCACGCCCTGCCTGCCGCCTATAGCCAGGCCCTGCGCGATGGCGGCGTTAACATCCACGCCTTCGCCACCCGCCGCGGCTGGTTCAACCGCTTCCAGGTCAACTTCCGCAACCACCGCAAGATTGTCGTAGTCGATGGCATGCAGGGTTTCGTGGGTGGGCACAACGTCGGCGACGAGTACCTGGGCAACAAGCCGAAACTCTCACCCTGGCGCGACACCCATGTGCAGGTCAGCGGTCCGGTGCTGGCCTGCCTGCAGGAGTCCTTCGCCGAAGACTGGTTCTGGGCTGCACGCCAACTGCCGCCCCTGCTTCTGCCCGACACCTACCCGGAGAACGGCGTGCTCTGCCAGGTGCTGGCCAGTGGTCCGGCCGACCCTCAGGAAACCTGTTCGCTGTTCTTCGTCGAAGCCATTCATTCGGCCAAGGAGCGGGTGTGGATCACCAGCCCTTACTTCATCCCCGATGAAGCGGTATTCGCCGCCCTGCGCCTGGCGGTTTTGCGTGGCGTGGATGTGCGCATCCTCCTACCCTCGCGCGCCGACCATCGCATCGTCTATGCCGCCTCCAGCCTGTACGCGTTCGAGGCCGTGCGCGCCGGGGTGCGGATGTTCCGCTATGGCCCGGGGTTCCTGCACCAGAAAGTGGTGCTGATCGATAACGAGATCAGCGCCATCGGCAGCGCCAACCTCGACAACCGTTCCTTCCGCCTGAACTTCGAAGTAATGCTGCTGACCGTCGACCGCGATTTCGCCGACCAGGTCGAAGCCATGCTGATCCGCGACTTCGACCTGGCCCGGGAGATATCCGCCGAAGACAGCCAGGACACCCATCGCCTGCAACAACTGGGGATGCGTATTGCCCGGCTGATTTCACCGATTCTCTAGCGCTGCTCAGCGGTACAGATCGTCCCGGGTAAGCGGCAGGTCGTGATGCCCGTCGGCGAACGGCTTCACCGCGAGAATCTGGTGCAGGTTGATCCAGCCCTTGGCAAAGGCATAGGAGCAACCGGCCAGGTACAGGCGCCAGATGCGCAAGGCTTTCTCCGGTACCAGGGTCGAGGCTTTTTGCAGCTGGCTCTCCAGACGCTCGCTCCACAGATGCAGCGTGCGCGCATAGTGCAGGCGCAGGCTCTCGACATCGACGATCTCAAGCCCCGCCTGGCTGATGCTGGCGGAGATCATCGACAGATGCGGCAACTCGCCGTGAGGGAAGACATAACGGCCGATGAAACTACCCGCACCACGACCGACCGGACGCCCGTCCACATGCTTGGCCGTGATGCCATGGTTCATCACCAGGCCGCCCTCTCGCACCGCGCCAAACAGGCGCTGGCAATACAACGCCAGGTTGGCATGGCCGACGTGCTCGAACATGCCGACACTGACCACTTTGTCGAAACGACCATCCTGGGGCAGGTCGCGGTAGTCGAGGATCTTCAGCTCCACCTGATCCTGCAGTCCCTCGGCCTTTACCCGTTCACGACCCAGCTTGAGCTGCTCCTTGCTCAGGGTGATGCCCATCACCCTGGCACCGAACTCGCGGGCGGCGAAGCGTGACAGGCCACCCCAACCGCATCCGACGTCCAGCAGGTAGTCACCCTTCTGCAGGCGCAGCTTGCGACACAGGTGCTCGAACTTGTTCAGTTGGGCCTGCTCCAGGCTGTCCTGATCGGTCTTGAAGTAGGCGCAGGAGTAGGCCATCTCCTTGTCCAGCCACAGCTTGTAGAAGTTGTTGGACAGGTCGTAGTGGTAGGAAATGGCCGCCGCATCGGTTGCCTTGTCATGCTCGCGGCGCTCCGGCTGGTCATCGACTTCATCCTTGAGCAACGCCTCACTGAGCTCATCGCAAACCCGGATCACCTCACTGATGGCGCCCTCAAGCTCCAGCTTGCCTTCGACGAAGGCAGCGCCCAGGTCGTCCAGGCTCGGGTGGGTCAGTTGGGTGATCAGCTGCGGATCCTTGACCAGGATGGTGACCTGGGGCTTGGGGCCCAGATCGAACTCATGACCATCCCACAGTCGCAGACGCAGCGGCAGTCGCAGGCTTTGCAGAACAAGTGGAAGTTGCGCAAGCATGAATGAGCCTCCCTTTATCTTCGGACGTCACCGCCAAAGGGTAGTTCAGTTATTGAAAGTTATAGCCCATTGCGACCATGGTCTGAGCCTGGCGCCCGCATTCCAGACCCTGCGGGCGCATCCGGGGGCACTCGATAATTTGTATACAATCAGCCATCCCGCAGACTAATCTTGGCGCCATTGTCGATTCTTCATCCTGGAGTACAACAATGAAAACCTATGATGTGGTGATCATCGGCGGCGGCCCCGGCGGCTACAACGCAGCCATCCGCGCCGGCCAGCTGGGCCTGAGCGTGGCCTGCGTGGAAGGACGTTCGACCCTCGGCGGCACCTGCCTCAACGTTGGCTGCATGCCGTCCAAGGCGCTGCTGCATGCCTCCGAACTGTACGAGGCGGCTGTGGGCAGTGAGTTCGCCAACCTGGGTATCGAGGTCACCCCGACCCTGAACCTCGCCCAGATGATGAAGCAGAAAGACGAAAGCGTGACCGGCCTGACCAAGGGCATCGAGTTCCTGTTCCGCAAGAACAAGGTCGACTGGCTCAAGGGCTGGGGTCAGTTGGCCGGGCCTGGCCGGGTCAACGTCAGCGCCGCCGACGGCAGCGTCACCGAGCTGCAAGCCAAGGACATCGTCATCGCCACCGGCTCCGAGCCCACCCCGCTGCCGGGCGTGACCATCGACAACCAGCGCATCATCGACTCCACCGGTGCCCTGTCGCTGCCCACCGTGCCCAAGCACCTGGTGGTGATCGGCGCTGGCGTGATCGGCCTGGAGCTGGGCTCGGTCTGGCGCCGCCTGGGCAGCCAGGTCACCGTGATCGAGTACCTGGACCGCATCTGCCCGGGCACCGACGAAGAAACCGCCAAGACCTTGCAACGCGCACTGGCCAAGCAAGGCATTAAATTCAAGCTGGGCAGCAAGGTGACCCAGGCCACGGCCTCGGCCGATGCCGTCAGCCTGAGCCTGGAACCTGCCGCAGGCGGCGCCAGCGAAAACCTGGAAGCCGACTACGTACTGGTCGCCATTGGCCGCCGCCCTTACACCAAGGGCCTGGGCCTGGAGAGCGTCGGCCTTGAAACCGACAAGCGCGGCATGCTCGGCAACGAGCATCACCGTACCACCGTGCCGGGCGTCTGGGTCATCGGTGACGTCACCTCCGGCCCGATGCTCGCGCACAAGGCCGAAGACGAAGCGGTGGCCTGTATCGAGCGGATCGCCGGCAAGGCCCATGAGGTCAACTACAACCTGATTCCCGGGGTGATCTACACCCGCCCGGAACTGGCCAGCGTCGGCAAGACCGAAGAACAGCTCAAGGCCGAAGGCCGCGCCTACAAGGTCGGCAAGTTCCCCTTCACCGCCAACAGCCGGGCCAAGATCAATCACGAGACCGAAGGTTTCGCCAAGGTCCTGGCCGACGCCAACACCGATGAAGTGCTGGGCGTGCACCTGGTCGGCCCGAGCGTCAGCGAGATGATCGGCGAGTTCTGCGTGGCCATGGAGTTCTCCGCGTCGGCCGAAGACATCGCCCTGACCTGCCACCCGCACCCGACCCGTTCCGAAGCCTTGCGCCAGGCGGCCATGAACGTCGAAGGCATGGCCATGCAGATCTGACCTCAGTCAGCCTGCACCCCTGCCCTGCTCACCTGTGGCGCCGGTCGCCGCAGGTGCAGCAGCAGGTGCGCGAACAGGCCGAAGATGAGGCCCCAGAAGGCTGCCGACAAGCCCAGGAATGACATCCCCGAGGCCGTCACCAGAAAGGTGATCAACGCCGCCTCGCGGTCAGCGGGCATGCTCATCGCGCCGGCCAGCGCCCCCCCGATGGCGCCGAACAGCGCCAGCCCCGCCAGCGCCGCGATCAAGGCTGCCGGAAAGGCGGTAAACAGCGACACCAGGGTCGCACCGAAGATCCCCAGCAGCAGATACACCACCCCACCGCACACACCCGCCCAATAGCGTTTGCCTGGATCGTCATGGGCTTCGCGACCGGTGCAGATCGCCGCCGTGATCGCCGCCAGGTTCAGGCCATGACACCCGAAGGGCGCCAGCAACAAACTGGTCAGGGCGTTGCTGGCAATGATCGGACTGGCAGGCGTGGCATAGCCGTCGTTGCGCAGCACCGCGATACCCGGCACGAACTGCCCGGTCAGGGCCACCATCACCAATGGCAGGCTGATACTCAGCACGGCATTCCAGCTGAACTCAGGTGTGGTCCACACCGGGGTGGCCAGTCCCACCACCAGCGCCGAACTGTTCATTGCGCCACTGGCCACGGCAATGCTCACGCCGCAAACCAACACAGCCAGTACCGCGTAGCGTGGCGCCATGCGCTTGAACAGCAGGTAGCAGACGAACATCGCCAGCACCATCAGCGGTTGCGCTTTGAGCGAGGTGAACAATCCGGTGCCGAAGCTGAACAGGATGCCCGCCAGCATGGCGGCGGAAATGGCCGGCGGTAGCTTGCCGACGATCCGGTCGAAGGCACCGGACAGGCCCACCAGCAGAATCACCAGGTTGGCGACGATATAGGCACCGACCGCCTCGGCAAAGGCGATGTCCGGCAACAGCGCCACCAGGAGGGCCGAGCCCGGTGCCGACCAGGCGATCACCAGCGGCACCTTGAAGCGCAGGCTGAGGACCACACCCAGCACGCCACTGCCGATGGAAATGGCCCACACCCATGAAGACAGTTCGGCCGCCGACAGCTGTGCACTGTGGGCGGCCTGAAAGATGATCACCAAGGGGCCGGCGTAGGAGATCAGGGTGGCGATGAAGCCGGCGACCAAGGCCGACAGGGAGAAGTCCTGGAGTATTGTTTTCATTGGATTATCCAGTGGGTGGCTTCTGAAAAGCATCGCGGGGCAAGCCCGCTCCCACCTCTGTAGGAGCGGGCTTGCCCCGCGATGGATTCAACCCGGACTCAAGCGTCCTGCAACGCCCGCGGCCGCTTGCTGCGCTTCTCGCAAGCAGGCTTCGGTGCACTCTGCAGCTGGAAGTCGAAGTCCATTTCAGCAAAGCGCCCTTGCACACCACGGGCATCAGCCGCTTTCGCATCCTCGACGAATCGCAGTTCGCCGATCAGCCCATCGCGGGTGGCATAGGCAAAGTCATCCCACAGGTACTGGTCACCGGCCAGGTTGATCTGGGTGGTCAGGTGGCGGAAGCCCGGCGCCGAGATGAAGAAGTGAATGTGCGCCGGGCGGTTACCGTGACGGCCCAGTTGATCGAGCCATGCCTGGGTCGGACCATCGGCCGGGCAACCGTAGCCCGACGGCACGATGCTGCGGGCGCGGTAGCGGCCTTCGGCATCGGTGACGATGCGGCGGCGCAGGTTGTACTCGGACTGGGTGCTGTCGAAATACGAGTAGGTGCCCTGGGTATTGGCATGCCACAGGTCGACCACCGCACCGGCCACCGGCTGGCCGTTGTCGTCCAGCACCCGGCCCTGGAGGAACATCACGGTACCCGGATCGCGGCCATCGTCCATCCGCACTTCACCTTCGGCCATCGGCGCACCGGCCACATACAGCGGGCCTTCGATGGTCCGTGGAGTACCACCGGTGATGCCGGCTTCGGCATCCTGGGCATCCAGCTGCAGGTCCAGGTAGTGCTCGACACCCAGGCCGGCCACCAGCAGGCCGGCTTCCTGGCGGGCACCCAGGCGGTTGACGTAATCCACGGCTTTCCAGAATTCGTCGGGGGTCACTTGCAGGTCTTCGATGATGCGTGCCACATCGTTGACGATGCGGTTGGTCAGCAGTTTCAGGCGTGGGCTGCCCAGGTCGTTGTTCAGGCCACTGACTTCTTCGAAGAATTTCTGGATATCGGCAGTGTGAGCAATCTTCACGGTCATGACAGGTACCTCGAATTGTTGTTATCGGCGTTCGGGTTTCAGCGATCGTCGCTGTGGATCGAAGAAGGGTGGCGACACAGGCCGTCGATCTCGATGTCCATGTAGGGGAACAGCGGCAGCTGCATCAGGGTGTCGTGCAGGGCCTCGACGCTGGGCAGGTCGAACACGCTGTAGTTGGCGTAGTGCCCGGCGATGCGCCACAGGTGGCGCCACAGGCCTTCGCGCTGCAGGCGCTGGGCCAGTTCCTTCTCGTCCGCCTTGAGCCGGGCGGCCAGGGCCGGGTCCATGTCGAGGGGCAACTTCACGGTCATCTTCACGTGGAACAACATGGCGTCTCTCCTTACTTGCGGCTGAAGAACGCCAGGCGCTCTTCGTCCAGGGTCAGGCCCAGGCCAGGGGTGCGTGGCACCTGCAGGGCAAAATCGCGGTACACCGGCGCCTGGACGACGATCTCTTCGGTCAGCAGCAGCGGGCCGAACAGCTCGGTGTGCCAGGTCAGCTGGTTGAGGGTGACGAAGGCATGGGCAGCGGCCAGGGTGCCGATCGAGCCTTCGAGCATGGTGCCGCCGTACAGGGCGATGCCGGCGGCTTCGGCGATCTGTGCGGTGCGCAGTACCGCCCGTGGGCCACCGTTCTTGGCGATCTTCAGGGCGAAAATGCTGGCGGCACCGTCGGCGGCCAGGCTGAAGGCGTCCTCGACGCTTTCGATCGACTCGTCGGCCATGATCGGCGCCGGGCTGCGCTGGTTCAGGCGCACCTGGCCGGCGCGGTTGATGCGCGAGATCGGCTGCTCGATCAGGTCGATGCCGTTATCGCCCAGCACCTGGCAGGCGCGAATCGCCTGGGATTCGTCCCAGTACTGATTGACGTCGACGCGCACGCTGGCGCGGTCGCCCAGGGCCTGCTTGATCGCGATGACGTGGCGCAGATCGTGAGCCACTTCATTGGCACCGATCTTCAGCTTGAAGATGCGGTGGCGGCGCAGGTCGAGCATCTGCTCGGCTTCGGCGATGTCGCGTTCGGTGTCGCCACTGGCCAGGGTCCAGGCCACTTCCAGGCTGTCACGTACACGCCCGCCGAGCAGCTCGCTGACCGCCAGGCCCTGGCGCTTGCCCTGGGCATCGAGCAAGGCACTCTCGATACCGGAACGGGCGAAGGTGTTGCCTTTGATCACCTTGTCCAGGCGCTGCATGGCGGCGTTGATGTTGCTGGCGTCCTGGCCGATCAGCAGCGGCGCGAAGTAGCTGTCGATGTTCTGCTTGATGCTTTCCGGGCTTTCGTTGCCATAGGCCAGGCCACCAATGGTGGTGGCCTCGCCCAGGCCTTCGATGCCGTCGGAGCAGTGCAGGCGGATGATCACCAGGGTCTGCTTCTGCATGGTGTGCATCGCCAGCTTATGCGGGCGGATGGTGGGCAAGTCGACGATCAGGGTCGAGATGCGTTCAATCAAGGGATGACTCATCGAGGTTCTCCAGGGGCGCTCAACCGAGGTCGCCGCCGCCGACCGGCAGGACCGTGCCGGTGATGTAGGAAGCCTCGTCGGAGGCCAGGAAAAGGATGGCGCCAACCTGCTCGTCGAGGTTGCCGTAGCGCTTCATCAAGCTGCTGTCGAGGGTCTGGTCGACGATCTGCTGGTACCAGATTTTTTCCTCGGCGCTCTGCTCGGCGCTGTTACGCGGCACCCGCCGTGCTGGTGCCTCGGTGCCACCGGGCGCCGTGGCATTGACCCGCACACCGCGACCGGCGGTTTCAAAGGCCAGGCAGGCGGTCAGCGCATTCACGCCGCCCTTGGCCGCGCCGTAGGGCACGCGGTTGACGCTGCGGGTGGCAATCGAGGAAACGTTGACGATGGCCCCGCTGCCCTGCTCGAGCATGTACGGCAGCGCCGCGTGACAGCACCACAGGGTCGGGAACAGCGAGCGACGGACTTCGGCCTCGATCTGCGCCGCCTCGTAGTGCTCGAAGGGCTTGGCCCAAATGGTGCCGCCGACGTTGTTGACCAGCACATCGAGCCGGCCGAAACGCTCCACCGCCGCCGCCATCACCCGGCTGCAATCACTGTGTTGCTCAAGGTCGGCGGTCAGGGTCAGCACGCCCTCGCCTTGCAGTTCGTGAACCAGCTCCGAGCGGTCCACCGCCACCAGGGTCGCGCCTTCTTCGAGCAGACGCTCGCACAGACGGCGGCCGATGCCCTGCGCCGCGCCGGTAACCAGCGCGACCTTGTTATCGAATCTGTTGTGCATGACAACCTCGAATAAAAAAGGGGCCGACCGTACCCGCACGATGCGCCCGGCCCCATAAAACGGGTTCAGGCCGCGGCGGCGAATTTTTCGTAGTAGAAGTTCGCCGGGGTGATGCCCTGTTCACGGATGTACTGGCTGACCGCCTCGACCATCGGCGGTGGACCGCACAGGTACACATCGACATCGCCTTCGTTGAGGTGGCGCGGCTCGATGTGCTGGGTGACGTAGCCCTTGAGCGGATGCTGGCTCTCGGGGTTGGCGACACAGGCGCTGAAGCTGAAGTTGGGGATGCGATCGACGAAGCCCTGCAGACGATCCAGTTCGACCAGGTCGAAGTCGTTGGTCACGCCGTAGATCAGGTGCAGCGGATGCTCGCTGCCCTCTTCGGCGATCTTTTCCAGCATCGCGGTGAAGGGCGCCAGCCCCGTGCCACCGGCCAGCAACAACAGCGGACGGCGGATATCACGCAGGTAGAAGCTGCCCAGCGGGCCGGCCAGGGTCATGCTGTCGCCCGCCTTGGCCAGGCCGGTGAGGAAGCTGCTCATCAGCCCGCCCGGTACGTTGCGGATCAGGAAGCTGACCTCGCCATCCTTCTGCAGCGAGCTGAAGGAGTAGGCACGGGTCTGCTCGCTGCCGGGCACGCCGAGGTTGACGTACTGCCCCGGCAGGAACGCCAGGCGGCTCAGGGCCTCGCCCTTGATCGACAGGGCGATGGTGCTGTCGGACAGCTGGCGCACGGCGCTGATGCTGGCCTGGTAGCTGGACTGTTCGGTCTTGCACACCTGGGATGAAGCCGGCACCCGCACCACACAATCGCTCTCGGCGCGCATCTGGCAGGTCAGCACGTAACCCTGGGCGGCTTCTTCCTCGCTCAAGGCGTCTTCGATGTATTCCTGGCCCAGGTCGTAGCGACCGGCCTCGGCAAAGCACTTGCAGGTACCGCAGGCACCGTCACGGCAGTCCAGCGGAATGTTGATGCCCTGGCGGTAGGCGGCATCGGCCACGGTCTCGTCAGCGGTGGCGTCAATGAAACGGGTAACCCCGTCCTCGAAATTCAAGGCGATCTTGTGCATGGCACACCTCGCAGGAAAGCTGGATTCAGATGTGGTAAACGTCGATGACCTGACGTACGTAGTCGTTCTTGAGCACGACCTTCTTGGCCTTGATCAGCGGCCGCTCGCCGCGCACATCCAGGGTGTAGAAGCTGGTGCCGAAGTGACTGTCCACTGTCTTGTAGCGAAAGCTCAGGGTGTGCCAGTTGAAGCGCACCTTGCAGACGCCATCGTTCTGTTCCAGCAGTTCGATGTTGCTGATGTTGTGCGAGGTCCGGGTGTCGGGCATGGTCGCACTGGAGCGTTCGGTCTTGATCCGGAACACGCGGTCTTCCAGACCACCACGGTTGCCGTACCAGATCAGCGAGATTTCCCGTTGCGGGTCTTCGGTGAGCTGGTCGTTGTCGTCCCAGGCCGGCATCCAGAAGGTGGCGTCGGCGGCGTAGCACTCCAGCCAGTTGTCCCACTGGCTGTCGTCCAGGTAGCGCGCTTCTTCATAGAGAAAGTCGCGTACTTGCTCGAAGGAGATGCTCATTGCACGGCCTCCACTGGGATCAACTGTTGCTCGTCGGCGAGGGCCTTGAGCATGGTTTCCTGCCAGTACTTGTGTTGCAGCACGAACAGGCCTTCGTCTTCGGTACGCACGCCGCTCATTTGCGGGTGCAGGTCGATTTCCTGGGCAGCGGCATCGGCGCCGTCGACCCAGTGGGTGGCGCCACGGGACATGTCGTTCCACCCACGCCCGCCCTGGTAACCCATCTGGCAGGAGCGGAATTCTTCCAGGTCGTCCGGAGTGGCCATGCCACTGACGTTGAAGAAGTCCTCGTACTGGCGGATACGCTGGGCCCGGGCCTCGTCGCTCTCGCCCTTGGGCGCAATGCAGTAGATGGTGATCTCGGTCTTGTCCACGGCGATGGGTCGGGCAATGCGGATCTGCGAGCTGAACTGGTCCATCAGGTACACGTTCGGGTACAGGCACAGGTTGCGCGAGTTCTCGATCATCCAGTTGGCGCGGGCCTGGCCGAAATCGGCGGCCAGCTCGTCGCGGCGCTCGAACAGCGGACGGTCCTCGGGGTTGGCCCAACGGGTCCAGAGCAACAGGTGGCCTTTGTCGAAGGAGTAGAAACCACCACCGCTCTTGGCCCAGCCGCCAGCGCTCATGGTCTTCACTTCACTGCCCGCCTCGCGCTGCTTGCGCTGGTTCTGGGTGGCGGCGTAGTTCCAGTGCACGGCGCTGACGTGGTAGCCATCGGCACCGTTCTCGGCGGTCAGCTTCCAGTTGCCTTCGTAGATGTAGGACGAAGAACCGCGCAGCACTTCCAGACCTTGCGGCGACTGGTCGACGATCATGTCGATGATCTTGGCCGACTCGCCCAGGTGCTCAACCAGCGGCACGACGTCGGGGTTCAGGCTGCCGAACAGGAAACCGCGATAGGACTCGAAACGGGCGACCTTGGTCAGGTCGTGGGAGCCTTCGCAGTTGAAGCTGGCCGGGTAGCCGGCATCGACCGGATCCTTGACCTTGAGCAGCTTGCCGGAGTTGTTGAAGGTCCAGCCGTGGAACGGGCAGGTGTAGGACGAGCGGTTACCGCTCTTGTGACGGCACAGCATCGCGCCGCGGTGGCTGCAGGCATTGAGGAAAGCATTGAGCACCCCCTCCTTGTTGCGCGCGATAAAGATCGGCTGGCGCCCCATGGTGGTGGTGAGGTAGTCGTTCTTTTCAGGAATCTGGCTTTCGTGGGCAAGGTACAGCCAGTTGCCTTCGAAGATGTGTTTCATTTCCAGATCGAACAGACGGGGGTCGGTGAACATCTCGCGCTTGCAGCGAAAGACGCCCTTCTCCTGATCTTCTTCAAGCAGGGAATTAAGGTAATCGAATCCCAGGGACATGGCCGGGGCCTCCGTTGTTATTGTGGTCAGGCCATGTCAGGTTAGGGAGCGAGGGGCACGGCAAATATCCGCTTTGTGCAGACCTTTATCCGTTTTCTGCAAAGTGTCAGGAACGACGCTTGAGGGTATCGGAGGGAAGTTCGCCGAACAGCGACTTGTAGTGTTCCGAGAAACGGCCCAGGTGGACGAAGCCGTAGTCCATGGCCAGTTCGGTGATGTTGCGCACCGTGCAGTGCGGGTCGCTGAGGCTGGCGCGGATGCGCTCGAGTTTTTTCTGGCGGATGTACATCTTCGGCGTGGTGCCGGCGTTGCGTTCGAACAAGGCGTAGAGCGAGCGCAGGCTCATACTGGCCTGGCGGGCCAGTTGTTCGCTGGCGATGTCCTGCTTGAGGTGGGTGTCGATGAATTCGGCGATCCGCTCGAACGATGCCGCCTGCCCACCCAGCGCCTCGCGGCTGATGTTGGTTGGCATCAGGGTCAGCAACTTGCTGGCAACAATCTGGCTGTAGTGTTCCTGTACCCGCAGCAGCGGCTCGCTGGCTTCGGCTTCATGGCAGACCATGGCCAGCAGCCCTGCAAAACCTTCCAGCGCCAGCAACTGGTAGTGGTTCTGGACGAAGCGCACGCCCTCGCCCGGCCGCTGCCAGCGTTGTTCGTCGCAGACGCTTTCGAGCAGGCGGTTGGGCAGCTTGAGAATGAATTTTTCGCAGTCGGCCGAATAGGCCAAGTCGACCGGTTCGTCCGGGTTGATCAGCAGCAACTCGCCAGGGCCAAGCAAGCGCTCGGCGCGGCCGCGGCGCCACAGGCAGTGGCCGCGCAGCAGGATCTGCAGGTGAAAGACGTTTTCCAGGGCGGCCGACATCACCCGCACTTCGCCACCGTAGCTGATCCGGCACAGATCGAGGCTGGCGAACTTGCGGTGATCGAGGCACGCCTGCGGATGCCCGTTGCGCGGCAGGCGGATGTGGTGCACGCCCACATGCTGATTGACGTAGGTCGACACGGCATAAGGATCGGCACGATCGAAAACCCGGCTGCGCTCGCTGAGCAGGGGACTCTCCATACCAGGACACTCGTTGTAGTTATCCTGGCAGTCTAAGCGATCGCAGCGCTTGCCGACCAATCGGGGGATGGGCGGTGTGTTTCCAAAAGCATCGCGGGGCAAGCCCGCTCCCACCAGGATTGTGGATAACTCTGTGGGAGCGGGCTTGCCCCGCGATAGCGCCGCCAATCCTTACAACAACGTCCAGGTGTAAGTCAGGATCACCCGGTTCTCATCGATGTCCGAGCGGTAGTTCGAGCGTGCCATCGCATTGCGAACCCTTACCCCCAGCCCCTTGAACAACCCGCTCTGCACCGCATAGCCCAGGTCCAGGTCGCGCTCGTGCTCCTTGCCCTCGAAGCCCTGCCCGGTGTCGACGTTGTTGCCCGTAAGGTAGCGAACGGTCGCCGTCAGCCCTGGAATGCCCATGGCGACGAAGTCGTAGTCGTAACGTACCTGCCAGGAGCGTTCGTCGGCAAAAGCGAACTCATAGGTCGGCACTTCGTTGCCCAGAGGCGAAATGTTCGGAAACACACGGGGAAAGGCGTCGTCGCCATAGATCCCCTGATAGCCGACGCTGAAGGTGTGGCCGCCGCGCTTGGCCGAGAACAGTGAGTAGAACGCCTGGTTGTCGATGTCACCGATGCGGCTATCGCCCTCCTCGCTGGCGCTGAAGTAACCCAGGTTGGCGCCCAGCACCCAGTCGCCCACCGGCTGGCTGTGCTTGAGGCCGACAAAGCCCTGCTGGTAGATATCCTCCAGGCGACCGTACCAGAGGCTCAGGGTGCTGCGGTTGGCGTTGAAGCTGTAGTCGCCGCCGGCGAAATTGAAGGCATCGCTATCGGCCTGGCGCTGGGGCAGGTGGCCGAGCATGGCGATCAGTTTTTCATCGCCCGCTTCGTTGCGCAGACTGGTGGAACTCAGATGGCCGGCCTGCAGGGTCAGGCCGTTGATCTCGCTCGAACTGATGCTGGCCCCCTGGTAGGTGGGCGGCAGCAGGCGCGAGTCGTTGTACTGAAGGATCGGCAGGTTGGTCTGCAGCTCGCCGACCTTCAGCTCGGTTTTCGAATAGCGCAGCTTCAGGGTCGCGCCAGCCCGGCTGTATTCATCCGCTGCGCGGCCATCATCCTGAACCGGCAGCAGGCCGGTGCCGGTACGGTCCGGGCTGCTGTCGAGCTTGAGGCCAAGCACACCGATGGCATCGACCCCGACACCGATGACGCCCGGGGTGTAGCCGGATTTGACGTTGAGGATGAAACCCTGGCCCCACTCCTCGGCCTTGGACTGCGGGTTGGCGCCAACGATGCCGGAGAAATCGCGGCTGAAGTAGTAGTTGCGCGCTTGCAGGGTGGCGGTGGCGTCCTTGAAGAAATCAGGTTCAGCGGCCTGGGTGGTGAAACTCAGGGCGAGCAAAGACAGCAACCCGGTTGGACGGAGGTTGTTCATGGTTCGTGCACTCTTTTTATTGTTGTTTTGACGTTGGTTAGGCGGCGCCTGTATCGCAGGCTTCGCCAGCTCCTACAGTGGGAGCTGGCGGCGCCTGCGATGAAGGCAGATCAGGCTGCCGACTGCACCCCGGCCCCGGCCTTCAGCGTGCCCCGGCTGGCAAACACCATCATCGCCACCGCCGCCACCGCACCCGGTACCGCAAAGGCCATGAAGTTCAGTGCCAGCGGCAACTGGATTCCCAGCAGCATCCCACCCAGCAGCGGCCCGACGATCGCCCCGCTGCGTCCGATCCCCGAGGCCCATCCAAGCCCGGTGGAACGAATGCCCATCGGGTAGAACTGGGCGACGCAGGCATAGGCCAGAATCTGCGTGCCGATCGTGGTCGCCCCGGCAATGGCGATCAGCAGATACAGCACCGGCGTCGGGCTCTTGAAGCCCAGCAGGCTGATCGACAGCGCGGCGATGGCGAAGAACACCACCAGCACCCGGTCGAGCTTGAAGCGGTCACCGATCCAGCCACCGCCCACCGCACCAAAGATCGCCCCGAAGTTGAGCACCAGCAGGAACGCCAGGCTCGAACCCAGGCCGTAACCGGCGTTGTTCATCAGTTTCGGCAACCAGGAGTTGAGCGCGTAGACCATCAGCAGGCAGCAGAAGAACGCCACCCAGAGCATCAGGGTGCTCAGCGCCCGGCCTTCGCGAAACAGCTGCGGCACCGAGCCACCGTGCGCAACGCCCGTCACCACGTCCAGGCGATCGTCGGCCTGTGGCTGATAGCTGGGCTCGACCCGCTGCAGCAACTGAGCGGCCTGCCCGGTACGACCCTGGCGCACCAGAAAGCCCAGCGACTCCGGCAGGAAACGCAGGATCAACGGCAGTACCAACAAGGGGATGACCGCCACATAGAACACCGACTGCCAACCGAATGCCGGCAACAGCACCATGCCCAGGCCCGCCGAGAGCATGCCGCCCACCGAGTAGCCGCTGAACATGATCGCCACCAGGGTACTGCGCATGCGCTTGGGCGCGTATTCGTTCATCAGCGCCACGACGTTGGGCATCACCCCGCCGATGCCGAGCCCGGCCAGGAAGCGACAAACTCCGAACTCCGTGGGGTTGCGGGCAAAGCCATTGAGCACAGTGAAACCGCTGAACAGGATCACGCAGATCATGATGGCTTTCTTGCGTCCGATCCGGTCCGACAGCGGGCCGAACACCAGGGCCCCGAACATCATGCCGAACAGGGCATAGCTGCCCAGGGCACCGGCCTGCAACGGGGTCATGCCCCACTCCTGCATCAATGCCGGCAGCACCACGCCATAGATGACCAGGTCGTAGCCGTCGAAGATGATGATCAGCGCGCACCAGAACAGCACACGCCAGTGAAAGGAATTGAACTTCGCCTGATCGACCAGGCTATTGATATCGATCGTTCGCATGAGGCGTGTCTCTTTTGTTGTTGTTATCCGGACCTGGTTGGTGAACCTGCCGTGCAGGGTTCGCAGCCTCAGGTTAGGAGCAGCGCAAAAGAGCCAATAGCCGTTTCCTGCGAATCGCTATCCAGTTTGCGCAACGCAGGACAGAGGGTCAGCGGTGCCGTTTGAAGGTGGCCGAAGGCAGCTCGCCAAAGTGCTGGCGATAGCTTTCGGCAAAGCGCCCCAGGTGCAGGAAGCCGTAGTCCAGGGCGATTTCAGTGACGTTGCGCACCGGGCTTGCCGGGTCCTGCAGCGCCGCGTGGATACGCTCCAGCTTGCGCTGGCGCACATAGCCTTTGGGCGACAGCCCGGCATGGCGCTCGAACAGTGAATACAGCGTGCGTTCACTGACCCGCGCCACCTCCATCAACTGAGCGACGCTGATGTCCTGCTGCAGGTGGCTGTCGATGTATTCCGCCAGTTGCTCGAAGGAATGTGCCTGCAAGGCCGGCTCGCCGCGCTGGACATTGTTGCCGAGCAGGCTCAACAACTTGCTGGCGACAATGCGTCCGTAGTGCTCTTGCACCTGCAGCAACGAGTTGGCGGATTCGGCTTCCTCGCAGATCAACCCGAGCAAGCCGATAAAGCCTTCCAGCTCACCCGTGACATGGCGCGCGCTGGTAAAGCGAATACCGCCATCGGGTACCTGCCAGCGCTGCTCCAGGCAGGCCTGTTCGAGCAGCCCCACCGGCAGCTTGAGAATGAACTTCTCGCAGTCGGCCGAATAGGTCAGGTCGACCGGATCATCCGGGTTGATCAGCAGCAGCTCGCCGGGCACATAGTGATGCTCGTTGCCACGGCAGCTGGACTGGCAATGGCCCTTGAGCAGGATCTGCAAGTGATACAGGGTCCCCAATGCCGGCGAGGTGATCCGCGCCTTGCCGCCATAGCTCAGGCGGCACAGGTCGAGGCTGGCGAACTTGCGGTGGTTGATGCTGGCTTGCAGGTCGCCAGTCCTGGGCAGGCGCAGGCTATGGCCACCGACGTGCTGGTTAACGTATTCGGACACGGCATAAGGGTCGGCGCGCTCAAACACACAGCTGCGCTCGCTCAACAGGTGGCTGCTCATGGGCTGCCCTCTTCTTGTTCTTGCTGGACGATATCCACAGGGTCTGGTTATCCACAGGCTATGAGCTTGCGTCAGCGATGACAGGCAGTCCAATATCTGTTGGGTAGGCAACAATACCCAGGAGGTATCATGGAACTGCGCCATCTTCGTTATTTCCGGGTACTCGCGCAGACCCTGAACTTCACCCGCGCCGCCGAGCAACTGCACATCGCCCAGCCGCCCCTGAGCCGGCAGATCCGCCAGCTGGAAGAACTCCTCGGCGTCGAGTTGCTGGAACGCAGCCGCCCGCTGCGCCTGACCGAAGCCGGGCGCTACTTCCACGAACAAAGTGCGATGCTGCTCGATCAGCTCGAGCAGATCGCCGAAGGCGCCCGGCGCATCGCCAACAGTGAGCGCCAATGGCTGCGCATCGGCTTCGCCCCCTCGACCCTGTACGACCTGCTGCCCGAACTGATCCGCCAATTGCGGCGCAACCCGGCGCTGGAGCTGGGCCTGCAGGAAATGATCACCCTCGAACAGGCACAAGCCCTCAAGGCCGGGCGCATCGATATCGGCTTCGGCCGCATCCACCTCAACGATCCGGCCATCGACCAGCAGGTGCTGCGCGAGGACCCGCTGGTGGTCGCCCTGCCCTGTGGCCATCCGCTGATCGGTCAGCCCATTGACCTGGTGCGCCTGGCCTTTGAACCCTTCGTGCTCTACCCCGCCACCCCACGCCCGAGCTACGCCGACCACATCATGGCATTGTTCTCCAGCCAGGGCCTGAGCGTGCAGGTGATTCAGTGGACCAACGAACTGCAGACCGCACTCGGACTGGTGGCTGCCGGCCTGGGGATAACCTTGGTACCGGCTTCGGTGCAGCGCCAGCACCGTGACGATATCGTTTATGCACCCCTGAGCGAGCCGAGCGCTGTATCGCCGATCATCCTCAGTCGCCGGGCTGGGGATAACTCGCCACAGGTCAAGCAGTGCCTGGCGTTGATTGAAACATTGAGCGACCACTCGTGATGCTCGCAGGCCGTTCGGGTCAAGGACGGATACTTATCCACAGCCCCCTATGTGCCGTCGTGGGAACCGTCTGGAAATAAAAAACCCCCTGAAATCAGGGGGTTTTCCAATATGGCACCTGTTGTTTGCAACCGGTGCCGGATCAAAGCACCACGCAGTTACTCAACGGTAACCGACTTGGCCAGGTTACGCGGCTGGTCGACGTCGGTGCCCTTGAGTACGGCCACGTAGTACGACAGCAGCTGCAGCGGAACGGTGTAGAGGATCGGTGCTAAGGCATCGATGATGTGCGGCACGGCGATCACATGGGTGCCTTCGCCGTTGCTCATGCCGGCGGCCTGGTCAGCGAAGACGATCAGCTGGCCGCCACGGGCACGCACTTCCTGCAGGTTGGACTTGAGCTTCTCCAGCAGTTCGTTGTTCGGCGCCACGGTAACCACCGGCATGTCGTTGTCGACCAGGGCCAGCGGGCCATGCTTGAGCTCACCGGCCGGGTAGGCTTCGGCGTGGATGTAGGAAATCTCCTTGAGCTTGAGCGCGCCTTCCATCGCCACCGGGAACTGTGCGCCACGGCCGAGGAACAGGGTGTGATGCTTGTCGGCGAACAGCTCGGCGGTCTTCTCGACAGTCGCGTCCATGGCCAGGGCTTCGCCCAGGCGGGTCGGCAGGCGACGCAGTTCTTCGACCAGTTCGGCTTCGACGCCGGCTTCCAGGGTGCCGCGCACCTGGCCCAGGGACAGGGTCAGCAGCATCAGCGAAACCAGCTGGGTGGTGAAGGCCTTGGTCGAGGCCACGCCGATTTCCGGGCCGGCCTGGGTCAGCAGGGTCAGGTCCGACTCGCGTACCAGCGAGCTGATGCCGACGTTGCAGATCGCCAGGCTGCCGAGGAAGCCCAGCTCCTTGGCGTTGCGCAGGGCGGCCAGGGTGTCGGCGGTTTCACCGGACTGGGAGATGGAGACGAACAAGGTGTCCGGCTGCACCACCACCTTGCGGTAGCGGAACTCGCTGGCCACTTCAACCTGGCATGGAATGCCGGCCAGGCCTTCGAGCCAGTAACGGGCAACCATACCGGCGTGGTAGCTGGTGCCGCAGGCGACGATCTGCACATTACGCACTTTGGCGAACAGCTCGGCGGCTTGCGGGCCGAAGGCCTGGACCATGACGTGGTCCTTGCCCAGGCGGCCTTCCAGGGTGCGCTGCACCACGGTTGGCTGCTCGTGGATTTCCTTGAGCATGAAGTGGCGGTACTCGCCCTTGTCGGCGGCTTCAGCACCTTCGTGGTACTGCACGGTCTCGCGCTGAACCTTGGCGCCGGCGACGTCCCAGATGGTCACCTGGTCGCGACGGATCTCGGCGATGTCGCCTTCTTCCAGGTACATAAAACGGTCAGTGACCTGGCGCAGGGCCAGTTGGTCCGAAGCCAGGAAGTTTTCCCCCAGGCCCAGGCCGATCACCAGCGGGCTGCCGCTGCGGGCAGCCAGCAGACGATCCGGCTGCTTGGCGCTGATCACGGCCAGGCCATAGGCACCGTGCAGTTGCTTGACCGCTGCCTTGAGGGCGTCGGCCAGGTCCGGCAGGGTCTTGAGGGTGTGGTGCAGCAAGTGAACGATGACTTCGGTGTCGGTCTCGGAGCTGAAGACGTAGCCCAGGCCCTTGAGTTGCTCACGCAGCTCTTCATGGTTTTCGATGATGCCGTTGTGCACCACCGCCAGGTCATTGGCGGAGAAGTGCGGGTGGGCATTGCGCTCGCTCGGCGCACCGTGGGTGGCCCAGCGGGTGTGGGCGATACCCAGGAAGCCGGTCAGTGGCTCGGCGGCGACGGCAGCTTCGAGTTCGCTGACCTTGCCAATGCGACGGCGGCGTTCCAGTTGACCCTGCTGGGTGTAGACCGCCAGACCGGCGCTGTCATAGCCGCGGTACTCGAGGCGCTTGAGGCCTTCGATCAGGATGGCAGTGATATTACGTTCGGCGACGGCACCAACGATTCCACACATTTAGACATGCTCCTTGGAGAGAGCGGCGCAAATCACATGGACGCCGCGGGCTTCAATCTGTTCGCGCGCCTCAACGGGCAAGCGCTCATCGGTAATCAGGGTGTTGACGCTGCCCCAGGGCAGCTCAAGGTTGGGAATCTTGCGTCCGACCTTGTCGGACTCGACCATCACGATCACTTCACGGGCCACTTCGGCCATGACCCGGCTAAGACCGAGCAACTCGTTAAAAGTCGTGGTACCGCGCTCCAGGTCGATGCCATCGGCACCGATGAACAACTGGTCGAAATCGTAGGAGCGCAGGACCTGCTCGGCAACCTGCCCCTGGAAAGACTCGGAATGTGGATCCCAGGTTCCACCGGTCATCAACAGCACCGGCTCATGCTCCAGTTCGCTCAAGGCGCGGGCGACATTCAACGAGTTGGTCATCACCACCAGGCCCGGTTGATGGCCCAGTTCGGGGATCATGGCCGCAGTGGTGCTGCCACTGTCGATGATGATACGGGCATGCTCACGGATACGACCCACGGCGGCTCTGGCGATCGCCTGCTTATAGAGAGAGACCGGCTGGCCCTGGTCGGCGATCAATTCATGGGGCATGGTCACCGCACCGCCATAGCGCCGTAGCAGCAAGCCATTGGCTTCCAGGGCGGCAAGATCCTTGCGGATGGTCACTTCCGAGGTTTCGAAACGCTTGGCCAGGGCATCGACGCTCACCTCGCCCTGCTCATTGAGCAAAGCGAGGATATTGTGGCGGCGCTGAGGGGTGTTACGTTTCGACATTTGGCGTTTAAGTTTCGTTTCGAAAGTTAATGATGCCAATCAAAACCTAAAGCGTTGGATGCGTCAAGCTGATCCGATGAAATTCAGGTGTGGATAACTTGATCCACAGGCCAGGTTTATCCACAAAACGAAAAAGGGCCGACTTATACACTGTACAGTCGGCCCTTGCTCACGGCTGTGGGTAACTTCAGCCCTTCTTGATCTTCTCCGGCCGCTTCCAGCCGTCGATGTTGCGTTGACGTCCTCGACCCACGGCCAGCTGGCCGGCTTCGACATTCTGGGTAATGGTCGAACCGGCTGCGGTGGTGGCACCATCGAGGATATCCACAGGGGCAACCAGCGAGTTGTTCGATCCGATGAACACATCCTCACCCAGAACGGTCTTGAATTTGTTCGCGCCGTCGTAGTTGCAGGTGATGGTACCGGCACCGATGTTGGTACGCGCACCGACCTCGGCATCGCCCAGGTAGGTCAGGTGACCGGCCTTGGCGCCTTCACCGAGGTGGGCGTTCTTCAGTTCGACAAAGTTACCCACATGGGCACGGGCTTCCAGCACGCTGCCAGGACGCAGGCGGGCAAACGGACCGGCATCACTACCTTCACCCATGATCGCGCCTTCCAGGTGGCTGTTGGCCTTAACCACCACACCTTTACGCAAGGTGCTGTTCTTGATCACGCAGTTCGGGCCGATCACCACGTCGTCTTCGATGACCACGCGGCCTTCGAGGATCACGTTGATGTCGATGAGCACATCGCGACCAACGGTCACTTCGCCGCGGACATCGAAACGCGCCGGGTC
Organism: Pseudomonas sp. NPDC090755; assembly: GCF_044769005.1. Taxonomy (NCBI): domain Bacteria; kingdom Pseudomonadati; phylum Pseudomonadota; class Gammaproteobacteria; order Pseudomonadales; family Pseudomonadaceae; genus Pseudomonas; species Pseudomonas sp. NPDC090755. Next base: position 128,588 of record NZ_JBIVXC010000001.1, on the reverse strand, counting down.
ACGCAGGGTCACACCCTGGGCCATCAGACGGCGGCCTTCACGCAGCTGATAGTGACGCTCCAGTTCAGCCAGTTGCCGACGGTCGTTGGCACCCTGCACTTCCATCGGGTCGTGCGGCTGCTCGGTGGCAACCACCAGGCCATCGGCAACGGCCATGGCGATCACGTCGGTCAGGTAGTACTCGCCCTGGGCGTTGTTGTTCGACAAACGGCCCAGCCACTCGGCCAGGCGGGCACCCGGTACTGCGAGGATGCCGGTGTTGCCTTCCTTGATGGCTTTTTGCGCGTCGCTGGCATCCTTGTGCTCGACGATCGCCGCCACCTGGCCCTGGGCATCACGCACAATGCGGCCATAGCCGGTCGGGTCATCGAGGGTAACGGTCAGCAGCCCCAGTTGCTCCGGGGTGACCTTGGCCAGCAGGCGCTTGAGGGTGTCGACTTCGATCAGCGGCACATCGCCGTAGAGGATCAGCACAGTATCGGCGCTCAGTGCCGGCAGAGCCTGGGCTACTGCATGGCCGGTACCCAGTTGCTTGTCCTGCAGGACGAAGTTCAGGTCGTCGGCCGCCAGGCGCTCGCGAACCAGCTCGGCGCCGTGCCCGATCACCACATGAATGCCTTGTGGCTCAAGCGCACGGGCGCTGTGGATAACATGGCCAAGCATGGAGTCGCCGGCGACCGGGTGCAGAACCTTGGGCAGCGCCGAACGCATGCGGGTGCCTTGGCCTGCGGCGAGAATTACGATATCGAGAGACATTGACGGGCTACCAATCCTGGGTGGTCAGCGCTGTGACCAAATGAGGAAATTCAGAAAAAGAAAAAGGGTAGCCGAGGCTACCCTTTAACTCAATCACGCCAGAAGCAATCGGCTCGAAGGCCAAATTACTTCCTGCGCATTTGCTGGACGGTGCGCAGCTGGGCTGCGGCTTCGGCCAGACGTGCAGCGGCGGCACTGTAGTCGAAATCCGCGCTTTTTTCGTGCAGGGCTTGTTCAGCTGCCTTGACGGCATCCTGAGCCTGAGCTTCGTCCAGGTCGGCAGCACGTTGCACAGTATCGGCAAGCACCTTGACCATGTTCGGCTGGACCTCGAGGAAACCACCGGAGATGTAGAACACCTCCTGGGCGCCACCCTGCTTGGTCAGCGTGATTGGACCTGGCTTGAGATTAGTGATCAGCGGCGCATGGCCTGGAGCGATACCAAGATCACCCAGGTTACCGTGCGCAACCACCATCTCGACCAGGCCGGAGAAGATTTCTCCTTCCGCGCTGACGATATCGCAATGGACTGTCATAGCCATCTGCTTGCCTCAACCTGATTAGCGCCCCTTTCGGGGCGCCGGGATTACAGTTTCTTGGCTTTCTCGATCGCTTCCTCGATGCCGCCGACCATGTAGAACGCTTGTTCTGGCAGGTGGTCGTAGTCACCTTTGAGGATGCCGCTGAAGCCAGCAATGGTGTCTTTCAGGGAAACGTATTTGCCTGGAGAACCAGTGAAGACTTCTGCCACGAAGAACGGCTGGGACAGGAAGCGCTGGATCTTACGAGCACGGGCTACCAGTTGCTTGTCGGTCTCGGACAGTTCGTCCATACCCAGAATAGCAATGATGTCCTTCAGCTCTTTGTAGCGCTGCAGTACGTACTGAACGCCACGAGCGGTCTCGTAGTGCTCGTTGCCGATGACCAGTGGGTCCAGCTGGCGCGAAGTCGAGTCCAGTGGGTCGACCGCTGGGTAGATACCCAGGGAGGCGATGTCACGGGACAGTACGACGGTGGCGTCCAAGTGGGCGAAGGTGGTCGCTGGCGACGGGTCGGTCAGGTCGTCCGCAGGTACGTATACGGCCTGGATCGAGGTGATCGAACCTTCCTTGGTCGAAGTGATACGTTCTTGCAGAACGCCCATCTCTTCAGCCAGGGTCGGCTGGTAACCTACTGCCGAAGGCATACGGCCCAGCAGTGCGGATACTTCGGTACCGGCCAGGGTGTAACGGTAGATGTTGTCGACGAACAGCAGAACGTCGTTACCTTCGTCACGGAACTTCTCGGCCATGGTCAGGCCGGTCAGCGCTACGCGCAGACGGTTTCCTGGCGGCTCGTTCATCTGGCCGTATACCAGGGCAACCTTGTCCAGTACGTTGGAATCCTTCATCTCGTGGTAGAAGTCGTTACCCTCACGAGTACGCTCACCCACACCGGCGAACACGGAATAACCGCTGTGCTCGATGGCGATGTTACGGATCAGTTCCATCATGTTTACGGTCTTGCCTACACCGGCACCACCGAACAGACCAACCTTACCACCCTTGGCGAACGGGCAAACCAGGTCGATAACCTTGATGCCGGTTTCCAGCAGGTCGTTGCCGCCTGCCTGGTCAGCGAACGAAGGCGCGTCACGGTGGATGCCCCAACGCTCTTCTTCACCGATAGGACCGGCTTCGTCGATTGGGTTACCCAGAACGTCCATGATACGGCCCAGGGTCGCTTTACCGACCGGTACCGAGATGGCTGCGTTGGTGTCAGTGACGTCCAGACCGCGTTTCAGGCCTTCGGTGGAACCCATCGCAATGGTACGAACCACGCCGTCGCCCAGCTGCTGCTGAACTTCCAGGGTGGTTTCCGCGCCAACTACTTTCAGCGCGTTATAGACACTCGGTACGCTGTCACGTGGAAATTCCACGTCGATGACGGCGCCGATGATTTGAACGATACGTCCGCTACTCATAGCTGGATCCTCTGAATATTTGAACCGTTAAACCGCGGCAGCGCCGCCGACGATTTCCGAGATCTCTTGGGTGATCGCAGCCTGACGCGCCTTGTTGTAGATCAGCTGCAATTCGCTGATCAAATCACCGGCGTTGTCGGTGGCGTTCTTCATTGCGATCATCCGGGCAGCTTGTTCAGCTGCGTTGTTCTCGACCACCGCCTGGTAGACCTGCGACTCCACGTAACGCACCATCAGGCCGTCCAGCAGCTCTTTGGCGTCAGGTTCGTAGAGGTAGTCCCAGTGGTGCTTGAGTTCTTGATCCGGGGTTGCAACCAACGGAATCAACTGCTCGACCGTTGGCGTTTGCGTCATGGTATTGATGAACTTGTTCGATACCACGGACAGGCGATCGATGCGGCCGTCCAGGTAAGCGTCCAGCATCACCTTGACGCTGCCGATCAGATCGTTGATCGACGGCTCTTCGCCCAGGTGGCTGATTGCAGCGACGACGTTACCGCCGAAGTTACGGAAGAATGCCGCACCTTTGCTGCCGATCACGCACAGGTCGATCTCGACGCCTTGCTCGCGGTTTACCGCCATGTCCTTGACCAGGGCCTTGAACAGGTTGGTGTTCAAGCCACCGCACAGACCACGGTCACTGCTCACCACGATATAACCGGCGCGCTTTACAGGGCGGTCGATCATGAACGGGTGGCGGTATTCCGGGTTGGCGTTGGCCAGATGACCAATCACCTGGCGGATGCGCTCCGCGTAAGGACGGCTAGCAGCCATGCGCATTTGTGCCTTGCGCATCTTGCTGACCGCCACTTTTTCCATGGCGCTGGTAATTTTTTGCGTGCTTTTGATGCTCGCAATCTTACTGCGAATCTCTTTTGCGCCTGCCATGTAACACCTATCAGGTTAGCAAGCGGGGGCTGCAAAGCCCCCGCTGCGGCTTACCAGGTTTGGGTGGCCTTGAACTTCTCGATACCGGCTTTGATGCCAGCGTCGATTTCGTCGTTGAAGTCACCCTTCACGTTGATCTTCGCCATCAGTTCGGCGTGATCACGGTTGAAGTAAGCAATCAGCGCTTGCTCGAAGCTGCCGATCTTGGCGATTTCAACGTCGGTCAGGAACCCACGCTCAGCGGCATACAGCGACAGCGCCATGTCAGCGATGGACATTGGAGCGTATTGCTTCTGCTTCATCAGCTCGGTAACACGTTGGCCGTGTTCGAGTTGCTTACGGGTGGCTTCGTCCAGGTCAGAAGCGAACTGGGCGAATGCAGCCAGTTCACGGTACTGAGCCAGAGCGGTACGGATACCACCGGAGAGCTTCTTGATGATCTTGGTCTGAGCGGCACCACCCACACGGGTTACCGTAACAGCGGCGTTACCTGCAGTGCTGATGCCCGAGTTGAACTTGGCGGATTCCAGGAAGATCTGACCGTCGGTGATGGAAATCACGTTGGTCGGAACGAACGCGGAAACGTCGCCAGCCTGGGTTTCGATGATCGGCAGTGCGGTCAGGGAACCGGTCTTGCCAGTTACAGCACCGTTGGTGAACTTCTCGACGTACTCTTCGGAAACGCGCGATGCACGCTCCAGCAGACGGGAGTGGAGATAGAACACGTCACCTGGGTACGCTTCACGTCCTGGTGGACGGCGCAGCAGCAGGGAGATCTGACGGTAGGCAACGGCCTGCTTGGACAGGTCATCGTATACGATCAGCGCGTCTTCACCGCGGTCACGGAAGAACTCGCCCATGGTGCAACCGGCGTATGGCGCCAGGAATTGCAGTGCGGCGGATTCCGAAGCACTGGCAACGACCACGATGGTGTTGGCCAGGGCGCCGTTTTCTTCCAGCTTGCGAACGATGTTGGCAACGGTGGAACGCTTCTGGCCGACAGCAACATAAACGCAGAAAATACCGGAGTCTTTCTGGTTGATGATGGCGTCGATCGCCATGGCGGTCTTACCGATCTGACGGTCACCGATGATCAGCTCACGCTGGCCACGGCCAACCGGGATCATGGCGTCGACGGATTTGTAGCCAGTCTGTACAGGCTGGTCTACCGACTTACGCCAGATCACGCCTGGAGCAACTTTCTCGACAGCGTCAAACTCGGTGTTGCCCAGTGGGCCTTTGCCGTCGATTGGGTTACCCAGTGCATCGACAACGCGACCCAGCAGTTCCTTACCAACAGGAACTTGCAGGATGCGGCCGGTGCACTTGGCGCTCATGCCTTCAGCGAGGGTCTGGTATTCGCCCAGCGCTACCACACCAACGGAGTCACGCTCCAGGTTGAGGGCCATGCCGTAGACGCCGCCTGGGAACTCGATCATTTCGCCGTACATGACGTCGGCCAGACCGTGAACCCGCACGATGCCGTCAGAAACGCTGACGACAGTACCTTCGTTGCGAGCTTGGGAGGCCACATCGAGTTTCTCGATGCGACCCTTGATGATTTCACTAATTTCGGAAGGATTGAGTTGCTGCATTGCTCTGCTGCCCCTTCAAACTCAAGATTTCAATGCTTCGGCCAGTTTCGCGATTTTGCCGCGAACTGAACCATCGATAACCAGGTCGCCGGCGCGGATTACGACGCCACCAATCAGGCTGGCATCCTCCGACACTTGCAGGCGCACTTCCCGGTTGAGCCGTGCACTGAGAACCTTGGCGAGTTTGTCTTGCTGTTCTTGGTTCAATGCAAAAGCACTGGTGACGTCCACATCCACGGATTTCTCTTGCTCGGCCTTGTACAGGTCGAACAAAGCCGAAATCTCCGGCAACAGCTGGAGACGTTCGTTTTCCGCGGCAACTTGGATGAAACTCTGTGCCTGTGCATCAAACTTGTCACCGCACACTTCAATAAAAGTGGCGGCCTTTTGTGCGCTCGTCAGTCGCGGGGCCTTGAGCAGGCGCTGCATGGTGTCGTCTTGCGACACCGCAGCAGCCAGGCCGAGCATGGCTGACCAATTGGCCAGTTGCTGATGGGCCTGGGCATGCTCAAAGGCAGCCTTAGCGTAAGGTCGGGCCAACGTGGTCAGTTCTGCCATGATCGCCCTCGCTTAAATTTCAGCGGCCAGTTTGTTAACCAGCTCCGCATGCGCGTTTTGATCGATTGTGGCGCCAAGGATCTTTTCAGCACCGTTAACGGCCAGGCTACCCACTTGGGCGCGCAGCGCGTCTTTGACGCCGTTAATTTCCTGTTCGATCTCGGCCTGAGCCTGAGCCTTCACACGGTCAGCTTCGACGCGGGCCTGATCACGGGCTTCCTCGACGATCTGAGCACCGCGCTTCTTGGCTTGCTCAATGATTTCGGCTGCCTGAGCTTTCGCTTCGCGCAGTTGCTGACCCGCTTTATCTTGGGCCAACTCCAGGTCGCGAGCTGCTCGGTTGGCAGCGTCCAGTCCATCCGCGATCTTCTTCTGACGTTCTTGCAATGCCGCGATGACCGGAGGCCACACGAACTTCATGCAGAACAGCACAAAAATGAAGAACGCAACGGACTGACCAATCAGGGTTGCATTAATGTTCACGCCAACACCTCGCTCGTTCTTTGTCCATCACACCAAACCACTCGAAAATTCGAGTGATTAGCCGGCGATTTGACCAACGAAGGGATTAGCGAAGGTGAAGAACAGAGCGATACCAACACCGATCATGGTTACGGCGTCGAGCAGACCGGCAACGATGAACATTTTAACTTGCAGCATTGGAACCATCTCTGGCTGGCGAGCAGCGCCTTCCAGGAACTTGCCGCCCAGCAGGCCGAAACCAATGGCGGTACCCAGAGCACCCAGGCCGATCAGCAGAGCAACAGCGATAGCGGTAAGACCAACTACAGTTTCCATCTTTCCTCCCGACTTTTACGTCGTATTGGTTAGGTTTTTTAGTTTGAAGCGGTAAAACAAAATCGTTTGGTACAGCTGCCCTTGCGGACTTTTTCGACCCTCCCCGGTACGGGCGGAAGGGTCTCAGACACGCCAGGCGGTCTTAATGGTTATCTTCGTGAGCCATCGACAGGTAGACGATGGTAAGCATCATGAAGATGAACGCTTGCAGGGTGATGATCAGGATGTGGAACACAGCCCACGCCCATTGCAGCACCACACCCAGGCCACTCAGCCACAGCAGGCCGGAACCGAACATCACGGCGATCAGGATGAACACCAGCTCGCCGGCATACATGTTGCCGAACAGACGCAGGGCCAGCGAGATCGGCTTGGCGATCAGGGTGACGAATTCGAGCAGGAAGTTGACCGGAATCAGCAGGATCTGAACGAAGATGTTCTTGCTGCCGAACGGGTGCAGGGTCAGCTCGCCGAGGAAGCCGCCGATACCCTTGACCTTGATGCTGTAGAAAATGATCAGGGCGAACACGCTGAAGGCCATGGCCAGGGTGGCGTTCGGGTCGGTGGTCGATACGGCACGGAACGGAATGTGCGGATCACCAGAGATCAGAATGGCCAGCTGAGGAATCCAGTCGACCGGGATCAGGTCGATGGCGTTCATCAGGAACACCCAGACGAAAATGGTCAGCGCCAGTGGGGCGATCACCGGGCTGCGACCGTGGAAGCTGTCCTTGACGCTGCCGTCGACGAACTCTACCAGCACTTCAACGAAGTTCTGCAGGCCGCCAGGCTGGCCGGAAGTCGCCTTCTTGGCTGCCATGCGGAACAGGAATACGAAAAGCAGACCCAGCGCGACCGACCAACCCAGGGTATCCAGGTGGAAAGCCCAGAAGCCCATTGCCTTGGCTTCTGCTGCGGAATGGGCAAAGCCCCAACCGCCGTCTGGTAGTTGACCGAAGGTCAGGTTCTGCAAGTGGTGCTGGATATAGCCCGAAGCGGTTTCTGCTGCCATGGTTGCCTCAAACGCCCTAAGGTCTCGAAAGTCTTATATTCATCAGCAGGGGCGCGAACCAGCTGACCAACTGGGTCAGCAGAAAGACGCCGAACACTGCTAACGGCGCCAATGGCTTCACTCCTGCAAACGTCAGTGCAAAAAGCACTGCCGTCAAAATCAATTTGCCTGCCTCGCCCGCGTAAAACGACTTGACGATGGCCTGCGCTGCCCTGGCCCCCGTATAACGGAATGCCTTCCAGGCGAAATACACATTTGGCAGCCAAGCGATCAACCCTCCGCAGAGCGCTGAATATCCACTGACCACCCCGTGCCACTGCCACAACGCCAAAGTTGCCAGCAGAAACACGACACATTGAGCCAGCAGTACCGGAAAAACCGCCCAGCGATGGAAAGGCAAGCGGTTTGGCGTGCGGGTTTCCATCACAACTGCTCCTCGAAAGTCGACCAACCAGTCAGCTATGACTTGGCATAATTTGTGCCGACAAAATGCGCGCAGAGTATAGGGGCGGTTTAACCCCTATTCAACTGCCGGGTAGTGATTTCCGACTGCGCGCTACAAATGGAATTGTTTCAGCGGATGTGAGCTAGCACACCTTGCAACTCATCTAACGAGTTGTAACGGATAACTAACTGGCCTTTGCCCTTGTTACCGTGGCGTATCTGCACTGCCGAGCCCAAACGCTCTGCCAGACGCTGTTCAAGGCGGGTAATGTCCGGGTCCGGCTTGGCCGGTTCCACCGGTTCCGGCTTGCCATTGAGCCACTGGCGAACCAGTGCTTCGGTCTGGCGCACCGTGAGGCCACGTGCGACAACATGACGCGCCCCCTCGACCTGCTGCTCATCCGGCAAGCCGAGCAATGCTCGGGCATGACCCATTTCCAGGTCGCCATGGGACAACATGGTCTTGATCACTTCCGGCAGCGAGATCAGGCGCAGCAGGTTGGCCACGGTCACCCGCGACTTGCCCACGGCATCGGCGACCTGCTGCTGGGTCAGCTGGAACTCCAGCTGCAGGCGCTGCAGGGCGATGGCCTCTTCCACCGGGTTGAGGTCTTCGCGCTGGATGTTCTCGATCAGGGCCATGGCGATGGCCGCCTCGTCGGGCACCTCGCGGACCATCGCCGGGATGGTCTCCAGGCCAGCCTGCTGGCTGGCGCGCCAGCGGCGCTCACCGGCGATGATCTCGTAGCGGTTCTCGGCAATAGGGCGCACCACGATCGGCTGCATCACGCCCTGGTTGCGGATCGACTGGGCCAGTTCCTCCAGCGCTTGCGGGTCCATGTCCCGACGTGGCTGGTATTTGCCGCGCTCGATCAGGTCGAGGGGCAGATGTTGCAGTTCTTTCTGGTCGACCTTCACAGCCTGCTCTTCGAGCGCGCTGACGGTAGGACCACTGAGCAGTGCATCCAACCCACGTCCGAGACCCCGTTTCTTAACGGCCATACGGATTCCTTAAGTTGTTTGTGCAGTGCGGGATTGACGCCGCTGACGGCGTACGAGTTCCCCGGCCAGGGCCAGATAGGCCAGTGCGCCACGCGATTGCTTGTCGTAGGCCAAGGCCGGCATGCCGAAACTCGGCGCTTCGGCCAAGCGCACGTTGCGCGGGATCACCGTATCGTAGAGCTGATCACCGAAGTGTTCCTTGAGCTGTGCCGAAACATCGTTGATCAGGCTCAGGCGTGGGTCGTACATGGTCCGCAGCAGGCCTTCGACCTTCAGGTTCGGGTTCAGCCGCTCGGCGATGCGCTTGATGTTATCCACAAGGTCGCTCAAGCCTTCCAGGGCAAAGTATTCACATTGCATCGGAATGATCACGCCATCGGCGGCGACCAGGGCGTTGAGGGTCAGCATCGACAGCGACGGTGGGCAGTCGATCAGGATGTAGTCGTAGTTCTCGCGGATCGGCGCCAGCGCGGTGCGCAGACGGCTTTCCTTCATCTGCATTTCCAGCAGCACCACTTCCGCGGCGGTCAGGTCGCGGTTGGCCGGCAGCAGCTGATAACCGCCGTGCTCGGAGAAATGCATGGCCTGGGCCAGGTCGCATTCACCGATCAACAGGTCATAGACCGAATGTTCCAGGACGTGTTTATCCACACCACTGCCCATGGTGGCGTTGCCCTGTGGATCGAGATCGATCAGCAGCACGCGGCGCTTGGTCGCCACCAGCGATGCTGCGAGATTGATACAGGTGGTGGTCTTACCCACACCACCCTTCTGGTTCGCGATTGCGAATACCTTAGCCATTCTTGCTTGTGTTCCCAGTCATGCCGTGCGGCGCAGTATCAGCAGATGGCGCTGGCCTTGGCAACCCGGAACGGTCAAGGCCTGCTCGCTATCCACTTTGAAATCTGCCGGCAATGCTACCAGTTCATCGGCAGGATGCAGCCCTTTCATTGCCAGCCACTGCGTCTTCTCGTCGCCGAGGTGGCGGGTCCAGTTGGTAAAGTTCTCCATGCTGCTGAAAGCCCGGGAAACAATTCCAGTGAACGGCTGGGCCGGTTGGTACTCTTCGACCCGCTTGTGGATAACTTGCAGGTTATCCAGCTTCAGCTCCATCTTCACCTGAGTCAGGAAGCGGGTCTTCTTGCCATTGCTGTCGAGCACCGTGACTTGCTTGTCCGGATGCAGGATAGCCAAGGGAATGCCGGGCATGCCGCCGCCGCTGCCGACATCGAGCCAGCGCTCGCTGTGGATAAACGGCATGACGCTCAGGCTGTCGAGCAGATGGCGGGAGACCATTTCGTCCGGATCGCGCACGGCGGTCAGGTTGTAGGCCTTGTTCCACTTGATCAGCAAAGCCAGGTAGGCCAGCAACTGGGCGTGCTGGCCTTCGCTCAGCTCGACACCGAGCTGGCGGGCGCCTGTGGACAACTCTTCGGCATGTTGCGGGGTGACCAGGGAACTCAAGCGCTTTGCTCCAACTCGCGGCCTGCGCCACGTTTTTTCAAATGAATCAGCAACAGGGAAATCGCCGCCGGGGTCACGCCGGGGATACGCGATGCCTGGCCCAGGGTTTCCGGCCGGGTCTGGCCGAGCTTGCCCTGGATCTCCTTGGACAGACCGGAAATACCACTGTAGTCGATGTCGTCGGGCAGGCGGGTGTCTTCGCTGGCACGCAGCCGGGCGATTTCTTCCTGTTGCCGGTCGATGTAACCGGCGTATTTGGTCTTGATCTCGACCTGTTCAGCCACCTGTGGATCAATTTCTGCACCGCCGGTCACTTCCATCAGGCCGGCATAGTCGATTTCCGGGCGGGACAACAGGTTGAGCAGGTTGTACTCATGGCTCAACGGTGTGCCGAACTTCTCGGCAATGGCCTCGCCTTGTGCTGTACCCGGACGTACCCAGGTGGATTTCAGGCGCTGTTCTTCCTGGACGATGCCCTCGCGCTTGGCGCTGAAGGCGGCCCAGCGCTCGTCATCGACCAGACCCAGTTCGCGACCTTTTTCGGTCAGGCGCAGGTCGGCGTTGTCTTCGCGCAGGATCAGCCGGTATTCGGCGCGCGAGGTGAACATGCGGTACGGCTCCTGGGTGCCGAGGGTGATCAGGTCGTCGACCAGCACTCCGATGTACGCCTCGTCCCGGCGCGGGCACCAGCTTTCACGGCCCTGGGCACGCAGTGCGGCGTTGGTACCGGCGAGCAGGCCCTGGGCGCCGGCTTCTTCGTAGCCGGTGGTGCCGTTGATCTGGCCGGCGAAGAACAGGCCGCCGATCACCTTGGTTTCCAGGCTGTACTTCAGATCGCGTGGATCGAAGTAGTCGTACTCGATGGCGTAGCCCGGACGCACGATGTGGGCGTTTTCCATGCCGCGGATCGAGCGGACGATCTCCAGCTGCACATCGAACGGCAAGGATGTGGATATCCCGTTCGGGTACAGCTCGTGGGTGTTCAGGCCCTCAGGCTCGATGAACACCTGGTGGCTTTCCTTGTCGGCAAAGCGGTGGATCTTGTCTTCGATCGATGGGCAGTAACGCGGACCGATGCCTTCGATCACCCCCGAGTACATCGGCGAACGATCGAGGTTCGAGGCGATGATCTCGTGGGTACGGGCATTGGTGTGGGTAATCCAGCAACTGACCTGGCGCGGATGCATGGCCTTGTCGCCCATGAACGACATGACCGGGATCGGCGTATCGCCAGGTTGTTCGGTCATCACCGAGAAATCCACTGAGCGACCATCGATACGCGGCGGTGTACCGGTTTTCAGGCGACCGACACGCAAAGGCAGCTCGCGCAGGCGGTGAGCCAGGGCGATGGCGGGCGGATCGCCGGCGCGGCCGCCGGAATAGTTCTGCAGACCAATGTGGATAAGTCCACCGAGGAAGGTGCCTGTGGTCAGTACCACGGAGTCGGCGAAAAAGCGCAGACCCATCTGGGTCACCACACCGCGTACCTGGTCCTGCTCGACGATCAGGTCATCGCAGGACTGCTGGAATATCCACAGGTTGGGCTGGTTCTCGAGAATCTCGCGCACTACAGCCTTGTAGATAGCGCGGTCGGCCTGGGCGCGAGTGGCTCGCACCGCCGGGCCTTTGCGGTTGTTCAATACACGGAACTGGATACCGCTCTTGTCAGTGGCCAGCGCCATGGCGCCGCCGAGCGCATCGATTTCCTTGACCAGGTGGCTCTTGCCGATGCCACCGATGGCCGGGTTGCAACTCATATGACCGAGGGTTTCCACGTTGTGGGTCAGCAGCAGGGTTTTTACGCCCATGCGTGCAGACGCAAGCGCAGCCTCGGTACCGGCATGGCCGCCGCCGATGACGATCACTTCAAAACGGGAAGGGAAATCCACCACGCACCTCGTGCCTGTTTCGGGAATAGATAGGGATAACGCACAAGTATAGGGACTTACCCCCCTCTAAAGGAACCGCTTGGACAAAATTTAACCAGGCTGTGGATGAGTGGCGAGCAATAGAAATTAAGAGAGAGAAATTTATTAAAGCTTTGTTTTTATGTTTATTCTTATGCACCATCCTATCTGTGGATAAGGTTCTACAGGCTTTGAATCACGTGATGTACAGAGATTTATAACCCTGTGGCCTACCGGCCATGAGCGTTCTGGATAAGCGCGTTAAGCCTGTGGATGAAAGTGCCAGTTACCCACAGGCGGGGTTATCTCCAGTCTTGAAGGCCACTTATCAACGGAGCTGAAGGCGAGTTTTCCACAGGGCTTATTTCGTCAGAATGTGGACACGCGCGCAGGAAAAAGCGCAGGAGCACGCAATGTGCTCCTGTGAGGATGGGAAAAATCAGAGGATCAGGATCAGCACCCAGGCCTTTGGCCGGCCCGGGTGTGGATAAGAACGCTTACTTGCCGATGCAGAAGCTGGAGAAGATGCGACCCAGCAGGTCGTCGGAGCTGAAGGCGCCGGTGATCTCACCCAGGGCTTGTTGGGCCTGGCGCAGGTCTTCCGCCAGCAACTCCCCTGCCCCAGCCAGGGTCAGTTGGGCACGGCCATGCTCAAGATGCGCGCTGGCCTGGCGCAGCGCCTCCAGGTGCCTTCTGCGCGCACTGAAGCTGCTTTCGGCGGTCTGTTCATAACCCATGCAGGCTTTGAGGTGCTCGCGCAGCAACTCCAGGCCCATGTCTGTGTCCTTGGCGCTGAGGGTGATGGTGACGTGGCCATCTTCGCTCTGCTCCATGGCGATGGCTTCACCGCTGAGGTCAGCCTTGTTGCGAATCAGCGTGACCTTGGCAGGATCCGGACGCAGGTCGAGGAATTCCGGCCACAGGGCGAAGGGATCACTGGCTTCAGGGGCGGTTGAATCCACCACCAGCAACACCCGATCGGCTTCGGTGATGGCCTTGAGCGCACGCTCTACGCCAATCTTTTCCACATGGTCATCCGTATCACGCAGCCCCGCGGTATCCACCACATGCAGCGGCATACCGTCGATGTGGATATGTTCGCGCAGGATGTCACGGGTGGTGCCGGCGATGTCGGTGACGATGGCCGCCTCACGTCCGGCCAGGACATTGAGCAGGCTGGATTTGCCGGCATTCGGACGACCGGCGATGACCACCGTCATCCCGTCCCGCAGCAAAGCACCCTGCCCGGCCTCGCGCTGCACTGTGGACAGATTGCTGCGCACGTCATCGAGCATGCTCAACACATGGCCATCGGCGAGGAAGTCGATTTCTTCCTCGGGGAAGTCGATGGCGGCTTCCACGTAGATACGCAGGCTGATCAGTTTCTCGGTGAGGTTATCCACACGTCGGGAAAACTCCCCCTGCAACGAGCGCAAGGCATTGCGGGCGGCCTGTGCAGAACTGGCCTCGATCAGGTCGGCAATCGCTTCGGCCTGGGCCAGGTCGAGCTTGTCGTTGAGGAAGGCGCGCTCGCTGAATTCACCGGGCCGAGCCAGTCGGCACCCCAGTTGTACACAGCGCTGCAGGAGCATATCCAGCACCACCGGGCCGCCATGGCCCTGGAGTTCCAGCACGTCTTCACCGGTGAACGAGTTGGGTCCCGGGAAAAACAGCGCGATGCCTTCATCCAGGACCAGCCCGTCTTCGGCGCGGAATGGACCGTAGTGGGCGTGGCGCGGGGTCAAGGTACGACCGCAGATGGCCAGGCCCGCTTGCTGCGCCAGGGGGCCGGAAAGCCGCACGATCCCCACCCCCCCACGTCCCTGGGCGGTAGCGATGGCGGCGATGGTTTCACGCACAGTGTTCATGCTCGAAGGCCTCACGACAAAAACGACAGATAGCAAAACGCCCCACGAGGGGGCGTTTTTCCACAGGTTAGCTGGCTAACCCGTCAAGCGGCAGCTTTCTTGGTAGCCGCTTCAATGCTGCGGGTGATGTACCACTGCTGTGCGATCGACAGCACGTTGTTCACAACCCAGTACAGCACCAGACCTGCTGGGAACCACAGGAAGAAGAAGGTGAAGATGATCGGCATCATTTTCATCACCTTGGCCTGCATCGGATCCGGCGGGGTCGGGTTCAGACGCTGCTGGATGAACATGGTCGCGCCCATGATGATCGGCAGGATGAAGAACGGATCCTTGATCGACAGGTCGGTGATCCAGAACATCCACGGCGCCTGACGCATCTCGACGCTTTCCAGCAACACCCAGTACAGCGAGAGGAAGACCGGCATCTGCACCAGGATCGGCAAGCAACCGCCCAGCGGGTTGATCTTCTCTTTCTTGTACAGCTCCATCATGGCTTGCGACATTTTCTGCCGGTCATCGCCATGTTGCTCTTTCAGGGCAGCCAGTTTCGGCGCCACGGCACGCATGCGCGCCATCGAACGGTAGCTGGCGGCGGACAGCGGGAAGAACAGGCCCTTGATCAGCATGGTCAGGACGATGATCGACCAGCCCCAGTTGCCGAGCAGGCTGTGGATATGTTGCAGCAGCCAGAAGATCGGCTGGGCAATGAACCACAGGATGCCGTAGTCGACAGTCAGCTCCAGACCTGGGGACAACTCCTTCAGGCGATCCTGGATCTTGGGACCGGCATACAGCATGGTGCTGGTTTCGGCTTTGGCGCCAGGGGCTACGTTGAGCGCCGGGCCGGTGAAACCGATGATGTAGTTACCCTGGCTGTCCTTGCGGGTCTGAACGATGTTGTTGTCAGACTTGTTTGGAATCCAGGCAGTGACGAAGTAGTGCTGCAGCCAGGCTACCCAACCACCGGTAACATTTTCTTTCAGATTTCCCTTGTCGATGTCTTTCATCGACACCTTCTTGTAGGGCTCCGAACTTGTCCACAGGGCCGCACCCAGGTAGGTCGCGGTACCGGTGGCGGTGCTCGAGGACGGATCCGAGCTGGCGTCACGCTTCAACTGAGCGAACAGGTTACCGCTCCAGGGCTGGGCGCTCTGGTTGTCGATCAGGTAGGTGACGGTCAGGTCGTATTCACCGCGCTTGAAGCTGAAGCGCTTGATGTAGTTGACACCGTTATCGCTGAACTTCAGGTCGACAACCATCTGGTCCTGGCCATCGGCCAGTTGATAACTTTTCTGATCGGCGGCGTACAGCGGACGGCCGGTTGGGCGTGCATCCGGACCGTTGACGCCGGTCAGGCCGCTCTGGGCCAGGTAAGTACGCTCGCTACCGTTGTCGAACAACTGGAACGGAATGTCCGGATGGTCCTGGCGGCGTGGGTACTTGGGCAGCATCAGCTGGGCGATATCACCGCCGTTTGGATCGATAGCCAGGTCCAGGACATCAGTCTTGACCCGGATCAGGTCCTTGCTGATGGCAACCGGAGCCAGTTCGGCTGGGCTGGATTCAGCGTTGGCGCTCGGCACATCGGCGCTGGCGCCAGTGTTGCCGGCCTGCGCGGTGTCCGGCAGGGCCGGGGCAGCGTTGCTGGCAGCAGTATTCTGAGTCGGCAGGGCAGCTTGGCCGTAGTCCTGGTTCCAGTTAAGGACCATGACATAGGACACGATTGCCAGGGCGACGATCAGGATCGTGCGTTTAATATCCATGATTACTCGGCTATCGAAGAAGAACGGGAAGAGGGAGCAGGCGGAACCGGGTCAAAACCGCCGGCATTCCACGGATGACAACGCCCCAGACGACGAACGGTAAGCCACCCACCGCGCAGAACGCCATGGGTTTCGATGGCTTCCAGCGCATAGCAGGAGCAACTGGGGTAGAAACGACAGTGACTGGCCATCAGAGGACTAATGGCATAACGGTAAAACTGGATCGGGACGAGTGCCAGTTTACGCATCTTGACTGTCTACCCCCACAGAGTCGGTGTTCACCACTGGAGCGGGCCGACTGCGTGCGAGGCGCTTCCAGAGCTTGCCAAAATGTTGGTGCAATTCTGGGTTTTCAATCTCGCCCAACCCTTTGCGCGCGACGATCACGATATCCCAGCCAGCAAGCAAGTGCTGGTTCAGGCGAAACGAATCGCGCATCAGGCGTTTCAGGCGATTGCGTTGAACGGAGAGCTTGACGCTCTTTTTCCCGATTACCAACCCCAGGCGGGGATGATCCAGGCCGTTCTCGCGGGCAAGGAGCAGCAGGTTTTTCCCTGGAACCTTGCCGGTTGGGGAGTCGAAGACCGCTTTGAAGTGTCGGGGAACAAGCAGGCGCTTTTCCCGACTGAAGTCCTGACTCACCACCAGTGCCGAAAAATCAAACTGCCAGGCGCTTACGGCCTTTGGCACGGCGACGCGACAGAACGGCACGACCGTTCTTGGTGGCCATACGGGCACGGAAACCGTGAGTGCGAGCGCGCTTGATGGTGCTTGGTTGGAAAGTACGTTTCATGGCGTGTTACCTGGTTCGTCGACAACGGGCCGGAATGGCCCCCGTTTTAAGAGATCGGCGATTCTAGAGAAAGCAAGGCCATAGGTCAATTTCCAACCAGCTTTTCCTTATAGACGGAAAATCACCCGGGTCGACGAGCGAAGCCTGCGCGAGCGATCGATTCACGCTTAGACATAGAAAAAGAGAGAGGAATTATTTAAAGCTTTTCTGTAAAACTTATAAAGCTTAGGAACGGGATATCTGTGGATAAAGTTCTACAGGCCTTTATTTTCGCCATGTACAGAGAATTGAAAGCTTGTCGGGAAGCGGTGTTTTGACTGTGCCGAACCCCCGGAAAAGCTGTGGATCAAATCGAGCGTTATCCACAGGCCGGTTATCCACCGATTTCAGCCCCCAGTTGTGCAAAGACCTCAATGGCGGTTATCCACAGGGCTTATTCACAGTGCGGCAAGGTCATTTTGGTCACTAAGCTGCTGATTTATCGCCATCCTTGGCGCAGCTGCATGTGGATAACTGGGCTGGCGCTCGGTACAATGGGCGCTTGTTTTTGCCTCACCGGCCTCACCGGCTTTCAACTCAGGGGATATCCGTGTCAGTGGAACTTTGGCAGCAGTGCGTGGAGCTTCTGCGCGATGAACTGCCTGCCCAGCAATTCAACACCTGGATCCGTCCGCTACAGGTCGAAGCCGAAGGCGACGAGTTGCGCGTCTATGCGCCTAACCGCTTCGTGCTCGACTGGGTCAATGAAAAGTACCTGGGCCGCCTGCTCGAACTGTTGGGTGAACACGGCAACGGCATCGCGCCTGCGCTTTCCTTATTAATAGGCAGCCGACGCAGCTCGGCGCCTCGTGCAGCACCCAACGCACCGCTGGCCGCTGCAGTGGCCGCGTCCCAGGCGCATGCACAGGCACAGGCCGCACAAGCCTCCGTGGTTACCGAACCTAGCGCTGCCCCTGTGGCTACCGCCCCCGCCGTAGCCGTGGCCGAAGTCGAACAAGCGCCTTCGCGTGACAGCTTCGATTCCATGGGCGAGTCCAGCAGTGCCCCGGCGCCCAGCGGCCGCACCGTCCAGGTAGAAGGTGCGCTCAAGCACACCAGTTACCTGAACCGCACCTTCACCTTCGAGAACTTCGTCGAAGGTAAGTCCAACCAGCTGGCCCGCGCGGCGGCCTGGCAGGTCGCCGACAACCCCAAGCACGGCTATAACCCGCTGTTCCTGTACGGCGGCGTTGGCCTGGGTAAGACGCACTTGATGCATGCTGTGGGTAACCACCTGCTCAAGAAGAATCCGAATGCCAAGGTGGTCTACCTGCATTCCGAGCGTTTCGTCGCCGACATGGTCAAGGCCCTGCAACTCAATGCCATCAACGAGTTCAAGCGTTTCTACCGTTCGGTGGACGCCCTGCTCATCGATGACATCCAGTTCTTTGCCCGCAAAGAGCGTTCCCAGGAAGAGTTTTTCCACACCTTCAACGCCTTGCTCGAAGGTGGTCAACAGGTCATTCTGACCAGCGACCGCTATCCGAAAGAGATCGAAGGCCTGGAAGAACGCCTGAAGTCGCGTTTCGGCTGGGGCCTGACCGTTGCGGTCGAGCCACCGGAGCTGGAAACCCGCGTCGCGATCCTGATGAAGAAAGCCGACCAGGCAAAGGTCGAACTGCCCCATGATGCGGCCTTCTTCATCGCCCAACGCATTCGCTCCAACGTCCGTGAACTTGAAGGTGCCCTGAAGCGGGTCATCGCCCACTCGCACTTCATGGGACGCGACATCACGATCGAGCTGATTCGCGAATCGCTCAAGGATCTTCTGGCCCTGCAGGACAAGCTGGTGAGTGTGGATAACATCCAGCGCACCGTGGCCGAGTACTACAAGATCAAGATCTCCGATCTGCTGTCCAAGCGTCGTTCCCGTTCGGTAGCCCGGCCGCGTCAGGTGGCCATGGCCCTGTCCAAGGAGCTGACCAACCACAGCTTGCCGGAAATCGGTGACGTCTTCGGCGGCCGCGACCACACCACAGTGTTGCATGCGTGCCGCAAGATCAACGAACTCAAGGAATCCGACGCGGATATCCGCGAGGACTACAAGAACCTGCTGCGGACCCTGACGACGTGATTGGCGTCAGCGCAGCTTATTAAGGCAAGGGACTAGACCATGCATTTCACCATTCAACGCGAAGCCCTGTTGAAACCCCTGCAACTGGTCGCAGGTGTCGTCGAGCGCCGCCAGACCTTGCCGGTACTGTCCAATGTGCTGCTGGTCGTTCAAGGCCAGCAACTGTCGCTTACCGGTACCGACCTGGAAGTGGAACTGGTTGGCCGGGTGCAGCTCGAAGAACCTGCCGAGCCAGGTGAGATCACCGTACCTGCGCGCAAGCTGATGGACATCTGCAAAAGCTTGCCCAACGATGCCCTGATCGATATCAAGCTCGACGAGCAGAAGATCGTGGTCAAGGCCGGTCGCAGCCGTTTCACCCTGTCGACCCTGCCAGCCAATGACTTCCCGACCGTCGAGGAAGGCCCGGGCTCGTTGACCTGCAACCTGGAGCAAAGCCGTCTGCGCCGTCTGATTGAGCGCACCAGCTTCGCCATGGCCCAGCAGGATGTGCGTTACTACCTCAACGGTATGCTGCTGGAAGTGTCCACCGACACCCTGCGTGCCGTGGCGACCGATGGTCACCGTCTGGCCATGTGCTCGATGCGTGCGGACATCGGACAGGCCGATCGTCACCAGGTAATCGTGCCGCGCAAGGGTATCCTTGAACTGGCACGCCTGTTGACCGAGCCGGATGGCATGGTCAGCATCGTGCTGGGCCAGCATCACATTCGCGCCACCACCGGTGAGTTCACCTTCACCTCCAAGCTGGTCGATGGCAAGTTCCCGGACTATGAGCGCGTATTGCCGAAAGGCGGTGACAAGCTGGTGGTTGGTGATCGTCAGGCGCTGCGCGAAGCGTTCAGCCGTACCGCCATTCTGTCCAACGAGAAGTATCGCGGTATCCGCCTGCAACTGGCCAACGGCCAGCTCAAGATCCAGGCGAACAACCCCGAGCAGGAAGAAGCGGAAGAAGAGATCAGCGTCGACTACAACGGTAGCTCGCTGGAAATCGGCTTCAACGTCAGCTACTTGCTGGACGTATTGGGCGTCATGACCACCGAGCAGGTTCGTCTGATCCTGTCGGACTCCAACAGCAGTGCTCTGCTGCAGGAAGCTGACAACGACGACTCCGCTTACGTTGTCATGCCAATGCGCCTGTAATTTGTCCAGCAGACGCTAGATGTCCCTCAGTCGCGTTTCGGTCACCGCGGTGCGTAACCTGCACCCGGTGACCTTCTCCCCCTCACCCCGCATCAATATCCTGTACGGCGCCAACGGCAGCGGAAAAACCAGCGTGCTGGAAGCCGTTCATCTACTGGGCCTGGCCCGCTCCTTTCGCAGCACGCGCCTGACGCCCGTTATTCAGTACGAGCAGTTGGCCTGCACAGTATTCGGTCAGGTCGAACTGAGCGAAGGTGGCACCAGCAACCTGGGGATTTCACGGGATCGCCAGGGTGAATTCACCATTCGAATCGACGGGCAGAACGCTCGCAGTGCTGCGCAGCTGGCGGAAATTCTGCCGCTGCAATTGATCAACCCGGACAGTTTTCGCTTGCTCGAAGGGGCACCGAAAATCCGTCGGCAGTTCCTCGATTGGGGCGTGTTCCACGTGGAACCACGCTTCATGGCAACCTGGCAGCGCCTGCAGAAGGCACTGCGGCAGCGGAACTCATGGTTGCGGCATGGTACACTTGACGCTGCTTCGCAAGCGGCCTGGGACCGGGAACTGTGCCTGGCCAGTGCTGAAATAGATGAATATCGCCGAAATTACATCAAGGCCTTGAAGCCAGTCTTTGAGCGAACCCTGAGCGATTTGGTCGAGCTCGAAGGGCTGACCCTGAGCTATTACCGTGGCTGGGATAAGGATCGAGAACTCAGTGAAGTGCTCGCGTCTTCCCTGCAACGAGATCAGCAGATGGGCCATACCCAGGCCGGGCCACAACGAGCTGATTTGCGCCTGAGACTCGGCGCTCATAACGCCGCCGATATCTTGTCCCGCGGCCAGCAGAAACTTGTGGTCTGTGCGTTGCGTATCGCCCAGGGACATTTGGTCAGCCAGGCTCGGCGCGGCCAATGTATTTATCTGGTGGATGACTTGCCGTCCGAATTGGACGAGCAGCATCGCCGCGCACTTTGTCGCTTGCTGGAAGACTTACGCTGCCAGGTGTTTATCACTTGTGTAGATCACGAATTATTGAGGGAAGGCTGGCAGACGGAAACGCCAGTTGCTTTGTTCCACGTGGAACAGGGCCGTATCACCCAGACCCACGACCATCGGGAGTGAAGGCATGAGCGAAAATCAAACGTACGACTCCTCCAGCATCAAGGTGCTGAAAGGGCTAGATGCCGTGCGCAAGCGTCCCGGTATGTACATTGGCGACACCGATGATGGTAGCGGCCTGCACCACATGGTGTTCGAGGTGGTCGATAACTCGATCGACGAGGCACTCGCCGGCCACTGTGATGACATCACCGTAATCATTCATCCGGATGAATCCATCAGTGTTCGCGACAACGGTCGCGGCATTCCAGTCGACGTGCATAAAGAGGAAGGCGTCTCCGCCGCCGAGGTCATCATGACCGTCCTGCACGCTGGCGGTAAATTCGACGACAACTCCTATAAGGTTTCCGGCGGCCTGCACGGTGTAGGTGTGTCGGTGGTGAACGCCCTCTCCGAGCAGTTGATCCTCACTGTTCGTCGTAGCGGCAAGATCTGGGAACAGACCTACGTTCACGGTGTTCCCCAAGCCCCGATGAAAATCGTCGGCGACAGCGAAACCACCGGTACCCATATCCACTTCAAACCGTCGGCCGAAACCTTCAAGAACATCCACTTCAGCTGGGACATCCTGGCCAAGCGGATTCGTGAACTGTCGTTCCTCAACTCTGGCGTCGGCATCCTGCTGAAGGATGAGCGCTCGGGCAAGGAAGAGTACTTCAAGTACGAAGGCGGTCTGCGTGCGTTCGTTGAATACCTGAACACCAACAAGACCCCGGTCAACCAGGTGTTCCACTTCAATGTCCAGCGTGAAGACGGCGTGGGTGTGGAAATCGCCCTGCAGTGGAACGACAGCTTCAACGAGAACCTGTTGTGCTTCACCAACAACATTCCGCAGCGTGACGGTGGTACTCACCTGGTCGGCTTCCGTTCGGCCTTGACCCGTAACCTGAACAACTACATCGAGCAGGAAGGTCTGGCCAAGAAGAACAAGGTCGCGACCACCGGTGACGATGCCCGTGAAGGTCTGACCGCGATCATTTCGGTGAAAGTACCGGATCCGAAGTTCAGCTCGCAGACCAAGGACAAGCTGGTTTCCTCGGAAGTGAAAACCGCCGTGGAACAGGAGATGGGCAAGTATTTCTCCGACTTCCTGCTGGAGAACCCGAACGAAGCCAAGGCGGTTGTCGGCAAGATGATCGACGCGGCGCGTGCTCGTGAAGCAGCGCGCAAGGCACGGGAAATGACTCGCCGCAAAGGTGCGCTGGATATCGCCGGCCTGCCGGGCAAACTGGCGGACTGCCAGGAGAAGGACCCTGCCCTCTCTGAACTCTACCTGGTGGAGGGTGACTCCGCAGGTGGTTCGGCCAAGCAAGGTCGTAACCGCAAGACCCAGGCGATCCTGCCGCTCAAGGGCAAGATCCTCAACGTCGAGAAAGCCCGTTTCGACAAGATGATCTCGTCCCAGGAAGTGGGCACGCTGATCACCGCGTTGGGCTGTGGTATCGGTCGCGAAGAGTACAACATCGACAAGCTGCGTTATCACAACATCATCATCATGACTGATGCTGACGTCGACGGTTCGCACATCCGTACCCTGCTGCTGACATTCTTCTTCCGTCAGCTGCCGGAACTGGTCGAGCGTGGCTACATCTACATTGCCCAGCCGCCGCTGTACAAGGTCAAGAAAGGCAAGCAAGAGCAGTACATCAAAGACGACGACGCCATGGAAGAGTACATGACGCAGTCGGCCCTGGAAGATGCCAGCCTGCACCTGGACGAGTCGGCGCCACCGGTTTCCGGTGTGGAGCTGGAGCGTCTGGTGAACGAGTTCCGTACTGTGATGAAGACGCTCAAGCGTCTGTCGCGCCTGTACCCGCAGGAGCTGACCGAGCACTTCGTCTACCTGCCGCCAGTGTCCCTGGATCAGTTGGCAGATCATGCTGCGATGCAGGCATGGTTGGGCAAGTTCGAAGAGCGTCTGCGTATCAGCGAGAAGTCGGGCCTGTTGTACAAGGCCAGCCTGCGTGAAGACAAGGAGCGCAATGTCTGGCTGCCGGAAGTGGAAATCACCTCCCATGGCCTGGCGAGCTACGTTACCTTCAACCGCGACTTCTTCGGCAGCAACGACTACCGTACCGTCACCGCATTGGGCGCGCAGCTGAGCACCCTGCTCGGTGAAGGTGCCTACGTGCAACGTGGCGAGCGCAAGAAAGCGGTCAGCGAGTTCAAGGAAGCCCTTGACTGGCTGATGACCGAAAGCACCAAGCGACACACCATCCAGCGCTATAAAGGTCTGGGTGAGATGAACCCTGACCAGCTGTGGGAAACCACCATGGACCCGACTGTGCGCCGCATGCTCAAGGTGACCATCGAAGACGCGATCGCTGCCGATCAGATCTTCAACACCCTGATGGGCGACGCCGTTGAGCCACGTCGTGAGTTCATCGAAAGCAATGCCCTGGCGGTCTCCAACCTGGACTTCTGATCAGGTTCGCATCCCCAGAAACGACAAACCCCGGCACTCGCCGGGGTTTGTCGTTTCTGGGGGCTCACAATCCGAGTTCGCGTAAGCGCCGGTACAGGGTCCGCTCACTCAGGCCAAGCTGGCGAGCCAGTTCACTGCGCGAGCCATCGAAGCTTTCCAGGGCTTGGGCCAACTGCCCAAGGTTGTCCCGGTTGCGACGCCGTGGCGACGTGGTTGGCTTCACCTCCCCGCTTCCCAGTTCCGCCGGCAGATGCTCGGCCCGGATCACTCCGTCATCGGCAAACAGCCGCGCCCGTTCAAGGATGTTGCGCAGCTCACGGATGTTTCCAGGAAAGGTGTGCAGGCTGAGCAACGCCATCGCTGCGCTGTCCACTGTGGGAGCCGCGTTGCCTGCCATGCGTTTGAGCAGGCTTTCAACCAACAGCGGCAAGTCGCCGACCCGCTCGCGCAAGGCAGGCAGGCGGATGGGAAAGCCGCTGATACGGTAATAGAGGTCTTCGCGGAAGGTACCGGCGGCCACCATCTCTTTCAACGGCTTGTGGGTTGCCGAGATCAGACGGAAGTTCGAGTGGACCGTACGCAGGCTGCCCACCGGACGAAAGCTGCCGGACTCGATCAGGCGCAGCAGTTTGACCTGCATGGCAAGGGGCACTTCGCCGATCTCGTCGAGAAAAAGCGTACCGCCATGGGCGGCTTCGGCCAGGCCGATCTTGCGCTGCAAGGCGCCGGTGAAAGCCCCCTTCTCATAGCCGAACAGCTCGCTTTCGAACAACGACTCGGTCAGGCCCGTACAGTCGACCACCACCAGGGGCGCATTGGCTCGCGGACTGCCCAGGTGCAACGCGCGGGCAAACAGTTCCTTGCCGGTACCGGACTCGCCTTGCAACAACACCGGAATTTGCGCGGGCGCTGCTCGCTGCAGGCTGGACAAGGACTCCTTGAAGGCGGGTGAGCGCCCGACCAGACCTTGCTGCTGTGGCTGGGCCGATGCCACTGCAATGCTGCTCAGGCGTTCGACAAAGGCAACCACCTCCCCTCTTTGATCGAGGATAGGTCGCAACTCGACATCTACATGTTCAGGTCCACGAGGGGTGTGATGCACGTGCAGTACACGCTCGGGGCTACGACTGTCCCAGGCCTTGCGCATCGGGCACTGCTCGCCAGCCTGATCACAGGGCACGGCATAGTGGTGGGAAACCCGGTGGCATTTGCCGCCAATAGGCGGCTGGCTGTCGGTGCCGAACTGGCGCTGATAGGCACCGTTTGCCGCCAGGATGTTGTAGTCGGTGTCCAGCACGATGGTCGGCTGCGCGTCGTGTTCGAGATAGGACACCAGCGCCTGGACTGCAGGATCGGGAATTTCTCGGGGAGAATAAGACATAAGGCACCAGGGGAAGCTCCCGAGCAGCTTAACTGAAGGCGAAGAGGACTGCCAAAAACTGCCAGGCACTGCCAAGGCCTGACAGCAAAAGCGGCAGTCTGCCATGTGCCGGATTGCTGACACCCAATGAAATCGGCACTGCAGCTCAGAAACGGCTTACCTATTGGCTGGCACATATCTTGATGACGGTTTGGCCCATGTCAGTAAGGCTTCAAGCCAAGGCATCTGGAATTTCTGGAGAATGCGGTAATGATGATCGGCGGCAATTTGTATGTGGAAGCGCTATTCGACAGCGCGACCTCGACCATCAGCTATCTGGTGATGGACCACGACAGCGGCCAGTGTGCACTGATCGACAGTGTGCTCGACTATGATCCCAAGTCCGGCCGGACCAGCAGTGCGTCGGCCGACAGGCTGATTGACCGGGTCAAGGCACTGGGCGCCCAGGTGCAGTGGATCCTGGAAACCCATGTGCACGCCGATCATTTGTCGGCGGCGGCTTACCTCAAGCAAATGCTGGGGGGCCAGATCGCTATCGGCAGTCAGATTACCCAGGTGCAGAAAGTCTTCGGCGCCCTGTTCAATGCCGAGCCCGGATTCGCCCGGGATGGCAGCCAGTTCGACGTCTTGTTCGATGACGAGCAGGGCTTTGCCATCGGCAACCTGCAGGCCCGGGCCCTGCATACGCCGGGACACACGCCGGCCTGCATGACCTATGTGGTGGAGATCGCCGGACAGGCCGTCGCCTTCGTCGGTGACACCCTGTTCATGCCCGACTACGGTACTGCCCGTTGCGACTTCCCTGGCGCCAGCGCGCGCACCCTGTACCGCTCGATCCAGCGCATCCTCGCCTTCCCCGCCGACACGCGGCTGTTCATGTGCCACGACTACCTGCCGGGTGGCCGCGAGCTGCGCTACATGACGACCGTGGCCGAGCAGCGCGCCAGCAACATCCATGTGCGTGAAGGCATCAGCGAAGACAGTTTCGTGGCCATGCGCGAAGCCCGTGACGCCACCCTGGACATGCCGGTACTGATCATCCCCTCAGTGCAGGTCAATATGCGCAGCGGCCAGTTGCCCGAGCCGGAAGAAAACGGTGTGCGCTATCTGAAGATCCCGCTCAACACCCTCTGAGCACTACCCAGAATTATTATTAAAGGACTACCTTGCCATGCCTGCCCATACCACCTCGCCCAAAGGCGAGCACCACAAGGTCCTGATCGTTGGCGCGGGGGCTGCCGGTATTGCTGCCGCTTCCAGCCTGATTCGCCGTGATCCGTCGCTGGACATTGCAATCGTCGATCCGGCCGGCACCCACTACTATCAGCCAGGCTGGACCATGGTCGGCGCCGGGGTGTTCAATGCACCCAGCACCGCGCGGGACATGGCATCGACCATCCCGTCCGGGGTTCACTGGATCAAGGCCAGGGTCGAAAGCTTTGATCCCTTCGGGCAGACCGTAAGCCTGCATGACGGTCGCCTGGTGAGTTACGAGCAACTGGTGGTCTGCCCTGGTCTGAAGCTCGATTGGGATGCCATAGAAGGCTTGAGCGAGACCCTTGGCCGCAATGGCGTGACCTCCAACTACCGCTATGACCTGGCGCCCTACACCTGGCAATTGGTGCAGAGCCTGCGCGAGGGTCGTGCGCTGTTCAGCCAGCCGCCCATGCCGATCAAATGTGCGGGGGCGCCGCAGAAAGCCTTGTACCTGTCGTGCGACCACTGGTTGCGTAATGGCCGACTGGGGAAGATCCAGGCCCAGTTCTTCAATGCCGGCGCCGTGCTGTTCGGCGTCGCGGACTACGTGCCGGCGCTGATGGAGTACATCGACAAGTACGGGGTGGACCTGCAGTATTCCCACCGCCTGGTCGCCGTGGACGGTCCGGGCAAACAGGCGACCTTTGTCCGCACCCTGCCCGATGGCAGCAGTGAAACCCGGGTCCAGCCCTTCGACATGCTGCATGTGGTACCGCCACAAGTGGCCGCCGATTTCATTCGCAACAGCCCCCTGGCCGATGCCGCAGGCTGGATCGATGTCGATCCGGCCACCCTGCGCCATCGGACATTCGCCAACATCCATGGTCTGGGTGACGGGATCAACACCAGCAACGCCAAGACCGCCGCAGCGGCACGCAAGCAGGCACCGGTGGTGGCCAACAACGTGCTGGTCGCCCTGGGGCGCTTGCCCAACCTCGCCCATTACGATGGTTATGGCTCCTGCCCGTTGACGGTGGAGCGCGGCAAGATCGTGCTGGCCGAGTTCACCTATGGCGGCAAGGTCGCACCGAGCTTTCCACGCTGGTTGCTCGATGGCCGTCGTCCGACGCGCCTGGCCTGGTTGCTCAAGGCACAGGTGCTACCGCCGCTGTACTGGCGCTGCATGCTCAAGGGGCGGGAATGGCTGGCTAAACCGCAAGCGGCAGCGGTCGAGGGTCGGCAGTGATCGAACAGCCCTTTCTTGCTGCGGGCCTTGGCGCAATCATTGGTGCGGTGCTGGCGCTCACGGGCGCCGGGGGTGGCATTCTTGCCGTGCCGCTGCTGGTCTTCGGCCTTGGCTTGTCGATGGTCGAGGCCGCGCCGGTCGGACTGCTGGCAGTCGGTATGGCGGCGGCGGTCGGCGCCTTGCTGGGGTTGCGCCAGGGCGTGGTGCGTTATCGCGCGGCGGCTTTCGTGGCGCTGATCGGTATCGCCGCAGCCCCCGTTGGCTTGATGCTCGCGCATCAGCTACCGGATGGGCCGCTGGCCCTGGCGTTCGCGGTGTTGCTGGTTTACGCCTGTGCCCGCATGCTGCTCAAGGCCAGTCGCGAACTGCGTGGCCAGCCACCTCTGGGGCAGCGCAGCCTCATGCCCTGTGTGCTCAATCCGGCGCAAGGCCGACTGCGCTGGACCCTGCCCTGCGCCCGGGCGCTGGCGTTCACCGGGTTGTTGTCCGGCCTGTTGTCCGGCCTGCTGGGTGTGGGTGGCGGCTTTGTGATCATTCCGGCACTGAGTCGCTACACCAACCTGCCGATGAAGAGCATCGTCGCCACCTCGCTGGCGGTGATCGCCCTGGTCTCCACCGGGAGCGTCATCAGCGCCAGCATCGGCGGTGTGATGCATTGGGCGGTGGGCGGACCCTTTGCCGGCGGTGCGGTGGTGGGGTTGCTGGCCGCCCGGCAACTGGCCAGTCGCCTGGCCGGACCGCGCCTGCAGCAGCTGTTCGCCACGGTCGGCATCTGCGCGGCATTGCTGCTGGTGATGAAAACCCTGGGCGGCTGAGCCTACTCTGCGAGCAACTCGCCCTGCGCTTCGGCACACAACGCCAGGAGAAAATCCCAGACCACCCGCAAGCGCACTGACTTGTGCAGTTCGCGGCGGGTGCAGATCCAGTAGCTGCGCTGGATGGTTTCACCGGGCAGCACGCGTACCAGCGCCGGGTCGTGCCGGGCCATGTAGTTGGGGAGCACGGCAATCCCCAATCCGGCGCGGGCGGCCTGTTGCTGGGCGATGACACTGGTGCTGCGGAACACCACGTTGGGTGCCCGGCAGAAGCTGTTGAGAAACAGCAGTTCCTGACTGAACAACAGATCGTCGACGTAGCCGATCCAGCTGTGCCTGGCGAGGTCTTCGCGGTGGTTCAGTGCCGGTGCCCGGGCCAGGTAATCGGGGCTGGCATACAGCGCCAGGCGATAGTCCGTGAGCTTGCGAGTGATCAACAAGTCGGCATTGGGCCGCTCCAGGTGAATGCTGATTTCCGCCTCGCGGTTGAGGATGCTGACAAAACGCGGCACTGCGACCAGTTCCACTTCAAGCCCCGGATAACGTTCGAACAGGCTGCCCATGCGTGGGGTGAAGAACATGATACCGATGCCTTCGGTCACCCCCAGGCGGATCTTGCCCAGCGGCGTGATGGCCTGGGTGATTTCTTCTTGGGCCAGCAGCGCGACGTTTTCCATGGCTTCGGCATGCTTGAGCAGCGCCTGGCCCGAGGGAGTCAACTCGTAGCCCTGGGCGTGCTGGACGAACAACGGAGTGCCCAGGCTCTGCTCGATATTTTCGATATGCCGGGCCACGGTACTGTGGGTGGTGTTGAGGCGCTTGGCCGCGGTCAACAGGCGACCGCTACGCTGCAACTCGAGAAAAAACCGCAGATCATTCCAGTCGAACATGCTTTTCCTTGTGAATCAGGTGTTCACGGACGTTGTTCTAAAACGCACAGCAGTTGAGTGAAATCTAACGTTTTCATCCCGAAAATAATCAATAACATGGACTGGGACAAGAATAATAATCAGGCGCGAGGTTGCCCATGCCATCAGCCGATCCTGTCTACGATTACGTGGTTGTCGGCGCCGGCCCTGCCGGGTGCCTGCTGGCCAATCGTCTGTCCGCCGATCCGGGATGCCGGGTGCTGCTGCTCGAAGCCGGTGGTCGCGACAACTATCCCTGGATTCATATTCCGGTGGGCTACCTGTATTGCATCGGTAACCCCCGCACCGACTGGTGCTTCAAGACCGAAGCCCAGCCCGGTCTCAACGGGCGCGCCTTGGGTTATCCACGGGGCAAGGTGCTCGGTGGCTGTTCCTCGATCAACGGCATGATCTACATGCGCGGCCAGGCCGGTGACTACGACCGCTGGGCCGAGCAAGGCAATGCCGGTTGGGCCTGGAAAGACGTTCTGCCCCTGTTCAAGGCCAGCGAAAACCACTTCGGCGGTGCCTCGGATGTGCACGGCGATCAAGGCGAGTGGCGCGTCGAGCAACAGCGTTATTCCTGGTCGATCCTGGACGCCTTCCGCGATGCCGCTGCACAAAGTGGCATCGCCCGCGTTGCCGACTTCAACGGTGGCGACAACGAGGGCTGTGGATATTTTCAGGTCAACCAGCGTTCCGGCATTCGCTGGAACTCGGCCAAGGCCTTCCTGCGTCCTGTACTCAAGCGCCCCAACCTGACGGTACTGACCGATGTACTGGTTGACCGGGTCATCCTCAATGACGGTCGAGCCTCACAGGTACGGGCTCGCTGGCAGGGTAGCTGGCAGCACTTCAGCGCCCGCCGGGAGATCGTCCTGTGTGCAGGTTCCGTGGGTTCTCCCGGCATCCTGCAGCGTTCAGGCATCGGTCCCCGTGGATTGCTGGAAAGCCTGGGGATCGCCGTGCGCCATGAACTGCCGGGGGTGGGCGGCAACCTGCAGGATCACTTGCAACTGCGGCTGATCTACCAGGTCAGCCAGGCACGCACCCTCAACCAGGTGGCCAACAGCGCCTGGGGCAAGCTCGGCATGGGCTTGCGTTACCTGTACGACCGCAGCGGCCCCTTGGCCATGGCGCCGAGCCAGCTGGGCGCGTTCGTGCGCTCGGGGCCGGAGCAGGCCTCGGCCAACCTGCAGTACCACGTGCAGCCCCTGTCGCTGGAGCGCTTCGGCGAGCCGCTGCACCGCTTCCCGGCCTTTACCGCCTCGGTGTGCAACCTGCGCCCGGCCAGCCGCGGACGCATCGATATCCGCTCGGCCAACCCGGACGATGCACCGCTGATCGACCCCAATTACCTCAGCGACCCCGAAGACCTGCGCGTAGCCGCCCAGGCCATTCGCCTGACCCGCAAGATCGTCCAGGCCCCTGCCCTGGCGCCGTTCAATCCACGCGAATACCTGCCCGGCCCGGACTTGCAAAGCGAGGAACAACTGCACGAGGCCGCCGGCCAGATCGGCACCACCATTTTCCACCCAGTGGGCACCTGCCGCATGGGCAACGGGCCGCTGGACGTCGTCGATGACCAGCTGCGTGTGCATGGCGTGCCGGGCCTGCGCATCGCCGACGCCTCGATCATGCCGCAGATTGTCTCCGGCAATACCTGTTCACCCACCTTGATGATTGCCGAAAAGGCGGCGCAATTGATAACGCGGGGGCTGTTATCCACAACCCGGATCGACGAAGAAAAGGCAGTACCGACGCCCTGACCAGGCGCGTGGCAGTAACGGTGCCGGACGCGGTCTGCCGGCATCGACAGTGGAACAACAAGAATAATCACTGGGGCCTTGGGGCCGAGGACAGCAACGATGGCGGACTACATTCAGGAGCAGGGTGCGGCGACGGTCAGCAACAGTCGCCGGGAAGAACGCAAGATCATTTTCGCGTCATCCCTCGGGACCGTGTTCGAGTGGTATGACTTTTTTCTCTACGGGGCGCTGGCCGCGGTCATCAGCAAGCAGTTCTTTGCCGGGGTGAACGACACCACTGCCTTCATCTTCGCCTTGATGGCCTTCGCGGCGGGCTTCCTGGTGCGCCCTTTCGGCGCCCTGGTATTCGGCCGCCTGGGCGACATGATCGGGCGCAAGTACACCTTCCTGGTGACCATCGTACTGATGGGGCTGTCGACCTTCGCCGTCGGCCTGCTGCCCACCTACGCCAGCATAGGCATTGCCGCCCCGATCATCCTGGTGATACTGCGCATGCTCCAGGGCCTGGCGCTGGGGGGCGAGTATGGCGGCGCGGCGACCTATGTGGCCGAGCACGCGCCACCGGGCAAGCGTGGCTTTCACACCGGTTTCATCCAGTCCACCGCCACCCTCGGCCTGCTGTTGTCGCTGGTGGTGGTGCTCGGTAGCCGCTACATCAGTGGCGACCAGTTCGAAGTCTGGGGCTGGCGCCTGCCGTTCCTGCTGTCGATCGTGCTGCTGGCGATTTCCACCTGGATTCGCATGAGCATGCACGAGTCGCCCGCCTTCGTGAAAATGAAGGCCCAGGGCAAGGCCAGCAAGGCGCCGATCCGTGAATCCTTCGGTTCCTGGGCCAACCTCAAGGTGGTGTTGACCGCTCTGTTCAGCATCAACGCCGGCCAGGCCGTCACCTTCTACACCGCGCAGTTCTATGTGCTGTTCTTCCTCACCCAGATGCTCAAGATGGACCCGGCACAGGCCAATACACTGCTGATCATCAGCGTGGTCATCGGCGCGCCGTTCTTCGTGTTCTTCGGCTGGCTGTCGGACCGCGTGGGCCGAAAACCGATCCTGATGCTGGGCCTGCTGTTGGCCACCCTGCTCTACTTCCCGCTGTTCAAGGCCCTGAGTCATTACGCCAACCCGCAGATCGACGCCGCCAGTCGCCAGGCACCGATCGTGGTCATGGCCGACCCGCAAAGCTGCACCTTCCAGTTCGACCCGGTGGGCAAGGCGCGCTTCGACAGCCCTTGTGACAAGGTCAAGACCTTCCTGGTCAAACAGGGCCTGCCCTACAGCTCCGAATCGGTAGCCGCTGGCAGCAGCGTGGTGGTGACCGTGGGTGACCAGCGCATCGACGGTTTCGACGAAGTGGCGCTGCGGGCAGCAATCGACAAGGCGGGCTACCCGGCCAAGGCCGATCCTTCGGCTGTCAACGAAACCATGGTGGTGGTGCTGATCGTGGCGATGATCCTGATCGCGACCATGACCTACGGGCCCTTGGCGGCGGTGATGGTCGAACTGTTCCCGACCCGGATCCGCTACACCTCGATGTCGCTGCCCTACCACATCGGCAACGGTTGGTTCGGTGGTTTCCTGCCCACTGTGTCCTTTGCCTTGGTGGTGTACACCGGCGACATCTTCTACGGGCTCTGGTACCCGGTGCTGATCACCGGTGTCAGCCTGGTAGTCGGGCTGTTCTGCCTGAAAGAAACCCGCGATGTGGATATCGACAAGGTCTGAGTCGATAAACGGGTACAAAAAAACCGGCTAAGCGCCGGTTTTTTTATGCCGCGGAAAAACTTATGCACGATTATCACAGAACAGTCATACAGAGAAATAAGTAAGTAAATGAATGACTTAGCTTAATTTTAAGAATGTGATCCAAATACTATGCACAAGTTATCCACAGATCGTCAGGCAACGCCTTCAGCCGGATTGGAGGCCGCAGCCGGCAAGGAGCCCATGTCGCGCTGGGTCTGCTCGTTCCAGGCCGCTGCCCGGTCATTGAGCTCGGCAATGGCGCGTGGACCGCTGCCTTCGGCATACATGGGCGCACCGATTACCACCTCGATGGTACCGGCACGTTTGCTCCAGCCTTGCTTGGGCCAGAACTTGCCGGCGTTGTGGGCGATCGGCAGCACGGGCAGGCCGGCATTCACCGCCAGGGCGGTACCGCCGCGGGAGAACTTGCCGATCTGGCCGAAAGGTACACGGGTGCCTTCCGGGAAGATCAGCACCCAGACGCCATCCTTGAGCAGCTTGTCGCCTTCGCTGGCGACCTGCTTGAGGGCAGCCTTGGGGTTGTCGCGGTCAATGGCGATCGGGCGCAGCATGGCCATCGCCCAGCCGAAGAACGGCACGTACAGCAGTTCACGCTTGAGCACCTGGCTCAAGGGCGAGAAATAGGCAGAGAGGAAGAAGGTCTCCCAGGTGCTCTGGTGGTTGGAGAGGATCACGCAAGGTTGCTTGGGGATGTTTTCAGCCCCGGTGACCTTGACCTTGATGTTGAGGAACACCCGCACCAGCACCAGTGCAAAGCGGCACCAGTAGACATTGATGAAGCGATAGCGGGCGCTGAAAGGCAGAAACGGCGCGATAAAAAAGCTCAGGGTGCACCACAGCAAAGCGCTGGTACCCAGTAGCAGGTAAAAAAGAAAAATTCTGATCGCCTGCAGGATCGACATAGCGGCATGTACCGTTGCGGGCTCGCCCGCCTAGTAAAAGTGCGCCTGTGCGGCAGGCGCCCTATTTGTGGATAAGTTCTCTGGCGATGGCTGCCAGATCATCGAAAATCAGTGTCCCTTGCGCAATGCCCTTGCTCAGGGTGATCTCGCCTTTCCCGGTTTTTACCAGAATCGGTTGAGCATCGACGGCTTTTGCGGCTTCCAGGTCACCCTTGCTGTCACCGACAAACCATACCCCGGCCAGTTCGGCCTGGTAATGCGCGGCGATCTTGCGCAGCATGCCCGGCTTGGGCTTGCGGCAATCGCAGCCCTCATCGGGCCCGTGCGGGCAATAGACGATCAGCCCGACCTCGCCCCCCTGTTCGGCCACCAGCTGGCGCAGACGCGCATGCATGGCCTCCAGGGTTGCCAGGTCGTAGTAGCCGCGAGCGATGCCGGACTGGTTGGTGGCGACCGCCACCGTCCAGCCGGCCTTGCTCAACTGCGCGATGGCCTCGATCGATCCGGGAATCGGTATCCACTCGTCCAGCGACTTGATGTAGGCGTCGGAGTCCTGGTTGATCACTCCGTCCCGATCGAGAATCAGCAGCTTCAAGACTTACCCCAGCAGCGAAATGTCGGCCACGCCCAGGAACAGACCGCGCAGGCGGCTGAGCAAGGCATAACGGTTGGCGCGCACCTTGGCGTCCTCGGCGTTGACCATCACCGCCTCGAAGAAGGCGTCGACCGGTTCGCGCAGGGCGGCCAGGCGTGCCAGCGATTCGCTGTACTGACGTGCAGCGGCCATCGGTTGCACGGCCTGGTCGGCCTGCTGGATGGCCGAGTACAGGGAGAACTCGTTGGCATTGTCGAAGTACTTCGGCTCGACGGACGTCGCGATGGTACCTTCGGCCTTGCCCAGCAGGTTCGACACGCGCTTGTTCACCGCGGCCAGGGCGGCGGCTTCAGGCAGCTGGCGGAAGGCCTGGACGG
Source organism: Pseudomonas sp. NPDC090755 (assembly GCF_044769005.1). NCBI lineage: Bacteria > Pseudomonadati > Pseudomonadota > Gammaproteobacteria > Pseudomonadales > Pseudomonadaceae > Pseudomonas > Pseudomonas sp. NPDC090755. The sequence goes on along the minus strand of NZ_JBIVXC010000001.1, from coordinate 94,019 downwards.
CTTGTACACGCTGGTCGAAGTCCAGTGCCGAACCCGGCTTGAGGGCGCGGACCGACAGGTAGGTGGCAACGTCGATGCCTTCGTCTTCGTAACGGGCACGCAGGCGATCGAAGATGAACTCCAGCACCTGGTCGGCAAGGCCGGCAGCCTTGACCTTGCTGCCGAACTGGGTGACAGCGAAGCTCACCGCTTCGGTCAGGTCCAGGTCCAGCTGCTTCTCGATCAGGATACGCAGCACACCCAGTGCGGCACGGCGCAGGGCGTAGGGGTCCTTGCTGCCGGTTGGCAGCATGCCGATACCGAAGATACCGACCAGGGTATCGAGCTTGTCGGCGATGGCCACGGCCGCACCGGTCAGGGTCGAAGGCAGCTCGGCGCCAGCACCACGCGGCATGTACTGCTCGTTCAGGGCCAGGGCAACATCTTCCGGCTCGCCGTCGTTGAGGGCGTAGTAGTAGCCGGCAACACCCTGCATTTCCGGGAATTCGCCGACCATCTCGGTGGCCAGGTCACACTTGGACAGCAGACCGGCACGCGCGGCGCGTTGGGCGTCGCCGCCGATGCGCGGGGCGATGAAGGCGGCCAGTTTGGCAACCCGCTCGGCCTTGTCGAAGACGCTGCCCAGCTGGGCCTGGAACACGACGTTCTGCAGGCGCTCGTTGAAGCTTTCCAGTGGCTGCTTCTTGTCTTGCTTGAAGAAGAACTCGGCGTCGGTCAGGCGTGGGCGCACGACCTTCTCGTTGCCTTCGACGATCTGCTTGGGATCGCGGCTCTCGACGTTGGCCACGGTAATGAAGCGTGGCAGCAGCTTGCCGTCGGTATCCAGCAGGCAGAAGTACTTCTGGTTGTCCTGCATGGTGGTGATCAGGGCTTCCTGAGGTACTTCCAGGAAACGCTCCTCGAAGGAGCAGACCAGCGGCACCGGCCATTCGACCAGCGCCGTCACCTCATCGAGCAGCGCAGGCGGCACGATGGCGCTGCCTTCCTGCTGCATGGCGAGCTCGGCGGTGCGCTTGCTGATCAGTTCGCGACGCTCGGCGAAGTCGGCCAGCACGTAGGCCTTGCGCAGGTCTTCCTGGTAGTTGGCCGGGGCGCTGATGCGCACGTTTTCCGGGTGATGGAAGCGGTGGCCGCGCGATTCGCGACCGGCTTTCTGCGCCAGCAGGGTGCAGTCGACCACCTCGTCACCGAGCAGCATCACCAGCCACTGGGTCGGACGCACGAACTCGTCCTTGCGCGCGCCCCAGCGCATGCGCTTCGGGATAGGCAGGTCGTTGAGCGAGTCTTCGATGATGGTTGGCAGCAGGCTGGCGGTAGCCTTGCCCGGGATGTGCTGGGAGAAGCGCAGCTTGGCGCCGCTCTGGTCGATATCCGACAGCTCTACACCGCACTTCTTGGCGAAGCCCAGGGCTGCCTGGGTCGGGTTGCCTTCAGCGTCGAACGCCGCCTGGCGTGGCGGGCCGTCGAGGTTGATGCTGCGGTCCGGCTGCTGGGTGTCCAGCTGGCGGATCAGCACGGCCAGGCGGCGCGGCGCGGCGAACACCTGCTTGTCGGTGTAGTTCAGGCCAGCGGCCTGCAGGCCTTTCTCGATACCGGCGAGGAAAGCGTCACCCAGGCTGCTCAGGGCCTTGGGTGGCAGTTCTTCGGTGCCCAGTTCAACCAGGAAATCTTGAGCACTCATTGTGCAGCCTCCAGCTTAGCCAACACTTCATCACGCAATTCAGGGGACGCCATCGGGAAGCCCAGCTTGGCGCGGGCCTGCAGGTAGCTCTGGGCCACGGCGCGGGCCAGGGTGCGTACGCGCAGGATGTAACGCTGACGCTCGGTTACCGAGATGGCGCGGCGGGCGTCGAGCAGGTTGAAGGTGTGCGAGGCCTTGAGCACCATTTCATAGGTCGGCAGCGGCAGCTCGAGTTCGATCAGGCGATTGGCTTCGCTCTCGTAGAAATCGAACAGTTCGAACAGCTTCTCGACGTTGGCGTGCTCGAAGTTGTAGGTCGACTGCTCCACTTCGTTCTGGTGGAACACATCGCCATAGGTCACCTTGCCGAACCGACCGTCGGTCCAGATCAGGTCATAGACCGAGTCGACGCCCTGCAGGTACATGGCCAGGCGCTCCAGGCCATAGGTGATTTCACCGGTGACCGGGTAGCACTCGATGCCGCCTACTTGCTGGAAGTAGGTGAACTGGGTGACTTCCATGCCGTTGAGCCAGATTTCCCAGCCCAGGCCCCAGGCGCCGAGGGTCGGCGATTCCCAGTTGTCTTCGACGAAACGGATGTCGTGCACCAGCGGGTCGAGGCCGATGGCCTTGAGCGAGCCCAGGTACAGTTCCTGGAAGTTCGCCGGGTTCGGCTTGAGCACCACCTGGAACTGGTAGTAGTGCTGCAGACGGTTGGGGTTTTCTCCATAGCGGCCATCGGCCGGACGGCGGCTGGGCTGCACATAGGCGGCGTTCCAGTTTTCCGGGCCGACGGCGCGCAGGAAGGTGGCGGTATGGAAAGTGCCGGCGCCTACTTCCATATCGTAGGGCTGAAGTACCACACAACCTTGCTCGGCCCAGTACTGCTGCAGGGCGAGGATCAGGTCTTGGAAGGTACGCACGGCTGGCGTAGGCTGGCTCACGAAATTCACCTGTTTCTAGGGCTGCGAATATAAAGAGCGGGAGTATAACCCGATTCGCGCAGGCCTCTACCCTTGGAGCCTTATGCCACGCTGCTTTTGGTGTACCGACGATCCGCTTTATGAGGCTTACCACGACCAGGAGTGGGGTAACCCCCAGCGCGATCCGGGCCAGCTGTTCGAAATGTTGCTGCTCGAAGGCTTCCAGGCCGGCCTGTCGTGGATCACGGTGCTGAAGAAACGTGAACGCTACCGTCAGGTGCTGTTCGGCTTCGATCCGCAGCGCCTGGCGCAGATGAGCGACGAGCACATCGAAACGCTGATGCTCGACCCCGGCATCATTCGCAACCGCCTCAAGCTCAACGCCGCGCGGCGCAATGCCCGCGCCTGGCTGGCGCTGGAGAACCCGGGCGAGTGGCTCTGGTCGTTCGTCGGCGGCGCGCCGAAAATCAACCATTTCACCCAGCGCGGCGACGTCCCGGCGGTGACCGATGAGGCCACGGCCATGAGCAAGGCCTTGCGCAAGGCTGGCTTCACCTTTGTCGGCCCGACCATCTGCTACGCCTTCATGCAGGCCACCGGCATGGTCATGGACCACACCACCGATTGTGATCGCTACGCCGCTTTTGCGCAGAGGGGTACAATGGCCGGCTTGCAGAAAGAGGAACCAGCCTGTGGATAAATTCAAGGGCGCCTTGATGGTCGGGGCGTTGCGGTTGTTTGCCAAGCTTCCCTGGGGCGCGGTACAGCGGGTCGGCGCGGCGATCGGCTGGCTCATGTGGAAGGTGCCGAACAGTTCGCGTGAAGTCGTGCGCATCAACCTGGCCAAGTGTTTCCCGGAGATGGACCCGGCGGCTCGCGAGCAACTGGTGGGCCGTACCCTGATGGATATCGGCAAGTCCTTTACCGAAAGCGCCTGTGCCTGGATCTGGCCGGCCCAGCGCTCGCTTGCGCTGGTACGCGAGGTCGAGGGCCTTGAGGTGCTGCAGGCGGCACTGGCCTCGGGCAAGGGCGTGGTCGGCATCACCAGCCACCTGGGCAACTGGGAAGTGCTCAATCACTTCTATTGCAACCAGTGCAAACCGATCATTTTCTACCGTCCGCCCAAGCTCAAGGCGGTCGATGACCTGCTGCGCGAGCAGCGCGTGCAGCTGGGCAACCGCGTGGCGGCCTCGACCAAGGAAGGCATCCTGAGCATCATCAAGGAAGTTCGCAAAGGCGGTCAGGTCGGCATCCCGGCAGACCCGGAACCGGCCGAGTCGGCGGGAATCTTCGTGCCGTTCTTCGCCACCAAGGCGCTGACCAGCAAGTTCGTGCCGAACATGCTCGCCGGCGGCAAGGCGGTCGGGGTGTTCCTGCATGCCCTGCGCCTGCCCGATGGTTCCGGCTTCAAGGTGATCCTGGAAGCGGCGCCTGAAGCGATGTACAGCGAAGACACCGAAACCTCGGCGGCGGCCATGAGCCAGGTGGTCGAGCGCTATGTGCGGGCTTATCCGAGCCAGTACATGTGGAGCATGAAGCGCTTCAAGAAGCGTCCGCCTGGAGAGGCGCGCTGGTATTGAGGGCCCTATCGCTGGCTACGCCAGCTCCCACAAGAGCCGGCGATGGTCGCCTTCATTCTGTGTAGCCGCTGCCGCCAGGTTTTACGGTCGCTTCGCGACCGATCGCAGCCTGGCGGCAGCGGCTACACCATCAGGCAATCAAGACAGTTGCTCCCACAGGGTTGAGCCTGGGGAAAACCATTGTGGGAGCCGGCATCGCCGGCGATGGACTCAAGGCGGCCTTAAACCGTCTTGTCGAGTTTTTTGAGAAACACCGTCATCTCTTTTTCGGCCTGCTTGTCCCCATGGGCCTTCGCCGCTGCCAGCCCCAGCTCCCACGCCAGGCGCGCCGCCGCTTTATCGCCCTGCAGCTGATGCGCCTTGCCCAGCAGCTTCCAGGCTGCCGAATACTTCGGATCGAACTCGACGCAGCGCTGCAAATGCACCGCCGCCTCGGCGCCGTTGCCTTCATCCAGCCAGGCCTTGCCCAGGCCGAAGCGCAACAGGGCGTTATCCACACCCTTGGCCAACATCTTTTCCAGTGATTCGCGCATGTCGCCGTCCTCTTAGAAGAAGCTCAAGCCCACGTGGAACAGCTTCTCGACGTCACGGATGTACTTTTTATCCACAACGAAGAGGATCACATGGTCGCCCGCCTCGATCACGGTGTCGTCGTGGGCAATCAGCACTTCTTCATCGCGAATGATGGCGCCGATGGTGGTACCTGGCGGCAGGGCGATGTCTTCGATGGCCTTGCCGATCACCTTGCTCGACTTCGAGTCGCCATGGGCAATGGCCTCGATCGCCTCTGCCGCGCCACGGCGCAGCGAGTGCACGCTGACGATGTCGCCACGGCGCACGTGGGCGAGCAAGGTGCCGATGGTGGCCAGCTGCGGGCTGATGGCGATATCGATATCGCCGCCCTGGACCAGGTCGACATAGGCCGGGTTGTTGATGATGGTCATCACCTTGCGCGCGCCCAGGCGCTTGGCCAGCAACGAGGACATGATGTTGGCCTCGTCATCGTTGGTCAGGGCCAGGAAGATATCGGCTTCGGCGATGTTCTCTTCGAGCATCAGGTCGCGGTCCGAGGCGCTGCCTTGCAGCACCACGGTGCTGTCCAGGGTGTCGGACAGGTAGCGGCAGCGGGCCGGGTTCATCTCGATGATCTTGACCTGGTAGCGGCTTTCGATGGCCTCGGCCAGGCGCTCGCCGATCTGCCCGCCACCGGCGATGACCACGCGCTTGTTGGTCTCGTCCAGGCGCCGCAGCTCGCCCATCACCGCACGGATGTTGGCCTTGGCGGCGATGAAGAAGACTTCGTCGTCGGCCTCGATCACGGTATCGCCCTGGGGCAGGATCGGCCGGTCACGGCGGAAGATGGCCGCCACGCGGGTGTCGACGTTGGGCATGTGCTCGCGGATCTGGCGCAGTTGCTGGCCGACCAGCGGACCGCCGTAGTAGGCCTTGACCGCCACCAACTGCGCCTTGCCTTCGGCGAAGTCGATCACCTGCAGGGCCCCCGGGTGCTCGATCAGTCGCTTGATGTAGTGGGTAACCACCTGCTCGGGGCTGATCAGTACGTCGACCGGTATGGCGTCGTTGTCGAACAGGCCGGCGCGGGTCAGGTAGGCCGATTCACGCACCCGGGCGATCTTGGTCGGGGTGTGGAAAAAGGTGTAGGCGACCTGGCAGGCGACCATGTTGGTTTCGTCGCTGTTGGTCACCGCCACCAGCATGTCGGCGTCATCGGCACCGGCCTGGCGCAGCACGGTAGGGAACGAGGCGCGGCCCTGGACGGTGCGGATGTCCAGGCGGTCGCCGAGGTCGCGCAGGCGGTCGCCATCGGTGTCGACCACGGTAATGTCGTTGGCTTCGCTGGCCAGGTGTTCAGCCAGCGTGCCGCCGACCTGCCCTGCGCCGAGGATGATGATCTTCATCCGCTGTTCCCTTCTCTTGTTATCCGCGCGCGGCGGCGATTTTGATCAGCTTGGCATAATAGAAGCCATCGTGGCCGCCTTCCTGGGCCAGCAACTGGCGGCCATGGGGCTGGCGCACGCCGGCCTGGGTCGCCAGGTCCAGCTCGCGGGCACCTGGGGTACGGGCCAGGAAGGCCTCGATGACTTCGGTGTTTTCCGTCGGCAGGCTCGAGCAGGTGGCATAGAGCAGGATGCCGCCGACCTCGAGGGTCGGCCACAGGGCGTCGAGCAGTTCGCCCTGCAAGGTGGCCAGGGCCGGGATGTCGTCGGCCTGGCGGGTCATCTTGATGTCCGGGTGACGGCGGATCACCCCGGTGGCCGAGCACGGTGCGTCGAGCAGGATGCGCTGGAAGCGCTTGCCGTCCCACCAACTGGCAGTGTCACGGGCATCGCAGGCAATCAGCTGGGCATCCAGGCCAAGGCGGTCGAGGTTTTCCCGGACCCGGGTCAGGCGCTTGGCTTCCAGGTCGATGGCCACCACGCCGTCGAGTTGCGCCTGGGCTTCGAGCAGGTGGCAGGTCTTGCCCCCGGGGGCGCAGCAGGCGTCGAGCACACGCTGGCCGGGCGCCAGGTCGAGCAGGTCGGCGGCCAGTTGCGCTGCTTCGTCCTGGACGCTGATCCAGCCCTGTTCGAAGCCAGGCAGGTCGCGTACGTCACTGGCTTGCGCAAGCATGATGCCGTCGGTGCTGTACTGGCAGGCACTGGCTTCGATCCCCGCCTCACGCAGCAGGCCCAGATAGGCCTCTCGGCTGTGATGCCGGCGATTGACCCGCAGGATCATCGGCGGGTGCGCATTGTTGGCCGCGCAAATGGTCTCCCACTGCTCGGGCCAGAAGGCTTTGAGCGATTTCTGCAGCCAGCGCGGGTGGGCCGTGCGTACCACCGGGTCGCGTTCCAGCTCGGCGAGGATATCGTTGCTCTCGCGCTGTGCCCGACGCAGCACGGCGTTGAGCAGCCCCTTGGCCCAGGGCTTCTTCAGCTTGTCGGCGCAACCTACGGTTTCGCCGATGGCGGCGTGGGCCGGAATACGGGTGTAGAGCAGTTGATACAGGCCGACCAGCAACAAGGCTTCGACATCGCGGTCAGCACTCTTGAACGGCTTCTGCAGCAGGCGCTCGGCCAGGGCCGACAGCCGTGGCTGCCAGCGCGCGGTGCCGAATGCCAGGTCCTGGGTCAGGCCACGGTCACGGGCTTCGACCTTGTCCAGTTGCGCAGGCAGCGAACTGTTCAGCGAAGCCTTGCCGCTGAGTACTGCCGCCAGGGCGCGGGCGGCTGCCAGACGTGGATTCATTGACCGAGCACCGTACCGCTGGCGAATTTCTCGCGGCGGCTGTTGAACAGGTCGCTGAAGTTCAGCGCCTTGCCACCAGGCAGTTGCAGGCGAGTCAGGCACAAGGCCTGTTCGCCGCAGGCAACGATCAGGCCGTCTTTGCTGGCACTGAGGATTTCACCGGGGGTGCCTTTGCCTGTGGATAAGCTGGCGGCGAGCACTTTCACTGCTTCACCGTTCAGGGTGCTGTGGCAGATCGGCCAGGGATTGAAGGCGCGAATCAGGCGTTCCAGCTCAACGGCTGGACGGCTCCAGTCCAGGCGCGCTTCATCTTTGTTCAGCTTGTGGGCATAGGTGGCCAGGCTGTCGTCCTGGACTTCACCTTGCAGCGTGCCGGCGGCGAGGCCTGCCACGGCTTCAAGCACGGCTGGCGGGCCCATCTCGGCAAGACGGTCGTGCAGCGTGCCGCCGGTGTCAGTGGCGCTGATCGGGGTGGTGACTTTGAGCAGCATCGGGCCAGTATCCAGGCCGGCTTCCATGCGCATCACCGTCACACCGCTTTCATTGTCGCCGGCTTCGACCGCGCGCTGGATCGGCGCGGCACCGCGCCAGCGTGGCAGCAGCGAGGCATGGCTGTTGATGCAGCCCAGGCGCGGGATATCCAGCACCGCCTGCGGCAGGATCAGGCCGTAGGCGACCACTACCATCAGGTCCGGCGCGAAGGCGGCCAGTTCGGCTTGGGCCTCGGCATTGCGCAGGGTCGGCGGTTGCAGGACAGGGATGTCGTTATCCACAGCCAGTTGTTTGACGGCGCTGGGCATCAGTTTCTGACCACGCCCGGCCGGGCGGTCCGGTTGGGTGTAGACGGCGACGACGTCGTAGGGGCTGTCGATCAGGGCCTTGAGGTGTTCGGCGGCAAACTCTGGGGTGCCTGCGAAGACAATGCGCATGGAGTTCTCGCTAAAAAAGAAAAAGGCTTGCCGGAGCAAGCCTTCTGGATGAGGAGATCAAGCTTGCTGGCGGTGCTGCTTTTCCAGTTTCTTCTTGATCCGGTCGCGTTTGAGCGTCGACAGGTAGTCAACGAACAGCTTGCCGTTGAGGTGATCGCATTCGTGCTGGATGCACACTGCCAGCAGGCCTTCGGCGATTTCTTCGAAGGGCTTGCCGTCGCGGTCCAGCGCCTTGATCTTGACCCGGGTCGGGCGATCGACGTTCTCGTAGAAGCCAGGCACCGACAGGCAGCCTTCCTGGTACTGGTCCATGTCGTCGGTGAGCTTTTCGAGCTCGGGGTTGATGAACACCCGTGGCTCGCTGCGATCTTCGCTCAGGTCCATGACCACGACGCGCTTGTGTACGTTGACCTGGGTGGCGGCCAGGCCGATGCCAGGGGCTTCGTACATGGTTTCAAACATGTCATCGACCAGCTGGCGGATGCTGTCGTCGACTTCCGTCACCGGTTTGGCGAGGGTGCGAAGGCGCGGGTCCGGGAATTCGAGAATGTTCAGAATGGCCATAAGCGTATGAGCTGCACTGTGCGATGAAATACAAACATGAATACACATAATAAAGGGATTCGCCGGATTCGGCACCTGGCAAAGGTCAGCTAAGGTTTCAGGCAGGCCCGAAGGGCTGCCGACCGGGCGCTTTTTTCAACCGGTTGTCAAAGTATTATCAACAGAGTTATCCACAGCTTGTGCAGGTTGTGGGGGCTCTGCCCGATCAAGGATGATCGTCATGCCGAAGTCAGCTTCCGGGCGCTGTTCGCCCGCCGAACTCGAGGCGCGCCTGCGCCTGCACCGCTTGCCGGCACTTGGCCCGCAACGCTTTCATAGACTTCTCCAGGCCTTCGGCAGTGCCTCGGCGGCCCTCAGTGCCCCGGCCAATGCCTGGCGTGCGCTGGATATCCCGTTTGCCAGTACCGAGGCCCGTCGCAGCGTTGATGTACGTGAAGGCGCTGCGGCTACATTGGCCTGGCTAGAGCGGCCCGATCAGCATGTGCTGATGTGGGACGACCCCGCCTACCCCGCTTTGCTGGCGCAAGTGGACGCCGCCCCGCCCCTGCTGTTCGTCGCCGGTAACCCGGCCTTGCTGGAAAAACCGCAGTTGGCAATCGTCGGCAGTCGCCGGGCTTCACGGCCATCGCTGGACACTGCTGCCGCGTTTTCCAGAAGCCTTGCCCGCGGCGGTTTCGTGATTACCAGTGGCCTGGCCCTGGGGGTCGACGGCGCTGCCCATCAGGCGGCGCTGGACGTCGAAGGGTGCACCATCGGGGTGCTGGGCACGGGCCTGCAGAAATTTTATCCACAACGCCACCGGGCACTGGCCGCTGCCATGATCGAGCGAGGCAGTGCCGTGGTGTCCGAGTTCGCGCTGGATGCCGGGCCGGTGGCGGGCAACTTCCCGCGGCGCAATCGCATCATCAGCGGGCTGTCACTGGGCGTGCTGGTGGTGGAGGCGAGCCTTGCCAGTGGCTCGCTGATCACCGCGCGCCTGGCGGCCGAGCAAGGGCGAGAGGTCTACGCCATTCCCGGCTCGATACACCATCCGGGCTCCAAGGGCTGCCACCAGCTGATTCGCGATGGGGCGTTGCTGGTGGAAAACGTCGAGCAGATCGTCGAAACCCTGCAGGGCTGGCAGCGTTTGCCGCCGTTGGCGGACGAGGAGCCTGCGCGAGGCCTGCATATACTTGAGACATTGCTGTTGGCTGCCCCCCAGACCACCGAGGGACTGGCCGCCAACAGCGGCTGGTCATTGCCCAGGGTGCTGGCGGCATTGACCGAGCTGGAGGTGGCGGGACGGGTCTGTAATGAAGCCGGGCGTTGGTTTGCCCGGCCAGGCTAAGTACACTGCGGGTCAGCCTTAGAATGCGGAGTGAAAGCAATGGTGAGCAGTTGGCGTGTGCAACAAGCCGCGCGTGAAATCCGGGCCGGTGCGGTGATTGCCTACCCAACCGAGGCCGTCTGGGGCCTGGGCTGTGACCCATGGAACGAGGAAGCGGTGGATCGCCTGCTGGCGATCAAATCGCGCTCGGTGGACAAGGGACTGATCCTGATCGCCGACAATATCCGCCAGTTCGACTTCCTGTTCGATGATTTCCCCGAAACCTGGATAGATCGCATGAGCAGCACCTGGCCCGGCCCGAACACCTGGCTGGTGCCACACCAGAACATGCTGCCGCAGTGGATCACCGGGGTGCACGACACGGTTGCGCTGCGGGTCAGCGACCACCCGGTGGTGCGTGAACTGTGCGCGCTGGTCGGGCCACTGGTATCTACCTCGGCCAACCCCCAGGGACGCCCTGCGGCCAAGTCGCGTTTGCGCGTCGAGCAGTATTTCCGTGGCCAGCTGGACCTGGTCCTGGGTGGCGCCCTGGGCGGGCGGCGTAATCCCAGCGTGATTCGTGACCTGGCGACCGGGGAAGTGGTGCGGGCGGGATAAGCCTTATCGCGGGGCAAGCCCGCTCCCGTAGGAGCGGGCTTGCCCCGCGATCGAATTCACCACCGATTCAAGGCAGCAAAACAGTAGACCCCACCGTCCGCCGCGCCGACAGCTCGGTCTGCGCTTTGGCCGCTTCACTCAGCGGATAACGCTGCTGGATATCCACCGTCAGTTTGCCGCTGGTAATCATCGCGAACAGGTCGTCGGCCATGGCCTGGGTGTTGGCCGCCGAGTTGGCGTAGCTGGCCAGGGTCGGGCGGGTGACATACAGCGAGCCCTTCTGCGCCAGGATGCCCAGGTTAACCCCGCTCACCGCGCCCGAGGCATTGCCGAAGCTGACCATCAGGCCACGTGGCGCCAGGCAGTCCAGGGAGGTCAGCCAGGTGTCCTGGCCCACGCCGTCGTAGACCACCGGGCATTTCTTGCCGTCGGTCAGCTCCAGCACCCGCTGCACCACATCTTCACGGCTGTAGTCGATGGTGGCCCAGGCCCCCAGTGCTTTGGCGCGTTCGGCTTTTTCCGCCGAACTGACCGTACCGATCAGCCTGGCGCCCAGGGCCTTGGCCCACTGGCAGGCCAGCGAGCCCACACCGCCCGCGGCGGCATGGAACAGAATGGTGTCGCCCGGCTGCACGACGTAGCTCTGCTTGAGCAGGTACTGCACGGTGAGGCCCTTGAGCATCACCGCCGCCGCCTGTTCGAAGCTGATGCTGTCGGGGAGCTTCACCAGGTTGGCCTCCGGCAGCACGTGCACTTCGCTGTAGGCACCCAGCGGACCACCGGCGTAGGCGACGCGGTCACCGACCTTGAGCCGGGTCACCTGCGCGCCCACCGCCTCGACCACCCCTGCCCCTTCGGTGCCCAGGCCCGAGGGCAAGGCCGGTGGCTGATACAGGCCGCTGCGAAAGTAGGTGTCGATGAAGTTCAGGCCGATGGCGTGGTTGCGTACACGCACCTGCTCCGGGCCGGGGGCGGCGGGTTCGAAATCGACCAGTTGCAGGACCTCGGGGCCCCCATGCTGGCTGAACTGGATACGCTTGGCCATCTGCACACTCCTGTCGCGTTCGGAAAACCCCTATCGGACGCCTTTGCTTGATCGCCGTCAACTGCGGCCAGCCGGTTGCCGGTGGTATGCTACGCGCCGAATTTGCTCATGCCCGCTTCCAGGTGACCTGATGACTAGCCGCACCGAGGCCGTGAAAGCCTACCTGCTCGACTTGCAAGACCGTATTTGTGCCGCCCTCGAGAACGAAGACGGCGGCGCCCGCTTCGTCGAGGACGCCTGGACGCGTGAAGCCGGCGGTGGCGGACGGACCCGGGTGATTGGCGACGGCAAGGTCATCGAAAAAGGCGGGGTGAACTTCTCCCACGTCTTCGGTAGCGGCCTGCCGCCGTCAGCCAGTGCCCACCGGCCGGAACTGGCCGGCCGGGGTTTCGAGGCCCTGGGCGTGTCGCTGGTGATCCACCCGCACAACCCGCACGTGCCGACATCCCACGCCAACGTTCGCTTTTTCATCGCCGAGAAGGAAGGTGAAGAGGCGGTCTGGTGGTTCGGCGGCGGCTTCGACCTGACCCCCTACTACGGCAACGAAGAAGACTGCCTGCACTGGCACCAGGTGGCCGAGCGCGCCTGTGCGCCGTTCGGTGCCGATGTCTACCCGCGCTACAAGGCCTGGTGCGACCGCTACTTCCACCTCAAGCACCGCGGCGAGCCGCGCGGCATCGGTGGCCTGTTCTTCGACGACTTGAACGAGTGGGACTTCGACACCTGCTTCGCCTTCATGCGCGCCATCGGCGATGCCTACATCGAGGCCTACCTGCCGATCGTCCAGCGCCGCAAGGCCATGGCCTATACCGCCGAGCAGCGTGAGTTCCAGGAATTCCGCCGTGGTCGCTACGTCGAGTTCAACCTGGTCTATGACCGTGGCACCCTGTTTGGCCTGCAATCGGGTGGTCGTACCGAATCGATCCTGATGTCGCTGCCACCGCAGGTTCGTTGGGGGTACGATTGGAAACCGGCACCGGGTAGTGACGAAGCCCGCCTGACCGAGTATTTCCTGCAGGATCGCGACTGGATTGGCGAGGCCAAGCCTGGTCGTTGACCGCTCTGTGGATAACTTTGCCGGATAGCCCGGCCCCGACCCAGGAACCGCGTGAATGGACCAGTACGTTGTATTCGGCAACCCGATCGGCCACAGCAAATCGCCGCTGATCCACCGCCTGTTCGCCGACCAGACCGGCCAGCAGCTGGAGTACAACACCCTGCTGGCACCGCTGGATGACTTTACCGATTGCGCCCTGGGGTTCTTCAAGCAGGGCCAGGGCGCCAACGTCACCGTGCCGTTCAAGGAAGAAGCCTACCGCTTGGTCGACAGCCTGACGCCACGGGCCGAACGGGCCGGTGCGGTGAATACCTTGATCAAGCTGGCCGATGGCAGCCTGCAGGGTGACAACACCGACGGTGCCGGCCTGGTGCGCGACCTGACCGTCAACGCCGGGGTGCAGCTCAGTGGCAAGCGCATCCTGCTGCTGGGTGCCGGCGGTGCGGTGCGTGGCGTGCTGGAGCCTCTGCTGGCCCACAACCCGAGATCGCTGGTGATCGCCAACCGTACGGTGGAAAAGGCCGAACGACTGGCCCATGAGTTCGCCGACCTGGGCCCTGTGGCGGCCAGTGGTTTCACCTGGCTGAAAGAGCCTGTCGACCTGATCATCAATGCCACCTCTGCCAGCCTGGCAGGTGAATTGCCGCCGATTTCCCCCAGCCTGATCGAGCCGGGCAAGACAGTCTGCTACGACATGATGTACGGCAAGGAGCCGACGCCGTTCTGCCAATGGGCGACTGAACACGGGGCTGCCCAGGTGCTGGACGGCCTGGGCATGCTCGCCGAGCAGGCCGCCGAGGCCTTCTTCGTCTGGCGCGGCGTGCGCCCGGACACCGGACCGGTGCTGGACGAGCTGCGTCGTCAGCTGGCCCGCGGCTAACCTTCGAAGCGGATCGGGCAGTGCGCTGCCCCTTCCAGCTTGTGCAATTCCTCGATCACCTGCGGGCGCGCCCGGTGCAGCGTCAGGCTGCCCCCTGCCCGGCCCAGGCGGCGGGCCTCACGGTGGAGCATGTCGACCCCGGAATAGTCGATGAAGTTGATCTGCCGGGCATCGATCACCACGTCCGGACCCTGGCAGCGCTGCAGGCGCACCTGCAGGTAATGGCTGGCGCCAAAGAAGATCGAGCCCCCTACCCGCAGCACATCGGCATTGCCCTCGCGTGAATGCTGTACCCGTGGCCGCGAGGTGCGTTTGAGGTAGAAGAACAGCGAGGCCAGAACTCCGGCGTAGATGGCGGTCTGCAGCTCCAGCAGCAGGGTCGCCGTTGCGGTCAGGGCCATGACCAGGAATTCCGAACGGCTGACCCGGAACAACGCGCGCATGGCCCGATGATCCACCAGGCCCCAGCAGATCAGCAGGATGCTGCCCGCCATGGCCGGGATGGGCAGATGCGCGATCAATCCGGCACCCGTCACGGCGAACAATGCCACCCACAGGGCCGAGAACACGCCGGCCAATGGCGAGCGGGCGCCGGCGTCATAGCTCAGGCCCGAACGGGTGAACGAGCCCGAGGACAGGTAGCCGGAGAAGAAGCTGCCAACCATGTTCGACAGGCCTTGGGCGCGGATCTCCTGGTTGGCATCGATCAGTTGTTCCGAGCGCGATGACAGCGAGCGGGCAATCGACAGACTGGTCACCAGGCCCAGCATGCCCACCGCCACGGCGCTGGGCAGCAGGCGCAGGATCAGCTCCAGGTCCAGCAACGGCAAGGGGCTCAAGGGCGGAAGCTGGCCGACGAAGCCGGGTACCAACTGCACATGACCGAACACCCCGGGCAGCGCCCACACCAGCAAGCTGGCCAAGGCCAGGGTTATCAACAGGCCGGGCCAGCGAGGGCGCAGCAGTTTCAGCAGGATCCCCAGCAGCAAGGTTCCAAGGCCCAGCACCAGCGAAGGTCCATCCACTTCACCGGCGTGCTCCAGCAGGCTTTCCAGGGTTTTCAGCGCCGTGGCCTGGCTGGGCAGGTCGAGCCCCAGCAGGCTCGGCAGTTGCCCCAGGGCGATGACAACGGCCGCGCCGAGGGTAAAGCCCAGCACCACCGAGTGGGAAACGAAGTTGACCAGTGCACCGAATCGCAGAAGCCCCAGCAGCCACTGGAAGACACCGGCCAGGAAGGTCAGCAACAGCACCAGGGTGATGTAATCGTCACTGCCGCTGATGGCCAGGGGGCTGATGCTGGCGTAGAGCACGATGGAGATGGCCGCCGTCGGTCCGCAGATCAGATGCCAGGAAGATCCCCACAAACAGGCGATCAATACCGGCACGATCGCCGCATACAGGCCATATTCGGCGGGCAGGCCGGCAATCAGGGCGTAGGCGATTGACTGTGGCAGGGCCAGGATGGCACCGCTCAGGCCCACCAGCAGGTCGCGGCGCACGCTGCCCCGGGTTTGCCGGGGCAGCCAGCTGAGGAACGGCAACAAGGGGTAGCGGTCAGGCCGGGCCATGGGCACTCTCTGGAGCAGGCGGAAGCTGCTCAGGGTGCGATTTCTGGCGCGTCAAGGCAAGCCCAGGCGGCGTTACAGAGGTGTCAGAAGACGAAGTTCACATGCTCGCCCTGGTGCAGTTTCAGCTCCAGGGTATCGACCATGGCTGCCGCCACCCGGGCCAGGCGCTGCAAGGGTTCGGCAAGGCCCGGTTCGAGGTTGCCGTGGGTATGGTGGAAGTGCTCGATACCCAGCCCGGCAACGTCCTGCGGGCTGTTGATCAGGGTCCAGTGCAGCGGGCTGCGTTGCAGCAGGTCGACGATCTGGTCGGCGCAGGCCTTTTGCTGTTCGGTGTGCCCTTCGCTGTGATCGAGCACGCTGAAATCCCCCACCAGCAACAGGCGGCGTATAGTCGTTCTGGAAAGACCACCGATCAGGGCTTGGGACATCTGCAGCTGGGTGGTGAAGTCGTCGGGCGCCAATGCCGCCAGCAGGCAGATCACCGCCGATCCCCCGGCCACGCTTTGTTCAGCCTGGTCTGCCGTGCCCAGGCCGCCGATCTTGAAGTGCAGTCCGGGGCGAGGTGCCTGGCTGTTGAGGTCGTTGACCACGGCGATCACTTCATGCTGGCGCTTGAGCAACTCTGCCATCAGGGCACTGCCCAGGCTGCTCGAACCACCGAGGATGACCAGCTTGAACACTGGAGTTTCGGCATTTTTCATCCGTTCACTCCCACAGGTTGCGGGTGATCATTGAACCTCAGGTTATGATCGAGGTTCGTGGCAATCAAGGAGTTTTTCGTGCAGAGGATCAAGGGCTATCACGCCCACGTCTATTACGACGCCAGCACACTGGAGCAGGCCCGGCAGTTGTGTGAAGAGGCTGCAAAGCTGTTTCCGGTGACCATGGGGCGCATGCACCAGAAGCCGGTCGGACCGCATCCGGACTGGAGCTGCCAGCTGGCATTCGGGCCGGAGGTGGTGGGCGTGGTGTTGCCGTGGCTGGCGCTGTACCGCCGGGGGTTGGTGGTGTTCCTGCATCCGCTGACCGGGGATGAGCTGGCGGATCACCGCGATCATGCGATCTGGATGGGGGCGATCAGGCCGCTGGACCTGTCGATTTTCGAGCACAACTGAGTGCTGTGCTGCGCCCATCGCCGGCGATGCCGGCTCCCACAGGTCGGTGCAAACACCTGGCTCTTGTGGGAGCTGGCATCGCCAGCGATGGGGGCTACGCCGGCCTCAAACCTTGCGCGCACCCCGTACACCCTGGGCCAGTGCCGAGCACAGCTCGAGCACATCACCCACGGCCTGCTCTGCGTTCGCTGCCTGGGCGATCTTGTCGACCAGCGCAGACCCCACCACCACGCCATCGGACAGCCTGGCGATGGCCGCAGCCTGCTCGGGTGTGCGGATACCGAAGCCGACGCTGATCGGCAGGTCGGTATGCCGACGCAGGCGCTCGATGGCGCTGCTGACATGTTCGGTGGTGGCCGAACCTGCACCGGTCACGCCAGCCACCGAGACGTAATAGACAAACCCGGAGCTGCGCTCCAGCACACGCGGCAGGCGCACGTCGTCGGTGGTCGGGGTGGTCAGGCGAATGAAGTCGATGCCGGCATCCTGGGCAGGGGCCGCCAGTTCGGCGTCGTGCTCAGGCGGCAGGTCGACGATGATCAGGCCGTCCACACCCACTTCCCTGGCCTGGGCGACGAAAGCCTCGGCACCAAAGCGGTGGATCGGGTTGTAGTAGCCCATCAGCACGATTGGCGTGGTCTGGTTGTCGACGCGGAACTCGCGAACCATCTGCAGGGTTTTCGCCAGGGTCTGGCCGGCGTCCAGGGCGCGCAGGGTCGCCAGCTGGATGGCCACGCCGTCGGCCATGGGGTCGGTGAACGGCATGCCCAGTTCGATCACATCGGCACCGGCGGCCGGCAGGCCCTTGAGGATCGCCAGCGAGGCGTCGTAGCCAGGGTCGCCGGCGGTGATGAAGGTGACCAGTGCGGAGCGGCCTTCGGCTTTCAGCTCGGCGAAGCGTTGTTCAAGACGGCTCATGCCTGTTTCTCCTGGGCGGCCATATGGCTCATCACGGTTTGCATGTCTTTGTCGCCACGTCCGGACAGGCACACCACCATCAGGTGATCCTTGGGCAGGGTCGGGGCGCGTTTGATCGCTTCGGCCAGCGCGTGGGAGGATTCCAGGGCCGGAATGATGCCTTCCAGGCGGCAGGTGGTGTGGAACGCCGCCAGGGCTTCGTCGTCGGTGATGCTGACGTACTCGACGCGCTTCACTTCGTGCAGGTAGGCGTGCTCCGGGCCGATGCCGGGGTAGTCCAGGCCGGCGGAAATCGAGTGGGCGTCGGTGATCTGGCCGTCGGCGTCCTGCAGCAGGTAGGTGCGGTTGCCGTGCAGCACGCCCGGCACGCCACCGTTGAGGCTGGCGGCATGCTTGTCGGTGTCGACACCATGGCCACCGGCTTCGACGCCGATGATCTGCACGCTGGCGTCGTCGAGGAAGTCATGGAACAGGCCCATGGCGTTGGAGCCGCCGCCGACGCAGGCGATCAGGCTGTCGGGCAGGCGCCCTTCCTTCTCCTGCAACTGGGCGCGGGTTTCCTTGCCGATGATCGACTGGAAGTCACGGACCATCGCCGGGTACGGGTGTGGGCCGGCCACGGTGCCGATCAGGTAGAAGGTGTCCTCGACATTGGTGACCCAGTCGCGCAGGGCCTCGTTCATGGCGTCCTTGAGGGTGCCGGTACCGGCGGTCACCGGCACGATCTCGGCGCCCAGCAGCTTCATGCGGAACACGTTGGCCTGTTGGCGCTCGATGTCGGTGGCGCCCATGTAGATTACGCACGGCAGGCCGAAGCGGGCAGCGACGGTGGCGGTGGCCACGCCGTGCATGCCGGCGCCGGTTTCGGCGATCAGGCGTTTCTTGCCCATGCGCTTGGCCAGCAACACCTGGCCGATGCAGTTGTTCACCTTGTGCGCGCCGGTGTGGTTGAGCTCTTCACGCTTGAAGAAGATCTTCGCGCCGCCGCAGTGTTCGGTCAGGCGCTCGGCGAAGTACAGCGGGTTGGGACGGCCGATGTAGTCGCGCTGGAAGTAGGCCAGCTGTTCGAGGAATTCCGGGTCGGCCTTGGCTGCCTCGTATTCGCGGGCAAGGTCGAGCACCAGCGGCATCAGGGTTTCAGCCACGTAGCGGCCGCCGAATGCGCCAAACAGGCCATTGGCATCGGGGCCGGCGCGGAAGTTGGTCTGGGTCATGGGTCGCTCCAGGGCGTAGTGAAGACGGGAATGGCTTTACTCTACCCACGACAGGCGCGGCTGAAAACCGATAAGATTGCTTCAACATGTCAGGAAAACTCACACATCATGCGCCAGGACCTACCACCGCTCAATGCCCTTCGAGCCTTCGAAGCCACTGCCCGGCTCAACAGCGTCAGTCAGGCGGCCGAACAGCTGCATGTCACCCATGGCGCGGTGAGTCGGCAATTGAAGGTGCTGGAAGAACACCTGGGCGTGAGCTTGTTCGTCAAGGAAGGTCGCGGCATTAAACTCACAGATGCAGGGCTTCGCCTGCGCGATGCAAGCTTTGACGCCTTCGATCGCTTGCGTAGCGTTTGTGCCGAGTTGAGCCAGAGCAGTGCGGACGCGCCTTTCGTGCTCGGCTGTTCGGGCAGCCTGCTGGCGCGCTGGTTCATCCCGCGTCTGGGCAGGCTCAAGGCGGACCTGCCGGAGTTGCGCCTGCACCTGTCCGCCGGTGAAGGTGACCTGGACCCGCGGCGCCCGGGGCTGGATGCCCTGCTGGTGTTCGCCGAGCCGCCCTGGCCGGCCGACATGCAGGTGCATGTGCTGGCCCAGGAGCGCATCGGTCCGGTGCTCAGCCCGCACTTTGCCGGATTCGCCCGATTGCAACAGGCGCCGGCTGAAGCCTTGCTGGAAGAAACCCTGCTGCAGACCTCATCGCGTCCGCAAGCCTGGCCAAGCTGGGCGCGGCAACAGGGCATCGACCCTGAAGCGCTACGCTACGGCCAGGATTTCGAGCACCTGTACTACTTGCTGGAAGCGGCGGTGGCCGGTCTTGGCGTGGCCATCGCGCCGCAACCGCTGGTTGCCGACGACCTGCGCGCCGGGCGCCTGGCGGCGCCCTGGGGTTTTTGCCAGACCCAGGCAGCGTTGGCGCTATGGGTGCCGCGCCGCGCCGCGGACGGGCGTGCCGAGCAACTGGCCGGTTGGCTGCGCGCGGAGCTGGTGCGCCAGGCCGATTAACGGTCGCGTCGACACATCAGGTAAGCGGCCAGCAGCCCGAGGGCGCCAATGGCCACCCCGGCGGTGGTCCAGGGGTGCTGCTGGGCGTAGTCGCGGGTGGCAAGGCCGGTCTCACGTGTCCTGGTCCTCACTTCCTCGTAAGCATCGCCCAGCAGGCTGCGTGAGTGACGCAAGGCGTTCTCGGCATTGGTCTTGAGCGTCTTGAGGGTCTTGCGGGACTCGTCCGAGGCATCGTCCTTGAGGCTTTCCAGCGACTTGAGCAGGCTTTCGATCTCCGCTTCCATGCTTTGCAACGATGCTTTACGCAGCGAGTGGTTGGCCATGGTGACTCTCCTTCGTGCTGTGGGTGAGCTGTTCTGGTTCCGACTGCAACAGGGGCGCAAAGTGCAGTCGAACTTTAGCCGGGATTTGCTACTCGCAGGTAAAACAGCCCGGCACTGCTAGTCTCAAAGTTCCCCCCCGAGAATGGAGACGGTTCATGTCGGATCATCACACCTACAAGAAAATCGAACTGGTCGGCTCCTCGCCCAACAGTATCGAAGAGGCGGTCAACAATGCCCTGGCCGAGGCCGGCAAGAGCATCAAGCACCTTGAGTGGTTCGAGGTGATCGACACCCGTGGCCATATCAAGGACAACAAGGCGGCGCATTTCCAGGTCACCCTCAAGGTGGGTTTCCGCATCGCCAATAGCTGATCCGTGCCGCTGGCTTGCGCGGATCAATTGGGGTACACAGTCCAGAGGCGACCGGACGCGTTCCGGCGCCCCTCTCTACTTTGATCTGAACAAGGAAAGCGATCGATGAAGAAGTTGGCAGTAGCATTGGGTTTGATGGCACTGGCCGGTACCGCCCTGGCGGCCGGCAAGCCTTGTGAAGAATTGAAGAGCGAAATAGCCGCCAAACTGGATGCCAAGGGCATCACCGGCTACTCG
This sequence comes from Pseudomonas sp. NPDC090755, assembly GCF_044769005.1. NCBI lineage: Bacteria > Pseudomonadati > Pseudomonadota > Gammaproteobacteria > Pseudomonadales > Pseudomonadaceae > Pseudomonas > Pseudomonas sp. NPDC090755. The sequence goes on along the minus strand of NZ_JBIVXC010000001.1, from coordinate 73,436 downwards.
CTGGAAATCGTCGACAAGGGTGCGGCCGCAGGTGGCAAGGTCGTAGGCACCTGTGAAGGCGGCACCAAGGAAATCGTCTACAAGCGCGGCTGATCGCGAGAGCCCGCTCCCGAGGGAGCGGGCTTGACCCGCGAATGGCCCTTAATCCCCGTGCATGACCTGCGCCAGCAGCTCGTACGAGCGAATCCGGTCCGCATGCTCATACAGGTCACAGGTGAAGATCAGTTCATCGGCCTGGGTCTGCTCCAGCAGCACCTCCAGTTTGGCGCGGATTTTCTGCGGCCCACCGACCATCGCCAACCCGAGGAAGCTGCCCACCGCTTCGCGTTCATGGGGCAGCCACAGGCCGTCCATGCTTTGCACCGGAGGGCGCTGCATCAGGCTCTGGCCGCGCATCAAGGCGAGGATGCGCTGGTATACCGAGGTCGCCAGGTAGTCGGCTCGTTCATCGCTGTCGGCGGCGACCAACGGTACGCCCAGCATGACGTAGGGTTTGTCGAGCACCGCCGAAGGCTGGAAATGGTCACGGTAGATACGGATCGCCTCGTGCATGTAGCGCGGGGCGAAGTGTGACGCGAAGGCATAGGGCAGACCGCGCATGCCGGCCAGTTGAGCGCTGAACAGGCTGGAACCGAGCAACCAGATCGGTACTTCGGTGCCATGGCCCGGTACGGCGATGACTTTCTGCTCCGGCGTACGCGGGCCCAGGTAGCGGGTCAACTCTTCCACATCGTCCGGGAAATCGTCGGCACTGCCCGAGCGTTCGCGGCGCAGGGCGCGGGCCGTCAACTGGTCGGAACCCGGTGCGCGCCCCAGGCCCAGGTCGATACGCCCGGGATAGAGGCTGGCCAGGGTGCCGAACTGCTCGGCGATCACCAGGGGTGCATGGTTGGGCAGCATGACGCCGCCGGCGCCAACCCGGATGGTCGAGGTGCCGCCGGCCAGGTAGCTGAGCAACACGGCGGTCGCCGAGCTGGCGATCCCGTCCATGTTGTGATGTTCGGCGACCCAGAAGCGGTTGTAGCCGAATTTTTCCACATGCTGTGCCAGGTCCAGCGAATTGCGCAGCGACTGTGCCGGGCTGCCGTCTGCACGCACCGGTACCAGGTCGAGGGTGGAAAATTTGATGTCCGCAAGTCGCTTCATGGGCTATCGAGCCTCCAGGCAGTCGTTGGCCGGCATCGCGCCGAAACCTTTTCAACTCTGTATGGGCAGATCCTGTGGAATCAATCCCCGGGTTGCAATCGGTCTGAACTTGCCCGTCCAGGTGTCCTCTGAACAGTAGGTAGCGCAAGAGCGCGCCGCGTATGACGCAGAGGAGGCAGCATGAAAAAGACAGCATCAGCCATTTGGCAAGGTGGCCTGAAGGACGGCAAAGGCCTGCTTTCCACTGAAAGTGGCGCGCTCAAGCAGAATCCCTACGGTTTCAATACACGCTTCGAAGGCATGCCCGGCACCAACCCCGAGGAGTTGATTGCGGCGGCGCACGCCGGTTGCTTCTCCATGGCGTTGTCGATGATGCTGGGTGAGGCGGGCCTTACCGCCGAACGCATCGACACCGTTGCGCAAGTCACCCTCGACAAACAGCCTGACGGCTTTGCCATCACCGATGTGCACCTGATCCTGCAGGCCAGGGTCCCTGGTGCGAGCCAGGAGCAGTTCCTGGCGCTGGCGAACAAGGCCAAGGCAGGCTGCCCGGTCTCGAAAGTGTTGAATGCAACCATCACGCTGAATGCCACGTTGGCAGGTTGAGGCAGAACCGGGACGCGCTTCTTGTGGTCAAATGAGCGTCGGCAGAACGTCTGCCGTCACAAGGAGCTGTCCCATGATTCGTGTCGCAATCGCTGTAATGGCATCCGTGCTGGCGACTACTGCGCTGGCTGCGCCCAAACCCTGCGAAGAACTCAAGGCCGAGATCGAGGCGAAGATCCAGGCACGCGGGGTGACGTCCTACACCCTGGAAATCGTGCGCAACGAAGATGTCCACGACCAGAACATGGTGGTGGGCAGTTGCGAGGGTGGCACCAAGAAAATCATCTACCAGAAGAATGATCGCTAGGCGTCAGGGCACGCAGAAGATGTCGTTTTGCTCTTCGGCCACGACCTTGCGTTGTGCGTCGTAGAGGTAGGCCGAGGGTTGCATGGCCGGTGCCCGGGCTTCCAGGCGATAGCGCTGGCCGGCTTCGAAGTGGTCGTAGCGCACTTTCAGGTAGCAGGTGCGTTCCACCGGATCGACCGAGAAACCACCGGAATACACTTCGAAATCGAAGCGCACGGTCAGCTCGTGCTTGCCGGGGGTGACCTGGAAGAAGCGCCCGTCGTTGAGGCGCTCGCCATCCAGGCGGTCGGCCATCAGCGTTTTGCCGGGCGTCATGGTGTACAGGTCGACCCAGGCCTGCTTGTTATCGACTGGAGGCAAGGGGCTGGCGCAAGCCCCCAGGGTACTGAGGGCAATCAGCATCATTGGCTGGCGCATGGCAAACTCCCGCTTGCAAGCTTCAAATAACAAGCATAGCGCCATTCGCCCGGATCAGGTGCTTTGACAGCCTGCCGGCAGCCCTTTGCTGACCAGTTTGCCCTGCTCGTCGTAGAGCTTGGCCCAGGGTCGGAAACCGATGCTGCCGGCTTCCAGTTGGTACCGCCCACCGGCAGCGAAATCCTTGTATTTCACATTCAACTGGCAGTCGCGCCACAGCGGTTCGCTGACCGGGCCGATATTGCTCGGTATCACCGGGAACAGGTAGCGCACGGTCAGCTCGTGGCTACCGGGCGGTACTTCGAAATAGCGCTTGTCGGTCCAGTCACGGTCGTCCACCTGCAGGGCGTGCAGGGTTTCATCCGGGCTCGGCGCAAGGTCGACCCAGGCCTGGTTGGGATCGGGGGTTGGCATTAGCAGGCCGGCGCAACCGGACAACAACACAGTGGCGCTGACGACAAGCAGTGTACGCATGGCAAAACTCCAGCCGGGCAGGATAGTCTTGAAGCGGATGAGTTCTTGAGCGGGATGACGGGACGCGGATGCTTCGACTATTTCTTCTGTTGCGCTCAAGTTCTGGGGCACTCGACCTTTTTTTACGCCGTTTGGTTCCCCTGTTGCTTGGCGTTCTGCTGAACGGTTGTGTCAGCGTCAGTTACTACGGTCAGTTGGCCACGGGCCAATTGCAGCTTTTGCAGGCACGCAAGCCGGTGCCCGAGGTGCTGGCCGATCCTGCCACCCCGCCGGCGTTGCGCGCGCACCTGGAGCAGGCGGAGCAGGCGCGGGCCTTCGCCAGCGAGCACTTGAAGCTGCCGGACAACCGCAGTTATCGGGTATATGCCGACATCGGCCGGCCCTTTGTGGTCTGGAACGTGTTCGCCACCCCGGAATTTTCCCTCGAGGCGCAAACCCACTGCTTTCCCATTGCCGGCTGCGTGGCCTATCGCGGCTACTACAGCCAGGGCGCCGCCCGGGGCGCGGCAGCGCTGCAGAAGCAGCAGGGCCTGGATGTCTACATCGGCGGCGTGGAGGCCTACTCGACTCTGGGCTGGTTCGACGACCCGATCCTCAACACCATGCTGCGCTGGGGCGACGAGCGCCTGGCCACGGTGATCTTCCATGAACTGGCGCATCAGCGGGTGTATGTGCAGGACGACACCGCCTTCAACGAATCCTTTGCCACCTTCGTCGAGCAGGAAGGCACGCGCCAGTGGCGTGCGGCCCGCGGCCTGGCAGCGAATACCGGGGACGACAGCCGGCAACGAGACCAGTTCGTCGGCCTGGTCCTGGCCAGCCGGGAACGGCTGAAGACCTTGTACGCAGCGCCCCTCACCGAGCCAGCCAAGCGCGCGGGCAAGCAGGCCGAATTCGAGCGCCTGCGTCGCGACTATCGGGTCCTGCGTGATACCCAGTGGAAAGGTGTCGGGCCTTATGACGCCTGGATCAATGCGCCGATGAACAACGCCAAGCTGCTGCCCTTTGGCCTGTACGACCAGTGGGTGCCGGCATTTGCGGCGTTGTTCGCCCAAGTGGGCGGCGATTGGCAGGCGTTCTACCAGCGGGTCGAGACCCTGGGGCGCTTGCCGCTTGATCAGCGGCATCAGGCCTTGCGGAGCATCCCACCTGTAGGAGCGGGCTCGCCCCGCGATTGAGGCCATCAGGCCCGCAAGAACGCCCGATGCAGCTCATCCAGGGTGGCAAAGTGATAAGCCGGCTGCTCCGCCATCAATTCTTCCTGGCTGCCGAAGCCGTACCCCACCGCCACCGCTTCCAGGCCGTTGCTGCGGGCGCCGATCAGGTCGTGCTTGCGGTCGCCGATCATCAGCGTCTGCGAAGGGTCCAGGGACTCTTCGGCCAACAGGTGGGCGATCAGCTCGACCTTGTTGGTACGGGTGCCGTCCAGCTCGCTGCCGTAGATCACCTTGAAGTGGTGGTCGAACTCGAAATGCCGGGCGATCTCGCGGGCGAACTCCCAAGGCTTGGAGGTCGCGATGTACAGCGTCCTGCCCTGCCCGTTCAGGGCCGTCAGCAGTTCATGGACACCGTCGAACACCTGGTTTTCGTACAGGCCGGTGACCTTGAAGCGCTCGCGATAGAAGTTCACCGCGTCCCAGGCCTTGGCCTCGTCGAAGCCGTAGAACTGCATGAAGGCCTGCAGCAAGGGCGGGCCGATGAAGTGTTCCAGGCGAGCCAGGTCCGGCTCATCGATGCCCAGCTTGGCCAGGGCGTACTGGATCGAGCGGGTGATGCCCAGGCGTGGGTCGGTCAGGGTGCCGTCCAGGTCGAAGAGGATCGTTTGTTGATGCATGGTGGTCTCGATTAAGGCTGCGGGCTGGTTCACTCAGGCAGGTGGTAGCCTTCGGCCAGGTGCTGGTCCTTGAGTTTGACGTAGTTGCTGGCGCTGTAGGGAAAGAAGGCGCGCTCCTTTTCGGTCAGGGCACGGGCCTGCTTGACCGGGCTGCCGACGTAGAGAAAGCCGCTTTCCAGGCGTTTGCCCGGTGGCACGAGGCTGCCGGCGCCAATGATCACTTCGTCCTCGACCACCGCGCCGTCCATGATGGTGCTGCCCATGCCCACCAGGATCCGGTTGCCCAGCGTGCAGCCATGGAGCATGACTTTGTGACCAATGGTTACATCATCGCCGATCAGCAACGGAAAACCGTCCGGGTTGAAAGGGCCGGCATGGGTGATGTGCAGCACGCTGCCGTCCTGCACGCTGGTACGGGCGCCGATACGGATACGGTGCATGTCGCCGCGCACCACCGTCAACGGCCATACCGAGCTGTCGTCACCGATTTCGACATCGCCCAGTACCACGGCGCTGCGGTCGACAAAGGCGCGCTCGCCCAGGCGGGGCATCTGGTTCTGGAAGCTGCGGATGGCCATGATAGGGGTTCTCTTTAGTGGTGATAGGGCTGCGGTCGGCGTCGATTGTAATTAAGATGGTCCCGTGTTTCTTCTGCCAAGGTGTTTAACCGTGAGTGCGACCAACCCGCTACTGCAGTCTTATGACTTGCCGCCCTTCTCGGCAATCCGTGCCGAGCATGTGCAGCCGGCGATTGAACAGATCCTTGCCGACAACCGTACCGCCATTGCCGAGATCCTCAAGACCCAGGGCCAGAACCCGACCTGGGCTGGCCTGATCCTGGCCATGGACGAACTCAACGACCGCCTGGGCGCCGCCTGGAGCCCGGTCAGTCACCTCAATGCCGTGTGCAACAGCGCCGAGCTGCGCGAAGCCTATGAGGCCTGCCTGCCGGCATTGAGCGCGTATTCCACTGAACTGGGCCAGAACCGTGAGCTGTTCCAGGCCTATGAAGCGCTGATCGCTAGCCCCGAGGCCGCCGGCTTCGACGTGGCGCAAAAGACTATTCTCGAACACGCCCTGCGTGATTTCCGCCTGTCGGGTATCGACCTGCCGGCCGACAAGCAGCAGCGTTACGCCGAAGTACAGAGCAAGCTGAGCGAGCTGGGCAGCCGCTTCTCCAACCAGTTGCTCGATGCCACCCAGGCCTGGACCAAGCATGTCGTGGACGAGGCCGCGCTGGCCGGCCTGACCGACTCGGCCAAGGCGCAGATGGCTGCCGCCGCCCAGGCCAAGGGCCTCGACGGCTGGCTGATCAGCCTGGAGTTCCCCAGCTACTATGCCGTGATGACCTACGCCCAGGACCGTGCCCTGCGCGAAGAGATCTACGCGGCCTACTGCACCCGCGCCTCCGACCAGGGCCCCAATGCCGGTCAGTTCGACAACGGCCCGGTGATGCGCGAAATCCTCGACCTGCGCCAGGAGCTGGCCGAGCTGCTCGGTTACCCCAACTATGCCGAGCTGAGCCTGGCGACCAAGATGGCTGAGTCCAGCGATCAGGTGCTGAGCTTCCTGCGCGACCTGGCCCAACGCAGCAAGCCGTTTGCCACCCAGGACCTGGCCCAGCTCAAGGCCTATGCCGCCGAGCAGGGTTGCCCTGACCTGCAGAGCTGGGACAGCGGTTACTTCGGCGAAAAATTGCGCGAGCAGCGCTACAGCGTTTCCCAGGAAACCCTGCGTGCCTACTTCCCGATCGACAAGGTGCTGTCCGGCCTGTTCAGCATTGTCCAGCGTCTCTACGGTATCGAAATCACCGAGCTCAAGGGCTTCGATACCTGGCACCCGGACGTGCGCCTGTTCGAAATCAAGGAGCACGGCCATCACGTCGGGCGCTTCTTCTTCGACCTCTATGCCCGCGCCAACAAGCGCGGCGGCGCCTGGATGGATGGTGCCCGCGATCGCCGCCGCGCCGCGGACGGCGAGCTGCAGAGCCCGGTGGCCAACCTTGTGTGCAACTTCACCCCGGCAGCCCCCGGCAAGCCGGCACTATTGACCCACGATGAAGTCACCACCCTGTTCCACGAGTTCGGTCACGGCCTGCATCACCTGCTGACCCGCATCGAGCATGCCGGTGTTTCCGGCATCAACGGCGTGGCCTGGGATGCCGTGGAGCTGCCAAGCCAGTTCATGGAAAACTGGTGCTGGGAGCCCGAGGGCCTGGCATTGATTTCCGGTCACTACGAAACCGGCGCAGCCCTGCCCCAGGACCTGCTGGAGAAAATGCTGGCGGCGAAGAACTTCCAGTCTGGCCTGATGATGGTCCGCCAGCTGGAGTTCTCGCTGTTCGACTTCGAGCTGCATGCCCACCACGGCGATGGCCGCAGCGTGCTGCAAGTGCTCGAAGGCATCCGCGACGAGGTCTCGGTGATGCGTCCGCCGGCGTACAACCGCTTCCCCAACAGCTTTGCGCATATTTTCGCCGGTGGTTACGCGGCGGGTTACTACAGCTACAAGTGGGCTGAAGTGCTCTCGGCCGACGCCTTCTCGCGCTTCGAGGAAGAAGGTGTGCTCAACGCTGAAACCGGTCGCGCCTTCCGCGAAGCCATCCTGGCCCGCGGTGGATCCCAAGAGCCGATGCTGCTGTTCGTCGACTTCCGTGGCCGTGAGCCGTCGATCGATGCACTCTTGCGCCATAGTGGCCTGAGTGAGGATGCGGCGGCATGAGTGATGCGCCTGTGAACAAGACGAAAAAACGCTTTATCGCCGGGGCGGTCTGCCCGGCGTGCAGCGAGCCGGACAAGCTGATGATGTGGAGCGAAGACAGCGTTCCGCATCGTGAGTGTGTGGCCTGCGGGTTTTCCGACACCCTTAACGAACAAGGGCTGTCGGTGCCCAAGGAGCTCGGTACCCGGGTCAACAAGGTCGAGGTGAAACCCGCCGAGGCCAAGGTGCAAACTGTGCAGTTCTTTCCAAATCCGAAGTTGAAGAAGCCGGCTGAAAAAGACTGACGTGGTGCCTCTTCATAGCTGTTTCGGGAGGCAATTTGCGGTAGTTATCTAGATCAGCAAGCGTTCGTCCTGGCGGTAGGTTGGCGGTCATGTCCAACCACCCCCAGGAACGACGCATGTCCCGTCCTAACCCCCTGCTGCAACCTTTCGATCTGTTCCCCTATGCCAGTGTGCGTGTAGAGGACCTGCAACCTGCGATACAGCAAATCGCCGAGGATAATAGCTCGGCACTGGCGCAGATCATCGAGCGCGAAGCCGATTCTCCAACCTGGAATGGCCTGGTACTGGCTGTTGAGGCACTCGACAAGCGCCTGGAAGATGTCTTCCATGCCTTGGTGCCATTGCTATTCACTGATGAAGAGTGGGGCGCTGCATTCGGTGCTTGTGAGGCAGTGCAAAAGGCTTACCGCGCAGCAAAACATCAGAACGCTGCACTCCATGATGCTTATCAGCGGCTGGATACAAGGGGCTTCACCGATGAACAGCAAGCGGTACTGGCTCGTATCCTTCGCGACTTTCAACTTGAAGGAGCGAACATTGCTGTTTCTGATAGGCCGCAATTTGCCGAACAGGTCGCGACTATTGCAAACCTTGAAGCAGAGTTTCGGAATAATTTAGAGGTTGCTTCCCAGCAATGGACCAGGCACATCACCGATATGTCCGAGTTGGCCGGTGTGCCCGCTGCGGACCTGCAGGTCATGCACAACGCAGCTCAAGCGACGCATCTCGACGGCTGGTTGTTAACGCTTGGTTTTGAGCCTGTCGATGACATGGTCCTGCGCTATGCGCAGAACCGTGAACTGCGCAAAGAGGTCTACCTGGCCTATGTGACGCGAGCATCCGATCAGGTTGCTGGGCAACACCTGATCGACAACCAGCCGGTACTGCAGGCATTACTGCGTCTGCGTCACGAAAAGGCCCAGCTGTTGGGTTTTACCGATTTTATCGAGCTGAGCCTGCAAACCAAGGCTGCGCAGTCGAGCGCAGAGGTTGAAGCGTTCCTGAACACGCAGATCGATCGCAGCCTACCAAGACTCCAGCGTGAGGCCCGTGAACTCAGGGCATTCGCCAACAGCCAGGGTTGTGATGATCTACAGCCGTGGGATTACTCGTTTTATGCGCAAAAGATGCGCGAGGCTGATGGCGCCGATCTCGACCAGGCCCTGAGTGAATACTTTTCCTTCGACTCGGTTGTGAGTGGGCTGACGGGTTTGGCCGAGCAGCTGTATGGTCTTACGATCAGCAGCGTTGATGGGCAAACCTGGGATTCGCAAGTACAACTGCTGCAAGTCGCTGAAGCTGGCGTCGTGCTCGGCCATATCTACCTGGATGTCTACGCCCGTCCCGGCAAGCCGAACTATCCCTGGGCGCTTGCCATTCGTAATCGCCATGTAGATGCCGAGGGAAATCTGTCGCTACCGGTCGCGGTGTTGTTTGGCGCCTATGAGCCGGATAAATCACAAATGGGACATCGGGACCTGTGCAAGCTGTTCCATGAGTTCCATCATTGCCTTCAGCAGGTGCTCATGACCAACAGCAACAGGCGCTTGAACAGCATTAGCGAATTGGGCCACGACCTGTCTGAGTTTGTCGCCAAACTGCTGGAACAGTGGTGTTGGTCGGCAGAGTGCCTGCAGTCTGTTTCGAAGCATCGAGTGAGTGGGGCGCCTGCTGCGCTTGCCGATATTCAGCAATGGTTGGCGGCGCGAGAAACCCAGCGGGGGCTGGAGATTGCCGAGGAGTTGAAGCGGTCTCTGCTCGATTTCGAATTGCACCGAAGTTACGCTGAGGGGCGCAGTATCCAGCAAGTGGTTGAGCGTGTTTATTCGCGAACCCAGGTATTGCCACTGGCCAGCAATGACCGCTTCGTCAATGGTTTTGATTACATAGTCACCGGGTACGATGTGGGGTACTACTGCTATCTGTGGGCAGAGGCGAATGCCATTGAAGTATTCGCCCAGTTCAGGGCGAACGGCGTTTTCAACCCTCGCCTGGGGCAGGCAATGCGCCAGGAGCTGCTGGCTCCAGGAGCGTCGCGATCAATGTCTGTGTCCATGCAGGCTTTTCTCGACCGCGCAGCGAACGTTTGAACAGTCGTAGCCCGGCGGCTGCCAAGCGGTACTGGCACAATGAGAACACCCCGTGTACTGTACATAAAAACAGTATATGGGGTTGTTTGCATGTTTACTCCTCAAGCGCCATTGCGCGGGCGTGGAACCACCAGCAACCCCCACAACCGCTTCGCCCCCAATCGCTCGGTAGCCGAGGATGACGGCTGGTACCAGGAAGTGCCCCTTACCCAGGGCACCGAAGTGCGCATCGAAACCGCCAAGAGCATCATCACCCGCAACAACTCGCCTGACCTGCCCTTTGACCGCTCGATCAATCCGTATCGCGGTTGTGAACACGGCTGTATCTACTGCTATGCCCGCCCCAGCCACGCCTATTGGGATCTGTCGCCCGGGCTGGACTTCGAAACCAAGCTGATCGCCAAGACCAACGCGGCCGCCGTGCTCGAACAGCAATTGAGCAAGCCCGGCTACGTCTGTGCGCCGATCAACCTGGGTTCCAACACCGACCCTTACCAGCCCATCGAGCGCGAACAGCAACTGACCCGGCGCCTGCTGGAAGTGCTGCTGCGTTACCGTCACCCGGTCACCATCGTCACCAAGGGTTCGCTGATCCTGCGTGATCTGGATCTGCTCAGTGAGTTGGCCCGGCAACGCCTGGTGACGGTGATGATCAGCCTGACCACGCTCGACGACGAGCTAAAGCGCACCCTCGAACCCCGGGCGGCAGCGCCCAAGGCACGGTTGCGGGCAATCCGGGTGCTGAGTGAGGCTGGCATTGCGGTCGGGGTGTTGTGCTCGCCGATGATCCCGATGATCAACGACAGTGAGCTTGAACACCTGCTGGAGGCGGCCAAGGCCAATGGCGCCCTGAGTGCGGCATACATGATGTTGCGCCTGCCGTTGGAAGTCGCCCCGCTGTTCGAGCAATGGCTGCAGGATCATTACCCGCAACGTGCCAGTCATGTCCTGAGCCTGATCCGCCAGAGCCGTGGTGGTGAGCTGTACGACAGTCGTTTTGGCGCACGCATGCGCGGTGAGGGTGTATTTGCCGAGCTGTTGGCGCAGCGATTCAGCAAGGCTATTCGCCGTTTGGGGCTGAATCGTCGTGAGGGCTACTCGCTGGATTGCAGCGCCTTTTGCCCCCCGGGAAGGCAGATGTCACTGCTCTGATTCCAGTAATGGGTATTGGCCACTGATGTTTTTTTGATACTATTTTGGTACCTCTTAAAAACTCTGGAACGCCCGTTCTAGAGCCGCGCAATTCAGTTTGAGTTAAGTTTTTCCGAGTAGTGTAGGAATTCAGTCAACAAATGATGTGATTGTTGGCGCGCGTACGTCATCCAAATGTCATGCGCTGTTTGAATCATCAACCCGGTAAAATGGACTTAACCTAAAAACCGTCAAAGAGGATGAATCATGCCCGTCAAGGACCCATCCAAGGCCGTCCCGGCTGCCCCTGCCGAGAGCGCCGATGCCGCCCTGAAGCACATCGTCGACGGCTTCCTGCGGTTTCACCATGAAGTCTTTCCTGAGCAGCAGGAGCTGTTCAAGAAGCTCGCCACCGCTCAAGCGCCTCGTGCGATGTTCATCACCTGTGCCGACTCGCGCATCGTGCCCGAACTGATCACCCAGAGCTCCCCTGGCGACCTGTTCGTTACCCGTAACGTGGGTAACGTCGTGCCTCCTTACGGGCAGATGAACGGCGGCGTGTCCACCGCCATCGAATATGCCGTGCTGGCCCTGGGTGTGCACCACATCATCATTTGCGGTCACTCCGATTGCGGTGCCATGCGTGCGGTGCTCAACCCCAACAGCCTCGAGAAGATGCCGACGGTCAAAGCCTGGCTGCGTCATGCCGAGGTCGCCCGTACGGTGGTCGAGGACAACTGCTCCTGCGGCAGCGAGCATGAAAGCATGCAGGTGCTGACCAAGGAAAACGTCATCGCCCAGTTGCACCACCTGCGCACCCACCCCTCGGTGGCATCGCGCCTGGCGGCCGGCCAGTTGCATATCCATGGCTGGATCTACGACATCGAAACCAGCCAGATCGAAGCCTACGACGCTGCAAGCGACCGTTTCCTGCCTTTGGCTGCTGGCCAGCCAATCCCTAGCGCCACCCCGAAAGGCCGCTACTAAGCGTCCCCGCTTCCTGCAACACGCTGATTGACGGCTGCACCCCATGGGTGCGGCCTGGTTATCGGCTGCCTTGAATTTCCCTGACTGCCTTTGCCAGCCCGCTGGCGGCCTGCGCCTGCCTGTGCGTCAGGGAACGTGCTGTCGGCCATTGGAGTGGCCGTAAACCTTGAGAGAAGGAGTGACAGGGTGAACAAGACACAGATCAAAGCGGCATTGCCGCGCGAATTACTGGCTTCAGTGGTGGTATTCCTGGTCGCCCTGCCCTTGTGCATGGGCATCGCAATCGCCTCGGGCATGCCCCCGGCCAAGGGCCTGATTACCGGGATCATCGGTGGCATCGTGGTCGGTTGGCTGGCGGGTTCGCCTCTGCAGGTCAGTGGCCCGGCGGCGGGCCTGGCGGTGCTGGTGTTCGAGCTGGTACGCCAGCATGGCGTGGCGATGCTCGGCCCGATCCTGTTGCTGGCAGGGTTGCTGCAACTGCTGGCGGGACGCTTGCGGCTGGGCTGCTGGTTCCGGGTCACGGCGCCTGCGGTGGTATACGGCATGCTCGCCGGTATCGGTGTGCTGATTGTGTTGTCCCAGCTGCACGTGATGTTCGACAGTGCGCCGCAGCCGTCGGGGTTGGCCAACTTGCTGGGTTTTCCGGCGACCCTGGCCCAGGCCTTGCCGCTGGAAAGCCAGGGCAACGGCTGGCAGGCCGGAGCATTGGGGCTCGGTACCATCGCCGTGATGTGGGGATGGGAGCGGCTACGACCACAGTCGCTGCGCTTTGTACCCGGAGCATTGCTCGGTGTCGCCCTGATGACCGCCATCAGCATCGGGTTGGCATTGCCGGTGAACCGGGTCCAGGTGCCGGCGGACCTCAGCCAGGCCATCGACTGGCTGCGCCCGGCTGACCTGCTCAACCTCGCTGATCCGAACCTGCTGGTCGCCGCCTTTGCCCTGGCCTTCATCGCCAGTGCCGAAACCTTGCTTTCCGCTGCTGCGGTCGACCGCATGCACGACGGCCAACGCTCGGATTTCGATCGAGAACTGTCAGCCCAGGGGCTGGGGAACATGCTCTGCGGTGTGCTGGGCGCGTTGCCGATGACCGGGGTGATCGTGCGCAGTTCGGCCAATGTCCAGGCCGGTGCCCGGACAAGGCTGTCGACGATCCTGCACGGGGTCTGGCTGCTGGCCTTTGTCGTGATCTTGAGCCGTGTGCTGCAACAGATCCCGGTTGCAAGCCTGGCGGGTGTGCTGGTCTTCACCGGCTTCAAACTGGTCGATTTCAAGGCGTTCCGTGGCCTGGGCCGATACGGTCGGATGCCGATGTACACCTATGCCGCGACGGCGCTGGCGATCATCTTCACCGACCTGTTGACCGGCGTGCTGCTTGGTTTTGCCCTGACACTGCTCAAGCTGGCGCTCAAAGCCGCACGCTTGAAGATCAGTGTGGCCAGCCTCGATGCGCCCGGGCATATGGAACTGCGGTTGAGCGGTGCGGCGACGTTCCTCAAGGTACCGGCGCTGGCCCAGGTGCTCGAAGGGATTCCGGCGGGCACCACGCTGCATGTGCCGCTGGCCAACCTCAGTTATATCGACCACTCATGCCTCGAACTGCTCGAGGACTGGGGACGGGCCAATGCGGGCAAGGGGGCGCGCTTGCTGATCGAACAGCGTCGCCTCAAGCGGCGGGTCGAGGGGCGAGTGCGCACAACAGTCGGCTTGGGGGCTTGAGCTTAAGGGGCGGTGTTGCCATCGCGGGGCAAGCCCGCTCCTACATCCTGTGGGAGCCGGCATCGCCGCCGACTCGGCATCACGCCGACTGATCCAGCTCCAGCCCCACACCCAGTTGCCGCGACAGGCAAGGCCAGCGCTTCCATGCCGCGCCGGTATCCGGGCTGCTGAGTTTCTCGCGGTAAGCTTCGACCGACTCCAGGGCGAAGCTCTGGTCATCGAGCATCTCGTCCACTGAGTGGTGCACCACTTCATCCAGCTGGTTGGCAAACTCTTCGCCGATCAGCTGGTGGGCGATCAGGTTGGCCACGGTGGTATCCAGCGGGATCAACGGCTGCTGGAAGTGCTTGATGTACAGGTCGTTCACCTCTTCCACCAGGCGATGCGCCAGGTAGGCTTCATCCAGCAGGCAACCGAGGCCGACATGGCCGTTCATGATTTTCGGTGGTTGCAGAAAATACTCTTCGGCGATTTTCAGCACCGGTTTGATCTGCGACTCGATGCCAGCCTCGCGGGCCACTTCGTTGGCGGCCTCGAGCATTTCCGGCACCTGGTCGATGTAGGCGCTGACGAAGCGGGTCAATGCGTCCTGGGCATTGGTTTCCGGCAGCTGGATCGAAGGGTGCAGGTGCGGCAGTTGTTTGATGAGTTGGTCTTTCAGTTGGCCGGTTTTGGTCTCATGTTGATGGGCACGGGTAATCTGCTCGCGCAAAGCGGCGATGTTCATGACAACTCCAGGAAAAAGGCGTGACAAACGGAAGACATAAGGTAGCTCGGTTCTGTCCAGCGTTAAGACGCATTTTGCATAACTGGCGGTTTCTTATAGTGATGAATTATATCTAAATGCCATCATTGTGCTTCATCCCGCGTGTTTCGCGGGCTGGCGCGCAAACGTTCAACCTGGCCGGTTTGATTTTTTCGATCGCATTGCGTGGTCGAGGTCGCTGTCTATACTCCGGTTGAAAGTGATTCGCTGATGAGGCCCGACTGTAGTTCGCAGGGGGCTCGGTCGTCGAAGTTCGCAGTCTTGGCCGCCGTACCCTTAGCCGTAGGTCCACGCCTCCGGGATAACAAGAACGATAAGGGGAACCCGCAATGATGCGACATCCACACGTCTGGATGGGCCTCCTGTTGTGGTCGGTATTCGGTCAGGCCAACGCCGCCTGGACCGTGAACATGGCGCCAGGGGCGACTGAAGTCAGCAACGCAGTGTTCGACCTGCACATGACCATCTTCTGGATCTGCGTGATCATCGGCCTGGTGGTCTTCGGCGCGATGTTCTGGTCGATGATCATCCACCGTCGTTCCACCGGCCAGCAGCCTGCGCATTTCCACGAGCACACCTGGGTCGAGATCATGTGGACGGTAGTGCCGTTCCTGATCCTGGTGGCCATGGCCATTCCGGCCACCAAGACCCTGATCGATATCTACGATGCCAGCGAATCGGACGTCGACATCCAGGTCACCGGCTACCAGTGGAAGTGGCACTACAAGTACCTGGGCCAGGACGTCGAGTTCTTCAGCAACCTGGCCACCCCCGCCGACCAGATCCACAACAAGGCGCCCAAGGACGAGCACTACCTGCTCGAAGTCGACCAGCCGCTGGTGCTGCCGGTGGGGGCCAAGGTGCGCTTTCTGGTCACCGCCGCCGACGTGATCCACTCCTGGTGGGTACCGGCCTTCGCGGTCAAGCGCGACGCCATTCCCGGCTTCGTCAACGAAGCCTGGACCCGCATCGAGAAGCCCGGCATCTACCGCGGCCAGTGCACCGAACTGTGCGGCAAGGATCACGGTTTCATGCCGGTGGTGGTCGAGGTCAAGTCCAAGGCCGACTACGAAACCTGGCTGGGTGAGCGCAAGGCCGAAGCCGCCAAGCTCAAGGAGCTGACCAGCAAGGACTGGACCCTGCAAGAGCTGGTCGAGCGTGGCGACAAGGTCTACCACACCACCTGCGTGGCCTGTCACCAGGCCGAAGGCCAGGGCCTGCCGCCGATGTTCCCGGCGCTCAAGGGCTCGAAGATCGCCACAGGACCCAAGGAAGAACACCTGGGCATCGTCTTCCACGGCAAGCCGGGCACCGCCATGGCCGCCTTCGGCAAGCAACTGTCGGAAGTGGATATCGCCGCCGTAGTGACCTACGAGCGCAACGCCTGGGGCAACAACAAGGGCGACATGGTCACGCCGAAGGACGTGCTGGCACTTAAACAGGCCGAAAGCAAATGACCGACTTCAGGAGACAGGACATGAGTGCAGTGATCGACGAGCACGGTCATGCCGGCCATGACCACGCCCACGGGCCGGCCAAAGGGTTGATGCGTTGGGTGCTGACCACCAACCACAAGGACATCGGCACCATGTACCTGTGGTTCAGCTTCAGCATGTTCCTGCTGGGCGGCTCCTTTGCCATGGTGATCCGTGCCGAGCTGTTCCAGCCCGGCTTGCAGATTGTCCAGCCGGAATTCTTCAACCAGATGACCACCATGCACGGTCTGGTGATGGTCTTCGGTGCGGTGATGCCGGCCTTCGTCGGCCTGGCCAACTGGATGATACCGCTGATGGTCGGCGCGCCGGACATGGCCCTGCCGCGGATGAACAACTTCAGTTTCTGGCTGTTGCCGGCGGCCTTCCTGCTGCTGGTTTCGACCCTGTTCATGCCGGGGGGCGGGCCGAACTTCGGCTGGACCTTCTACGCGCCGTTGTCCACCACCTACGCACCGGAAAGCGTGACCTTCTTCATCTTCGCCATCCACCTGATGGGTATCAGTTCGATCATGGGCGCGATCAACGTCATCGCCACCATCCTCAACCTGCGTGCCCCGGGCATGACGCTGATGAAAATGCCGCTGTTCGTCTGGACCTGGCTGATCACAGCGTTCCTGCTGATCGCGGTGATGCCGGTGCTGGCGGGGGTGGTAACCATGATGCTGATGGACATCCACTTCGGCACCAGCTTCTTCAGTGCCGCCGGTGGCGGTGACCCGGTGCTGTTCCAGCACGTGTTCTGGTTCTTCGGGCACCCGGAGGTGTACATCATGATCCTGCCGGCGTTCGGCGCGGTCAGCTCGATCATCCCGGCGTTCTCGCGCAAGCCGCTGTTCGGCTACACCTCGATGGTCTACGCCACCGGGGCGATCGCCTTCCTGTCCTTTATCGTCTGGGCCCACCACATGTTCGTGGTCGGCATCCCGGTGGTCGGCGAGCTGTTCTTCATGTACGCCACCATGCTGATCGCCGTGCCCACCGGGGTGAAAGTGTTCAACTGGGTCAGCACCATGTGGGAAGGCTCGCTGACCTTCGAGACGCCGATGCTGTTCGCCATCGCCTTCGTTATCCTGTTCACCATCGGCGGATTTTCCGGGCTGATGCTGGCCATCGCCCCGGCGGACTTCCAGTACCACGACACCTACTTCGTGGTCGCCCACTTCCATTACGTGCTGGTGCCCGGGGCGATCTTCGGCATCTTTGCCTCGGCTTACTACTGGCTGCCCAAATGGACCGGGCACATGTACGACGAAACCCTGGGCAAGCTGCACTTCTGGTTGTCGTTCATCGGCATGAACATGGCCTTCTTCCCCATGCACTTCGTTGGCCTGGCCGGCATGCCGCGGCGGATTCCGGACTACAACCTGCAGTTCGCCGACTTCAACATGGTCTCGTCGATCGGTGCCTTTACCTTCGGCGCCACGCAGATCTTCTTCCTGTTCATCGTCATCAAGTGCATTCGCGGCGGTGAGCCTGCGCCGGCCAAGCCTTGGGACGGCGCCGATGGGCTGGAATGGACGGTGCCTTCACCGGCGCCCTACCACACCTTCCAGACCCCGCCGGATGTGAAATGAACGGCGACCTTCGGAGGATGCAGTCATGAGTGAAGGGATTTCGCTCAAGCGCCTGGTCGTGCGGTTGCTGCTGCTGACCGTGGTGATGTTCGCCTTCGGTTTTGCCCTGGTGCCGATCTATGACGTGATGTGCAAGGCCTTTGGCATCAACGGCAAGACCGGCGGGCAGTACCAGGCAACCCAGGAGGCCGACCCGGAGCGCACGGTGAAGGTGCAGTTCATGTCGACCAACGCCAGCGACATGGTCTGGGAGTTCCACTCCACCGCCGACCAGATCGACGTCAACCCGGGAGCGGTCAACGAGATGGTGTTCATTGCCCGCAACCCGACGGACAAGCCCATGACGGCCCAGGCGATCCCCAGCGTCACCCCGGCCGAGGCGGCGGCGTATTTCCACAAGACCGAATGTTTCTGCTTCACCCAGCAGGTGCTGCAGCCGGGGCAACGCATCGAGATGCCGGTGCGCTTTATCGTCGACCGCGACCTGCCCAGGGATGTGAAACACCTGACACTGGCTTACACGTTGTTCGATATCACCGCCCGCCACCCGCCCGTTGCCCAACTGGCAGGCCAGGACTCACAGGGCGCCCGATAAGGAGAACCGTCAATGGCTTCCCATGAGCACTACTACGTACCGGCGCAAAGCAAGTGGCCGATCATCGCCACGGTCGGCATGTTCATCACGGTGTTCGGCCTGGGCACCTGGTTCAACGACCTCAAGGCCGGCCGTCCCGAGTCTCATGGACCGTGGATCTTCTTCTTCGGTGCCTTGTGCCTGGCCTACATGCTGTTCGGCTGGTTCGGCGCAGTGGTCAAGGAAAGTCGTGCCGGGCTCTACAGCTCGCAGCTGGACCGCTCCTTCCGCTGGGGCATGTCCTGGTTCATTTTTTCCGAGGTGATGTTCTTCATCGCCTTCTTCGGTGCGCTGTTCTATGTGCGCAACCTGGCCGGACCCTGGCTGGGAGGCGAAGGCGCCAAGGGCGTGACACACATGCTCTGGCCGAACTTCGAGTTTTCCTGGCCATTGCTCAACACCCCGGATCCGAAGCTGTTTCCACCGCCCAGGGAAATCATCGATCCCTGGCACCTGCCGCTGATCAACACCATCCTGCTGGTCAGCTCCAGCGTCACCGTGACGATCGCCCACCATGCCTTGCGCAAGGATCACCGCGGCGCGCTGAAATTCTGGCTGGCGCTGACCATTGCCCTGGGCATCGGCTTCCTGGTGCTGCAAGCCTACGAGTACCACGAGGCGTACACCAAGCTTGGCCTGACCCTGGGCTCGGGCATCTACGGTGCGACCTTCTTCATGCTCACAGGCTTCCATGGTGCCCACGTGACCATGGGGACCTTGATTCTGTTCGTGATGTTGATGCGCATCCTGCGCGGGCATTTCGATCCCGACAAGCATTTCGGTTTCGAGGCGGCCAGCTGGTACTGGCACTTTGTGGATGTGGTCTGGGTGGGGCTGTTTATCTTTGTTTATGTGCTGTAGCCGTCGTCAGAACGGTGCGTGGGATACCAGTTGGCCGCTGTAGAAGCCCCAGGTGATCAATACCAGGGTCAGCGCGGCAAGGCTGACCCGCACGGTCAGGGCTTTGAGCAAGCGGGTGGAATGTCCATCGTCCTTGACCAGAAAGAACAGGCCACTGAACAGGCTGGCGATGGTGGCCAACAGCATCAGGACAATCGCGGCTTTGAGCATGGCGAAACTCCGGGGGGGATGCACCGATGACTTTAAGTATAGCGACTGACCATGGGGTGACCGGGTGAAGCCATTTCGCCCCGGTTGGGTGCCGACCCTGGTGGTGCTGATGCTGTTGCCCGGGCTGATTGGCCTGGGCTGCTGGCAGCTGGGGCGTGCCGAACAGAAACGTGCCCTGCTCGCCAGCTATGCCGAACGCCAGGCCAGTGAGCCCTTGGGCGCGGCACAGCTGCCGCTGTTGCAGGACCCGGCCTACCGCCGGGTGCACCTGTTTGGCCAGTTCGATGCCCGGCACAGCCTGTTGCTGGATAACCGCATGCGTGATGGCCAGGTCGGCGTCGAGCTGCTGCAACCCTTTTTCGACCAGGCCAGCGGGCTCTGGCTGCTGGTCAATCGCGGCTGGCTGCCCTGGCCGGACCGGCGCCTGCCGGTGCAGTTCACTACCCCGCCGCAGGCGCTGAGCCTGGAGGCCTGGGTCTATGTCGCCCCCGGCGCCACCTTCCAGCTGCATGCCGATCCTGAAGACGGCAGCTGGCCAAGGCTGCTGACGGCGGTCGATGCCGGCCATATCTGGCAACAGCTGGCGCGCGAAGGCTTTGCCCATGAGCTGCGCCTGGAAGCGGGCCCGGCCAGTTACCGGCTGGACTGGCCGGTGGTCGCCCTGGGCCCGGAGAAACACCTCGGCTACGCCGTGCAATGGTTTGCTCTGGCCGTGGCGCTGGTACTGCTTTACCTCTACTTCGGCTGGCATAACAACAAGGAGAAACAGCATGGGAGCGGTCAGCAATCCACTCAACATGTCTGAAGGCAAGACGCCTTCCGGACGGGCGCGGGGGCGCCTGCAACTGATCCTGATCCTGCTGGTGGTGATCGGGCCGATGCTGCTGGCGACCGGCATGTACAAGTTCCAGTTCTGGGTGCCTGAGAGTCGCAGTTATCACGGCGAGATGATCGGCAATGGCCAGAGCCGTGCCGACCTTGGCGTGAACAGCGCTGAGCAGCGCTGGCAGTTGCTGGTCAGTGCCCCGGGGGCCTGTGCCCTGGACTGCCAGCAACTGGTGTACCTGGCCCGGCAGGTCCAGATCGGACTGGGCCGTGACGCCAGTCGCGCCAGTCACGCCCTGGCCACCGCCCAACCCCTGGGCAGCGATTATCAGGCCCGGCTCGATCGCGAGTATCCGCAACTGCAGCACTATCCACTGGACCTGGGCAAGTACGGTGCAGCCAGTCAGGGCAAGCAGGATGCACAGCTGTGGATTGTCGATCCCCACGGCAACCTGGTGCTGCGCTACGACGCCAAGGTCAAGGGCAAGGACCTGCTCAACGACCTGCGCCATCTACTGAAGCTGTCCAATATCGGGTAGGACATCACCATGGCCAGACCTGGATACCGCCTCGCTGTATTCGCCACCCTGCTGGCACTGGTTGTTGTCCTGCTCGGTGCCTACACCCGCCTCACCCACGCCGGGCTGGGCTGTCCGGACTGGCCGGGGTGCTACGGCTTCATCAGCGTGCCCAAGACCGAAGCGCAACTGGCCCATGCCGAACTGCACTTCCCCGACACCCCGGTGGAAGCGCACAAGGGCCGCAACGAGATGGTCCATCGTTACTTCGCCGGTACCCTGGCGCTGGTGATCACCCTGCTCGCCCTGCAGGCCTGGCGTCGCCATGGCCGTGACGGTCAACCCTATCGCCTGCCCTTGTTGCTGCTCGGCGTGGTGTTCGCCCAGGCGGCCTTTGGCATGTGGACCGTGACCCTCAAGCTGTGGCCGCAGGTGGTGACCGCCCATTTGCTAGGCGGTTTTGCCACCCTGAGTCTGTTGTTCCTGTTGAGCCTGCGCTTGTCCCGGGCGTTTGCGCCCCTGCCCAAACTGCCACTGAGTGTGCGGCGCGTGGCGGCGCTGGCGTTGCTGGTGGTGATCGGCCAGATCGCCCTGGGCGGCTGGGTCAGCGCCAACTATGCCGCGGTGGCCTGCATCGATCTGCCGACCTGCCATGGCCAGTGGTGGCCACAGGCGGATTTTGCCAACGGCTTTCACCTGACCCAGCACATCGGGCCGAACTACCTGGGCGGGCAGCTGGACAGCGATGCGCGCACGGCCATCCATCTCAGCCACCGAATGGGCGCCCTGCTGGTGACCTGCGTACTGTTGTTGCTGAGCTGGAAACTGCACCGTCATGGCCTGGGCAACCTGGCCCGACTGGTGCTGCTGGCGCTGGCGCTGCAGGTTGGCCTGGGCATCAGCAATGTGTTGTTCCACTTGCCGTTGGCAGTGGCCGTGGCACACAACGCCGGTGGCGCCCTGCTGTTGCTGTGCATGGTGCTGGTCAATTACCGCATTCGCCTGGTGGCCAAGGCGAAGGTTCGTCGAGTCAGCCAGGGCTGGCGCCTGACACCGGTCGGCAGTGGCGGTGTCATTCACTATCTGGGAGATAACTCATGGCGACGCTTCTGACCGGGAGCAGACTCCGGGCGGGCTGGCGTGACTACCTGGAGCTGACCAAGCCCAAGGTGGTGGTGCTGATGCTGATCACCTCGCTGGTGGGCATGTTTCTCGCCACCCGCGCGGGGGTGCCCTGGGCCGTGCTGCTGTTCGGTAACCTGGGCATCGCGTGTTGCGCGGCCGGGGCCGCCGTGGTCAATCATGTGGTGGACCGGCGGATCGACGCCCTGATGGCGCGCACCCACAAACGCCCGCTGGCCGAAGGCCGGGTGGCGCCCGCCGCAGCCCTGACCTTTGCCCTGCTGCTGGCGCTGCTGGGGATGACCCTGTTGCTGTGCTTCACCAATGCCCTCACCGCCTGGCTGACCCTGGCATCGTTGCTCGGTTATGCGGTGATCTACACCGGCTTTCTCAAACGCGCGACACCGCAGAACATCGTGATTGGCGGCCTGGCCGGTGCGGCGCCGCCGCTGCTGGGCTGGGTGGCGGTCAGCGGGCACATCAGCGCCGAGCCCTTGCTGCTGGTGCTGATCATCTTTGCCTGGACCCCGCCGCACTTCTGGGCGCTGGCCATTCACCGCAAGGAGGAGTACGCGAAGGCGGATATCCCGATGCTGCCGGTGACCCACGGCGAGCATTACACCAAGGTGCACATCCTGCTTTATACCCTGGTTCTGTTGGCGGTCAGCCTGCTGCCCTTTGCCATCCACATGAGCGGGCCGCTCTACCTGGCCTGTGCGCTGCTGCTGGGCGTGCGCTTCCTGCAATGGGCCTGGGTGTTGTACCGTGGCAGCAGACCGCACGCGGCGATCAAGACGTTCAAGTACTCGATCTGGTACCTGTTGCTGTTGTTCATCGCGCTGCTTGTAGACCACTACCTACTGTTGAACCTATGACTCGAACCCAGAAAACCGTCTTCATCCTCGTTGCCCTGGTCGCTGTGATCCTGGGGCTTACCGTCAACAAGGTGCTCAATGGTCGTAGCGAGGGCAACCCGACCGAGCTGATCGACGCCGGCATCATCCTGCTGCCGCAGAGCCGCAGTGTGCCGAGTCTGGAGATGACCGACGAGAAGGGTCAGGTCGTCGCGGTGGACGAGCTCAAGGGCAAGTGGTCGCTGCTGTTCTTTGGCTACACCTTCTGCCCGGACATCTGCCCAACCACCCTGGCCCAGCTGCGTCAGGTCAAGAGCGAACTGCCCAAGGAGGCAGTCGAGCGCTTGCAGGTGGTGCTGGTGAGTGTCGACCCGAACCGCGATACCCCGGCGCAGCTGCAGCAGTACCTGGGCTATTTCGACAAAGATTTCCGTGGCCTGACCGGCTCGCTGGAGAACATCCAGAAACTGGCCAACGCGGTGAGCATCCCGTTCATTCCGGCCGATACCAGCAAGCCGAACTACACGGTCGATCACAGTGGCAACCTGGCCGTGATTGGCCCGGATGGCAAGCAGCGCGGCTTTATTCGCGCGCCGTTCAACAATCAGAAGCTGGTGGCCCAGCTGCCTGTGTTGCTTAAGCGCGATTGAATGCATCGCGGGGCAAGCCCGCTCCTACGCAGATCCGTGTGGGAGCGGGCTTGCCCCGCGATCGATTTGACTCAGAACGCCGGCTTGACCGCGCCCTTGTACTTCTCTTCGATGAACGTCTTCACTTCCGGGGTGTGCAGGGCTGCAACCAGCTTCTTCACCGCCGCGGCATCCTTGTTGTCTTCACGGGTGACCAGGATGTTCACGTAAGGCGAGTCGCTGCCTTCGATGACCAGGGCGTCCTTGCTCGGGTCCAGTTTGGCTTCCAGCGCGTAGTTGGTGTTGATCAGCGCCAGGTCGACCTGGGTCAGCACACGCGGGATGGTCGCCGCTTCCAGCTCGCGGAACTTGAGGTTCTTGCCGTTCTGGGCGATGTCCTTGACGCTGGACAGGATGTTCGTGTTGTCCTTGAGCTTGATCACACCGGCCTTGTCCAGCAGCAGCAAGGCGCGACCGCCGTTGGTGGCATCGTTGGGGATGACCACGGTGGCGGTCGATGGCAGCTCATCAAGTTCCTTGAACTTGTTGGAGTAGGCGCCCAGGGGCTCCAGGTGCACGCCGGCAACGCTGACCAGGTGAGTGCCCTTGGCCTTGTTGAATTCATCCAGGTACGGCTGGTGCTGGAAGAAGTTGGCGTCCAGGCGCTTCTCGGCCACCTGCACGTTCGGCTGGATGTAGTCGGTGAACACCTTCACCTTCAACTCCACACCTTCTTTGGCCAGGATCGGTTTGACGAATTCGAGGATCTCGGCGTGTGGCACTGGGGTGGCGGCCACGGTCAGGGTCTCGGCCTGAACCGAGAAGGCCGCGACGGCGGCGACAACAGCAAGCAGCTTTTTCATCAAATCACTCCTTGTGAGGGCCGATCCGGCCCCCGGCCCACGGGGTTACTTACGGGAAAAATGCACAACCAGTTTGTCGCCCACGCTCTGCAGCACTTGAACCAGTATCAGCAGCAGGACCACGGTGACCACCATGACGTCGGTCTGGAAACGCTGGTAGCCGAAGCGGATCGCCAGGTCGCCCAGGCCGCCGGCCCCCACCACACCGGCCATGGCGGTGTAGGACACCAGGGTAATGGCGGTGACGGTGATGGCGGCGAAGATGCCCGGACGGGCTTCAGGCAGCAAGGCGTTGGTGATGATCTGCCGGGTCGTGGCGCCCATCGACTGGGTGGCTTCGATAATGCCGCGATCGACTTCGCGCAGGGCGGTTTCCACCAGGCGCGCAAAGAACGGTGTGGCCCCTACCACCAGCGGCGGAATGGCCCCGGCGACGCCCAGCGAGGTGCCGGTGATCAGCACGGTGAACGGAATCATCACGATCAGCAGGATGATGAACGGCAGCGAGCGCAGCACGTTGACCACCAGTGACAGCAGCGCATACACGCCTTTCTGCTCGAACAGCTGGCGCGGGCCACAGAGAAACAGCAGCACGCCCAGTGGCAGGCCGAGCAGCACGGTGAAGAACAGCGAGCCGAACAGCATGATCATGGTGTCGATGGTAGCCAGCCAGATTTCGGCCCAGTCGACGTTGGCAAAGAAACTCAAGGCGTCCATCAACGCAGTACCTCCATATGAACATCAGCCGCCGTGAAGCGGGCGAAGGCCGCTTCCATGTCGCCGCCAGTGACGGCCAGAGTCAGCTGCCCATACGGGGTGTCTTTGATGCGGTCGATGCGACCGGCAAGGATGCTGTAGTCCACGCCGGTTTCGCGGGCAACGGTGCCCAGCAGCGGCGCGTAGGTGGAGTCGCCCTGGAAGGTCAGGCGCAGGATGCGGCCTGGTACATGAGCGAAGTCGTCGCGCTGTTCGTCTTCGTCGATCTGCTCGTCTTCCTGGACGAAGCGTTTGGTGGTCGGGTGCTGCGGATGCAGGAACACATCGGCTACCGGGCCCTGTTCGACGATCTGCCCGGCGTCCATCACCGCCACGCGGTCACAGACCCGACGGATCACGTCCATTTCATGGGTGATCAGTACGATGGTCAGCTTCAGCTCGCGGTTGATCTCGGCCAGCAGCTGCAACACCTGCGCCGTGGTCTGTGGATCGAGGGCGCTGGTGGCTTCGTCGCAGAGCAGGATCTTCGGCTTGGTGGCCAGGGCGCGGGCGATGCCGACGCGCTGCTTCTGGCCGCCGGACAGCTGTGCCGGGTACTTCTTGGCGTGGTCGGACAGGCCGACCCGGGCCAGCAGTTCACTGACGCGGGTGTCGACTTCCTTGCGCGACAGCTCGCCGGCCAGCATCAGCGGCAAGGCGACGTTGTCGGCCACGGTCTTGGAGGCCAGCAGGTTGAAGTGCTGGAAGATCATCCCGACCTGTTGGCGGAAGCGCCGCAGGTCGTTGGCGTTGAAGGCGGTGACATCTTCACCGTCGACGATGATCTTGCCGCCGCTCGGGGCTTCCAGGCGGTTGATCAGACGCAGCAGGGTACTTTTGCCGGCACCGGAGTGGCCGATCAGTCCGAACACCTGGCCGTTTTCGACACTCAGGTTGGTCGGGTGCAGCGCGGGGATGTCCCTACCGGCGACGCGGTAGGTTTTATGCACATTTTGAAACTCGATCACGTAGCGAACCTTGTGGGGCGCATGGAATTTGGGTCAGCGGTTAGCCGGGGCGCGCATTTTAGCCTGTTCGTATAGAGGTTCTTAGCATTTATTTCGCAATTGACCAATGCTGCGGGAATAACGCGATCAGTGGTCGGTATCGGACATAAAGGCTGGTACAGGCGCGACGGGTGCCCGGCGGGCACCCGGTGACTCAGGGCTGGCGTGGCACCAGGACCACCTGGGCAGGCTGGTTGCGCTGGATTTCGTGGGTTTGCTGCAAGGCGAATTCGCTGTCGAGCTTGTTCACCCGCTTGCCCAGCAAGGTCTTGAGCCAAGGGGCATCATCCTTGCGCGGCACCCGGAACAGCACTTCGCACTGAAAATTCACCACATCGCTGGCGATGGCGTCGAGTTGCTTGCGCAGATCGGCGATATTGCGGGTTTTCAGCGCAACGATTGTGCTTGGCGCAGCAGGGTCGATCACCTTGGCGCGCGGCTTGGCTTCGGCGGCCTTCAGGGCGGCTTCGGCCTTTTCCAGTTCGGCCTTGCGGGCCTGGGCAATGGCGCCGTTGACCCCGCCGGTCAAGGCCGGGGCCTTGGGCATCAGGGCGCGGGCGCGGCTCAGGGCGGTGGCGGCGGCGTTGACATCACCCTGTTGCAGAACGATCTGGCTGCGTTGCAGGTAGGCCTCAGCCAACTGCCGCTGGTGCTGCTCGACCCGGCTGTCATCGGGGTACTGGGCTTGCAGTGCGGCGAGCTGGTCTTCGGCGGTGGCCAGCTCGCTGCTGGCGATGCTTTGCTCCAGCTGCTGCCAGGCATCGGCCTGGGCAGGTGTGGCGGCGTTGTCGACCGGAGCGCTGGAACAGGCGGCCAGGATCAGGGAAAACGCGGCAAGGAGCAGATAACGGGAGGCGAACGGCTTCATTCCTGCGGCTCTCTAATTGCGCAAAAAAGCGGCCAAGTCTACACCCAGTCCGCAGACTCGAGAATAACTCTTCCAGGCCCTGCATGATTTAAATGTCGCAGGGTGCAACCGCCGGGGTCGCACCCTGGGCGTCAGCGCCGGGGCAAGGCCAGGCTCAGCAAGAATAGCACCGCTGCACAGACCACGATCGACGGGCCGGCCGGGGTGTCCTTGAACCACGACAGCGCCAGGCCGCCGCACACTGCGGTCACCCCTAGCAGGCTGGCGCCCAGGGCCATCTGTTCGGGGGAGCGGGCATGGCGTTGCGCTGCGGCGGCTGGAATGATCAGCAGCGAGGTGATCAGCAACACGCCGACGATCTTCATGGCCACGGCGATCACCACGGCGATCAACAGCATCAGCGCCAGACGCAACGCCGTTACCGGCAGGCCTTCGACCATGGCCAATTCTTCGTGCACGGTCACCGCCAGCAGCGGGCGCCAGAGCACCACCACCAACAACAGTACCGCGGCGCTGCCACCGAGTATCCAGGCCAGGTCACCCGGGCTGATCGCCAACAGGTCGCCAAACAGGTAGGCCATCAGGTCGATGCGTACATCGTGCATGAAGCTCAGCACCACCAGCCCGAGTGACAGGGTGCTGGGGGCGAGTATTCCCAGCAGGGTGTCCGACGCCAGTGGCTGGCGCTGTTGCAGGGTGACCAGCAGGATCGCCAGCAGCAGGCAGCCGACTGTCACCGCCAGTGCCGGGCTGACATCCAGTACGAAGCCCAGGGCCACGCCCAGCAAGGCGGCATGGGACAGGGTGTCGCCGAAATAAGCCATGCGCCGCCAGACCACGAAAGACCCCAGGGGGCCGGCGACCAGGGCCAGGGCCAAGCCTGCGAGCAGGGCGTAAAGCAGGAAATCAGCCATGCTTGCAGTGTTCTCCGTGTACATGTCCGCCTTGGGCGGGTGCAACCACGGACCCATGCAGGTCATGGGCGTGATCGTGATGGTGGTGGTAGATCGCCAGGCTCGGCGCATTGCTGCCGAACAGCTCGACGAAGGCAGGGTCGCCGCTGACCTGTTCCGGGTGGCCGGAGCAGCAGACATGACGGTTCAGGCAGACCACCTGGTCGGTGGTGCTCATCACCAGGTGCAGGTCGTGGGACACCATCAGCACACCGCAGCCGTGGCGGTCGCGCAAGCGGGTGATCAGGCTGTAGAGCTCGGCCTGGCCGGCCACGTCGACACCCTGCACCGGCTCGTCGAGCACCAGCAACTCAGGTTCGCGCAGCAGCGCCCGGGCCAGCAGCACCCGTTGCATCTCGCCACCGGAAATCCCCTGGATCGGGCTGTCGATCACCTGCTCGGCGCCGACTTCGCCCAGCGCCGCCAGGGCAGCGGCGCGATCGACGCCGGGTACCAGGCGCAGGAAACGCAGGACCGAGAGCGGCAAGGTGGCATCCACCTGCAGTTTCTGCGGCATGTAGCCAATGCGCAGGCGTGGCTTGCGCCAGACCTTGCCGGTGTGTGGCTTGAGCAGGCCGAGTACAGCGCGCACCAGGGTCGTCTTGCCGGCGCCGTTGGGGCCGATCAGGGTGACGATCTGCCCAGGCTCGACCGCCAGGTCGATGCTGTCGAGCACCGCCTGCCCGGCGAACGCTACGCCGACCTGTTCGAGGCGAATCAATGCATTGCTCATCAGGCGCTCCGGCAGTTGCCGCACAGGCCGACCACTTCGACGGTCTGCGCCTCGACGCTGAAATCGACTTCCTTGGCGCTGGCGACAATGGCGTTGCTGATGCTGGTCTGCTCCAGTTCGATCGCCACGTGGCACGCCCGGCAGATCAGGAACTGCCCCTGGTGGGCGTGCTCCGGGTGGCTGCAGCCGATGAAGGCGTTGAGCGAGGCGATGCGGTGCACCAGGCTGTTCTCCAGGAGAAAGTCCAGGGCCCGATAAACGGTCGGCGGCGCTGCCCGGCGGCCGTCCTGTTCGCTCAGCACGGCGAGGATGTCATAGGCGCCCAGCGGTTTATGGCTCTGCCAGACCAGCTCCAGCACGCGACGGCGCAAAGCGGTCAGGCGCAGGCCTTGGCGTGCGCACAGGGCGTCGGCCTCGGCCAGGGCGCTGTGCACGCAATGGGAGTGGTCGTGGGGGCGATTGGCCAGCGGGGTTTTAGGCATGGGCGGCGACGGTTCTGATTAGAGACGTTATTATGTTACCTGTTCCTGCCCCTTTGAGTGGTCATCGTGTCCCGATTTTTTGCCCTTTTTGTCGCTTTTATCGCCACCCTGGTGATGGCCCAGGCACAGGCCGAGGTCCGTGTACTCACCAGCATCAAGCCCCTGCAGCAGATCGCGGCGGCGGTCCAGGACGGTGTCGGCAGTCCTGAAGTGTTATTGCCACCGGGCGCTTCGCCGCATCACTACGCCCTGCGTCCGTCCGATGTGCGGCGGGTGAGCGACGCACAGCTGCTGTACTGGATCGGCCCGGACATGGAAGGCTTCCTGCCGCGGGTGCTCAAGGGGCGCGACAAGCCCAGTGTTGCCGTACAGGACCTGCCCGGCCTTTCGCTGCGTCATTTCGGCGAGGACAGCCACTCCCATGATCATGACCATGATGAGGACGCCGGCGAGCATGACCACGACCATCGCCCCGGCAGCCTGGATGCCCACCTGTGGCTGTCGACGTTCAATGCTCGGGTGATTGCGGCAAAGATGGCCGGCGACCTGAGTGCAGCGGATCCGGCCAATGCCGCCCGTTACCAGACTAACCTCAAGGCATTCACCGAGCGCCTGGACGCCCTGGACCTGCGGCTGAAGAAACGCATGGCCGGTATCAGCGCCAAGCCCTACTTCGTCTTCCATGAAGCCTTCGACTACTTTGAGTCGGCCTATGGCCTCAAGCACACCGGTGTGTTCAGCGTGGCCGCCGAAGTGCAGCCGGGCGCCCAGCACGTGGCGGCCATGCGCAAGCGCCTGCAGGAAGTGGGCAAGACCTGCGTGTTCAGTGAGCCGCCGTTGCGTCCTCGACTGGCCGAGACCCTGACGGCAGGCTTGCCGGTGACCCTGGCGGAGCTGGATGCATTGGGGGGAACGGCATCGGCCAGTGCCCGGGGCTATGAGCAGTTGCTGGAGAAGCTGGGCAATGATCTGGCGGGCTGCCTGGAACAGCTCTAAGGTGCTGATCGCGGGGCAAGCCCGCACCCCCGTAGCCGCTGCCGAGGAACGAGGCTGCGATCGACTGCGCAGCAGTCGCAACCCGGTCACCTCGTTGTACCAGTCAGACTGAAGGCGCCAGGTTCTACGGTCGCTTCGCGACCGATCGCAGCCTGGCGGCAGCGGCTACACCACCAGGCAATCAAGACAGTTGCTACCACAAGGCTCTGTGGGAGCGGGCTTGCCCTGCGATGCTTTAAAGCGCAAACGGCAGGGCGATTTCCACCTGCTGACGCGCCGCCAGGCGCACTTCGAAATCCGCCGGGTCGTGAATCAACACGTCCATCCCGGCAAAGGATTCAGCCGCAATCAACCGCGACAGCCAGAACCGCACGCAGGCAATGCGCAGCATCACCGGCCACAGGTGGGCTTCGGCCGAAGTGAATGGCCGCAGTGCTGCATAGGCCCCCAGTAGCGCTCGCGCCCGTGGGCCGTCGATGCGCCCTTCTTTATCGCAGCACCAGTCGTTGAGGGTGATGGCCAGGTCATAGAGCATCGGCCCGGAACAGGCGTTGTAGAAGTCGATCAGGCCGGTCAGGTGGGTGCCTTCGAACAGCACGTTGTCGCGGAACAGGTCGGCATGCAGGTTGGAGCGCGGCAGGGCCATGATCTGCGCCTTGTGCCCGGCGATCTCGTCCAGGCAGCCCTGCAGCAACTGTTGCTGTTGCTGGCCCAGGCGCGGCATCAGTTCGGCGCCGGTCTCCAGCATCCAGTCCAGGCCCCGGTCGGTCTTGCGTTCCAGGACCTTGTCGCGGGTCGCCAGGTGCAGGTGGCCGAGCAGCTCGCCGATCTGCACACAGTGCTGGTTGTTGACGTCCTTGATGTGCTTGCCGGGCAGGCGCGGTTGCAGCAGCGCCGGCTTGCCGGCCAGCTCGCGCAGGGCCACGCCGTCGGTGCCGCGCAGGGCATAGGGCACCGGCAGGTCGGCTTCGTGCAACACATCCAGCAGTTCGATGAAGAACGGCAGGTCCTGGACCGGTCCGCGTTCGACCAGTGTCAGCACATACTCCCCCTGTTCCAGGCTGACAAAGAAGTTGCTGTTCTCGGTACCGGCGGCAATGCCCTGGAAGTCCCGCAGGCGACCCAGGCCGTACGGCGCCAGAAAGGTTTCCAGCTCAGGCCGGGTCAGGGGGGTGAAGACTGACATGATCAAAAATTGCCCATACGGGCACTTCTGCTGGGAAGTGCCAGGTTGATATTAAGGGTACGCCTTACCACTCGAAGATTTTCCACGAGGGGATCAGCATGTCCGGCTGGTCGGAGCGGATGAAATTGCCCTCCGAGCCATCGGCGCGTACCAGGAAATAAGGTTTGCCGCCTTTCGGGGTGACCTTGATTGCATACAGGAAGCCATTTTGCCGGTATTCCTGGATGGTTTTGTCGCCTTCCGTGCGAATGGTTACTTCCGGATCAGCCGATGGCGCATCATCCGCAGCCAGGGTGACGACCGGAGTGACTGCCAACAGGCCCAGCAGCAACAGGCGATTTAGTGTGCGCATGATAACCTTGTCCCTTTGTCGTCAATGTTCCGGACATTCTAGCGCCGGGCCCGTCGAAAAGGTTGATTCTGCTCATGAGCCAAGCTCCCCTCGTCCTGGTGGACGGTTCCTCATACCTCTACCGCGCCTTTCACGCGTTGCCGCCGCTGACCACTTCCAAAGGCATGCCGACCGGTGCGGTCAAAGGCGTGCTGAACATGCTCAAGAGTTTGCGCAAGCAGTACCCGGACAGCCTGTTCGCCGTGGTGTTCGACGCCAAGGGCGGCACCTTCCGCGATGAAATGTTTGCCGAATACAAGGCCAACCGGCCGAGCATGCCCGACGACCTGCGCGTACAGATCGAGCCGCTGCACGCCAGCGTCCGTGCCCTGGGCTACCCGCTGCTGTGCGTCGAAGGGGTGGAAGCCGACGACGTGATCGGCACCCTGGCCCGCAGCAGTGCCGCCGCCGGTCGCCCAGTGATCATCTCCACCGGCGACAAGGACATGGCGCAACTGGTCGACGGCCACATTACGCTGGTCAACACCATGACCGGTAGCGTGCTCGATGTGCCTGGCGTGCACGAGAAATTTGGCGTCGGTCCTGAACACATCATCGATTTCCTCGCCCTCATGGGCGACAAGGTCGACAACATTCCAGGCGTGCCGGGCGTCGGCGAGAAAACCGCCGTTGGCCTGCTGACCGGCATCGGCGGCGGCCTGCGCGAGCTGTACGAGAACCTCGACAAGGTGCCGGCCCTGGCCATTCGCGGTGCCAAGACCTTGCCGGCCAAGCTCGAAGAACACCGTGACGCGGCGTTCCTGTCCTATGAACTGGCGACCATCAAGATCGATGTGCCGCTGGAGGTGGAGGTCGACGCGCTGGTCTGCGGCGAACCGGACCGTGATGCCCTGCTGGCGCTGTACACGGAGATGGAGTTCAAGAGCTGGATCGACGAAGTGCAGCGCGATGCCAAGCGTGCCGGCCAGGAAATCGTTGCCGACGAGCCGCAGGCGGTCGTCGAGGCGAAGTACGAAACCATCCTCGACCAGGCCCGCTTCGACGCCTGGCTGGAAAAGCTGCGCGCCGCCCCGCTGTTCGCCTTCGACACCGAAACCACCGGTCTGGATGCACAGCAGGCGCAACTGGTCGGCCTGTCGTTCGCCGTGCAGGCCCATGAGGCCGCCTACGTGCCGCTGACCCACAGCTACATGGGTGTGCCCGAGCAGCTGGACCGCGACAGCGTGCTGCTGGCGCTCAAGCCGCTGCTGGAAGACCCGGACAAGTTCAAGGTCGGGCAGAACGCCAAGTACGACATGAACATCCTGGCCAACTGTGCCATCGGTGGCGACATCGCCAACGGTATCCAGATGCGGGGCGTGGCCTACGACACCATGCTCGAGTCCTACGTGCTCGACTCCACGGCCACCCGCCACGACATGGACAGCCTGGCGCTCAAGTACCTGAACCACACCACCATCGGCTTCCAGGACATCGCGGGCAAGGGCGCCAAGCAGCTGACCTTCGACCAGATCACCCTGGAACAGGCCGGCCCCTATGCGGCCGAAGACGCCGACGTGACCCTGCGCCTGCACCAGGTGTTGCAGCAGAAGCTGGCCAAGGTCCCGAGCGTGCTGCCGGTGCTCAACGACATCGAAATACCGCTGGTGCCTGTGCTGGCCAAGATCGAGCGCCAGGGCGCGCTGGTCGATGCCAAGCTGCTTGGCATCCAGAGCGTCGAACTGGGTGACAAGCTGGTTGAGCTGGAGCGTGAAGCCTTCGAGATCGCCGGCGAGGAGTTCAACCTCGGCTCGCCCAAGCAACTGGGCGTGATCCTCTACGAAAAGCTCGGCATGCCGGTGCTCAACAAGACCGCCAAGGGCCAGGCTTCCACGGCCGAAGCGGTGTTGGCGGAGCTGGCGGAGATGGACTTCCCGCTGCCCAAGGTGCTGATGCAGTACCGCTCGCTGAGCAAGCTCAAGAGCACCTACACCGACCGCCTGCCGGAGCAGATCAACCCGCGCACCGGGCGTATCCACACCTCCTACCAGCAGGCGGTGGCGGCCACTGGCCGCCTGTCGTCCAGCGACCCGAACCTGCAGAACATCCCGATCCGTACCGCCGAAGGCCGTCGGATCCGCCAGGCCTTCATCGCTGCCCCCGGTTACAAGCTGCTGGCGGCGGACTACTCGCAGATCGAACTGCGCATCATGGCCCACCTGGCCAAGGACGAGGGCTTGTTGCACGCCTTCCGCAACAACCTGGACGTGCACCGGGCAACGGCGGCCGAGGTATTCGGCGTCGAACTGGCCGATGTCACCACCGACCAGCGGCGCAGCGCCAAGGCGATCAACTTCGGTCTGATCTATGGCATGAGCGCCTTCGGCCTGGCCAAGCAGATCGGCGTGGACCGCAAGCAGTCCCAGGCCTATATCGACCGCTACTTCGCCCGTTATCCGGGCGTGCTAGCCTACATGGAGCGCACCCGCGCGCAGGCCGCCGAGCAAGGCTTCGTCGAAACCCTGTTCGGTCGCCGGCTGTACTTGCCGGACATCAATGCGAAGAACCCGGCCTTGCGCAAAGGCGCCGAGCGCACGGCGATCAACGCGCCAATGCAGGGCACCGCGGCCGATATCATCAAGCGTGCCATGGTGGCTGTGGACAACTGGCTGACTGAATCGGGCCTGGATGCCCGGGTGATCCTGCAGGTGCATGACGAATTGGTGCTGGAGGTGCGTGAAGACCTGGTCGAGCAGGTGCGTGAACAGATTCGTCCGCACATGAGCAATGCGGCACAACTCGATGTTCCCCTGCTGGTAGAAGTGGGTGTGGGGGCGAACTGGGACGAAGCGCATTAAAAATGCAGCTAACTGCCGGGAAAAGCTGCGGCATATCGTCGCGGCTTTCTGGCCCTTATGGTACGTCGGCGCGAAAAATTCCCCGTCTATCGCAAATAGTTTCTAAACGCCAGGAACTAAACGCCGAACCACGACTCAGAGTAACTGAATGGCTGGTGAAGCCCTTCGATGCTCCTATGTTGTGTTAAGTGTTGGCAGATATCTGGACCCCGCCCTAGCGGTCCGGAACTTGAACCCCGAACTTCCCCCTCCCCATACGAAGTCCGGGGTTTTTTTTGCCCGGTGTTTGCCGGGCAGCCCTTATTCGGCGGGCTTGTCAGGCAGTTCCATCCAGTTGGCCAGCACGCCGTAGGCTTCTTCAACGCCCTGACGCTTTGGCGCCGAGAACAGCTGGATGGTCACGGCATCGCCCCAGCCCTTGCGGATTTCCGACTGCACCTTGAGCAGGGTGTTCTTGGCTGCGCCGAAGGTCAGTTTGTCGGCCTTGGTCAGCAAGATATGCATGGGCATGCCGGCCGCCTGGGACCAGTCGAGCATCATTTTGTCGAAGTCGGTCATCGGATGGCGCACGTCCATCATCAGGATCAGGCCCTTGAGGCACTCGCGGCTGCCCAGATAGGCCTCCAGGTGCTTTTGCCAGTGCTGCTTGAGCGGGATCGGAACTTTTGCATAACCGTAGCCCGGCAAGTCGACCAAACGCCGTTCATCGTCCAGACTGAAGAAATTCAACAGCTGGGTGCGCCCCGGGGTTTTCGAGGTGCGCGCCAGGCTGGCGTGGGTCAAGGTATTCAGTGCGCTGGACTTGCCGGCGTTGGAGCGGCCGGCGAAGGCTACTTCATAACCCTGGTCTTGCGGGCACTGGTCGACCTTGGCAGCGCTGAGAGCGAATTTGGCCTGTTGGCAGAGACCGAGGATGGGGTTTTTGACTTGCATGGTTTATCCGGTTGGGCGTTGCGCGAGAGGGTCTCGGCGGGTGGTGTCGTTTCCGTTTCAGCAACGGGAGTATATAATGCCCCAGTTTTTGTGTGCGCATTATCCCAGCGTAGGAGGATGTGCACGGGGGCATCGGATTCAAGCTTGCGCAGTAGAACGCAGTGCAGCCCCCAACCCTGAAAGGTCGTTCGCATGACGAAATGGCTGCTTGTTGTCGGTGTCTTGATACCGTTTTTCAGCGCTCAGGCTACACAGGATCCCGAGGTGTTGTACAACCGCAGTTGCGCGGCTTGTCACGCCGGGCAGCTGCCACAGGCCCCGCAAGCGGGTGACCGTGCGGCCTGGGAGCCAAGGCTGGCGCAGGGTATAGAGGTACTGGTGGTGCGTGTCACCCAGGGTTTCAAGGCTATGCCGCCGCGTGGATTGTGCATGGACTGCAGTGCCGAGGACTACCAGGCGATCATCCACTGGATGAGCCAGAGTCCCGATACATAACTCTTTCACCCTTAGCCGTAGTTGGATTAGCTGATGAACAAACTACTCGTGAGTCTGCTGTTGACCTTGGGTGTCACTGGTGTCGCCAGTGCCGCAGACAGTATCAAGGGCGATGCCGCTGCTGGTCAGGCCAAAACTGCTGTATGTGGCGCTTGCCACAACCCGGATGGCAATAGCCTGGCGCCGAACTTCCCGAAA
This sequence comes from Pseudomonas sp. NPDC090755, assembly GCF_044769005.1. Taxonomy (NCBI): domain Bacteria; kingdom Pseudomonadati; phylum Pseudomonadota; class Gammaproteobacteria; order Pseudomonadales; family Pseudomonadaceae; genus Pseudomonas; species Pseudomonas sp. NPDC090755. The sequence goes on along the minus strand of NZ_JBIVXC010000001.1, from coordinate 37,572 downwards.
CTTGCAGGCCAGGGTCAGCGGTACCTGGAGAAACAGCTTCACGATATCAAGTCGGGCAAGCGCACCGTGCTGGAAATGACCGGCATGCTAGCAGCTTTCAGCGACCAGGACCTGGCGGACATCGCCGCCTACTTCTCCAGCCAGAAAGGCAGCGTGGGCGCGGCCGATCCGAAGTTGGTCGAGCGTGGCAGGGCCCTGTTCAACGGCGGCGACCTGGAAAAAGGCATGCCCGCCTGCACGGGCTGCCACTCGCCGAACGGCGCAGGCCTGGCCCTGGCCGGCTTCCCGCACCTGGGCGGCCAGCACTCGCAATATGTGACCAAGCAGCTGACCGACTTCCGCGAAGGCAACCGTACCAACGACGGCGACGCCATGACCATGCGTTCGATTGCGGCCAAGCTCAGCAACAAGGACATCGAAGCGCTGTCCAGCTATATCCAGGGCCTGCACTGATCCCGGGGTGATACGTTAACGCTGGGTTAATACTGCGGCGTAATGATGAAAAGGGCGACTTCGGTCGCCCTTTTTTATGCCCGCTGCCGTTACACTAACGAACTCGGGCCCGCTTCGACCTGTCTTAATCCAGGTCGTGTCGAGGCGACCCAATAGACTGCTCAGGAGTGAAGCATGCGTAATCTGATTCTCAGCGCCACGCTGGTTGCCGCCAGCGTGTTCGGTATGACCGCCCAGGCCGCCGAGCCTATCGAAGCCGGCAAGCAGTATACCGAGCTGAGCAACCCGGTACCGGTCTCGGTGCCTGGCAAGATCGAAGTGGTCGAGCTGTTCTGGTATGGCTGCCCGCATTGCTATCACTTCGAGCCGACCATCAACCCATGGGCTGAAAAGCTGCCCAAGGATGTGAACTTCAGACGCGTACCTGCCATGTTCGGCGGCCCATGGGATGCCCACGGCCGGATGTTCCTGACCCTGGAAGCCATGGGTGTGGAGCACAAGGTCCATGCAGCCGTGTTCGATGCCATCCAGAACCAGCGCAAGCAGCTCACCAAGCCGGAAGACATGGCTGAATTCCTGGCCACCCAAGGTGTGGACAAGGACAAGTTCCTGACCACCTTCAAGTCGTTCGCTATCGACGGACAGGTCAAGCAAGCACGGGACCTGGCCAAGAAGTACGATGTCAAAGGCGTTCCCGCCATGGTCGTCAACGGCAAGTACCTGTTCGACCTGGGCACTGCCGGCGGTCCGGAAGGCGTGCTGAACGTCGCCGACCAGCTGATCGCCAAGGAGCGCGCCGCCAAGTAAGCGGCGCCCATCATGCGCCGCTGGAGAACCGAGCGTAGCGTTGGCCTGCACCATCCGCAGGTCAACGAACATCACCTGCAGGCTAACGGCCTGCCAGAGGATGGCCGACTGCGCCTGCTCAGTTTCAACATCCAGGTGGGCATCAGTACCGAGCGTTACCGGCACTACCTGACCAAAAGCTGGCAGCACCTGCTGCCGCACACTGGACGTGCCGGCAACCTGCAGAAGATCGGTAGCCTGTTGGGAGATTTCGACCTGGTGGCGCTGCAGGAGGTCGATGGCGGCAGCCTTCGCTCCGGCTTCGTCAATCAGGTCGAACACCTGGCCCAGCTCGGTGCCTTCCCCTACTGGTACCAGCAGCTCAACCGCAACCTCGGTCGGTTTGCCCAGCACAGCAATGGCGTACTCAGTCGGCTCAAGCCGCAATTGCTCGAAGATCACCCCCTGCCAGGTCCTGCTGGGCGCGGGGCAATCCTGGTGCGGTTTGGCGAGGGCAAAGATGCCCTGGTCGTCGTCATGATGCACTTGGCGCTGGGTTCCAAGACGCGCGCCCTGCAACTGGCCTACATCCGCGAACTGATCGGCGGCTACCGTCATCAGGTGCTGATGGGCGACATGAACACCCACGCCAACGACCTGCTCGAGCGCTCGCCCCTGCGCGACCTGGGCCTGGTCGCCCCTCAGGTGCAAGCCACCTTCCCCAGCTGGCGGCCGCAGCGCTGCCTCGACCATATCCTGCTCAGCCCGAGCCTCACCCTGGAGCGGGTCGAGGTCCTGGCCCAGCCCATTTCCGATCATCTACCGGTCGCGGTTGAGATTCGTTTGCCTGATGCACTGACTGTGGATACGCTGCCCGCTTTGAGCTAATTGCCATCACCCGTTTGCGGACCCAGGCATGACCGACGAAGCCCAGCGCTGGAAAGAAAAGTACCTCAAGAGTATCGAACAGCAGGAAAAGCTGGAGCGCCGTTGGGAAGCCCGCCTCGACTTGTTGCGCCGTGGCCTGGTGCGCAGCACCCTGGCTGCCGAGGGTAGTGACCGGGCGGTCGACCAGTGCATGAAGGAAATGCGCGAAGTCATCCGCACCGACAACATGGATGCCGCCCTGGCCGGCCTGATTCCGCGCCTGGAAAAAGCCGTGCTCGACTCCGAGCAGCGCCGCGCAACCCGTATTGCCCAGGTGGGCACTGCGCTGAACTCGCTGGTCACCCAGCTGCAAGGCCTGCCCCTGCCCAGCGAAGTCAGCCGGCCATTGAAGAAGTTCGCCAAGCAACTGGAGGCCCGTGCCAGCCAGTCTCGCGAGATGCCGCTGCTGCTGGGTGAGCTCAGTGGCCTGCAGGGTCAGGCACTGGCGGCGCTGGAGCGACCTGAAGAGGCGCAGCGTCCCGGTCTGCTGCAGCGCCTGTTCGGTGGGCGCGAGGAGGCGCCGGAGCTCATGTTGCAGCCGGTGTTGGCAGGCGAGGCCCAGGCCTCGGCGCCAGTCGTTGTCCAGCCTGTGATGTTGCCAGCTGTCGAACCTGTGCCCACGGACATTGAGCCTGCGGACGTCGACGAGTTGCAGCCCCTGGAGGTGGCACAGGCTGTCCAACCGGACGTGCCGGTCGATGCAGCGCAGGTGGACGAAGCAGCGCAAATGCCGCTGGTACCGGAAGAAGACGATCCTGTCGTGACAACGACCGCTGAGGACGCACAGCCCCAGGCCAGTGAAACACCTGACGAAGCTGCGCACTATGCCCTGCCCGACGGCACCGAACCGTCCTATAGCTCGGTGGCCGAGCATATCGAGGATACCCTGCTGGGCCTGCTCAATGACCTGAGCTTGCCGGAACGGCACAAAGCCCAGGCACAATCGGTACGCGAACGTCTGGAACATGGCCTGAACTGGTACGAACTGCTGCCTGTACTGGATGATCTGGCCGTGCTCATGCTGGCCATCAACGACAGCGGCCAGCATGAGTTCGAAGCTTACCTGCAACAACTGAACGAGCGCCTGGAGTCCTTCCAGAGCCACCTGCAGGAAGCCAGTGCCGGTCATGCCGACAACAGCACGGCTGCCCGGGACCTGGACAGTCAGTTGCGCGAACAGGTCGACGGCCTGCAGAGCAGTGTCCAGGGCGCAGCCGACCTGGACAGCCTCAAGCACATTCTGGAAAACCGTCTCGAAGGCCTGCTGGGCACCATGGACCAGCACCAGCGCCAGCGCGATCAGCGTGAGCAGGAGATGGCCGGCCGCCTGCAGGGACTGGCCGAGCGTGTAGCCAGCATGGAGCAGGAAGCCATGGGCTATCGCGAGCACCTGGAGGAGCAGCGGCAGAAGGCCCTGATCGACCCGCTCACTGGCCTGCCCAACCGCGCCGCCTGGTCGGAGCGGGTAGACCAGGAGGTCCTGCATTGGCAGGAACAGGGCGGGCACCTGCTGATGGCCATCCTCGACCTCGATCATTTCAAGCGGATCAACGACAGCTATGGCCACCTGGCCGGTGACAAAGTGCTCAAGATTGTCGCCAACGAACTGCGCAAGCGCTTGCGTGCACGGGACTTCATCGCCCGGTTCGGCGGTGAGGAGTTCGTCTTGCTGGTTCCGCAGACCTCCCTGGTCAACGGCTATCAGCTGGCGCAGAACCTGCGTCAGGTGGTCGAGGCTTGCCCGTTCCACTTCAAGGGCGAGCGCGTCACCATCACCCTGTCGATCGGCATCAGTGCGTTTCGCCCTGGCGAGCGTAGCGAGGTGGTGCTCCAGCGTGCGGACGAAGCGCTGTACCGGGCGAAACATCTGGGTAGAAATCGGGTCGAACAGGGATAAGTGGCCGACCCGTAGATACGTTATGCTATTGCATTGCAAATCATCACATGTGCCCATCCCATGAAAGCGTTTTTCACCGCGCTCCTGCTGTTGACCCTGGCAGGCTGCAGCAGCGGCTTGCGGATCGACCGCAGCCACCCGTCGGTCAACCAGGACAACCGTATCCAGTTCGTTGTCCTGCACTACACCAATGCCCCGCTGGACCGCTCCCTGTCCTTGCTGACCCATGGTGAGGTCAGCAGCCATTACCTGGTCGGCGACTCACCGGCCACTATCTATCAGCTGGTCGATGAAAGCCGTCGCGCCTGGCATGCCGGCGACAGCCAGTGGGACGGCCGGACCTGGCTCAATTCCAGCTCCATTGGCATCGAGATCGTCAACCCCGGCTTCACCGATACGCCGACAGGGCGGGTCTGGCAGCCTTACACCGAAGCGCAGATCGAGGCGCTGATCGCGTTGCTCAAGGATATTGTCAAACGCAACAACATCCAGCCCCGTTACATCATTGGCCACAGTGATATTGCGCCGGCGCGCAAACTGGACCCGGGTCCGCTGTTTCCCTGGAAGCGCCTGGCCGATGCTGGCCTGGGTGTCTGGCCTGATGCGCGCGCGGTAGCTCAGCAGCAGGCCCGGTTCAACATCAACCCACCGAGCATCACCTGGTATCAGCAGCAACTGGCACGTTTCGGCTATGCAATTGAGCAGACCGGCGTGTACGACGTCAGCACCAAACATGTGCTGGCAGCGTTCCAGATGCGCTTCCGTCCGCAGCGTTTCGACGGTGTGCCAGACGCCCAGACAGCCGCGATGTTGCAGGTGCTCAACAGCCGTTGATTGAACGGCGCCGCCCAACGGGCAGGCTGACTTCTCTGCCAGTTGCTATACCTCTTGGTATTCAACTGGGTGTTTCTTGATGTCAGCTGCCTTGTCCTTGTTGCGCCACGTGCTTTACCGCCCCTGGTTACTGGCCTCTCTCGCGGCTTCGGCCAGCGCGATCCTGTTGCTGTTAGCCAGCGTCGGCGTGGCCATGCACCAGGTGCAACAGAGCGAAAGCGAGCAGATGAACGCCAAGGGCGAGCGCTTCCTCGCCCGACTGGAGCAGATTTTCGGGCAGTTGCGCGAAGGCGTCGATGAGCTGCAGCTACAGCCCTTGCGCGGCTGCGACGCCAATATGCTGCGGGCCCTGCAGCAGATCGGCTTCAACTATCGCTTCGTTTATGAGGCCGCCTATGTCGATGGCACCATGGCCTGTTCCAACCGGATTGGCGAACGTACGATCAAACCCTTGCGGCCGCCAGACATCAAGGGGCCGACCTACAGCTACTGGCTGAACACCACGACCGAACCGGACGATAATATCGCTGCGCTGATGCTCGGGCGCGGCAAGTTTCTCGTAGCCACGTCCCGTGGCCACCTGACCGATGTGGTCGACCTGCCGCCGAAGGGGAGTTTGCTGGTGGTGCTGGATAACGGTACCCGCGCAGTGCCGGTACTGGGCCCGCCACAGACCTGGCCGCCGTCGGTCGACTGGCCACCGAAGTCCCGGGATGCACTGCTGGAGCTGCCTGACCGGTTGATCTACCGAATGCCGACCAAGTCACCCGATTACCAATTGGTCCTGATCGCCCCCCGGGCCAGCCTGCCATTGAAGATGAACGGTGTGCTCTGGCTGTTATTTCCCGGCAGCCTGGTCCTGGCCTGGTGCATTGGCTGGTTGGTGCTGCAACTGGTGCGCCAGCGTCGCTCGATGAGTTCCGAGTTGCAGGGGGCCTTGCGCCGCGGCGAGCTGCAGGTGTTGTATCAACCGATTTTCGAACTCAACAGCCGCCGTTGTGTCGGCGCCGAAGCCCTGGTGCGCTGGCGTCGACCCGATGGCACCCTCACAAGTCCCGAGCTGTTCATTCCCCTGGCGGAAAATACCGGGCAGATTCGCCAGATCACCGATTTTGTCCTGCAGCGGGTGCTTGAGCAGCTCGGGCAGGTGCTGCGGGCCAACCGGCAACTCTATATCTCGGTCAACCTGGCGGCCTGCGATGTGATGGTGCCCAGGATCGGGCGGGTCGCGGCGCGGCTGCTGGCCTTGCATCATGTGTCGGCCAGCCAGATTGCGTTCGAGGTTACCGAGCGAGGCCTGATCGATGTGGTGGTCGCCCGTGACAACCTGCAAGCCTTGCGCGCGGTCGGCCATCAGGTGCTGATCGACGACTTCGGTACCGGCTATTGCAGCCTCGCCTACCTGCAGACCCTGCCGGTGGATTGCCTGAAAATCGACAAGGCCTTTATCGATGCCCTCGGCCATGATGCCGCCAGCAGCGGCGTGGCGCCCCATATCATCCGTATGGCCCATGCGCTGCAACTGCGGGTGATTGCCGAAGGTATCGAATATGAAGACCAGGCCATGTTGCTCAACAGCGAGGGGGTGAATTACGGCCAGGGCTGGCTGTTCGCCCATCCGCTCAGTGCCCGTCAGTTCGTCGAACTGATCACCCGCGGTCGCCGGGTGATGTCCCGGCGAATCGATGATGAGGCCTGAACCCGAACCGCGTCAGACCGGCAGGGCCATGTAGAACTGGGATCCCTGCCCTGGACGTGAGTAAACCCCCATGCGTCCGCCATGCAGCAGGACAATCTCCTTGCACAAAGCCAGGCCCAGACCTGCCCCGCCTGTCTTGCGCCCGACCTGGACGAACGGTTCGAAGATCCGTGCCTGTTGGCCGTAGGCAATACCCTCGCCATTGTCTTCGATGCTGATGATCACCCGCTCGGCATGCCGCCTGGCGTGCAGGCGAATGCTACCGGCTACCGGGGTATGGCGCACGGCGTTGTCCAGCAGGTTATCCATCACCCGGTCCATCTGCGCCGGATCGATCAGCAGGTGTGGCAGCGGCGTCGCCAGTTCCACTTTCAGTTCAATCTTTTTGTCTCCTGCCGCCCCGGCAAAGCGCTCACACGCGCGGGCCAACAGTTCGTCGACCGCGCAAGGGATCAGTTCGAGCTTCTGCTGGCCGCTCTGGTAGCGGGAGAAATTCAGCAGGTCGTTGACCAATTGGGTCAGGCGCTGCATCTCTTCGGTAATGGTTGCCAGCAGGTCGGTTTCTCGGGAACCCTCTGCAAAGTTCAGGCGTTCACGCAGCAGGCCGAAAGCCATGTGCATGCTGGTGACGGGCGTGCGTAACTCGTGGGAGGCACGCAGGACAAATTCACTGCGCACCCGCTCGAACGCGCGCAACTCGGTGACGTCATGGAGCACCATGACTGCGCCGAGAATCTGCCCTTCAGGATGGCAGACCGGGGTCAGGCTGTAGGTCAGCAGACGTGGCTCTTCATCTATTTCCAGGCTCAGGTCTTCCGGCGCCCGCTCCAGGCTGCCGCCACGCAGCACCAGGCGCAGTTGCTCATCGAGTTCCGGGCGCTGCAAGGCTTCACCCAGGCCACTGCCCAGGCGACTGGCGTCCCAACCCAGTTGCCGCTGGGCCACCGGGTTGATGTGTTCCAGGCGGCCTTTGCGATCGATGATCAGCAAACCGTCATCGATACTGTCGAGCACCGCTTGCAGCCGTTGCTGACCGGCGAGCAGTTCGTCGATGTTGGTTGCCTGGTGCTTGCGCAAGGCTTCGGCCATCAAGCCAAAGCGTCGGGTCAGCTGGTTCAGCTCCAGGGTCTGGGACACCGGCAGGGTCACCTTGAAGTCGCCCTGGCCGATCTGGTCGGCGGCCTTGGCCAGGGCCTCGACAGGCTGGCCGATACGTTGGGCAATGCCATGGGCGGTGACGAAACCAAGGATCAGTACCGCCAGCCCTACCAGCCCCAACAGGCCTGAAATCAATAGCGCGCGTACATGGGACTGCTGTTGGCTCTGATTGAGTTGCTCCAGGGCGTGCTTGTGCGCATTGACCAGGTCACTGCGCAAGGTATTGAACGCCTTGCCCAGCGGCTGGTCGGCGTCGAGGCTGCGTGGCGAAGCAGCGTTGTTGCGCAAGGCCTGCAGGTAGTGTTGATAGCTGCGCCTGGCGTTGGCGAATCCTTGCGGGCTGCCGCTTGCGCTTTCATGGCTGGCGCCTTCGTCGAGCAATTGCTGGAATTGCCGTTGCAGGGGCTCAAGGGCCCGTGCGTTGCTCGAGTCGTCGAGGATCCGGGTCAATTGTTCGCCGAGGTTCTGCCGCAGTTTCAGGCCCAGTTCCAGGGTGATGGAGTTTTCCCGGATCATGGCCTGCTGCGAGCTGGCCATCTGCAGCACGCCGACCAGGCCCAGCAGCAACCCCAGCAGGGCGACGGTCATCAGCGCCGAGATGCTGAGGAAAAGCCGTGTGCGCAGTTTCATTGCCCATTTCATAGGTTGTATTGCTTGCGCTTGCGGTACAGGGTCGAGGCATCGATCCCCAGGGTCTTGGCCGCCTGGTCGAGGGTTTCACTGGTGGCTAGCACCGCTTCGATGTGCGCCCGTTCCAATTCATCCAGGCTCAAGGCGGCGCCGATGCGGGGTGCATTGCCCGCTGGTTGCTCGGCCATGCCCAGGTAGTTGACCTCGACCCGCTCCTGGGGGCAGATGATGCTGGCGCGCTCGATCACGTTGCGCAGTTCACGAATGTTGCCTGGCCAACGGTAATTGAGCAGCGCCGCCTGTGCTTCATCGCTGAAGCCACGTGCAGGGCGTGAGTATTCTTTGACGAAACGGGCCAGGAAACGGTCGGCCAGGGCCAGGATGTCCTCGCTGCGTTCGCGCAGCGGCGGCAAGTGCAGGGTGATCACATTCAGCCTGTACAGCAGGTCTTCGCGGAAGCGCCCTTCGCGCACCATGTCCTCCAGATTGAGGTTGGTCGCGGCCAGAATGCGCACGTCGGCGCGGCGGGTCACCGGGTCGCCGATCCGCTCGTATTCCTTGTCCTGGATGAAACGCAGCAGTTTGGGCTGGAGGGTAAGGGGAAAATCGCCGATTTCATCAAGAAACAGGGTTCCGCCATCCGCCTGGCTGACCCGGCCCAGGGTGCTTTCGCTGGCCCCGGTGAACGAACCCCGGCTATGGCCGAACAGCTCGCTTTCCATCAACTCGCCTGTCAGCGACGGGCAGTTGATGGTCACACAGGCTTTGCGTGCCCGTTTGCTCCAGCCATGGATGGCGCTGGCCAGTTCGCCCTTGCCGGTGCCCGATTCACCAAGAATGAGGATATTGGCATCCGTGCTGGCGACCTGGCGGGCAGTCTCCAGCACCGCCATCATGGCCGGGCTGTGGGAGTCCAGGCCGTCCTTGGGCTTGCGCAATTCACCTTCCAGCGCTTCCAGCCTTGCCGACAGCTGGCGAACTTCCAGTTGCTTGGCGGTGGCCAGGCGCAGTTGGTCGGGGCTGCAAGGTTTGACCAGGTAGTCGGCGGCGCCGGCCTGGATCGCATCGACTGCGGTATCGACCGCCGAATGGGCTGTGACGATGACCACCCGCATCCAGGGCGCCTGGATGCGCATCTGGGCCAGGACATCCAGGCCATTGTCTTCGCCCAGGCGCAGGTCGAGGAAACACAGGTCGAAGACCTGGCGTTGCAGCAGAGTTTCGGCCTGGGCCGCGCTGGTGGCGGTGGCCACGCTGTAGCCTTCATCCTCCAGGCAGTAGCGGAAAGTGCGCAGGATGGCGGACTCATCATCGACCAACAGAATGCGGCCTTGGTGCTCCTGAGCTGACTCCATTTCCTACGCTCCTTTTAAGAATGTACTAGGTTAGTGTCGGAAATATCGGGCAAGTTGCATGATTTATTCTGATTCCCCCCTGTCTTTGCATACTAGCTTGTGGCCGAGAGGGCTTGAGTTGCTGTCTCTGGTGCCGGGCCGATCATGCAAATCGCACGGTGCCACCGGAGGGATCGTGCAGGATACGGGCTCATACGCGCGCGCCAGCTTTTTAACTCATTGATTTATATGGACGCTTAATCAAGGAAAGGCTGGCATGCACGCTGCAATGACTGTTGTAAGACAACAATCAGACTGCAGCAGGAGGAGCACGGCATGAGCCACCATACCGCCACTTTCGTGCAGATTTCCGAGCTTCGGCTGTGCCAGGGGCTGTTCTTCAGTCTGCCTGTGCTGCTGACCCTGGTTGCCGGTCAGCTTCATCACGCCTGGCAGGATGCCCAAGATACCCGCGTCGTCCCTGCCCGTTCAGCCCTGGTGGTCAGGGCGCCAACGCCTGGCGCCACGGTATTGATGCGAACCCGGCCGACGGCGGCTATCACCGTCACCATCGAGGCTCCGCTGCCACGTGAACGCTGGGTGTTCTGACGCTGCACAGAAAATTGCTTTCCCAACGGTAAGGAGAATCACCATGTTGAGCTGGGCCATCACCTTCCTGATTATCGCCATTGTCGCTGCCGTGCTGGGCTTCGGTGGTATCGCCGGCGCCGCTACCGGTATCGCGAAGATTCTCTTCATTGTCTTCCTGGTGCTGTTCGTGGCTTCCTTCATCTTCGGTCGTCGCGGTAGAGGTTGACCATGCAAGGGACGCTGTACAGAGCCCTGGCTGCCACCCTTATCAATAGGTGGCAGTACAGCGGCAATGGCGGCCAATGACGGCCAGGTCCGGGCCGACCCGTGGTTGGCCCAGGACCCCGAATTCATCGAAAGATGGAGCGACTCAAGCGTGAATCGAATGCGTACGGAATGCGTCCGGGCATTCATGTACAGAGATAGAGGCTGAACCTTTTGCTGTTTCAAGCTTCTATGATGCGCCCGCCCGAGGAGGGCTGGCGCATGATCAAGGGGCCGGGCTGCTCTGATTGTTTCAGGATCGGAGGGGCCTAGGGGTACAAGGAGTGCCTCCGATGAGGGCCGGGTCAGGTAAAGCGGCAGCGGGAGTTACAGGTTGGATGTCCTGATTCGCAGGGTTATTTCTGATCTGGCTTCCGCGTCGCCTATAGCAATCTGCCATCAATCCCCGCCTACTGAACTATTTCTCCTACAGTCCCAAGGCATATTTCCGCGCAACCGTACATCGATATTTTTTCACCCCCAATCGATGTGGGCACCGAGCCAGTTTCACGCATTCGGATTGTCGAACAACGACGGTTTGCACTCAGGTGGATACGTCCAATTCTGCCGAAATATGGCGCTTTGACCATAGTCGGAATTCCGAACGCTCTACAATCAACCCTCTGGGACGCCCGTTTTGCGGCAGAAATATCATGCCGATTCGGCATAGGGTAGTCGTTTACGGCATTAGACGGGGCACCCCCGCGTCGGAATAGTTGCGCCTTTTTTCGCTGGCCTGAGCGTTCTCACGCTCGCTTGCGGTGACCTTTTACGGTGTGCCAGTTGATGACAAAAATCGATCACAGTCGCTGGGAACAGCTCTGGATCGCGGTTATCAGCCAGGTGCCCGTTTCCACTTGAAGAAAAGGTAACGACATGAAGAAGGCAAAGCTAAGCCTCGCCTGGCAGATCCTCATCGGTCTGGTACTCGGGATTGCCATCGGCGCAGTGCTGAATCATTTCAGTGCAGAAAAGGCATGGTGGATCAGTAACGTCCTACAACCTGCCGGTGACATCTTCATTCGCCTGATCAAGATGATCGTCATCCCGATCGTGATTTCGTCGCTGGTCGTGGGTATCGCCGGGGTTGGCGATGCGAAAAAACTCGGCAGTATCGGCCTGAAGACCATCATCTACTTCGAAGTGGTCACCACCATCGCGATCGTAGTCGGCCTGGTCCTGGCCAACCTCTTCCACCCGGGCGCCGGCATCGACATGAGCACCCTGGGTACCGTCGACATCTCCAAGTACCAGGCCACGGCGGCCGAGGTTCAGCATGAGCATGCGTTCATCGAGACCATCCTCAACCTGATCCCGTCGAACATCTTCGCAGCGCTGATGCGCGGTGAAATGCTGCCGATCATCTTCTTCTCGGTGCTGTTCGGCCTGGGTCTGTCGAGCCTGCAGGCGGACATCCGCGACCCGCTGGTGAAAACCTTCCAGGGCGTGTCGGAAACCATGTTCAAGGTCACTCACATGATCATGAACTACGCGCCGATCGGTGTATTCGCCCTGATCGCCGTGACCGTCGCCAACTTCGGTTTCGCCTCGCTGCTGCCACTGGCCAAGCTGGTGCTGCTGGTGTACTTCGCCATCGCCTTCTTCGGCTTCATGGTGCTGGGCCTGATCGCACGCCTGTTCGGCTTCTCGATCCTCAAGCTGATGCGCATCTTCAAGGACGAACTGGTCCTGGCCTACTCCACCGCCAGCTCCGAGACCGTGCTGCCGCGCGTGATCGAGAAGATGGAAGCCTATGGTGCGCCGAAGGCCATCTGCAGCTTCGTGGTACCGACCGGCTACTCGTTCAACCTTGATGGTTCGACCCTGTACCAGAGCATCGCGGCCATCTTCATCGCCCAGCTGTACGGCATCGACCTGTCGCTGAGCCAGCAGCTGCTGCTGGTCCTGACCCTGATGGTCACCTCCAAGGGTATCGCCGGCGTGCCGGGCGTGTCCTTCGTGGTCCTGCTGGCCACCCTGGGCAGCGTCGGTATTCCGCTGGAAGGCCTGGCCTTCATCGCCGGTGTCGACCGCATCATGGACATGGCGCGTACCGCTCTGAACGTGATCGGCAACGCCCTGGCGGTACTGGTTATCGCTCGCTGGGAAGGCATGTACGACGATGCCAAGGGCCAGCGCTACTGGAACTCCCTGCCGCACTGGCGCAGCAAGGAAGCCATGCCTGCCGGCAAGACTGCCAACCACTAAGGTGCAGAGCAGTTGAATGGAAAGCCCCGACCTGGTCGGGGCTTTTTCGTTTCTGAATGGGTGTGGGAGCGGGCTTGCCCCGCGATTGCGACCTATCCGCCTGACCGCATCGCGGGACAAGCCCGCTCCCACAAGGTGGCGCGCACCCAACCCGCGCCGTTATCATGCGACGCAACTTTGTGGGGGAACAACGGATGCTCAACGGCCTTTGGCTTGGCTTTTTCCTGGTCGCGGCCATCTCCGCGCTGGCGCAATGGTTGGTGGGTGGCAATGCCGGGATCTTTGCCGCCATGGTCGAGAGTATCTTCGCCATGGCCAAGCTGTCGGTCGAGGTGATGGTCCTGCTGTTCGGCACCCTGACCCTGTGGCTGGGCTTTCTGAAGATCGCCGAAAAGGCAGGTGTCGTCGAATGGTTGGCCAAGGTGCTCGGCCCCCTGTTCGCCCGCCTGATGCCGGAGGTCCCCCCCGGCCACCCGGCCCTGGGGCTGATCACCCTGAACTTCGCCGCCAATGGCCTGGGCCTGGACAACGCTGCCACCCCTATCGGCCTGAAGGCAATGCGCGCCCTGCAGGAGCTCAACCCCAGCTCGAACACCGCCAGCAACGCGCAGATTCTGTTCCTGGTGCTCAATGCCTCGTCGCTGACCCTGCTGCCGGTAACCATCTTCATGTACCGCGCCCAGCAAGGCGCCCTGGACCCGACCCTGGTGTTCCTGCCCATCCTGCTGGCCACCAGTGCTTCGACCCTGGTCGGCCTGCTGTCGGTGGCGGTCATGCAGCGCCTGCGCCTGTGGGATCCGGTGGTGCTGGCCTACCTGGTGCCAGGGGCCCTGCTGCTGGGCGGCTTCATGGCGTTTCTCGGCACCCTGTCGGCCACGGCGCTGGCCAGCCTGTCGTCGATCATGGGCAACCTGACGCTGTTCGGCCTGATCATCCTGTTCCTGGTGATCGGCGCCTTCAAGCGGGTGAAGGTCTATGAAACCTTTGTGGAAGGCGCCAAGGAGGGCTTTGACGTCGCCAAGAGCCTGTTGCCCTACCTGGTCGCCATGCTCTGCGCGGTCGGCGTGCTGCGCGCCTCAGGCGCCCTGGAGCTGACCCTGGATGGCATCCGCCATGTGGTCGAGTGGCTGGGCTGGGATACCCGTTTTGTCGAAGGCTTGCCGACCGCCCTGGTCAAGCCGTTCTCTGGCAGTGCGGCGCGGGCCATGCTGATCGAGACCATGCAGACCCACGGTGTCGACAGCTTCCCGGCCCTGGTCGCCGCCACCATCCAGGGCAGCACCGAGACCACCTTCTACGTGCTGGCGGTCTACTTCGGCGCCGTGGGTATCCAGCGCGCTCGCCATGCGGTGGGGTGTGCCCTGCTCGCCGAACTGGCCGGGGTGATCGCGGCGATTTTCGTCTGCTACTGGTTCTTTGCCTGAGCCTGGTTGGCCTGGGCCAGGGTCCAGGTCACCAGTTGCGCCATCAGGCGGTCGCTGGCCGCACCGAATCCGCTGACCACGGCAGGCACCTGCCTGTCGCCTAGCGGCTGACGCACTTCGAAGCGCTGGCTGGCGAGAATGCGCTGGGTGCGCCCCTGCACCAGTCGCGCGTCATAACGAATCAACACCACCAGCCCCGCGGCGCTGTACTCGCTCTGGAAAGCCTGCAACTCGCCAGCCAGCTCGTAGTCGGCCTGCAGGTTGCTGTCATCGGCACTCAGGCGCGGTACCCGGCCATCGCGCTGAAAGGCATCGAGCATGCGGTTGCGCAGCAGCAATGGCGCCGGATCGCTCCAGCGCACGCCCTTGTAGGTGCTGATCAGGTCACCCTGGGGCACCACGGCGATTCTCGGGCTATTGAGGATATCGCTGGCCAATGGCTTGTTCACCCGCAGCGACCAGCTGGCTTCGGCACCCTGGGGCGCTACCCGGCTGGCCTGGTTCGAAGGCAGGCGGTAGACGTCGGCAGGTTCGGCCTTGGGCAGGATCGAGCAGGCGCTGGCAAGGCTCAGGGCCATGGCCAGGGTCACAACGCGGTAAAGACGGCTCATGGCTCGAACTCCTTGTGCGTATCACGGCCGAGCAGGTAGCCGCTGGGGTTGGCTTCCAGGCGCTGGGAAATCGCCTTGAGCGAGGTCAGGGTCTGGCGCAGTTCACGAATGGCCGGCGCCAGCTGGTTCAGGCCCTGGGCACCGCCATCGAGGGCGTCGCGGTTGTCGTTGAGCAGGCTGTTGAGGGTGGCGGTGCTCTGGGCCAGCGACTGCATGGCTTGCTCGGCGCTGCTGAAGGTCTGCTTGCCCTGGCTGTTGAGCAGGCCGTTGGCGTTGCGCATCAGTTCGCTGGTCTGTTCGAGCATGACGCTGGCCTGGTCGCCGACCTTGGCCAGTTGCTGGATCGCCGTACGGATATCCCCGCGCTCGTCGCTGAACGCCGCAGTGGTCTGCTCCAGGTTGGTCAGGGTCTTGGTCAGCTGTGTGGCATTGTCTTCGGAAAACAGCAGGTTGGCGTTGTGTACCAGCATGTTGATATTGCTCAGCAGGTCACTGCCGTCATCCAGCAGGCGGGCGATGGGCGACGGTGAGGCGATGATCACCGGCAGTTTGCCGTCCTTGCCCTTGAGCTCGGGGCTTTGCGGCGTGCCGCCGCTGAGCTGGATGAACGAGGTGCCGGTGATGCCGGTCAGGGTCAGTTTGGCCCGGGTGTCCTCCTTGATCGGAGTGTCGGCGCTCAGCCGTACTTTCGCCAGGACCCGGCGCGGGTCCTTGGGATCGAGGCGCAGGCTGGTGACATCACCCACCTTGATGCCGTTGTACTGCACCGAGCTGCCCCGGGACAAGCCGGAGACCGCTTCGTTGAACACCACCTGGTAATCCTTGAAGGTGCTGTCGACGCTGGATTTGGTCAGCCACAGGCCGAACAGCATGGCGCCGGTGACCACGATCACTGTCACCAGGCCGATCAGCACATGATGCGCACGGGTTTCCATCTCAGTGCTCCTTGGTCGCTAGGGCGGCCTGATACGCCGCGCGGCCCCGTGGGCCATGAAAATAGTCGTGGATCCAGGCGTCGTCGGTGTCTTCGACCTGGGCGATCGGGCCGGCCACCAGCACCTTCTTCTGCGACAGCACCGCCACCCGGTCGGTGATGGTGTAGAGCGTGTCCAGGTCATGGGTGATCAGGAACACGCTCAGGCCCAGGGCATCGCGCAGGGTCAGGATCAACTGGTCGAAGGCGGCGGCGCCGATCGGGTCGAGGCCGGCGGTGGGCTCGTCGAGAAACAGGATGTCCGGGTCAAGGGCCAGGGCCCGGGCCAGCGCGGCGCGCTTGATCATGCCGCCAGAGAGTGACGCGGGGTATTTGTCGGCCGCGGAGATCGGCAGGCCGGCCAGGGCCAGTTTGACCCCGGCCAGGTGCTCGGCGTCGGCCCGGGACAGGCCGGCATGCTCGATCAGCGGCAAGGCGACGTTCTCGGTGACGGTCAGGGAGGAGAACAGCGCGCCTTTCTGGAATAGCACGCCAAAGCGCCGCTCGACCTGCGAGCGCTGTTCGTCGTTCAAGGCGCCGAGGTCCTGGCCAAATACCTTCACCAGGCCCTCATTGGGACGGCGCAGGCCGACGATGCTGCGCAGCAGCACCGACTTGCCGCTGCCCGAGCCACCGACCACGGCGAGGATCTCGCCGCGGTACAGGTCCAGGTCCAGCTGTTCGTGCACGCTCTGGGTGCCGAAGCGGTTACAGATGCCGCGCGCTTCGATCACGGCCTCATGCTGGGTACTTGTCTGCTTCACCAGCCCATCTCCATGAAGAACAGCGCGGCCACCGCATCGAGGACGATCACCACGAAAATCGACTGGACCACGCTGGAGGTGGTGTGGGCCCCCACCGATTCGGCGCTGCCACTGACCTTGAAACCTTCCAGGCAGCCAATGGCGGCGATCAGGAAGGCAAAGAACGGCGCCTTGGCCAGGCCGACGAGGAAATGCTGCACACCAATGTCGCTTTGCAACAAGGACAGGAACATCGCCGGTGAGATATCCAGTGACAAGGCGCAGACCACCGCACCCCCGATGATGCCGCAGAGCATGGCGATGAAGGTCAGCAGCGGCAGCGCGATCAGCAGCGCCAACACCCGCGGGACCACCAGCAGCTCCACCGGGTCCAGGCCCAGGGTACGGATGGCGTCGATTTCTTCGTTGGCCTTCATCGAGCCGATCTGCGCGGTAAAGGCACTGGCGGTGCGGCCGGCCATGAGGATGGCGGTCAGTAGCACGGCAAATTCGCGCAGGAAGGAGAACGCGACCAGATCCACCGTGAAGATACTGGCACCAAAGCCGGCCAGCACCGTGGCGCCGAGAAAGGCCACGACGGCGCCGACCAGGAAGGTCAGCAAGGCAACGATCGGGGCGGCGTCCAGGCCGGTCTGCTCAATGTGCGCGACCACCGCCGTCACCCGCCAGCGCCGTGGCTGGAACAGGCGCAGCACCAGGGTCTGCAGGATCAGGCCGATAAAACCCAGGATTTGCAGGGTGTCCTGCCAGAGGGTATCCACCGCGCAGCCGATGCGGCTGAGCAACTGGATCAGCACGGACTTCTCCGCCTGCTTTTCCGGGATGCAGTAGTCTTGCACCGAACAGTACACCGTCTGCAGCAGCGCGCGGCTGGCATCGGGCAGTTGCGCGGTCTCGGTCAGGCGCGACAGGCGTTCGGGGCCGAGCAGCTCGACCAGCAATGCGGCGCCGGCGGTGTCCAGGCGGCCGAGCTGGCTGAGGTCGATTTCGGTGTTCGGGTCATACTGCCCCTGGAGGCGTTCACTGTGCTGCTTGAGGTCGGCGTAATGGGCCAGGGTCCAGTCACCCACAATCCGAAGCTGCGCCGGGGTGCTTGAGGTGTCCAGTAATGCGCCAGGCGAGTTGATCATAGGCTCCATGCGATCTGGCGGCGCGGTACTGCGCCGCCACAGAGCATAGCGTTACTGGCCGGCAGGCGCTTGACCATCGTCAATCACGCGAAAACGCAGGACGCCGATGACCTGGCCATCTTCGGTCAGCACCTGGACCTGCCAGCGGCCCACAGGGTTACCGGGGAAGTTCTGCTTGTGGGTCCAGGCCCGGTAGCCTTCCTTGCGCCCGCCATGGATGTCCAGGGCAATGCGGTCGACCTCTTTGCCGTTGAAGCGCCAGACATGATAGATCCGCTCATTCAGGCCACGCGGCGCATTGATCGCGGTGAATGCATAGAGCCCAGCACGTATTTCGCTGGCCTTGATCTGCTCCAGGCTCTTGCCGGGCGTGCGGTTTTCAACCTGGGTGCTGACCGCCACTTCCGTCATCCACAAGGTGGCAGGCGGTACCCAGGAGCGCAGCATCCAGCCGCTGGCGCCCACGGCGAGGGTCATCACCACCAGCATCACCCCGCGTCGCCAGTGGCTGATCGGGAAGCTGCTGGCAAGGCTGGGGAACGACAGCAGCATGGCGATGCCCAGGGCCAGCTTGAAGCTCTGCGAAGTGGTCAGGTGCAGGATGATCGGCAGTGCGGTGAGCAGCGCGGCGAACAGGGTCAGGGTGTGCAGCGCCAGGAACAGCCAGCGACGCGGGGCCAGCCATTTGTAATACAGCGGGTCGATGATCGAGATCAGCCCAGCCGCGCCAAGCAGGCCGGTAAAGATCAGCTGGCCGCTGTTCCAGGTGGTGGTGACGAAGAAGAACGGCAGGACGAAGAACAGGCTTTCCTGATGGATCATCTGCGTGGCATAGCGCAACAGCGGCTGCGGGATCTCGCGCTTGAACACTTTGGCGAACAGCTGGGTGAAGGTGTTTTCCAGCATCAGCCAGATCCAGCTGATCAGCATCAGGATGGCAATCCAGCTGGCCAGGCCTTCCTGGCGATCGACCAGAATGAAGCTGGCAATACCGGAGATGAAACCGCCGAGGGCGATGATTCCGGGGTAACGCTTGATCAGTTCGAGCAAGCGCTGGAGGAAATGAGGCATCAAGGTGTTCGCAGAGTGAAGAAAAACCGCTACAGGATACCGTCTTTATGCCAGTAGGAGCGGGCTTGCCCCGCGATGGGGCCGGTGCAATCCGAATCGATCGCGGGGCAAGCCCGCTCCTACGAGGCGCGGCGTCGGCGCAAGATCACGCCACAAGCCAGAATCAGCCCGAGCAGCAAGGCGACCAGCCCATAGAGTGCGTCAAAGCTGATCAATGGCTGCTCGATACGCACATACCCGGGCTTGGCCAGCAACTGGCGCAAGGCCTGGTTGGCTTCCTCCAGGCTGACCCGGCGCAGGGTGCGCACCGGATCGGCAAAGCGACCATCGAGGTAGTCGTTCAATGCACCCCAGTAGTAATCCGCCAATGCCGCATTGCCCTGGGTGCTCCAGGCTTCGCGATCGATCGCCGCTTGCTTGACCCGCGTGAAGGTCGCCGGATCCAGGCCGTTCTTGCGCAGTCGGTCGAGCATGTCGGCCAGCACCTGCTCGGCCTGCTTGACGTCGGCGCGGTCCAGGTCGGCATTGAGGCTCATCATGCCCGTGTCACCAAAGCTTTCCCGCTGGCTCGACGGTCCGTAGGACAGGCCGTGCTTGAGGCGCAGCTCCTCATACAGTGCCCAGTCCAGGTAATGTTGCAACAGGTCGTAGGTCTGGCCATGTTCGTTGTCCAGTACCGGTTCGAGGAACAGCCAGTGCAGCTTCGCGCTGTCACCGACCCAGCCGCGGACCAACTCGCGCCGGGCTTCGGCCTTGTGGGTAACGCCGTCCAGGGTCCGGCGCTCGCCAGGTTCTGCCGGCTGCAGTTGGGCGTAGGAGCGCTCCAGGTAGGCCGGCAGCAGCTTGTCCAGGCCACCGACCACGATCAGGCTCATGTTGTTGGCGGCATACCAGTGCTGGCGCAGGTTATTGACCTGCTCCAGGGTCATGTCGGCGACTGCCGAGCGCTCGGCACACTTGAGCCCCAGTTCTACGGCCAACTGGTCACTGGCGCGGTGGCCCAGATCCTGGCGATCCAGCCAGCGCTGCAGGTGCGAATAGTGGCCGCCGTCCTCGCGCTCGACGATCTTCTTCGACAGCGCCAGGGCCTTTTCGTCGATCTTGGTGTCCTTGATCACCGCCAGCAGCAGATCGAGCACCTTGCGCTGGTTGCGCGCGGGGGCTTCGATGACGAAGGTGGTGTCGGCGCTGCTGGTGTAGGCGTTCCACTCCCCGCCCAGGGCTTGCATGCGTCTTTCCAGTCCGCCTTCGCCGGTGTCGTCGATGCCACTGAACAGCAGGTGCTCCAGCAGGTGCGGCAGTTCTTGCTGCTCACACGGAAAATCGTCGAAGCCCACGCCGACCACTAGGCGGATCGACACATGGTTGCGTTCATAACCTGACTTGAGCAGCACCTGTAGACCGTTGGGCAGCAGGTAGCCTTCGACCTGCGAACGGTCGAGGGCAAAGCCGGGCATGGCGCCCAGCAGCAGGCACAGGAACATCAGGCAACGCATGGCGAGCTTCCTTGCGGGAGTTCGTTGAGAGTAGCGATCAAGGTGAAGCGGCATCGTCCGGCACACTGTCGAGCAGTAGGCCACCGGTATCGGAACTGCCCAATACAACGTAGGCACTGCTGCAGAACAAGGAGTTCAAACGCTTCATATCGGCAATCAGCTCCAGGTGCAAGGCACTGGTTTCGATACTTTGCACCACTTTACGTTGCAGCCGGCTGACATGGGCGTGGGTCAGGCGCCTTTCCTGGGCGCGAAAGCGACGTTTTTCCCGCAGCAACTGGCGCGCACTCTCCGGGTCGGCACTGAGAAACACCGACAGGCCCAGGCGCAGGTTGGCGAGCAACTGGCTGTGCAGCCCGGTCAGCTCTTCGAGGCCGACATCGGAGAATTCCCGGCGTTGCGAGGTTTTCTGCTGCTGGACCTTGCGCAGCATGCGCTCGATCAGGTCGCTGGCAAGCTTGAGGTTGATCACCAGTTCAATGATTTCGGCCCAGCGCTTGCTGTCCTGGTCACTGAGGTCTTCGCGGGGCATCTGCGCCAGGTACAGTTTGATGGCGTTGTTCAACGCCTCGACGTCCTCGCCCAGGTTGCGTACTTGCTGGGTCATGGCTGTGTGGGTGCCCTTGAGCGCACCGTTCATGGCATCGAGCATGTTGTCGATCAGGTCGCCTACGCGCAGGGTTTCGCGCACGGCGTTGGCCAGGGCCAGGCTAGGCGTACCAAGGGCTGCCGGGTCCAGGTGACGGGGGCGGGCGCGGCCATTGGTTTCGGCGCGCTCCGGCAGCAGCCAGCTGCAGACACGTGCCATGGGCGTCACGGTGGGCAGCATCAGCAGGCAGCGCAAAGTGTTGTAGAGCAGATGGAAGCCGATCACCAGCTCCTGGGGGCTGAAGCTCAAGCTGTCCATCCAGCGCACCAGCGGGTCGAGCACCGGGATGATCAGCACCAGACCGATCAGTTTGTACAGCAGGCTGCCCAGGGCCACCTGGCGCCCGGCCGCGTTCTGCATGCTGGTGCTGAGAAAGGCCAGCAGGCCACTGCCGATGTTTGCGCCAATGACCAGGCCGATGGCCACCGGCAGGCTGATCAGCTCGGCACCGGCCAGGGTGGCGGTCAGCAGCACGGCCGCCAGGCTGGAATAGGAAACCAGGGCGAACAGCGCGCCGACCAGGGCATCGAGCAGGATATCGCCGGTCAAGGAGGCGAACAGCACCTTCACGCCCTGGGCCTGGGTAATGGGGGCTGCGGCTTCGACGATCAGTTGCAGGGCAAGGATGATCAGACCCAGGCCGATGCCGACGCGGCCCAGTTGGCCGGCGCGGGTCTGCTTGCGGGAAAGAAAGAAGATCACCCCGAGAAAAATCAGTAGCGGTGACAGCCATGACAGGTCGAAGGTCAGCACCCGCGCCATCAGCGCGGTACCGACATCGGCGCCGAGCATGATCGCCAGGGCCGGCGTCAGGGACATCAGGCCCTGGCCGACGAAGGACGTCACCAGCATCGCCGTGGCATTGCTGCTCTGGACCATGGCGGTCACGGTGATACCGGCGACGAAGGCCAGCGGCCGTTTGGACATGTTCTGGCTCAGTACGCGCCGCAGGTTGGAACCAAAGACCCGCAGAATGCCGGTGCGCACGATGTGCGTGCCCCAGATCAGCAGCGCCACCGCGGAGAGCAGGTTGAGCAGGGTCAGCATTGAACAGGCCCCCTGTTATGCGTGCCCCAACCGGGGCCAATGGATGGTGCCGTGAGCCTGGCCTGATCGCAGGCGGTTTTTCCCAGTACTCACTAAAGCTGTAGTCGGCTGCAAGCCAAGGCGCCAGCATCGCATAGGCGGCGCGGCCTTTGAAACTAAACCGTCATGAAAGAAAAGCAAAAAGGGCCCCGCAGGGCCCTTTTTGAAGGTGCATGGTGCTTACTGACCAGGAATGTCCTTGCGAAGTTTCACAGGCTCGCCTTGCTCCTGGTTTTTCTTGCGGGCGATGGCCGAGCGCATCTTGATGTTGATGGCCTCGACCGCCAGGGAGAAGGCCATGGCGAAGTAGACGTAGCCTTTTGGCACGTGCACGTCGAAGGCCTCGGCGATCAGCACGGTACCGACCACGATCAGGAACGACAGGGCCAGCATCTTCAGCGACGGGTGTTTGTCGATGAAATTGCTGATGGCGCCGGCGCAGAGCATCATCACCAGTACGGCAACGACGATCGCAGCGATCATCACCGGTACGTGGGAGACCATGCCCACTGCGGTGATCACCGAGTCGAGGGAGAACACGATGTCGATGATGGCGATCTGGATGATGGTGTAGATGAACTTGCCACCCTTGCCGGCAGGCTCTTCATGGCTTTCATCTTCGCCTTCCAGGCCGTGGTAGATCTCCTGGGAGCTTTTCCACAGCAGGAACAGGCCGCCGAAGAACAGGATCAGGTCGCGACCGGAAATACCTTGCTCGAAGATCACGAACAGGTCGGCCGTCAGGCGCATGACCCAGGTGATCGACAGCAGCAGGAGGATGCGGGTGACCATGGCCAGGGCCAGGCCGAAAATCCGGGTGCGCTGCTGCATGTGCTTGGGCATGCGGCTGACCAGGATCGAGATCATGATGATGTTGTCGATGCCGAGAACGATCTCAAGGGCCGTCAGGGTAAAAAAGGCAACCCAGATTTCTGGGCTGGTCAGCCATTCCATGTGTATTCCTTCGCGCGATAAGTGCAGCGCGCCCGGGCAAGGGGCGCGCTGCGGTTGGATGAATCTGTTGTCTTATAGGCTGCTGAACAGCGGGAAAATTCCCATGAGCAGCGCGGCGAGCATTATGCACAGGCAGACCAGCACTGCCCACTTCAGGGTGAAGCGCTGGTGATCGCCGAACTCGATGCCGGCCAGGGCCACCAACAGGTAGGTAGAGGGTACCAGCGGGCTGAGCAGGTGTACCGGCTGGCCGACGATCGACGCACGGGCCATTTCCACCGGCGAGATACCGTAGTGGCTGGCTGCTTCCGCGAGCACTGGCAGAACGCCATAGTAGAAGGCGTCGTTGGACATGAAGAAGGTGAACGGCATGCTGACGATCGCAGTGATCACCGCCAGGTACGGCCCCAGGGCATCCGGGATCACGGCCAGCAGGCTCTTGGACATGGCTTCGACCATGCCAGTGCCCGACAGGATGCCGGTGAAGATACCGGCGGCGAAGATCAGCCCGACCACCGCCAGCACGCTACCGGCGTGAGCAGCAACGCGGTCCTTCTGCTGCTGCAGGCAAGGGTAGTTGACGATCATGGCGATACTGAAGGCGACCATGAACAGCACCGGCAGTGGCAGCAGGCCGGCGATCAGGGCGACCATCAGGGCAGCGGTCAGGGCACCGTTGAACCAGAGCATTTTCGGCCGGCGTGCTTCAGGGAACTGCGACACGCTGATTTCGCTGTGGTCGATTTCGTCACCCGGCAGGTGCAGCTCACCCAGGCGAGCACGCTCGCGCTTGCCGTACATGTAGGCAATGCCCAGGATCGCCACCACGCCGAAGAGCATGGCCGGGATCATCGGCACGAAGATGTCCGAAGGATCGACATGCAGGGCGCTGGCCGCGCGGGCAGTCGGGCCGCCCCAGGGGGTCATGTTCATCACCCCGCCGGCAAGAATGATCAGGCCGGCCATGATCCGCGGGCTCATGCCCAGTCGGCTGTACAGCGGCAGCATGGCGGCCACGCAGATCATGTAGGTGGTGGCACCGTCGCCGTCCAGCGAGACGATCAAGGCCAGTGCGGCGGTGCCGACCGAGACTTTCAGCGGGTCACCCTTGACCAGCTTGAGGATCTTGCGCACGGCCGGGTCGAACAGACCGGAGTCGATCATCAGGCCGAAATACAGGATGGCGAACATCAGCATCACCCCGGTCGGGGCCAGCTTGGTGATGCCTTGCAGCATCATCGGGCCGATTTCGCCCGAGAAGCCGCCGAACAGGGCGAACAGGATGGGTACCAGGATCAGGGCGATCAAGGCCGACAGGCGCTTGGTCATGATCAGGTACATGAAGGTGATGACCATGGCAAAGCCGAGGAAGGTCAGCATGGGCGTACTCCAGGCGTATCGCGTCGAAAGAGGGAACGAGTCGGGCGGATCAGCGTGCGAGGCGCGGCGCAGGAAGTCGCGGAGGGTGTGCAGCGAAGAGGCGGTTGTAAGCGGACATCGGAATCACCATTGTTGTTGTTAATTGGGCCGGGCGCTGTAGGGAAAAACAGTTGCCCTGGCTGACCGGTCTGTGCCGGTAGTGGAGGCAATCCTAAGTCGGCAAGCTTTCAGCCAGCTTTCGCTGGCTGAAAGGCGACGAGAGGTGCATTGTTGGCTATCGGCCTGTGGCCTGGAGGTGGAAGCGATGCGCGATACGCATGAAGGGGGCTGCCATTGCGGTGCCCTGCGCTACCGTATTCGAGGGCCGTTGACGGATGTTGCCCACTGCCACTGCTCGGTTTGCCGTCGGGTCAGCGGCGGTCTGCTGATCACCTGGTTGACCCTGCCCTGCGCGAATTTCCAGTGGCTCAGCGGTACACCGCAACGTTATGACTCCTCACCCAGTTGTGTGAGGTATTTCTGTAGCCGTTGTGGGGCGCATCTAGCGCTGACCACGGACCTGAGCCCGGAGACCATCGACATTACCGTCACGACCCTGGACCGGCCGGAGCTGGCCGCACCGAGCCGGCACATCTGGACCGACAGCCGCCTGCCCTGGCTGCACCTGGACGAGGACCTGCCCGGCGAGCCGGGCGAGACCCTCTAGCTTCAGGGCAGCTGCAGGCCGCCGGCAGCCTTGTGCAGGGCGCGCAGGTGCTCGCCGACCTGCTTGATGTTGGCTTCGACCGCAGTAATTTCCGCCGCCCGGTCCGGGCCGAGCAGTGCTCGTACCTCTTTGTCCAGGTCGGCACTTAGGGTCTGCAACTGCTTTTGCCGCTGGCTGGACTCGCTGATCAGCAGCTTGCGCTCGCTGGCTTGCGGCAAACCGTAGCCCGTGCTGCCGAGCAGTTCTGCCGGGCGGCTGAGGAAACCGCTGTTGGCCAGAATTTGCTGCAGGGTGCTGTTGGCCTTGGCCACGCTGGCGTCATTGGCTTCCCGCCCGGTCAGGTAGCGTTGCTTGACCTCGTCCTGGGCCAGCAGCAGTTGCCGGCGCAGGCTGGCCTGCTCCAGGAGGAGCAAGGCGGCGCTGGTGCGCAGGTCGGCCTGTGGGAACCATTGCTGGCGCTGCTGGGCAGATTGCTCCAGCCAGGCTTCGACAGTGTCCTGGGGGATCGGCAGCTGCTGCTTGAGTACCAGGAACATCGCCTGGTAGCGGTCACGGTAGGAGTCGAAGCGATAACCAAGGCGCAGCGCCTCGCGTGGGTCGTCGAGCACGCTGACATCAGCCAGCCCGCGTCCTTGCAGCACCTCCAGCAAGCCATTGGGCATGATGCTGTCCAGGTCCGCCAGGCGCGGATTGGCCGTGCCGCTGCGCAGCAGCTTGAGGGTCTCCACCGCGCAGTTGTTGGACAGGAAGTAGTAGTTGCCGTCGTAGCTCCAGTGCATCTCGGCCGCCTGACGAACCAGGCTTTCCAGCTCGTTGCGGTCAAACTTGAGCGGAATCGAGGCGAGGCTGCGCAGCTCGGTCTTGGTGTATTCGTCGATCACCTGGGCCAGCGGCAGGACAAACAGGCGAGACGGATAGGCCCCCGTCAGCCCGTCCCAACTTGATAGCTGTACATCGTTGACGAAGGCTCGGTACGACAGCACCAGGTGCTGGTCGAGGTCGAGGCGGCAGTCCGGCCCACGCGGGCGCCCCGGGGCGCAGATCACCAGGCGAAGCATGCTGTGGCCCCAGCGGCTGACCCAGTTCTGGTTGGCCTCGGCCAGCAGGTAATCCACCGCGTAGACCCGCTCCGGGTCGATTTCCCCTAGCGGTGTCTTGGCAAAGTCGTTGCCGGCATTGAGGAACGGCAGTGCCTGCGAGCAGGCCGGATGCTCCGGTGCCCAGTCAAAATGCTCCTTTAGGTAGGCCTGCAGCGCAGGTCGCCGGCAGGCGAAGCTGGGGTCAAGGAGGAAGTACTCCATATTGATCGCAATGAATTCCTTGGGGCTGCTCAGCTCGTAGCTGTCGGGGCTGCGCGCCACCTGACGGTTGTGCTGTTCGCGCTCCCCTCGCCTGCCCACGTACTGTGGCCAGCCGGCCAGGTCGAGCAGGCGCGGGTCGTCACTGAGGGTAAAGCGCCGTTCAGTCTGACCACGGCACTGCTCCGGCAGGCCGACCTTGCCCAGGCTGTTCAGTTGCCGGGCACACTGGTTGATCAGGCGGCGCTCGCTACCCTGCCAGAGACGAGCGCGGTCATAGATATGGGTCAGCTCGTGCAGCACGGTGGCCAGTAGTTCCTGGCGCACGGTGCCATGGGGGCGCCCGGTCTTGCTGGTGGCGGCGCTGCCATCGGTGAGTGCGGGCAGCAGCCGGCGGTTGAGCTCGAGGGTGGATACCAGCGAGGCCTGGCCATAAGCGTCTTCGGGCATTTTCGTGCCCCAACTGACGGTGATACGCCGGTCCAGGCGGGTCTTGAAACTGGGCGGCAGCGCTCGCAGCGCCTCATCCAGCAGCGCCTGGCTGGCATCCTGCTGGACGGGTGTCAGCCCGTCGGTTTCAAGGTGCAGTTGCAGGTCGGCCAGTGCAGGGCCGGCCAACAGGATCAGCAGGCCGCCCAGCAGCCAGGCGCGCAGGCTCTTCACAGGGCGAGAATGGCTTCAGCCAGGACCTGGTCGCTGGCCTCGCGTGCTTCAGGCACACGCTGGCGCAGGGTGTCGAACGCGGCTTCCAGCTGGGCGCCACGGATTTCGCCGTGGCTGGCGACATAACTGGCAGCATCGTCGCGGGCTTCGCGCACAACCTTGGAGTCACGGATCGAGGTGGTGGTATCGGAGGTGAAGTCGATCGAGCGACCGAAAGCGCGCACGATAATGTTGCTGGTGGCCACCAGGGTTTGCGCCTGGGCTACATCGGCCAGCAACAGAAGGCCTAGGGTGGCGGCAATCAGCGGGTTACGCATGGAACATCTCCGGAAGAAACAGGGTAATCATTGGACGAGAATTGCTTGCGCCAGTTCAAGGTCGCCACCATGAAGTTGGGGGTGGTCCTGGCGCAACCGGTTCAAGGCGGCTTGCAGCATTGCACCGCGCAGCTGTCCGTCGCTGGCGACGAACACGGCAGCATCATCATGGGCATCGAGCAACAGTTTGCGATCGAAGGGCGCCGAGGTCACCTTGCTGGTGACATAACCGCTAACGACGAGATTCTGGGTGGAAAGATCCAGGGCCTGGGCGGAACTGGTCCAGCAGAACACCAACAACAGCAGTGACAGATAACGCATGACGCTCGCAAGACAGGTTGATCAAGCGGCAAAGGCTATCCCAATGCGCTGGTCGGGACCAGCGCAGGGAGCCCGGTTTCATTGCATGTTGTTACACGCCGAAACCGGGGACTGGCACCTTCAGAGCGCCAGGATGGCCTGGGCCAGTTGCGTGTCGCTGGCTTGCAGGGCTGGGGCCTGCTGGCGGATGTGGGCGAAAGCGCTTTCGAGCTTGACGCCGCGGATATCGCCCTGGCTGGCAACGAAGCTGGCGGCATCGTCACGGGCCGCACGCACGATCTTGTCGTCACGGAACGACGAAGACACATCGGAGGTGGCGTCGGTGGAGGCGGCAACAGCGCCTACCACGGCGTCGGTGGTGACGACGAAGCTGGTGGCGTTGGCGGTGGAAGCCAGGGCCAGCAACACGGCGGCGCCAAACAAGCGTGAACGGAACATGGTCGATCTCCTGATTAAGCTATTTCTGTGTGTCGGTCACACACTCAGCTGGTTACGTTACTTGTTTACCAAACTGGGTGCGTTAAGGGTATCACGCGATTCGTGTCTGTGACTTGGACAGGATAACAACGGAATTTATCAACTGTACCTATAAAAAATAACTCTCTGTAAACTGTACCTGTTGAGCTGGCAGCCGCTCTATTCCGAGGCTCCAGAATGAAAAAACCCGTCAGCAGTCACCTGCGACGGGTTTTTGGGAATTCGGGGTGCCGGCCATGGCCGGCGAGCCCTGCATCAACGCCAGAACGGCTTGCTCAGCTCTTCGTAACGCTGTGCTTCGCTGATGCCAGCGTCGGCCAGCAGGCGCGAATCAAGGCGAGCCAGTTGATGGCGGCTGGCGATGCGGCGTTGCCACAGCATCAGGTTGGCCAGCAGGCGCAGTGGCAGTGCAGCTTTGGATTGTTCGGTGGTGCTTTCGAAAACGAGGCCGGAACTGAGGGTACGTTCCATGGTGTGTCATCCTTCCGCTTATGGCGGCATTAGGTAGTGATTTAACTGATGCCAATGATCCTCCTCTGTCGTCCATAACAGTAGATACAGTTCACCTACATTGTGATGGTCCAGTTAACTGTTTTAAGGCACTGTTGCACTCGAAACAGGCGAAACTGTACTGGTCTGCACCTGTATGGTGCATTTTTGCTTGGCGGCGGAAGGTGAGAGCAGAAAACCGGGGTGAAAACACCGGTACAGTAGAACAGTTTTTGAAAGTTTATCTGTGTCAGTTACTCAGCCGACGCGCATTGCACGTCGCCGGCTGAGTACTGTGTGGCTTAGCTGGCGAGCATGCGCCCGGTTTCTTCCAGGTTTTCGTGCCAGGTCAGGGCTTCGCGCAGGATGTGCGGGGTATGCCCGCCCTTCTCGCAGGCGCGGGTGAAGTAGTCGTTCAGCGCCTCGCGGTAGTCCGGGTGCACGCAGTTGTCGATGATCACCCGCGCACGCTCCCGCGGTGCCAGGCCACGCAGGTCGGCCAGGCCTTGCTCGGTGACGAGGATGTCGACGTCGTGCTCGGTGTGGTCGACGTGGCTGACCATCGGCACCACGCTGGAGATCGCGCCGCCCTTGGCGATGGACTTGGTGACGAAGATCGCCAGGTGGGCATTGCGGGCGAAGTCGCCGGAGCCACCGATACCGTTCATCATCCGCGTGCCGCAGACGTGGGTGGAGTTGACGTTGCCGTACAGGTCGAACTCAAGGGCGGTGTTGATGCCGATGATGCCAAGGCGGCGAACCACTTCCGGGTGGTTGGAGATTTCCTGCGGGCGCAGGACCAGTTTGTCCTTGTAGCGCTCCAGGTTACCGAACACATCGGCGTTGCGACGGGTCGACAGGGTGATCGAGCTGCCCGAGGCGAAGCTCAGTTTGCCGGCGTCGATCAGGTCGAAGGTCGAGTCCTGCAGTACTTCGGAGTACATGGTCAGGTCTTCGAACGGTGAGTCGATCAGGCCGCACATCACCGCGTTGGCGATGCTGCCGATGCCGGCCTGCAGCGGGCCGAGCTTGTTGGTCATGCGCCCTGCCGCCACTTCCTGCTTGAGGAAGTTGATCAGGTGGTTGGCGATGCCCTGGGTTTCATCATCCGGCGGCAGCACAGTGGACGGCGAGTCCGGTTGTTCGGTGATGACGATGCCGACGATCTTGGCCGGGTCGATCGGGATCGCGGTGCTGCCGATGCGGTCATCGGCTTTTACCAGCGGGATCGGCGTGCGGGTCGGACGGTAGGTCGGGATATAGATGTCGTGCAGGCCTTCGAGGTTGGCGTTGTGCGCCATGTTGATCTCGACGATCACCTGTTTGGCGAAGATCGCGAAGCTGGCCGAGTTGCCTACCGAGGTGGTCGGCACGATGTGGCCTTGCTCGGTGATGGCGACCGCTTCGATGACCGCGATGTCCGGCAGCTTCAGTTGCTGGTTGCGCAGCTGCTCAACGGTTTCCGACAGGTGCTGGTCGATGAACATGACCTTGCCGTCGTTGATGGCCTTGCGCAGGGTGCTGTCGACCTGGAACGGCATGCGGCGGGCCAGCACACCGGCTTCAGTCAGTTGTTTGTCGAGGTCGTTGCCCAGGCTGGCACCGGTCATCAGGCTGATTTGCAGGGGCGACTGCTTGGCGCGCTCGGCCAGTGCATGGGGCACGGCCTTGGCTTCGCCGGCGCGGGTAAAGCCGCTCATGCCGACGGTCATGCCGTCCTGGATCAGGCCAGCGGCATCAGCCGCACTCATTACCTTGCTGTGCAGGGAGGACAAGCGGATACGATCACGGTACATGGATTGTTATCTCGGGCTACTAAAGCTAGATGCGCAGTCTAGTGATTTAGCAACGCCGCGTCCCGCGACCAAGGTCGAATGCGAAGCCCTGAAATAGAGCCTTCCGTCGGCTGGCCGGGGACGAAAAAGCCCCAGCCGGTACCGCGCTGGGGCTTATTGTCACAGGCTGGAATCGTCTTAATCGACAGCCTTGACCATGTCTTCGATGACCTTCTTGGCGTCGCCGAAAACCATCATGGTCTTGTCCAGGTAGAACAGTTCGTTATCAAGGCCGGCATAGCCGCTGGCCATGGAGCGCTTGTTGACGATGATGGTCTTGGCCTTGAAGGCTTCGAGGATCGGCATGCCGGCGATCGGCGACTTCGGATCGTTCTTGGCGGCCGGGTTGACCACGTCGTTGGCGCCGAGCACCAGCACTACGTCGGCCTGGCCGAACTCGGAGTTGATGTCCTCCATCTCGAACACTTGGTCGTACGGCACTTCGGCTTCGGCCAGCAGTACGTTCATGTGTCCGGGCATGCGCCCTGCCACCGGGTGGATCGCGTACTTCACGGTCACGCCGTTGTGGGTCAGTTTTTCGGTCAGTTCCTTGAGCGCGTGCTGGGCGCGGGCCACCGCCAGGCCGTAGCCAGGGACGATGATCACCGTGTCGGCGTTGCTCAGCAGGAAGGTTGCGTCGTCGGCCGAGCCGGATTTCACCGGGCGGGCTTCCTGGGCGCCTGCCGGGCCGCCGGCATCTGCCGCGCCACCGAAACCGCCGAGGATCACGTTGAAGAACGAACGGTTCATCGCCTTGCACATGATGTACGAGAGGATGGCACCGGACGAACCGACCAGGGAGCCGGCAATGATCAGCATCGAGTTGTTCAGCGAGAAACCGATGCCGGCTGCGGCCCAGCCCGAGTAGCTGTTGAGCATCGACACCACCACCGGCATGTCGGCACCACCGATCGGGATGATGATCAGCACGCCCATGATGAACGCCAGGATCAGCATCAGGGCAAAGGCGCTGTAGCTACCGGTGAAGGTGAAGACCAGGCCCAGGCCGATGGTTGCCAGGCCCAGAATCAGGTTCAGCTTGTGCTGGCCGGTGAACTGTACCGGTGCGCCCTGGAACAGGCGGAACTTGTACTTGCCAGAGAGCTTGCCGAAGGCAATCACCGAACCGGAGAAGGTGATCGCACCAATGGCGGCACCGAGGAACAGCTCGAGACGGTTACCGCTCGGGATCGGATCGCTGATGCTGGAGACAATACCCAGCGACTGCGGCTCGACCACGGCGGCGATGGCAATGAACACCGCTGCCAGACCGATCATGCTGTGCATGAAGGCGACCAGTTCCGGCATCTTGGTCATTTCCACGCGCTTGGCCATGATCGAGCCGGCGGTACCACCGACCAGCAGGCCGACGATCACATAACCGATACCATCAGTGGCCAGCTCCGCACCCAGCTTGTAGATGAGGCCGACGGTGGTGATCACCGCCAGGCCCATGCCGAGCATGCCGAACAGGTTGCCGCGACGCGACGTGGTTGGGTGGGACAAGCCCTTGAGCGCCTGGATGAAGCACACCGAGGCGATCAAATACAGGGAGGTAACCAGATTCATGCTCATGCTTTCTGCACCTCAGCCTTGACTACGGGTGCTTTGGCAGCCGGGGCTTTTGCCGGGGCTGCCTTCTTTTTGAACATTTCCAGCATCCGCCGGGTGACCAGGAAGCCACCAAAGACGTTGACCGCAGCCAGTGCTACGGCAAGGGTGCCCATGATCTTGCCCATTGGCGTAACGGTCAGGGCGGCGGCGAGCATGGCGCCGACGATAACGATCGCGGAAATGGCGTTGGTCACGGCCATCAATGGGGTGTGCAGGGCCGGAGTCACGTTCCAGACCACGTGGTAACCGACGTAGATCGCCAGTACGAAAATGATCAGGTTGTAGATGCCGTGAGAGATCATCATGTCTTCCATCGTCTGGCTCCTTATGCGTTCTTGCGCACGATCTGGCCGTCGCGGCACATCAGGCATGCGGCGACGATATCGTCTTCGAGGTTGATTGACAGCTGGCCGTCCTTGTCGAACAGCAGCTTCATGAAGTCGAGCAGGTTGCGTGCATAGAGGGCCGAAGCATCTGCACCCACCTGTGCTGGCAGGTTGGTCGGGCCGACAATGATCACGCCGTTTTCCACCACCAATTGATCCGCTACGGTCAGCGGGCAGTTGCCGCCTTGCGCTGCTGCAAGGTCGATGACCACCGAGCCCGGCTTCATCTGTGCCACGGTCTCGGCGCTGAGCAAGGTGGGTGCCTTGCGTCCGGGGATCAGGGCGGTGGTGATGACGATATCGGCTTGCTTGGCGCGCTCATGCACAGCCTGCGCCTGGCGCTGCATCCAGCTGGCCGGCATCGGGCGGGCATAGCCACCGACACCTTCAGCGCATTCGCGTTCTTCGTCGGTCTCGTAAGGCACGTCGATGAACTTGGCACCCAGAGATTCGATCTGTTCTTTTACCGCAGGACGTACATCCGAGGCTTCGATCACCGCACCCAGGCGCTTGGCTGTGGCAATGGCCTGCAACCCGGCGACACCGGCGCCCAGAATCAGTACGCGCGCCGCTTTTACCGTGCCGGCGGCAGTCATCAGCATGGGCATGAAGCGCGGGTAGTGATGAGCGGCCAGGAGCACAGCCTTGTAGCCGGCAATGTTGGCTTGCGAGGACAGCACGTCAAGGCTCTGCGCGCGCGAGGTGCGAGGCGCGGCTTCGAGAGCGAAGGCGGTAATGCCGCACTCGGCCATCTTGGCAATGATGTCGTTGTTGAACGGATTGAGCATACCCACCAGAACGGTACCGTTCTTGATCAGCGCCAGTTCGCTATCGTCAGGAGCTACAACCTTCAGGACAAGCTGAGCTCCAAACGCATCGGCAGCGCTGCCAATAGTGGCGCCTGCTGCTTCATAGGCGCTGTCCGGAACGCTGGCCTTGATGCCTGCGCCGCTCTGGACAATAACCTGATGCCCCTGGCCAATCAGTTTCTTGATGGTTTCCGGGGTTGCAGCAACCCGTGTTTCGCCCGTCTGCGTTTCGAGAGGAACACCAATGTGCACGTCTATATCTCCTGCGCGATCTTTTGTTGGTAAACCAGTGCACTGCGGATGGTGCGCTGGGGCGGCCGATCAGCACGACCCCACCGGAATCAGGCGGGGCGAGGCATTTTGCAGGCGATTACAGAATCGCTTCAACCGATTTTGAAGGGTGACGGTAAACAAACTACAAGTCACCCTGTGACCGAATGTCGCAACGACGACTTCTTAGCCCGTCTAATCTGGGCGTTCAGGGACATTACGTTAAATTTCTAATTTATTCCGCTGAATTTTCTGAATCCTCCAAAACAAACACGATTTATGCGCTGAAAGCCGCATAAACAGCAGGGTTAAGGGGTGTTCGGAGGGGTGATCAAACAGTTGTATTAAATGCGACATTTGCGTACATCTGTAGGGTTTCAACTTATTTGACTACGGGGTCAGGTTGTAACTGTCATCCTTGTGTGCGGCGGTATAGCGCACGGCTTCTGCCACCAGCCAGTCGCGAAATGCCCGTAATGATGCCGACTCGACCTTGCGCTCGGGGATCATCAGGTAATAGGCCTTGATGCTCGACAGCGCATGGCGGTTAGCGACAACCAGGCGCCCTTCCGCCAGTTCTCGCTGGATCAGGAAAGGCGGAATCAATGCCACGCCCATCTCGTGCATGGCCGCTTGTGCCAGCATTGAGAATAGCTCATAGCGCGGTCCGGTCATGTCCCGTGGCACGTTCATGTCCAGGCCGTTGAACCACTGGCGCCAGGCGTATGGCCGGGTGGTCTGTTGCAACAAGGGCAGTTGGGCAATCTGTTCGGCGCTGAGCTGCGCGGCCTCACCCAGCAACGCCGGGCTGCACACTGGCACCGGGTTCTCCCCCATCAGGCGGTGGGACTGGGTGCCGGGCCAGTCGGCATCGCCAAAGTAGATCGCGGCGTCGAAGCTGGTGTCGGCGAACAGGAAGGGCCGGGTCCGGTTGGTAAGGTTGACCGTGACCTCAGGGTGGCGCTGCTGGAAGTCCTTGAGCCTGGGTAGCAGCCACTGGGTGCCGAACGTCGGCACCACTGCCAGTTCGATCACGTTGGCGCCCTGCTGGCCCATCACCGACAAGGTGTCGCGCTCAACGGCGTCCAGCTGGGTCGCAACGCGACGACTATAGGAGAGCCCGGCCTCGGTGAGCTTCACCCCGCGCCGCGAACGGCGAAACAACTCGACATTGAGAAACTCCTCCAGCCCGGCGATTTGCCGACATACGGCGCCCTGGGTCAGTGACAGTTCCTGGGAGGCCTTGGTAAAGCTCTCGTGGCGGGCCGCCGCCTCGAAACAGACTAGGGCTGCGGTGCTGGGGATCTTGCGGCGCATGTACGTCAACCTCACTAATCAGGCGTAAAGATGGCCTTTGCGGTCATTACGAAGTGAGAAATTATCACAAGACTATGCGCATTCCTCGTTTGTCTCGTCACCGGAACAGGCCTAGGATCAATGCACAACAACTCTGGTCCCATTTTTCGAGGATTCGCTCATGGCCGGTAAAGCAAGCTTCAACTGGATCGACCCGCTGTTGCTGGACCAACAGCTCACTGAAGAAGAGCGCATGGTGCGTGACAGCGCTTATCAGTTCGCCCAGGACAAGCTGGCCCCGCGCGTGCTGGAGGCCTTCCGTCATGAGCAGACCGATCCTGCGATCTTCCGCGAAATGGGCGAAGTCGGCCTGCTGGGCGCGACCATCCCCGAGCAATACGGTGGCAGCGGCCTGAACTATGTGTGCTACGGCCTGATCGCCCGCGAAGTGGAGCGTATCGATTCTGGCTACCGCTCGATGATGAGCGTGCAGTCCTCCCTGGTCATGGTGCCAATCAACGAGTTCGGCTCTGAAGCCACCAAGCAGAAGTACCTGCCCAAGCTTGCCAGTGGCGAGTGGATCGGTTGCTTCGGCCTGACCGAGCCTGACCACGGTTCCGATCCGGGCTCGATGATCACCCGGGCAAAGAAAGTCGACGGTGGCTACCGCCTGACCGGCAACAAGATGTGGATCACCAACAGCCCGATCGCCGATGTGTTCGTGGTCTGGGCCAAGGATGATGCCGGCGATATCCGCGGCTTCGTGCTTGAGAAAGGCTGGCAGGGTCTGAGTGCCCCGGCGATTCACGGCAAGGTCGGCCTGCGCGCTTCGATCACCGGTGAAATCGTCATGGACAACGTTTTCGTGCCGGAAGAAAACATGTTCCCGGATGTGCGCGGCCTGAAGGGTCCGTTCACCTGCCTGAACTCGGCCCGCTATGGCATCTCCTGGGGTGCGCTGGGCGCCGCCGAGGCCTGCTGGCACACCGCTCGCCAGTACACCCTGGACCGTAAGCAGTTCGGTCGTCCACTGGCGGCCAACCAGCTGATCCAGAAGAAGCTGGCCGACATGCAGACCGAAATCACCCTGGCCCTGCAAGGCTGCCTGCGCCTGGGGCGGATGAAGGACGAAGGCACCGCTGCCGTCGAGATTACCTCGATCATGAAGCGCAACTCTTGCGGCAAGGCCCTGGATATCGCCCGCCTGGCCCGCGACATGCTCGGTGGCAACGGCATCTCCGACGAGTTCGGTGTAGCCCGCCATCTGGTCAACCTGGAAGTGGTCAATACCTATGAAGGTACCCACGACGTGCATGCGCTGATCCTCGGTCGTGCGCAAACCGGCATCCAGGCCTTCTACTGATCAAGGAGCCAGCCCATGGGCGCGCTATCTCATCTGCGGGTACTGGATCTGTCGCGAGTGCTGGCCGGGCCGTGGTCCGGGCAGATCCTCGCTGACCTCGGGGCCGAAGTCATCAAGGTGGAGCGCCCGGGGACTGGCGATGACACGCGGGCCTGGGGCCCGCCCTTCCTCAAGGACGCCTACGGCGAGAACACCAGCGAGGCGGCCTATTACCTCTCGGCCAACCGTAACAAGCGCTCGGTGACCATCGACTTCACCCAGCCCGAAGGCCAGCGCCTGGTGCGTGAGCTGGCGGCCAAGTCCGATGTGGTCATCGAGAACTTCAAGGTCGGTGGCCTGGCCGCCTACGGGCTGGACTATGAAAGCCTGAAGGCGATCAATCCGCAGCTTGTCTATTGCTCGATCACCGGCTTCGGCCAGACCGGGCCCTATGCCAAGCGTGCGGGCTACGATTTCATGATCCAGGGGCTGGGTGGGCTGATGAGCCTGACCGGGCGCCCTGAAGGCGACGAAGGTGCCGGGCCGGTCAAGGTCGGTGTGGCGTTGACGGACATCCTTACCGGTCTGTATTCGACGGTAGCGATCCTGGCCGCCCTCGCCCACCGTGACCACGACGGCGGTGGCCAGCACATCGACATGGCGCTGCTCGACGTGCAGGTAGCTTGCCTGGCCAACCAGGCCATGAACTACCTCACCACCGGCACGCCACCCAAGCGCCTGGGTAATGCGCACCCTAACATCGTGCCGTACCAGGACTTCCCTACGGCCGATGGCGACTTCATCCTTACCGTGGGCAACGACGGACAGTTCCGCAAGTTCGCCGAGGTGGCCGGTCAGCCGCAGTGGGCGGATGATCCGCGTTTTGCCACCAACAAGCTGCGGGTAGCCAACCGGGCCGAGTTGATCCCCCTGATCCGCCAGGCAACGGTGTTCAAGACCACCGCCGAGTGGGTTGCCCAGCTGGAGCAGGCCGGTGTGCCGTGTGGGCCGATCAACGATCTGGCGCAGATGTTCGCCGACCCGCAGGTGAAGGCGCGGGGGCTGGCGATCGACATACCGCATCCGCTGGCCGGGCATGTACCGCAGGTGGCCAGTCCGATTCGCCTGTCCGAGACGCCGGTGGAGTACCGCAATGCGCCACCGCTGTTGGGTGAGCATACCGAGCAGGTCCTGGGTGAGGTGCTGGGGTTGGCAGGTGCGGATATCGAGCGCTTGCGTGGTGCGGGAGTGTTGTAACGGTATTCCCTTCTATATAGGAACGGCGCGTCAGCGGCTTGTTGTCATAAGTTTGAAATAAACCCTTGACGCCCCGTCTTATCTCTCTATAATTCGCCCCACTTCCGGCGTAGTCGAAACGGAAAACTCCTTGAGAATCAACGAGTTGAATGTTTCAGGTGGTGCCGGAAGGG